>JBBIKV010000041.1:0-31873 GCA_037445285.1 Nevskiaceae bacterium | reverse complement strand
ATGGCGCGCCGCCGCGGCCGGTCTGCCGGCGGCCGCGGATGCGCCGCCGCCGGCCGCGATGCCCTGCCCGCCCCACGGCGGTCCGCAGGGTTGGGGCCCGGGCCGCATGTACGCCAGACTGGGGTTGACGGCCGAGCAACAATCCTCCGTCAAAGCCATCCTCGCCGCGGCGAAGCCGCAGATGCAGAGCCTGCACGAGCAGATGCGCGCCAACCATCTGAGGCTCGGCCGCAGCTCGCCCGATGATCCGCATTTCGCCGACGTCGTCGCCGAGGTGGCCGCCTCGAACGCGACCCTTGCCTCGCAGCGCACGACCCAGTCGCAGCACGTGCGGTCGCAGATCAACGCGTTGCTGACGCCCGCGCAGAAGACGCAGCTGAAGGACTTGGAGGCGCAGTGGGAGGCGCGCCCGCATCGCGGTCCGTGGGGCGGTCATGGCCACGAGGCGCCGCCGGACGCGCCGCCGGCCGATTAGTGCGGGATCCGGGGCCGGCGCCTACCTCTGAGTGGCGTCGACCCCGTCCTTCTTCAACAGGTCGATGACGCTGTCCGGTCCGACCAGGTGGCCGGTGCCGACGATGATGAGATAGTTCCCGTCGTCCTTCAGCAGCGCCTCGATGCGCGGCAGCCATTTGCGATTGCGGGCGGCGAGGACGGACTGTTGCAGCGCCGGATCCTTGCCGAACTCGGAGTCGAGCTCACGCTCGAACCATGCCGTGTCGCCGCGCTTCCAGGCACGCACCATTGCGTCGACCTCCTGCGGCAGGGTGCGCGCCTGCTCGAGGCTCGACACCAGGTAGTCGGCCTGGGCGTCCATCGAGAGTCCCTCGAACAGGGCGATCTGGTCGTGCACGGTTTCCAGCCCGGTGATGGTCTTGCCGTCGGTCCGGGCGCGTTCCAGGAAGTACATCTCCACCCCGGATTCGGCCTGGAACCCGAGCTGCGTCAATTGCAGTTCCGAGATGGCCTCCGCCGCAAACCACGGCGCGAACTGGTCGAAGGTGGCGAGCTCGATGCCGACGTCGTGCGACAGCCCCGCGGCACGCGCATACCGCCGCGGTCCGAGAATGTCCGGCAGCGTTCTGCCCTCCGGCAGCATGGCGCTGGCCAGCATCTGCGCCTGAACCTGTTCGGTGTCCATATCCGCCAGGTTGATCTCCATGACCAGCGATTTCGAATCGGCATAGGCCTTCAGCACCGCCGGCGCCAGCGGATAGTCGCCCGGCCGCAGCACATGGATGGACCCGAGGAGGTAGACCGTGTTGTGCCTGCCGTGCACCTCCCACAGCGCGTGCAGCGGCCCCGTATCGGCACGGCCGGGCGGGGCGAATGCGAGGCAGACGAGCGCGAACAGTAACGCGCGCATGCGATCAGCGCGCCGCGGTCCGGCGTGTCGAGAGTGCCGCGACCCAGCGCACTTCGGAGTCGATACGGCCGTCCTCGCGCAGGTCGAAGCGCCGGTAGGCGGGCGGACGCGCGTCGAGCGCGAAACGGTCGCTCTGCGGCAGGAACTGGGCGCAGCTCGACGGCGTCGAGAACAGCCGCACGCCGTTGCGTTCACCGTCGAATTCCTGATGCACATGGCCCCACACGACGCCCCGCACGTGCGGGTGGGCGTCGATGATGCGCCAAAACTCATGCGCATTCGCGAGGCCTGAGCCGTCGAGCCAGCGGCTGCCCATGACCACGGGATGATGGTGCAGGCAGACGAGCGCATGCGCCGGCGAGTTCCCGAGCGCGGCGTCCAGCCGTCCGAGTTCGGCCGCCGTGAGCCGTCCGCCGACGTGGCCCGGATCGTAGCTGTCGAGCATCACGAACTGCCAGGCGCCGAGTGCGTGCGTGCCGCAATAGCGGAACGGCTCCATGGCGAGGCTGCGCTGCATGGCGGCGGGCTCGTCATGATTGCCGGGGAGGCACAACACCGGCTGTCGCAATTTGCCGAAAATGCTCTTGAACCGCAGGTAACCCGCCGGGTCGTCCTGCACCAGGTCGCCCGTGACGAGGATCGCCGCGTAGTCGCCGCGCTGTCCGTCCATGCCCTGGGGAAACGCGTCGTCGAGGACCGTGCGCAGGCTCGAATCGGTCTCGACCCCCCGCAAACTGCCGCTGGCACTGCCGTAGAGATGCGGGTCGGTGATTTGTAGGATTTGCATCATCGCGATTTTATCAAAGGGCCCGGTCCGAGGACGGTGAACCAGGTCATGCTCGGGGCACGCCGCCGTGAGACGCGGCGTCAAGTTGCTGGCGGCGGTCGCATCGGGGACAATACGCCGCCCCTCTCAATACAAGAAGCGCGCCATGCCCACCCGTCGTGATTTAGCCAACGCCATCCGTGCCTTGTCGATGGACGCGGTTCAAAAGGCCAATTCCGGTCATCCGGGCGCCCCGTTGGGCATGGCGGACCTCGCCGAGGTGCTGTGGCGCGACGTGCTTAAGTTCAATCCGGGCAATCCGACGTGGATCGACCGCGACCGTTTCGTGCTGTCGAACGGGCACGCGTCGATGCTCCTCTACTCGGTCCTGTATCTGACGGGGTATCCGCTGTCGATCGACGAGATCAAGAATTTCCGCCAGTTCGGCTCCAAAACCGCGGGTCATCCGGAGCGCGAGACGCACCTCGGCATCGAAACGACGACGGGGCCGCTGGGTCAGGGATTTGCGAACGCCGTCGGCATGGCGCTGGCCGAGCGGACCCTCGCCGCCACCTTCAACCGTCCCGGTCACACCGTGGTCGACCATCACACGTACGTGTTCCTGGGCGACGGCTGCATGATGGAAGGAATCTCCCACGAAGTCGCCTCCTTCGCCGGCACGCAGAAGCTCGGCAAGCTCATTTTGATCTATGACGACAACGGCATTTCCATCGACGGCAAGGTGGCCGGCTGGTTCGGCGACGACACGGCCGGGCGCTTCGAGGCGTATGGCTGGCACGTTCTGCGGCATGTCGACGGTCACGACAGCGCGGCCATCGCCGCGGCGCTCGCCGCCGCGCGCGCCGACACGGGACGGCCGTCGCTGATCTGCGCCAAAACGGTGATCGGGTGGGGCGCCCCCCACAAGCAGGGTACCGCCGCCATGCACGGCGAGGCCATGGGCAACGAGGAAATCGCGGCCACGCGGGTGCACCTCGGCTGGACCGCCGCGCCTTTCGAGATACCGGCCGACATCCGCGCCGCGTGGGACATGCGCGACAAGGGCGCGCGCGCCGAACAGGAGTGGCGCACGCGATTCGCCGCCTACAAGGGCGAGTTCCCGGCGCTCGCGGCGGAACTCGAGCGCCGCATGGCCGGCGATCTGCCTGACGGATTCGGCGAGCTCATCAACGCCTTCGCGGCCGGCGCCCAGGCGGACGGCAAGTCGCTCGCCAGCCGCCAATCCTCGCAGGCCACGTTGAATGCGATCGGTCCGTCGCTCCCCGAGCTGTTGGGCGGATCGGCCGATCTGACGCCATCGAACGGCACGCTGCGCAAGGATTCGGTGGCGCTCACCCCCGACTCGCCCGGCGGGAACTACGTGCATTTCGGCGTGCGGGAATTCGGCATGTCCGCCATCCTGAACGGCATGACGGGGCACGGCGGATTCATTCCGTACGGGGGCACCTTCCTCACGTTCTCCGACTATGCGCGCAATGCCGTGCGCATGGCGGCGTTGATGCGCCTGCGCGTGATTTTCGTCTACACGCACGACTCGATCGGCCTGGGGGAGGACGGTCCGACGCATCAGCCGATCGAGCACATTGCCAGCCTGCGGCTCATTCCGCAGATGGACCTGTGGCGGCCCTGCGATGCCGTCGAGACGGCGGCGGCCTGGGGGGTGGCGATAGAGAACCGCGACGGTCCCACCTGCCTGATATTCAGCCGTCAGGCGCTCGCCCCGGAAAGCCGGGATGCGGCGCAGGTTGCCGCGATCAGGCGCGGCGGCTATGTGCTGATCGACTCCGAGGGACCGCCGGAGGCCATCGTCATCGCGACCGGGTCCGAAGTCGGCATCGCCGCCGCGGCGGTGCGCAGCGCGTCCGCCAAGGGGCGCAGGATCCGCCTGGTGTCGATGCCGAGCACCCACACCTTCAACCGCCAGGACGACGCCTACAAGCAGAGCGTCCTGCCGCCCTCCGTGACCCGCCGCGTGGCGGTCGAGGCGGGCTCGACGGACTCGTGGTGGCGCTATGTGGGGCTCGCGGGCGAGATCGTCGGCATCGATCATTTCGGCGCGTCCGCGCCGGCGAAGGATCTGTTCAAGGCGTTCGGCTTCACGCCGGACCACGTGGTCGAGGCAATCGACCGGGTTTTGTCCAAATAGGATCAAAGGGGCGAGAGGATGGCTATCAAAGTCGGCATCAATGGATATGGGCGCATCGGCCGCAACGTGCTGCGTGCGCTGTATGAAGGCAAGCACAAGGACGCGATCAAGATCGTGGCCATCAACGATCTGGGCGATGCGAACACGAACGCCCACCTGACGCGCTTCGACACGGTGCACGGCCGGTTCCGGGGCGAGGTGCACGTCGATGGCGACTCGATGGTGGTGAACGGCGACCGGATCCGCGTGGTTGCGCAGCGCGATCCGTCCAAGCTCCCGTGGGGGGAACTCGGTGTGGATGTCGTGCTCGAATGCACGGGTCTGTTCACGAGCAAGGCGAAGGCGTCGGCGCATCTGACGGCCGGGGCGCGGAAGGTCGTGATCTCGGCGCCGGGCGGGGACGATGTGGACGCCACCGTCGTCTATGGCGTGAACCACCACGTGTTGAAATCCAGCCACACCGTGATCTCGAATGCCTCGTGCACGACGAACTGCCTGGCGCCGCTCGCCAAGGTGCTGCATGCCGAGATCGGCATCCTGTCCGGCCTCATGAACACGATCCACTCCTACACGAACGACCAGGTGCTGACCGACGTCTACCATTCCGATCTGCGCCGGGCCCGCTCGGCGACCATGTCGATGATACCGACCAAGACCGGCGCCGCGGCGGCGGTCGGGTTGGTGCTGCCGGAACTCAAGGGCAAGATCGACGGATTCGCGATTCGCGTTCCGACCATCAACGTGTCGCTGGTGGATCTGAGTTTCACGGCTGCCCGCGCCACCACCGTGGAGGAGATCAACGCGGCGGTGAGGAAGGCGGCGGCCGGCGACATGAAGGGCGTCCTCGCCTACAACGATGCGCCGCTGGTGTCGGTGGATTTCAACCATGATCCCGCGTCGTCGACCTATGACGCGACCCTCACCAAGGTCATCCAGGGCACGCTGGTTAAGGTCTGCGCCTGGTACGACAACGAGTGGGGCTTCTCCAACAGGATGCTCGACACCACGCTGGCGTGGTCGAAGGCCTGAGAGCCCATGAAAATACTCAAAATGTCGAGCCTGGCCCTGGCGGGAAAGCGGGTGCTGATCCGCGAGGACCTGAACGTGCCGGTGACCGACGGCATCGTGACCAGCGACGCCCGCATCCGGGCGTCGCTTCCGACCATCCAGGCGGCGCTGGCGGCGAAGGCCCACGTGCTCGTCATGTCCCACCTCGGCCGTCCGGATGAGGGCAGGTTCTCCGAGGAGTTCTCCCTGGCGCCGGTCGCCCGGCGTCTGACGCAATTGCTCGGGATTCCGGTCGCCCTGAAGCGCGACTGGCTGGAAGGCGTCAGCGTCGGCGCCGGCGAGGTGGTGCTGCTGGAGAACGTGCGCTTCAACAAGGGTGAGAAGAAGGATTCCGAAGAGCTGTCGCGCCGGATGGCCGCGCTGTGCGACATCTACGTGATGGATGCGTTCGGCACGGCGCACCGGGCGGAGGCCAGCACGCATGGCGTCGCGAAGTATGCGCCGGTCGCCTGTGCGGGCCCGCTGCTCGTGAGCGAATTGTCCGCCCTGGAGACGGCGCTCGAGAAGCCGGCCAGACCGCTGCTCGCCATCGTCGCCGGATCCAAGGTGTCGACCAAGCTCACGGTGCTCGAGACCCTGCTGTCGAAGGTCGATCAGCTGATCGTCGGTGGCGGAATCGCCAATACGTTCCTGGCGGCGCTCGGCTACAACGTCGGCAAGTCGCTGCACGAACCGGAGATGCTGGACATCTGCAGGAGATTGTTGGACCAGGCGAAGACGCGCGGGATCGTGATCCCGATGCCGACCGACGTCGTGGTGGCCACGGAATTCTCGAACAAGGCGGAGGCCGACGTGAAGCCGGTCGATTCCGTCTCGGCCGACGAGATGATCCTGGACATCGGACCGGATTCCGCGGAGGAGATGGCGAAGCTCATCGCGACGGCGGGCACGGTGCTGTGGAACGGCCCGGTCGGCGTGTTCGAGTTCGACCAGTTCGGGGAGGGCACGCGCACGCTGGCCAATGCGATCGCGCGCAGCAAGGCATTCTCCCTCGCCGGCGGGGGCGACACGCTCGCCGCCATCGAGAAATACGGCATCGAGGACAGCATTTCATACATTTCGACGGGCGGCGGCGCGTTCCTCGAGTTCGTCGAGGGCAAGAAGCTGCCGGCGGTCGAAATACTGGAAGCCCGCGCGGCATGAGTTTTCAGCTGCGCAGGACCAAGATCGTCGCGACCCTTGGCCCCGCCACCGATGACCCGAAGGTGTTGACGGACATGGTGCGGGCCGGCCTCGACGTGGTCCGTCTCAATTTCTCCCACGGCACGGTGCCGGATCATGCCCGGCGCCTGGAGATGGTGAGGGCCGCCGCCCGGCAGGCGGGGCGCTACGTGGGCGTCCTCGGCGATCTGCAGGGGCCGAAGATCCGCATCGACCGCTTCGTGTCCGGAAAGATCGACCTCGCCGACGGCGCGGAATTCACGCTCGATGCCAGCCTCCCGGTGGACGCCGGCACCGTCCGTTCGGTCGGGATCGCCTACAAGAAGCTCCCGCAGGACGTGTTTGCCGGCGACGTGCTGCTGCTCAACGACGGACAGATCAGCCTGCAGGTCCGCTCCGTCGACGGCCCGCGCATCGTGACCCGGGTGGTGGTGGGCGGCGAACTCGGCAACAACAAGGGCATCAACCGCCAGGGCGGCGGCCTGTCTGCCGGGGCCCTGACCGACAAGGACCGGGAGGACATCCGGGCCGCGGCGGCGCTGCGCGTCGACTACATGGCCGTGTCCTTCGCCCGTGATGCGGCCGACATGAACGAGGCGCGGGCGCTGTTGCGCCAGGCGGGGGGGCATGCGCTGCTGGTGGCGAAGATCGAGCGAGCGGAGGCCATCAAGAATCTCGCCGAGGTGGTGCGCGCCAGCGATGCGGTGATGGTCGCGCGCGGCGACCTCGGCGTCGAAATGGGCTATGCGGAGCTTGCGGGCCTGCAGAAGCTCATCATCCAGGAGGCACGCCACCAGAACCGGGTCGTCATCACGGCGACGCAGATGATGGAGTCGATGATCGTCAACACCATCCCGACACGCGCCGAGGTGTCCGACGTGGCCAACGCCGTCATGGACGGCAGCGACGCGGTGATGCTGTCCGCCGAAACCGCCGCGGGCAAGCACCCCACGAAGGTGATCGAGGCCATGGCGCAGATCATCGAGGGCGCTGAGAAATACCAGGGGGCGCACGTGCGGATACGTCAGCGCACCAGCGGCTATTACGACCGCACCAACGAGGCGATCGCGGCGGCGGTGATGTACACCGCGAACCACCTGCACGTCAAAGCCATCGTGGCCCTCACCGAGTCCGGCGAAACCACGCTGTGGATGTCGCGCGTCCGATCGGACATTCCGATTTACGCGTTCACCCGGCAGGAGGAGACCCGCTCGAGAGTGACGTTGTATCGGGGTGTCTATCCCGTGGCCTTCGATCTCGAGGGTCAGGAGGACCGGGACGGGTTCTATTTCTCGGTTTTCCGACAGCTGCTCGATCTCAAGCTGGTCGTGGACGGCGACCTCATCATCCTCACCAAGGGCGAGCATGCCGGCGTGGTGGGTGGCACCAATTCCATGCAGATCCTGCGGGTCGTGTGCGACCAGGCCGCGGGCGACCGGCCCGCGGGAGGATAGCCGGTGGCCACGGAGTTCCACGGCACCGACCGCTACGTCGCAACGGCGGAGCTGACGGCGGCGGTCAACGCGGCCCGCGTGCTGTCGCGGCCGCTGCTCATCAAGGGCGAACCCGGAACCGGCAAGACGCTGCTCGCGGCGGAGATATCCCGGTCCCTGGGGCTGCCCCTGTTCGAGTGGCACATCAAGTCCACCACCAAGGCGCAGCAGGGGCTGTACGAGTACGACGCGGTGTCGCGGCTGCGCGATTCCCAGCTCGGCGATCCGCGGGTCCGTGAGATCCGCAACTACATCGTCAAGGGCAATCTCTGGGAGGCCTTCGACTGCGACGAGCAGCCCGTGCTCCTGATCGACGAAATCGACAAGGCGGACATCGAGTTTCCCAATGATCTGCTGCGCGAGCTCGACCGGATGGAGTTCTACGTCTACGAGACCCGCGAGACCGTCAGGGCGAAGCACCGGCCGGTCATCATCATCACCAGCAACAATGAAAAAGAGCTGCCCGACGCCTTCCTCCGGCGCTGCTTCTTCCACTACATCCGCTTCCCCGACGAGGCGACCATGACGCAGATCGTCGACGTGCATTTCCCGGACCTGAAGCGAGAGCTGCTGCGCGAAGCGTTGACGATCTTCTTCAAGATCCGCGAAACGCCGGGCCTCAAGAAGAAGCCCACCACCTCGGAACTCCTCGACTGGATCAAGCTGCTCGTCGCCGAGGACATCCCGGCGGAGGCGCTGCGCGGCGACGATGCGAAGAAGCTGATCCCTCCGCTCCACGGCGCGCTGCTGAAGAACGAGCAGGACGTGCACTTGTTCGAGCAACTGTTGTTCCTCAACCGCCGGAATGCTCGTTAGATTTTTCCTGCTGCTGAAGAGCGCCGGGGTGCCGGTCTCCATCACCGAATTGTTGACGCTGCTCGAGGCGCTGAAGGCAGGGCTCGCCGGGGCTAGCGCCGAGCGGTTCCATCATCTGGCGCGCACCTGTCTGGTCAAGGACGAACGGCACTACGACCGCTACGACCGGGTGTTCGCGGCGCATTTCAAGGGCGCCGTGGACCTTTTTGCGCACCTCGAGCGCGAACTTCCCGCCGACTGGCTCGCGAAGCTGGCGCAGCGGGATCTCAGTCCCGAGGAAAAGGCGGCGGTCGAGTCGATGGGCGGATGGGATAGGCTGATGGAGACGCTCAAACAGCGCCTTGAGGAGCAGCGGGAGCGTCACCAGGGCGGCAGCAAGTGGATCGGCACCGCCGGGACCTCGCCCTTCGGCGCCTACGGCTACAACCCCGAGGGGGTCCGCATCGGCCAGGAGGGATCCCGCAACCGCAGCGCGGTGAAGGTGTGGGACAAGCGCGAATTCGCGAACCTCGACGACGGCGTCGAACTCGGCACGCGCAACATGAAGATGGCGCTGCGCAAACTGCGCCGCTTCGCGCGGCGCGGCGCGCCCACGGAGCTCAGTCTGGCGGAGACGATCGATGCCACGGCGCGCGCCGGCGGTTGGCTCGACCTCAAAATGGTCGCGGAGCGCCACAACGTGGTCAAAGTGCTGCTGCTCCTCGACGTCGGCGGTTCGATGGACGATCACGTCAGGACCTGCGAGGAGCTGTTCTCGGCGGCGCGCAGCGAGTTCAAGCACCTCGAACATTTCTATTTCCACAATTTCCCTTACGAAGCGTTGTGGCGCGACAACCGGCGGCGTTTCAACGGGCACGTGGGGACCGCCGAGGTGCTGCGCACGTACGCGGGCGACTACAAGCTGATCCTGGTGGGCGATGCCACGATGAGCCCCTACGAGATCACCCAGCCGGGCGGCAGCGTCGAACATTGGAACCCGGAACCCGGCAGCGTGTGGCTGCAGCGCCTGATGAAGGCGTACCCGAAGTTCGCGTGGCTGAACCCGCAGCCGGAGGCGGGGTGGCGGCACTCGCAGTCCATCGCGCTGACCCGGGAGCTCACGGCCGGGCGGATGTATCCACTGACGCTTGCGGGTCTGGACGAGGCGATCGACGCCTTGACGTGACGCCGTCCGGCCGGGCGTGACCCGCTGTCCGGCGGGGCGTGATCCGGAGCACGGCCGGGTGTGACCTGGCGCACGATCGCCCCCGCGGGCGATGGCATACTAGCCGGATGGACGACGCGGCTCCGGTGCTGGGCTTGGTGTTGACGGGCGGCGGGGCCCGGGCGGCGTATCAGGTCGGCGTCCTCAAGGGCATCGCGGAACAACTGCGGCGCGGGTCCGGCTGCCCTTTCCCCGTCATCACCGGCACTTCAGCCGGCGCCGTGAGCTCGATCGCCCTGGCGTCCGATCCCGCGCATTTCCGGCGTGCGGTGTACGCCATCGAGCGGGTGTGGCGTGAATTCCGGGTGCACCACGTCTTCAAGGCCGATGTGGTCAGCGTGCTCAGGTCGGGATTGCATTGGATGCTGGCACTCGTGTCCGGCGGCTGGCTGGCGCGGCCGCCGCACGCGTTGTTCGACAACACTCCGTTGTGGAATCTGCTGCGCGCCCAACTGAATTTCGACGGCATACCCCGCGGACTCTACAAGAGGCATTTGGAGGCGATCGGCATCTGTTCCACCAGCTATGCGGATGCGGACTCGATGACGTTCTATGCCTGCTCGTCGGACATCGATCCCTGGCGGGGCGCGTTCCGCAAGGGTGCCCGCGTCCAGCTCAAGCTGGAGCACGTGATGGCGAGCCTGGCGATACCGTTTCTGTTCCGCCCGATCCGGGTGCAGGACCAGTATTACGGCGACGGCGCCATGCGCCAGACTTCGCCCTTGAGTCCCGCGATCCATCTGGGCGCCAACCGGCTGCTGGTGGTCGGCGTCGGCGACGCCGGCAATTCCTCCCTGAGCCCGGTCGACCCCGACACCATGCCGACCTTCGGGCAGATGTTCGGATTCATGCTCGACTCGCTCTTCATGGACCAGCTGTCCCGCGATCTCGAGGTCATCAAACTCCTGAATCAACGGCCGGGCGTGCGCCACATCGACGCGCTCGTGATCACGCCCTCCCAGGACCTCGGCGAAATCGCGCGCCGTCACCGGCATGAACTGCCGGGCAGCCTGCGGGCGCTGCTGCGCACCCTCGGCGCCAACAACGGCGCCGGCATGCAGCTGCTCAGCTATCTGCTGTTCGAGCGTGGATATACCCGGGAGTTGATCGCCCTCGGACAGGCGGACGCGCGCGCGCGGGCCGCGGAGATCCGTGAGTTCCTCGCCCTCGATCAGGCCCCGCCGTTCCGCGCGGTCAGTGTTTCTGCAGGGAATCGTGCCGTGTCTTGACCTCGGGGTGGAGTCCGCGGAAGTGCTCGGCCAGACGCTCGGCGACGTACACGGAGCGGTGCTGCCCCCCCGTGCAGCCGACGGCGACCGTGAGGTAGCTGCGGCCTGCCTGGACGAATTCGTCGATCCGCTGCGACAGGAAATCGATCAGCGCCGCGGTCATGCGGCCGACGCTCGGATGGCCGGCGAGATAGTCGATCACCGCCGGGTCGCGGCCCGTGAGATTGCGCAGCGAATGCTCCCAGAACGGATTCGGCAGGCTGCGCACGTCGAAAACGAAATCGGCGTCCCCCGGGATGCCGTGCTTGTAGCCGAATGACTCGAACATCAGCGTGAGCCGGCCCTCGCGCCGGTGGTCCAGACGTTCGCGCAGGCGCTCGCGCAGCGAGTGCACGCCCATGTTCGACGTGTCGATGACCAGATCGGCGGCGCTGGTGATCGGTTCGAGCAGCCTGCGCTCCGAGGCGATGGCCTCGCGCAGGCCGACGTCCGGTGTGACCAGCGGGTGCTTGCGGCGGGTCTCGGCATAGCGCTTCAGCAGCACCTCGTCGCTGGCGTGCAGGTACAGCACCTCGCAGTTGATGCCGATGCGCCGCAGCTCCGACACCAGCGCCGGAATGGTCTCGATCTCCCTCGGACGGTTGCGCGCGTCGAGCCCCACCGCGGTCCGGGGATAGACCTCGTCCGTGCCCCGAATCGTGTGGGAGATGAGCGGCTTCAGGAGGGCCGCCGGGATGTTGTCGACGCAGTAGAAGTCGATGTCCTCGAGGAGGTGCAGGGCGACGCTCTTGCCCGACCCCGACAGGCCGCTGACGATGATCAGCCGCACGACCGGGACTCCGCCGACCCCCGCGGCCCCCTCAAGGCGCGGAGCGCGCCTTGATCACGTCCTCGGCGTGATGGTCGGCCGCCTTTTCCTTGTGCTTCTTGACGCAGCGGTCGAGCTTGTCGGCGAGGGCATCGATGGCGGCGTACATGTTGGGTTCGGTGGCGTCCGCATGGATCTTGTTGCCGCGCAGAGTGAGGGTGGCCTCCGCCTTGTGGCGCAGTTTTTCGACGGTGAGCACGCAATGAATGTCGATGACCTGTTCGTAATGCCGGGAGATCCTCTCGAATCGCTTCAGCACGTAACCGCGCATGGAATCCGTTATCTCCACATGATGACCGCTGAGATCTAGCTGCATGAGTTTCCTCCTCAAATGGACTGTGTTTCAACCCGCGCGGGCGGCGGCCCGCTTCCGTTCGTTGGACGGAGCGATCTGCATGCCTTCGCGGTATTTGGCCACGGTTCGCCGGGCGACCGGGATGCCTTCCTGGGAAAGAAATTCCGCGAGCCGGCTGTCGCTGCACGGATTTTCCGGGTTCTCCTGGGAGATCAGCTTCTTGATCTTGGCGCGGATGGCTGTCGAGGACATCCCCTTGCCGTCGGCCGCCTCGACGTGGCTCGAGAAAAAGTATCTGAATTCGAACACGCCGCGCGGCGTGTGCATGTACTTGGCCGTGGTCACGCGTGAGATCGTCGATTCGTGCATCTCCACGGCCTCCGCGACGTCCTTCAGGATCAGGGGCTCCATCGCCTCCTCGCCCAGCTCGAAGAAGCTGGTCTGGCGCTGGACGATGCAGCGCGCGACCTTGACCAGGGTCTCGTTGCGGATCTCGAGGCTGCGCATGAGCCAGCGCGCCTCCTGCAGCTGCGTGCGCAGCATGGCGTGATCGGGCGCGCGGGAGATCAGATTCGCATAGCTCTGGTTGACGCGCACGCGCGGCACGGTCGCCTGGTTGATCTCGACGATCCAGCCGTGGTCGGTGCGCCGCACGAAGACGTCCGGAACGACGTATTCGGCCTGCGAGGGATTCACCGCGGCGCCGGGCCGCGGGTGGCAGGATCGCACCAGAGCGAGGGCCATCTCGAGATCGTTCTCGCTGCAGCGCAGCTGGCGCCTCAGCAGCACGAGCTGCTGGCCCGCCACGAGGTCGAGGTGTTCCAGGGCGACGCGGATGGCGACGTCGCGCGCGGGGGTGTCCGCATGCAGCTGGCGCAGCTGCAGGGCGATGCATTCACCGAGGGTGCGGGCGGCGACGCCCGCTGGTTCGAGCGATTGCACCGCGGCCAGGACCCGTTCGACGTCCGCGGTCGAGGCGACGATCTCCGGCAGCAGGCTCGAGCGGATGTCCTCGAGATCGTCCTTCAGATAGCCGTCGTCCGTGATCGCGTCGATGATGACGCGGGCGATGGCCATGTCGACGGCCGAGAGGTGGGCGAGATCGAGCTGCTCGCTCAACTGCTCCTGCAGGGTCTGGCCGTGTTGATCGCTGAAATCACCGTTGCGATCATCGTCCCCGGACCACTGGGAGTCCGACGGTCCGCTGGTCTGCTCGCCCCAGGCCTCGTCGGCGATCTCGACCTCGGCCTCCTCGCGTTGATCGGCCGCGCTCGAGCGGCCGTCGAGTTCGGCATACTTCTCCTCGGGGGGCGGCGCCTCCTCGCGCTCGCGCACCGCATCCGGCGCCGCATCCAGGGCGAGTTCGTCCTCCGCCTCCAGCATGACGTTGGTCTCGAGGGTCTCACGGACGTGGGCCTGAAGATCCAGCGACGGCAGCTGCAGCAGACGGATAGCCTGTTGCAGCTGCGGCGTCATCGTCAGCTGCTGGCCAATGCGAAGCTGCAGACTGGGCTTCAACATAGTTCTTTGCGGTCCAAGCCTACAGTTTGAAATCCTGACCCAAGTACACCTCACGGACCTGCGGGTTGGCAAGAATCTGGTCCGCAGAACCGGAGGCGAGCACGGAGCCCTGACTCACGATGTAGGCACGACTGCAGATTCCCAACGTCTCCCGCACATTATGATCCGTTATCAGCACGCCGATCCCCTTGTCCGCTAAGTGCCTGATTATCCGTTGAATATCGGCCACGGAAAGCGGGTCGACGCCGGCAAACGGCTCATCCAGGAGGATGAATCCCGGATCCGCGGCCAGCGCCCGCGCGATTTCCACCCGCCGCCGTTCGCCGCCGGACAGGCTCATTCCCAGGCTCTCGCGCACGTGTCCGATGTGCAGTTCCCCCAGGAGTTCCTTCAGGCGCGCCGCCCGCTGCGCGGCGTCGAGTCCGGGTCGAGTCTCGAGGATGGCCATGATGTTGTCCGACACGGACAGCCGGCGGAACACCGAGGGTTCCTGCGGCAGATAGCCCACGCCCAGCTGCGCCCTGCGATGCATCGGCATCCCGGTGATGTCGCGATTGTCGAGAAAGATCTCGCCGTGTTCGCATTTGACGAGCCCGACCAGCATGTAGAACGCCGTGGTCTTGCCGGCCCCGTTGGGACCCAGCAGGCCCACGACCTCGCCGCTCTCGACCTCCAGCGACAAATCCCGCAATACCTGCCGTGACTTGTAACTTTTTGCGAGGTTCAGCGCCCGCAGCACGCTCATGGTTTGGGGGGCGGCGGCGGGACCACGATGTGAACGCGCTGCGACCCCTGGTCCACCGCCTCGGCGACGATGGTCTGCGACAGGATGTTGTACTTCAATGTCTCCCCCCGCACCTCGATCTGGCCGTCCGTCAGATAGGCGTTCTTCAGGAGGCGCACGATGCCCTTGCCGGCATCGTAATCGATGGTGTCCGCATTGCCGCGCGCGAGCTTTCCCGACCTGGCCGCGCGCTCCTCGAACGATGCCGGGCTGCCGTTGGCGACGGCTTTGGACAGCTGCTGCTTGGCGAACGTGATTTGCGCGTCGTCCGCGAGCAGTTGCCCCTGGTCGACGTTGATCTTCACGTTGCCGCGGAACACCCAAAGGCTGTCGTTGAAATCCAGGTGGTCGGCCTTGCGGGTGCCCTGGCCCTGGTCCGCCGCAATCGACATGGCGCCCTGGGTGATGCGCACCTTGCGGAACACGACGTTGTCGAAGGAGCCGTCGGCGGATTGCGCGTCGAGCACGATGCTCTGGCGCGGCGGCGCGGCGGCCGCGTGCGCGCCCGGGAGGGTGAGCACCGCGAGGCCGATCATGCCGAGAACCTCAACGTTGAAATCGCCCATTGACCTTCTCGTCCAGATGCAGGGTGCGTTCCTTCAAGTTCGCCGTGAGCCCGAGGGCCGACAGGGTATGCGGTCCGAACTCCACCCGCACCTCCTCGCGGGTCCTCACGACCGATGCGGGCACGTCGTAGCTCAGGGCCTCGGTGTGGACTATAGCGGTTCCGCCGCGTTCGGTGCCGTCGCCTTGCAGGCGGACGTTCCCCGCGATGTCGATGACCTTGCCGCCGGGTTGCACGCGGCCCCTGTCCCCGACCATTGTCCATTTCTGACCGTCCGGCGCCTGATAGTCGACCCGGACGTTCGTCAGGCTCACCTCGGGGCCGTGATCGACCTGGTCGATGCGCTGCGACTCGAGACGGATGCTCGGATCGCCGTCCGCATCGAAGTCGGTGAGGACGGTGCCCTTCAGGAAATAGCCGGGCAACTCCGCCTCCGCGGCCCCGACGGCGGCGCCGGGGTGGCGGGCCGGCGAGCTCAATATCCAGGTGCTGACGGCCAGCGCCGCCACGGCGAGCAGGGTGAACAGCCTGAAGATCATCGGGCTCGTGCCGTGTCGCTCAGCCCGGCACGGGCGCGCAGGATGGCGTCGGCGAATTCACGCACCGCGCCGCGGCCGCCGGGAGCCCGGCTCACCCAATGCGCGGCCGACAACACCAGCGGGTGCGCGTCGGCCACCGCGGCGGCAAAGCCCACGGCCGACATCAGCGGCAGGTCGGGAGTGTCATCGACGATGCAGGCGCTGGCGAGCGGCGCCACGCCGAGCCGCCGGGTGAGGGTGGCGAGGGCGGCGACCTTGTCGGCGCAGCCCTGGACGAGATGGCGCACCTTGAGTTCACGCATCCGCGCCGTGACCGCCGCCGAGCGGCGCCCGCTGAACGCCGCCACCTGCACGCCGCCGCCCAGCAGCAGCTTGATGCCGTGGCCGTCGCGCACGTGGAACACCTTGAGCGCCTCGCCGGAGGCCGAAAAGTACAGGCGGCCGTCGGTGAGCACGCCATCGACGTCCAGGACCAGCAGCTCCACCTTCGCGAGCGCGAGCGGCTTGCGCTTCACACGACCCCCGCGCGCATCAAATCGTGCACGTTGAGGGCGCCGACCAGGACGTCGTCGGCGTCGACCACGACCAGCGAGGTGATCCGATGCGTCTCCATGATGTGAACCGCCTCGGCGGCGAGCATGCTGGGGCGCACGGTCTTCGCGTGGCGAGTCATGACCTCGTCCATGCGGGTGCGCTTGAGGTCCGCGGCCCGGTCGAGCGCGCGGCGCAGGTCGCCGTCGGTGAACACGCCGAGAACGTGGCCGGTCTCATCGACGATGGCCGTCATTCCGAGACCCTTGCGGGTCACCTCCATCAGGCCCTCGGCCAGCGGTGTCTGCGCCGCCACCCTGGGCAGGTCGGCGCCGGTGCGCATGACGTCCTTCACGTGCAGGAGCAGGCGCCTGCCGAGGCTGCCGGCGGGGTGGGAGCGTGCGAAATCCTCCTCGGTGAAGCCGCGCGCCTTCAACAGCGCCACGGCCAGCGCATCGCCGACCGCAAGGGCCGCGGTGGTGCTGGCCGTCGGCGCCAGGTTGAGGGGGCAGGCTTCGGCCGGCACGCCGATGTCCAGATGCACGGCGGCGATGCGCGCCAGCGCGGACCCGGAATTGCCGGTAAAGGCGATCAGGGGAACCCCGAGACGCTTGATGACGGGCACGATGACCATGATCTCGTCGGTTTCGCCGGAGTTCGACAATGCTAGTACGGCGTCGTCGCGGGTTATCATGCCGACGTCGCCATGGCTGGCCTCGCCGGGATGTACGAAGAAGGCCGGGGTGCCGGTGCTGGCGAGCGTGGCGGCGATCTTGCCGCCGATGTGGCCCGATTTACCCATGCCGGTGACGACGACCCGGCCCCGGCAGTCCAGGCAAATCCGGCAGGCGCGGGCAAAATCGGCGCCCAGGCGCGGTACCTGGGCCTTGAGGCCGTCGATCTCGACGGCGAGGGCCTGGCGGCCCAGTTCGACGAGTGCCGCGTCCGTGAAGGTGGGTATCCCGGCGGTGGATGGAAGATTCATCCCCGAATGATACCGCGTATGCTTGGGGTATTTGGGAGGCTGCATGAATCCACAGCAAGTGACGGAGATGATCCAAGCCGGCCTGGCCGGGTCCAAGGCGTTCGTGACGAGCGGCGACAACGTCCATTTCGAGGCCGTCGTGGTATCGCCCGCGTTCGCCGGCAAGCGGGCGGTGCAGCGCCATCAACTGGTCTACGCCACCCTCGGGGCGGCGGTGGGCAACGAGATCCACGCACTCGCCCTCAAGGTATTCACGCCCGAAGAGCACGCGGAACTGCAGCGTGGATAAACTGCAGATTCACGGTGGCATCCCGCTCGAGGGGGAGGTCCGCATCTCGGGTGCCAAGAATGCCACGCTGCCGATATTGGCGGGCTGCCTGCTGGCCGACGGTCCGGTGACCGTGTCGAACGTGCCGCATCTGCAGGACGTCACGACCATGATCGAGCTGCTCGGCCGCATGGGCGTCTCGGTGACCATCGACGAGAAGATGCGCATCGAGGTCGATGCCTCGACCATCAAGGAATATTTCGCGCCCTATCAGCTGGTGAAGACCATGCGTGCGTCGATCCTGGTGCTGGGGCCGCTGGTCGCGCGCTTCGGGTCCGCCGACGTCTCGCTGCCGGGGGGCTGCGCCATCGGCGCGCGCCCGGTCAACATCCACGTGGCGGGGCTGCAGGCCATGGGCGCCGAGATCCACATCGAGAACGGCTACATCAAGGCGCGGGCGGGCCGCTTGCACGGAGCCCGTCTGGTGCTCGAGACCGTGACCGTCACAGGCACCGAAAACCTCATGATGGCGGCGACCTTGGCGGAGGGCGAGACGGTGCTGGAGAATGCGGCCCGGGAGCCCGAGGTGGTCGATCTGGCGAACTTCTTGAACGCCATGGGCGCAAAGATCCGCGGGGCGGGCACCGACACGATCGTGATCGAGGGCGTCGAGCGGCTCGATGGTACGTCCTACGAGGTGCTGCCGGACCGGATCGAGGCCGGCACGTACATGGTTGCCGGCGCGATCACCGGGGGTCACGTGCGTGTCAAGAACACCCGGCCCGAGCATCTCGATGCCGTGATCGGCAAGCTGCGGGAGGCCGGCGCGATGATCGGTGTCGGGGACACCTGGGTCGACGTCGACATGCGCGGCCGGCGCCCTGCCGCGGTCGACATCCGCACTGCGCCGTATCCCGCCTTCCCCACCGACATGCAGGCCCAATTCGCCGCCCTCAACACGGTGGCGAGCGGCGTGGGCACCATCATCGAGACGATCTTCGAGAACCGCTTCATGCACATGCTCGAGATGCGGCGCATGGGGGCGGAGATCCGCCTCGAGGGCAACACCGCCATCATCAAGGGCGTCCCGCGGCTGACGGCGGCGCCGGTCATGGCGACGGATCTGCGCGCCTCGGCGAGCCTGGTGCTGGCCGGCCTGGTGGCCGAGGGCCGCACCGAGATCGAGCGCATCTATCACATCGACCGCGGCTACGAGGCGATCGAGGAGAAGCTGCAGCAGCTGGGCGCGAGAATCCGCCGCACGCCCGGCTGAGAGTCGGTCCGGCCGATTCGCTACCGGGCGCGCGGCGCGCGCGTCGGGCGCTCGATCACGGTGAGCTTGACATTGAAGGGCCGCCCGTCGCCGTGCCGCCCGCCGAGCTCGACGCTGCTTCCGGGCGGCAGCGCCGCCACGCGGCTCACGAGTTCCTGGGCGCTCCCCACCGCCTCGCCGTTCAGTCCGGTGACGAGGTCGCCCGGCCGGACGCCCGCCTCGAAGGCGGGGCTCTTGACCAGGATGTTCACCACCGTGACGCCGCCGTCCGCACCGATGCCGAGCTGTGCGGATTGTTCCGGCGAGAGGTCCTGGGGCATGAATCCGAGCCAGCCCCGCACGACGTGGCCGTTCTTCAGGATCTGTTCCATCACGCCGCGCACGAGATTCACCGGAATCGCGAAGCCGATGCCCTCCGGTCCGCCGGAGGTGCGGTTCAGGACCGCGGTATTGATGCCGACCAGATCACCGTTGACGTCGATCAGCGCGCCGCCGGAGTTGCCGAGATTGATGGCCGCGTCCGTCTGGATGAAATTCTCGAAGGTCGCCAGGCCGAGTTGGCCGCGGCCCGTGGCGCTCACGATGCCCTGCGTCACGGTTTGACTGAGTCCATAGGGGTTGCCGATGGCGAGCACGATGTCGCCGACGCGCAGCGTGTCGCTGCGGCCGAGGGGCATGACCGGCAGCTTGCCGATCGACAACCCCAGGACCGCAAGATCCGTGTCCGGATCCTGGCCCTTGACCTGCGCCTCCGCGATGCGGCCGTCCGCGAGCTGAACCCGGATCGAGTCGGCGCCGGCGATCACGTGCTGATTCGTGATGATGGTGCCGGCGGCGTCGACGATCACGCCGGATCCCAGGCTGCGTTCGACCCGTTGACGATAGCTCGGCCAGTAGTCGCCGAACAGCTCGTCGAGCGGTGCGGTCTGCGTGCGCTCGGTCACGACGCGCGCCGTGTAGATGTTCACCACCGCCGGCGCCGCGCGTGCGACGGCGTCGGCGAAGCTCGGCAGACCCGGCATGCGGGAAGCCGCCGCGCCGCCCGCCGCGCCCGTACCCGCACCCGCACCCGCAACCGTTGCGGCGGGCGGCTGCGCCGCCGCTTTGGGCGGGGGCGCACCCAGCAGGGCAGGCTTCCACCAGACCAGGAGAAATGCGGCCGCCAGGCCGACAATCACGGCCCTGAACAGGAAACTCGCGAGGACGCGCGCGCTTTGCAATTAAATTCGCTCCTCATGCCTGCAGGGCCAGCCGGTTATCTGTGTATAATGCGCTCGCAATATTCTTTGGGAAACACTACGGCCATAGGGGTTTGCGTGAAGATTTGTCAACATTGCGTAGGGGCAGACGAATGAATGAACAGGTTGACCACAGCCGGCGCCGCTTGTTGACGGCGGCCACCGCCGGTGCAGGTGCGATCGGCGCGGCGTTTGCCGCGGTGCCTTTTCTGGCTTCCTGGCAGCCGAGCGCGCGCGCGAAGGCGCTCGGCGCACCGGTCGAGGTGGACGCCTCGAAGCTCGAGGCGGGGCAGAGTTTGAAGGTCGTCTGGCGCGGCCAGCCGGTGTTCATCGTGCGCCGGGCGAAGGACGTCATCGAGCAGCTCGGCGGCCACGACGACCTGCTCGCCGATCCGCAGTCCCTCGACGCCCTGCAGCCGGATTACATCGGCAAGAGCGGTGCGGCGCGGGCCATCAATCCGGAATACTGGGTCGGTCTCGCCGTCTGCACCCACCTCGGCTGTTCGCCCCTCGGTGCGTTCCTGCCCAACAACGCCACGCAGCTGACCGGCACGGATCTCGGCCAGGGCTGGCCGGGCGGCTTCTATTGTCCTTGCCATGGGTCGAAATACGACATATCCGGCCGCGTCTTCAAGGGCATGCCGGCGCCGAAGAACCTGACGGTTCCTTCCTACACTTTCTCAGGGGATGCGCGCATTCAGATTGGCGTGGACGCAGCCCCGGCGAAAGCCTAATTGACGAACGAGAGGTTCCGCGATGTCTGCAGCACCTGATTCCGCCGATCCCATCAAGACCACGGGGTTGCTTGGGTGGATCGATCAGCGCTTTCCCCTCACCAAACTGTGGAGGGAGCAAGTTTCGGAGTATTACGCGCCGAAGAACTTCAACTTCTGGTACTACTTCGGCTCCCTGGCGATGTTGGTGCTCGTGAACCAGCTCGTCACGGGCATTTTCCTCACGATGAACTACAAGCCGTCGGCCGCGGAGGCGTTCTCTTCGGTGGAATACATCATGCGCGACGTCGATTGGGGCTGGCTCATCCGCTACCTGCACTCGACCGGCGCGTCCGCGTTCTTCATCGTCGTCTATCTGCACATGTTTCGCGCGCTGCTCTACGGTTCGCACCGCAAGCCGCGGGAACTGCTGTGGATCTTCGGCTGCCTGATCTTCCTGCTGCTGATGGCCGAGGCGTTCATGGGTTACGTGCTGCCCTGGGGCAACATGAGCTTCTGGGGTGCGCAGGTGATCGTCTCCCTGTTCGGCAGCCTGCCGGTGATCGGCGGCGGACTGGTGGAATGGATCCGCGGCGACTACGTCATCGCGGATGCGACCCTGAACCGGTTCTTCGCGCTGCACGTTGCGGCCCTGCCGCTCGCGCTGGTGTTCCTGGTCATCGCCCACCTGATGGCGCTGCACGAGGTCGGTTCGAACAACCCCGACGGCATCGACATCAAGAAGCTGAAGGATTCCAAGGGCCACTATCTCGACGGCATACCGTTCCATCCGTATTACACGGTCAAGGACATCCTGGGAGTCGCGGGTTTCCTGCTCATATTCTGCGGAGTGATCTTCTTCGCGCCGACGTTCTTCGGCGTCTTCCTCGAGGCGCCGAATTTCGAACCGGCGAATCCGCTGCAGACCCCGCCGCATATCGCTCCCGTGTGGTATTTCACGCCGTTCTACGCGATGTTGCGCGCGGTGCCGTCGTTCGCCGGCACGCAGGTCTGGGGGGTCCTGGTGATGGGGGCGGCGATCGTGGTGCTGTTCTTCGTGCCGTGGCCCGACCGTTCTCCGGTCCTGTCGATCCGCTACCGCGGACCGCTGTACAAGATCGCCCTGACGATCTTTTCGGTGGCGTTCATCGTGCTGGGCGTGTGCGGCCTGAAGCCGCCGGCCGGCATCTATCCGATGCTGGCGAAGGTCTGCACGGGACTTTATTTCGCTTTCTTTTTGCTGATGCCCTGGTACACGAAAATCGACAGCGTGAAGCCGGTGCCGGAGAGGGTCACGGGTCATGCGTAAGCTTTTGCTACTGACGGCGTTCGCGTTCCTCACCACGGGCGTGGCCACGGCCCAGGAGGGCGGCCCGGCCCTGCCGTCGGCCGGCACGGACATCAACAACCTCCCGTCGCTGCAGCGCGGCGCGCGAAACTTCATGAACTATTGCTCGGGGTGCCACTCCCTCAAGTACGTGCGGTACAATCGCATGGCCAAGGACCTGGGCATTGCGCAGGCCGAGCTCGAAAGCAACCTGATGTTCACGTCGAACAAGCCGTTCGACACGGTCATCTCGGCGATGCCCGCCGATGCGGAAGGCTGGTTCGGCAAGCAGCCGCCCGATCTGTCGCTGATCGCGCGTTCACGCAGCGTCGACTACATCTATGCGTACTTGAAGGACTATTACGTCGACCCGACGCGTCCCTGGGGCACCAACAACCTGGTCTTGCCGGCCACCGCGATGCCGGACGTGCTGGCGAACCTGCAGGGTCTGCAGAAGCCGGTGTACAAGAACGAGCCGGACGAGCACGGCAGCGCCAACATGGTACTCGCGGGAGTCGAGCCGCTGACGGCGGGCGCGCTGAAGCCGGAGGAGTATGATCAGTTCGTCAGGGACCTCGCGAACTTTCTCGACTACGCGGGAGAGCCCGTCAAGGCCAAGCGGCAGTCGATGGGCGTTTTCGTGATCCTGTTCCTGCTGGTGTTCTTCGCATTCGCTTACATGCTGAAGAAAGAGTATTGGAAGGACGTCCACTGACGCATCGGCGGGACCGTCCTTCGGTGGTTCCGCCCGTTTCCTAGGAGATTGCGTTAGTGGCACGTCGTTCGGTGATGACCCTGTTTTCGGCGCCGAACGACCCTTGGAGCCATCGGACGCGGCTGGTCCTGGCGGAGAAGGGGATCGCCATCGAGTTGGTGAACGTCGACCTGCACAAGCTGCCGGAGGATCTGCTCGACCTGAATCCCTACCACAGCGTGCCGACGCTCGTGGACCGCGACCTCGTGCTGTACGACTCGAGGGTCATCATCGACTACCTGGACGAGCGCTTCCCGCATCCGCCGCTGATGCCGATCGACCCCGTGACCCGGGCGCAGTTCCGGGTGGCGTTGTTCCGGGTCGAGCGCGACTGGTATGCGCTCGCAAACGACATCGAACAGGGCGCCCTGAGCAAGAGCTCGGAGCACAGCCGCAAGGTGCTGGGCGAGGCCATCTCGGCGAGCGCCGAGGTCTTCAAGGCGAAGCCGTTCTTCCTGAGCGACGAATTTTCACTGGTCGACGCCAGCATCGCGCCGATCCTCTGGCGTCTGCCGTTCTACGGCATCGAACTGCCGGTGCAGGCGCAGCCCATCGTCAAGTACATGAACTCGATCTTCGCGCGCTCCACGTTCCGCTCGTCGCTTTCCGAGGCCGAGCGGCGGATGCGGCATTGAAGCCGCGCCGTCCCTATCTGCTGCGGGCCCTGCACGAGTGGATCACCGACAGCGGCGAGACGCCGCACATCGTGGTCGATGCGGCGGCGGAGGGGGTCACCGTGCCCCGCCAGTACGTCAAGGACGGCAAGATCGTACTGAATGTGAGCATGTCGGCGACGCAGATGTTGAAGCTCGGCAACGACTTCGTCAGCTTCGAGGCGCGTTTCGGCGGCGCCGCCTTCGCCGTGCTGGTGCCGGTGCGCGCGGTGCTCGGCATCTATGCGCGCGAGACCGGGCAGGGGATGATTTTTCCGGAAGGCGATGCGGATCCGGATCCGACCGATGCTCCGCCGAGCCCGCCCGGAACTGGGGGGGCGCCGACGCCGCCGCCCGCCTCCAAGCGTCCCAAGCTGCAAGTGGTCAAGTAGCGGCGCGGAACGCGTCCTGGATCCAGTCGATCGACTGGGAGCCGTCCCCGCGCGATTGCAGCGCGACGACGTCGAAGCGCAGCCGGCGGTCGCGCCAGCCGGTCTCACGCTGCCAATGGAAGCGAGTGGCGCGAATCACCTTCAACTGTTTGCGCCGCGTCACCGAGGCCAGCGCGCCGCCGTAGTCATCCCGGGTTCGCTGGCGCACCTCGACGATGACGAGGGTGTCGCCGTCCAGGCAGACCAGGTCGAGCTCCCCGGCCCGGCAGCGCAGGTTGCGGGCGATGACGCGCAGGCCCTGCGCGCTCAAATAGGCGGCGGCCCGGGCTTCGGCCTCGGTGCCGCGCTGCGAGGGGTTCTTGGTCACGACCGGGATGATGCCGCCCCGGAGCCCCGCAAGTCGCCGTCCCAATCGGACGGAAGCGCCGGATTATGCGCCGCGGCCCAGGATGCGCACGATGCGGTTGCGCGCGGTGGCGGTGCCGTGGCTGGCGGCGGCATGTGCGCCCTCGATCGAGGAGATGGCTTCGCACCGATTGCGGCCGCCGCTCTTCGCCTGATACAGGGCGGCGTCGGCGAGTTGGATCAGCCGCTGAGGGGCGTCGTTCTGGGTGGGTTGGATCGAGGAGTAGCCGATGGACACGGTCACCCGGTTCCAGGGGTTGCCGATGTGGTCGATCGCCAGTTCGTGGATGGCGGCGCGGATACGTTCCACCACCTTGACGGCGCCGTCCGCCGAAGTGTGCGGGAGCAGCAGGGCGAACTCCTCGCCGCCGAAGCGCGCCACCAGGTCCTCGGGTCGCTGCACCTGGCGGCCGAGGCAGTCGGCGACGGCGCACAGGCAGCGATCGCCCGCGAGATGACCGTACAGGTCATTGAACTGCTTGAAGTAATCCAGATCGATCATCGCCAGGGCGATGGGCTTGCGATGCCGCACCGCGCGGCTCCATTCCTGCGCGAAGCGGTCGTCGAAGGAGCGCCGATTGGCGATGCCGGTCAACCCGTCGAGCGAGGCGAGGACGGTGAGGCGGGCGTTGGTGTCGCGCAGTTCCTGCGCCATGCGCCGTCTTTCCATCATCATCAGGGACGCGGGAAACAGGGCGACCAGCTGGAAGCCGAGGAAGATCTGCAGGGCGAAGTCGCGGGACACGACGCGCTCGGCCGGCCAATGGCCGAAGGGTCCGAGCGAATTGGTCGTGAAGTACACCGAGATCAGCATCACGCCGGCCACCGCAATGGCCGATCCCTCGAAGGCGAGCATGGAGTCCACGAACAACAGAAGCGGAAACAGCAGCCACAGCAGGGGCGTCGTGCTGAAGGAGAAGATGAGTTCCGCGCCCGCGAACGCGAGGATGAGCACCCCCATCGTCCGGGGCAGTGCGGCGCGCACGAACAGCGCCCGAAACTGCGGCGACGTCACCGACAGGGCGAGCGGCATCGTCGAGGCGATTCCGATCGCATCGGCAGTGCCCCAGTCATTAAGCGCGTGCAGGAACGGCTGGCCCAGGCCCCAGTGAAAGAGCGCCGCCGCCATCAGTCCCGAGATACCGGGTCCGAGCACCAACGCCCACAGGAAGCGCTGGTAGATTTGGGGAGTGCGCAGCCAGCGCTCCAGGGTCACGAACGGCGGCAGCAGGCTGGCGCTGAGCACCACTTCGATGAGGGAAAACAGGCGCTGCCAGATCTCGAAATGGACCCGAGGGTCATCGAGGATGTCGCCGCAGCCCGTGCCGATCTCGATTCCGGCGAGCATCCAGGGCCATGACGAGCGGGGACGTCTCAGCAGCAGCGCGATGTTCACGCCGTTCAACGGCCAGACGATGGTCCACCCGTCGCTGAACGCAAAGCGGTTCAACGCCAGATCGGCGATCAGGTAGGCGAGGGCATACGTGAGCGCGATACCGGCCCCGCGAACCCATTTCTTCGCCATCGGCTGCCACCCTGAGGAAAGTTTCCGCAATCCTCCGATTCTGCGGCGAAAGGGACGCCCGGGGGTGGCCTCAGAACACCCTTTTGGCCATGGCCGGGTGACCACCGTCGCACATTGACGCTACAACTCCGCGGGCACACCGTTTCTCATCTGGGCCCAGTCCAGTTCGCGCCTCACCCGGTTGTGCTCGTCGAGCCGCAGGCGGCCGGTCACCCCGTCGATTTCGGCCGAGCCGTGCAGCGAATTCGAGCGCAGCGCCGGTACGAGCCGGTAGGCGTCGAAGCCGAAGGCGTAGAGCCGGTCGCGACGCGCGGTGCGCGCCGGCCACGCGCTGCGCACCGAGTCGCGAATGCGGGCGGTGACGGGGTCGGCCGACACCATCCAGGGCATGTCCGGGAAGGTCAGTCCGTCCAGATCCGTATTGGCGGAGGGATCCGGTTCGAAGCTGTCGGACGTGGAGTACACGGGCACGTCCCCCGCGAAGTGGAACTTGAGCTGCGACATCAGCAGCCGTTCGGCGCTCGGCGTGCCGGCCACGAAAATGAACGCCGCGTCGCTGCGGTGCGTCGGCGTCTCGCCCTTCGCGCCATGGATCTCCATGGTCTGGCGGATGACATCCGAAAAATCCGACCGGCCCGATTCGTAGCGTCCGGCCGCGAGCACGGAGCCGTGCAGTTGGCTGATTTCCTCGGTGAAGGCGGCGCCGATGCGGGTGCCCCATTCGCCGTTGGGAAGGATCAACACCCCGTTGAGCTTGCCGTCCGCCACCAGGCGCCGCGCGACGCTGCGGGCCTCATCCTCCGGCAGCAGCGCGAACTGGTAGAAGTCCTGGGGGGCGCTCACGGCGTCGTTCAGAAAATTCAACGCCAGCACGGGCAGGCGCCCGGCGCTCAACGGCACGATGGCGGCCACGTCCTCCTTGGTCAACGGACCCACCACGAACGCGGCGCCATCCTGGACGGCATGGCGATAGGCGCCGGCCACGGTGTCCGCGGCGACGTCGTAGATCCGCACTCGCGGGCGCGAGGCGGCGGGTTGTTCGAGGCACGCGGCGAGGAAACCGTCCCGGACCGCGACGCCGACGGCCTCGGCACGGCCCGACAGCGGCAGCAACAGGGCGATCTGGTCGGGAAACTGCGTCGCCACCGCGATTTGGCTCGATGCGATCGCGAGCACGGCGTCGTTCGCCGGATGTTGAGGATGGGCGCGCCGCCACTCATCGAGCGCGGCTGCGGCGTGCAGGGGATCGCGCTGCAATTCCGCCGCGACGGGCCCCAACTGCAGCCAGCCGGCGACGATGGGATCCGATTTGGGCTCCGGCTTCATCGGCAGGCCGTGTTCGGCCGCCGCCCGGATCTTGCTGAACAGCTCGGTCCGGCTGGCGCGCACGGCGGCCGGATCGGTCAGCGAGTGTTCGCGTTCGACGAAAGCGCGGGTGCCTTCCCGAGGATGGCCGGTGAGGAATTCGCCCTCACCGCGGATGTACCAGTAGTTCTGCGCGAGGTCGGGCGCCGAGGGTACGGGGATGGAATCCAGTTCATGGATGGCCCGGGCGCCGTCACCCTCGGCCAGGGCGATTTCCGCGGCCACGAGGGCGCGTGAGGCCGCCAGGTGGTTGCGTGCGTCGGGGGAAACCGCCGTCAGCGCCCGCTTCGCCGCGGCCACATCCCCCGCGCCCACCCACTGTTCCGCGCTCAAGAGCGCATAGTTGTCGCGGTCGGCCGAGGTGCCGCCTGCCAGCCCGGCGTAGAGGCGGGCGGCGTCGGCATGCTTGCCTGCGTCGGCCAAGGCCTTGGCGCGGGCCTGCTGGTCACCCGGTGCGTCGACGGGCTGCACCAGGCTGCACGCCGTCGCGACCCACATCGCCGCCGAGAGCGTGCAGAACGTCAGTCGTGGACGCCGCGTGATCACTGCCATACCCTGGATTCCTCGAAGCTCAAAACCAGGCGCGGATTATAGTGACAAAACAAAGTCCGGGGCGCCTCTACGTGGTGGCCACCCCGATCGGCAATCTGGGCGATCTGACGCCCCGTGCGCGCGAAATCCTGGGCAGTTGCGGCCTGGTCGCCGCGGAGGACACCCGGCATACGGGCAGCCTGCTCGCGCATTGCGGCATCAAGACGGCGCTCGCCTCCCTGCACGATCACAACGAAGCGCAGCGTTCCGCCGAGTTGGTGCCGCGGCTGCTCGCCGGCACATCGGTCGCCCTCGTGAGCGACGCCGGGACCCCCGCCATCAGCGATCCCGGATTCGAACTGGTGCGCGCCGCCGCCGCAGCGGGCATCGAGGTGGTGGCGATCCCCGGCGCCTGCGCCGCGGTGGCGGCGCTTTCGATCGGCGGTCTGCCGACGGACCGATTTTGCTTCGAGGGCTTCCTGCCGGCGCGCGGACCGAAGCGGCGCACGCGGCTCGGGGCGCTCGCGAGCGAACCGCGAACGCTGGTTTTCTACGAATCCCCGCATCGGGTGCGCGACATGCTCGAGGACTGCGCGGCGGCATTCGGCACGGAGCGTCCGGCCATGGTGGCGCGCGAGATCACCAAGCTGCACGAGACCACCTATCGCGGGCCGCTCGGGGCGCTGGCGGCGCGGGCGGCGGCGGAGGCGGACTTCTCGCGCGGCGAGATCGTGGCGGTGATCGGCGGGGCGATGCCGCCGGCGGATGGAGGCGGCGGTGACGATGGTCACGGCGGCGCGCTCGATCGGGTGCTCGAGGCGCTGCTCGCCGAACTGCCGCTGAAGCAGGCGGCCGGTCTGGCGGCGAAGATCGTCGGGGTGCGCGACAACGAGGCTTACAAGCGTGCCCTCCGGCTCAAGGTGGAGTAAGGTGCACCCCGGAGTCGGCCAGGCAGTCGCTGTGTGCGCAAGCACATGGAGGAAAGTCCGGGCTCCACAGGGCACGGTGCCAGGTAACGCCTGGGAGGCGCGAGCCTACGGAAAGTGCAACAGAAAGATACCGCCTAAGCGCCGCGCAAGCGGCGACGGCAAGGGTGAAATGGTGCGGTAAGAGCGCACCGCGCCGGTGGCAACATCGGTGGCACGGCAAACCCCACCTGGAGCAAGACCAAATAGGGAAGCAAGAAGCCGCTTTTGGCTGAAGTGTGTGGCCCACATACCGGCTTCCGGGTAGGTCGCTTGAGCTGCGCGGTGACGCGTATGCCAGAGGAATGACTGCCCACGACAGAACCCGGCTTATCGGCCGACTCCTTTCTGAGTGCTGGCGCACCCTCTCAACGTGGGTGTAAGACACCCCCGAAAGCTAGGCGATCGCTGCGCGATCGATCGGAGAAGCTGCGATCGATCACTCGAGAGCGGCACGGGCGGCGATGGTGTCTCCGCCATCAAAAATACCCCCTAAGAGATTGATTCAAAACAGAGTCATTCGCTGTTGTCTGCGGTCGCCGACAAAGTGTGACCTAAGTCACTGTTGCCCCGAGTTTTTTTTAACTTAAAGCGTTGACAGTGCGGCGCGCGGCTCCCTATAGTGGCGTCCGGTGGGAAAAAGTGGGAGAGAATGGGTTTGAAGACCCATTAAGCAATGTTCAGGGGCTCCAATAACCTAACTCTCGATGCCAAAGGCCGGATGGTGATGCCCACCCGGTACCGAGAGCGGCTGCAGGAGCGCTGCGGTGGGAAGCTGGTGGTCACGGTCGACAAGGACCAATGCCTGCTGATCTATCCGCTGCCGGATTGGGAGGAGGTCGAGCGCAAATTGATGCGCCTGCCGGCCTTCAACGTGCAGGCCCGGCAACTGCAGCGCTTGATGGTGGGGCACGCGACCGATCTCGAGCTCGACGGGCATGGCCGGATCCTGCTGCCCCCCAATTTGCGCGAATTCGGTCTGTTGACCCGGGATGCGGTGCTGATCGGACAGGGGGTGCGGTTCGAACTGTGGGATGAGGCCCGGTGGAACGAGCGACGCGATGCCTGGCTCGCGAGCGACGACGCCTCCGGCGACCTGCCCGGCGATCTCGAAACGTTGTCCCTGTAGCCGCCTCGATGAGCCAACGGTGCGCCGAACACACGCCGGTACTGCTTCCCGAAGTACTGGCCGGATTGAATTTACGGGCGAGCGGCGTCTACCTGGATGCCACTTTTGGGCGGGGCGGACATGCGGGGGCCATCTTGGACAAGCTGATCGCCGACGGTCGGTTGCTGTGTCTCGACCGGGACCCCGTGGCCGTCGCCGAGGCCCGGCAGCGCTTCGCCGGCGATGCGCGCGTCTCGGTCTTTCTCGCCCCCTTCTCGGCGCTCGGCGCCTGCGCCGACCGGGTCGAACCCGGCCTGAAGTTCGACGGCATCCTGTTCGATCTCGGCGTCTCCTCGCCGCAGCTCGACGATGCCTCCCGCGGTTTCAGCTTCATGCAGGACGGCCCGCTCGACATGCGCATGAGCAAGGGTGAGGGGATGAGCGCCGCGGACGTCGTCAACGGCGCGTCCGAGGCGGAGCTCATCCGCATCTTTCGCGAATTCGGCGAAGAGCGGTTCGCGCCGCGCATCGCACGCGCGATCGTCGCCGATCGCGAAACGCGCCCCTTCGAGCGCACTCTGCAACTCGCCGAGATGATCGCCCGCGTGGCGCGCAGCCGCGACCGGCACAAGCATCCGGCGACGCGGGTGTTCCAGGCGCTGCGCATCCACGTCAACGGCGAACTGGCGGAGCTCGAGGCGGCCCTGGGCGCCGCGTTCGACCGGTTGGCGCCGCGCGGCCGCCTCGCCGTCATCAGCTTTCACTCCTTGGAAGACCGCATCGTGAAACAGTTCATGCGCCGCCATGCATCGACCGATCCCGTGTACGCCGGACTGCCGTTCGTGCCGGCGCACGCAGCGCCGAAACTGCGGCTGGTCGGCAAGGCAATGCGGGCCGGTCCCGCGGAAACCGCAGTCAATCCGCGCGCCCGCAGCGCGCGCCTGCGCGTCGCGGAGCGCCTCGGCGAGGGGCTCGCCGCATGAAGCTGCGCCTCGGCTGGCAGATCGTGCTCCCCGTCCTGTGGCTCGCCGTGCTCGGTTCGTCCGTGCAGGTGATCTATGCGCGCCACAAGGCGCGGGACCTGTTCGTGCACCTGGAGAGGCTCAACGCCGAGCGGGATTCGCTGGAGATGGAATGGGGCCGCCTGCAGCTCGAACAGAGCTACTGGTCATCGCACGCATTCGTCGAGCGCGTGGCGAACGCGAAGCTGCAGATGAATCTGCCGCAAACCCGGGACGTGCGGATCGTGCGTCAATGAAGCCCCGCCTGTCGCCGACGAAGCGCTCCGCCGAGAACGACGCGCAGGCGAAGAGCCATCGCTGGCGCTCGGCGCTGGTCCTCGGCCTCGTGGTGCTGGGCGCCGCGGGCCTCGCGGCGCGGGCCGTCGAACTGCAGCTGTTGGACCACGGTTTCCTGGCGAAGCAGGGGGACGACCGTTCGATGCGGGTCGTCAAGATCGCCGCGCATCGCGGCGCCATCACCGACCGGTCCGGTGAGCCCCTGGCCATCAGCACGCCGGTCGACAGCGTCTGGGTGAACCCGCAGGACCTCAACGACAACATCGATCAGCTGCCGAAGCTCGCCAAGGCGCTGCAGCTCGACCCGCAATTGCTCGCGCGGCGCATCACCAGCAATCTCGACCGCGAATTCCTCTATCTGGTGAGGCACCTGCCGCCGGAGCAGGCGGCGCGCGTCAAGGCTCTCGGCATCCCGGGCGTGAACCTGCAGCGCGAGTACCGGCGCTACTACCCGGCCGGAGAGGTCGCCGGGCACGTCGTCGGCTTCACGACCATCGACGATCAGGGCCAGGAGGGTCTCGAGCTCGGCTACGATCAGCTGCTGAACGGCGAGGATGGGGCGAAACGCGTAATCCAGGACCTGTACGGCCGCTACGTCGAGAACATCGAGAGCATTCGTGCGCCGCGGCCCGGCCGGGACCTCGTCACCAGCATCGACCTGCGCATCCAGTATCTCGCCTATCGCGAGCTGAAGGCGGCG
>JBBIKV010000040.1:0-31943 GCA_037445285.1 Nevskiaceae bacterium | reverse complement strand
GATGCGGGTCGCCGGAAGCGTCCCCCCCCCGGAAACCTCCGCCGGTTCCCACTGGAAGGTACCGTTATTGGATCCAATTAGTCCAGCTCATTTTATCCAGCGTGGGCTTTATTCAATGTGGCACCGCTAAGAAATCTCTTTTTTCCTATATTTTTCAATTATATAAAGCGTGGTGCCGTGCATTCGACACAAAAAAGTCAAATGACATTCACATATTTTGGATCCATTTTTAGGCGTCGACCACGCAGTGCACGAAGCTTGAGTTAGACTTCCCCAATGAAATCCGAGCCAGGCAGCCGCGTTTGAGAAACACGCCGCTGATGAACCGCGTCCGCGAGATGATCCTCTCCGAGGAACTCGGCCCGGGGGCACGGGTTACCGAGGAGGGTCTGGCGGCGCAGCTCGGCGTTTCACGAACCCCCGTGCGCCGGATCCTGCCCATCCTGGCGGCCGAGGGATTCCTGCGCACCGTCGGGCGGCGCGGGTACGAAGTCGCCACATACAGCGAGCACCACGGCTGGGAGGCACTCGAGTTGCGCGCACTCCTGGAGGGTCATGCGGCGCGATTGCTCGCGCAACAAGGCGCAAGCGAAGAAGTGCTCGGCGAGTTGGAGCATTGCCTCGCCGAGGGTGACCGGTTATTCGACCAAGCGGCGAAACGCAGCTTCACACGCGACGACGAACAACAGTACGGGCAGATGAACGAGCGCTTTCACAACGTTCTCATCGACGCTGCCGGATTACCGCTCCTCAAGATGTTCGTCGATCGCCTCAATCTCGTGCCCTTTGTGTCTCCGGGGGTCATCGTGTTCGATCATGGCAGCGCCCGACGCTCGTTCGATCTGCTGTTCCTGGCCCACGGCTGCCATCACGCAATCGTTCAGGCGATACGCATGCGTGATGGCGGACGGGCGGACGGTTTGCTGCGCGAGCATGCATACCAGCAGCGATTGAGCATGTTCGAGCGCCGCCTGAGGCGAGGAGAGACGCCGACAGAAACGGTGTCAGCAATGACGAAGGCACCGCAACGCACTTGAGGAATTCCATCGGTCGTGGACTGCCTCCGACCGGGGGAGCAGGTGGTTGTCAATTTAATCAATTACAAAATCCTGATAGCGGCGCCTCGCGCGAAGCTTTCACATTGGAGCGATGAAAAACCTGCTGCGACTCCGTCTTCGGGACGCGGTGTTGCTGCAGGAACAGCCACCCGTGCAGCGCGCCCAACGAAGTTTGAGAATTTACCCTTCAGTCAACGCCGATCGAAGCCCCAAGTGCAGGACGAAGGGGTCAAAGTCCTTGTCGCGATACAACAACGATAAGCCATCACCAATGCAGCGGGTAGCGATGATCGTATCGATGGTCTTGCGGATCGTCACGCCCTTGGCTCGTAAGATCCGAAAGTTCTTGGCGGCTTGGACGGCGATGTCCTTGCCACCCAAATTCACAAGGACCAACGAACCCAGCAGATCGTTGACGCGCGCGAAGTCGTCGTCTGCATCACAACCTTGCAGCACTTCAGTGATGATTAGATCGCCGATTGCCAGAGGCTCTGACCCTAGCAATGCATCTAATCGATCCGATTGGGGATTGCTTATCCCTCTGAAGTAGTCGATCCAGACACTGGAATCGACGAGGATCACCGGTCCTTCCGCATCGCCTCGAGGTCACCCTTCCAATCAATCTTGCCGCGCAGTCCACGGATCGCCTCTTGTTGACGCAGCCGGAGCACGGTACGCAAGCCCAATTCGACGGCCTCCCGCTTGGTCTTGAGCCCGGTGGCCCGCAACGTGTCCTTCATCAATTGGTCGTCGATCACGATGTTGGTGCGCATGATGTGTATTCCTTCCAGATATGATACACATTTTACCGTAGAGCGACGGAGCTGTCCGGGGCCAAAATGAGGCAAAAAAATTGCCCCCAAAGTTGCCCCCAGAGCTCGCCTGCTGCGATCCCAAAATTTGGGAGCCGGCCCCTCAAATAGCCGATTCAGGCCGTCAATTGCACGATTTTGGTTTCCCCGCATGTCATTTTTTTATTATTATAATCAATGACTTATGCGGCTGGTGGTGAGAGAGGGACTCGAACCCTCGACCTCGGCATTATGAGTGCCACGCTCTAACCAGCTGAGCTACCTCACCACGAAGAGCCGCGGATTGTCCGGAGGTGCGGCTCCCCTGTCAAGCCGAATTTCAAGCTGATTCCTGAAAAATCAATGAGTTATCGATAAGGCACGATAACCACCCTCGTCGGGTATGGCGGGAGCATAGCCCTCCTATCGACTCCGCCTCGCGCTCCCCGGCATACTTCAGGCTCGACCCTGCACTGCCACATTTGCACGGCCGGCGCGACCCGAGTCGCTGCCGGACCGCGACTGTCACTTAAACCGGAGACCCCCTAGAGTGGACGCGATAGCCGCCTTCGAACGCCTCAACGGGCATCATTTCATCGACGGGCGCCAGGTCGCCGGTGCCGGTGACACGTCGACCGCCATCATCGACCCGGCGACCGAGGCACGCATCGGCCACCTCCTCGATGCCACCCCCGCCGAGATCGACTCTGCCGTCGGCATCGCGAATGCCGCGCAAAAGCGCTGGCGCAAAACCAACTATCACAAGCGCTCGGAGTTTCTGCACGAGGCGGCCCACGCCATGCGCGCGATGCGCCCTCTCGTCGGCGAAATGCTTACCCGCGAAATGGGCAAGCCCTTCAAGGAGTCGGTGGACGAGGTGGTGTGGTCCTCGACCGCCACGGATTACTACGCGGAGGTCGGCCGGCATGAGGCCGGGCGGGTGCTGGGTCCGGTGGTGGACGGTCAATTCAACTTCACCACCAAGGACCCCTTGGGCGTGGTCGTGATCATCCTGCCATTCAATTATCCGCTGTGTCTGTTGTGCTGGCAGGCGGCGGCGGCGCTCGCCGCTGGCAATGCGGTCATCATCAAGCCCTCTGAACTCACCACCCTCACGACCCTGAAATTCATCGAGGCCTTCGCGGCGCTGCCCGCGGGGCTGGTGCAGGTGCTCGCGGGCGGCGCCAGGGTGGCGCAACGGCTGGTCGAGCATCCGGACACGCACATGGTGGCCTTCACCGGCGGCATCGACACGGGTCGCATCGTCGCGGAGTCCTGCGCGCGCCAGTACAAACGCAGCCTCATCGAGACCTCGGGCAACGATCCCTTCATCGTGATGCCGTCTGCGCCGATCGACACCGCGGCACGTGGCGCGGCATTCGGCGCCTACCTGAACTGCGGCCAGGTGTGCGCCGCGTCCGAGCGCTTCTATGTCCACGAGGAGGTGTATGCGGAGTTCGTCGAGCGGCTCGTGGGGTACACGAAAAAGGTGCGCGTGGGCAACGGCCTCGACAAGGTGGACATGGGCCCGCTGGGCTCGGAGCGCGAACTGAAGCGCTACCTCGGCCTTCTGCAGCGCGCCAAGGACTCCGGCATCAGGACGGCGACCGGCGGGGGCCGCCCGGCCGGCCTGACGCGGGGCTGGTTCGTCGAACCGACCGTGCTCGTCGACGTGCCCCGGGACGCCGAAATCCTCAACAATGAAACCTTCGGGCCGGTGGCGCCGGTCTGTCCGGTCGCGAGCTTCGACGAGGCCATCGCCCTCGCGAACCGCTCCCGCTTTGCGCTCGGGTCGACGATCTACACCACCGACTTGAATGAATCGATGCGCGCCGTGGAGGAACTCGAGGCGGGCATGGTCTGGGTCAATGCACCGCTGCTCGACAACGATGCGGGCCCCTTCGGCGGCCGCAAGCAATCGGGCATGGGACGCCAGTTGGGTGCGGAGGGCCTCGACACGTTCCGCCACACGAAATTCTCCATGATCGATCCGGCCGCCAATCCGCATGATTTCTGGTGGTTTCCCTACTCCGACGCGGAAAGCTTCCCCGATCGAAAGCGATGACGCCTGACACCTCCGATGGCAGCGGCGCCCTGCCGGCGGCTCTCGAGAAGCGGCTCGCCGCGCTCGAGACCGGCGGCCAGTGCGGTGAGGATTTCGACGCGGCGAGCCTCCTCTGGTTGATGCTGCTCGGCGTGGCGCTGCCTGCAGCCCTGCTGCTCATCGGCTGGTGGGGATGAACGGCGGCCGTGGAGACACGGAGGCGGACCAGAGCGCCTGGCCGCTGCTGCGCTGCGAACGCACCTGGGGACCCTGGCGCCTCGGCATCGCGCTCGCCACGGCCGCGGCGGCCACCTGGTGCTACCTCATCGGCGAGTATGTCGGGTACTACCTCGGCTTCCTGCGAGGCAGTCTCGCGCTCGCAGCGGGCAGCATGATCGGCATGCTGCTGGTCTTTCTGGCGGCCGGCCCCGCCTGCCTGCGCTTCGGCATCGATTCAGTCGCGTCCTCCAAACCGCAGTTCGGCACCAAGGGCTGGGTGATTCCGGCGCTCATGCAGTTCGTCTCCATCATCGGCTGGAATTCGCTGCTGCTGATCTTCTTCGCCAAGTCGCTCACGCAATTGCTGATCGTCGTCGGCTGGCTCCCGCCCGGCGCCGCCGGCCGGGTGATCGTTCCGGCGACGACGCTGCTCGCCTGCGGCTTCGTCTATTGGATCCTGCTGCGCGGGGCGACGGGTGTCAGCCGCATCTCGGGGTTTCTGGTGGCTCACGTGTTCGTCGGCCTGTGGATGCTGTTGCTCCTGGTGTCGCGCCAGTGGCCGGCCCTCGTGGCGGCCCGGCCCACCCTCGCGCGGGCGGACGCGCTCTGGAACTACACCACCGGCGTCGAGATCGGCATCTCCTCGCTGCTCTCCTGGTGGGCCTACATCGGCGCCATGATCCGCATGGCGCCGAACGGCCGGACCGCCGCCGTGCCCGTGATGCTCGGCATGGGCGCGCCGGTGCCCATCCTCAGCATGATCGGCATCGCCGGCATCCTGGTGCTCAAATCCTCGGATCCGGCCGAATGGCTGCGCACCGTCGGCGGTCCGATCTATGCCGTCATCGCCCTGGGCTTCGTCGCCGCCGCCAATCTGGGAACGGCGCTCGCCGGCATCTACGCCTCCGCCGTGGGATTGCGCAATTTCCGGTTGATCGAAACGCTGCCGTGGCGGACGGTGCTGATGCTGACCCTGGCGCCGGTGGCGCTCGTGGGCGTCGTGATACCCGAACTGTTCTTCTCGAGCTTCGGGACCTTCCTCGCGTTCATCGGCGTCGGGTTTGCGCCGCTGTGCGGCATTCAAATCGCCGACTATTACTTCCTGCGCCGACGCCGGCTCGACGTGCGCGCCCTGTTCGACCCGCGACCCGGTGCCCCGTATTTCTTCTGGGCCGGCTTCAATCCGGCGGCCATCCTGGCGCTCGGGGCGGGATGCGGGGTATATGTGTACCTGCTGAACCCCATCACCTATGCCTCCCATGGCCCCTTCCGGTGGCTGACCGCGTCGCTGCCCACGGCCCTGGTCTCCGGGCTGGTCTACGCCGCGCTCACGGCCGGTTTCGTTCGAGCCCGCGGCAAGGGCGGTTATCGCTGACACGTCAGTGACGTTCCGTATACTACTTCCCACGGCCGGCCGCGCACCATCGACCTGGATCTGCACTACTCCTTCAAGGACCCCTGATCATGCAAGACGCCACACCCCTGCGCGACCTTGTCGACGCCGCGACCTTGAGAAGGCTCTGCGTCGCCTCCGACGCCGTGGGCGCCGCCCAGACGCTGTCGCACGTGGGGGCGGTGACGGCGACCGGTTGGCTGCTGGGGACCCTGGGGGGTGCCGCATGGCCCGTCGGCGCCTGGGCCGTGCCGGTGTTCCTCGTTCACGGCACGCTGCTCAACTTCCTCTACGCCGGACAGCACGAGTTGAGCCACGGCACGGTGTTCAAGACTCGCTGGCTGAACGAATGGATCGGGCGTCTGTTCGGGTTCGTGCTCTTCTATCCACGCACCTTCGACCAGGTTCAGCACATGGCTCATCATCGCTACACCTCGGACTGGGCGCGCGACGGGGAACTGGCCCGCGCCCCCTACGACCTGGCCTCGTACCTGCTGTGGATGACCGGCGTCACTTATTGGGTTACGCGCTGGCGCCGCATCCTGCGGTTTTCCTTCGGGGTGGTCACCGAGCCCTATCTGCCCGAGTACCGTCATCCGGAGCTCATCCGCGAGGCCCGGATCCACCTGGCCGGCTACGGCGCGATCACCGCACTGTCCGTCGTCGCGCACAGCGAAGCCGCGGTGATCCTGTGGCTCGCGCCGATGCTCACGATGAAGTTCATGCATCAGCTGCAGAACACCATCGAACATCTGGGCCTGCCGCACACCGACGACATGCTCGCCAACACCCGCAGCACCCGCACCAATGCCCTGATGCGCTGGATGACCTGGCAGATGCCCTATCACACCGCGCATCACGCGTTTCCCGGCGTGCCCTTCCACCGTCTGCACGAACTGCACAAGATCCTATTCACCGATCGCGGCACCCTGCCGCCCACCATGAGCTACTGGGGTTTCCAGCGCGCTGCGCTCAAGGCCTTCGCACACGGCCGGACCGAATCGGACCACCCGCAGGATCGCGCGTGGATCTTCGAGACGGCGGGTGAGTGACCGCCTCCACGTGTTCCAGGCCCTATGGGCCATGGACAGGCTGTCCACCCCAGAGGCGTCGACCGCCGAGAAATTCGACCGGGTGCGGGCGGCCGGCTTCGACGGCATGGCCATCGACCTGGGCGCGCTCTCCTACCCGCAAGCCGAGGCCACCGTTCCGCACTTCGCGCGCACCGGGCTCAAGGGCGCCCTCACCGCGTTCCCCGGGTCGGTCGAGGACCTGCGTCCCGCGCTCGCGCTCGCGCATCGCATCCGGGCGCCTTACGTGGTGGTCATCGGCCAGGAGATGCCGGTGGCGGTCGCCGACATGGTTCCCGTGATCGAGGGCTGGCTGCGGATCGCCGCCGAGGAAGGCATACCCATCCAGTTCGAGACGCATCGCAACTGCATCACCAACGACCTGTTCGCCACGGTGCAGCTCCTCGATGCCGTGCCGGCGATGCGCCTCGCCGCGGACCTGTCGCACTACGTGGTCGACCGGGAAATGCCCTGTCCGCCCCCCCCGTATCTGCAATCCCTGATCACGCGCATCCTCGATCGCTCGGACTCGTTTCAAGGGCGCGTCGCCGCGCGCGGCCAGATCCAGCTTCCCCTTCACTTTCCGCAGAACGCCAAGTGGGTGGCGTTGTTCCGCGACTGGTGGCGCCAGGGTTTCGCGTCCTGGCAGGCGCGGCACGCGGGCGACGATGCGCCCTGCGTGTTCCTGTGCGAGCTGGGGCCGCCCGATTATGCCCTCACGGGAGCCGACGGCCGCGAACTCTCCGACCGCTGGGCAGAGGCCCTGACTCTGCGCGACTGGGCGCGCGAACTCTGGGCCGGGGCGGCCGCGCGCGGGTCCGCCTAGACGTTGAACCGGAAGTGCATGACGTCGCCCTCGCGGACGATGTATTCCTTGCCCTCGAGACGCAGCTTGCCGTGCTCCTTCGCGCCCGCCTCGCCCTTGCAGGCGATGAAGTCCTCGTAGGCGATGACCTCGGCGCGGATGAAGCCGTGCTCGAAATCGGTGTGGATCACGCCCGCCGCCTGCGGTGCCGTCGCGCCCGCATGCACCGTCCAGGCGCGCACCTCCTTCACGCCGGCCGTGAAATAGGTTTGCAGACCGAGGAGCGCGTATCCCCCGCGGATCACGCGGTTGAGGCCGGGCTCGTCCAGTTTCAGCTCCTTGAGGAAGTCGGCGCGATCCGCCTCGTCCAGCTGCGAGATCTCGGCCTCGATGGCCGCGCACACCGGCACCACCACCGCGCCCTCGGCCTTGGCGAGTTCGCGCACGCGGTCCAGGCGCGGATTGTCCGTGAAGCCGGCTTCGTCGACGTTGGCGACGTACATGACCGGCTTGTCGGTGAGGAGATGGAAATCCCTGAGCAGCGCCTTCTCGTTGGCATCCAGCCCCATCGCACGGACCGGCTTCGCCAGATTGAGCTGGTCGCGCACGCGCCCCAGCAGGTCGCGCTGCCGGATCGCCTCCTTGTCGGCGGTCTTCGCGGCCTTGACGGCCTTCTGGTGGGCGCGCTCGATGCTGTCGAGGTCCGCGAGCGCGAGTTCCGTGTTGATGACCTCGATGTCGCTGGCCGGATCGATGCGGCCGGCGACGTGGATGATGTCGTCGTTCTCGAAGCAGCGCACCACGTGCGCGATCGCATCCACTTCGCGAATGTGCGCGAGGAACTTGTTGCCGAGGCCCTCGCCCTTCGAGGCGCCGGCCACCAGGCCCGCGATGTCGACGAACTCCACCGTGGTCGGCAGGATGCGCTCCGGGTGCACGATTTCCGCCAGCTTCTCGAGCCGCGGATCGGGCACGGGCACCACGCCGACATTCGGGTCGATGGTGCAGAAGGGATAATTCTCCGCGGCGATCTGCGCGCGCGTGAGAGCATTGAACAACGTCGATTTTCCGACGTTCGGCAAACCGACGATTCCACAACGAATTGGCATTAGGTCTTTCCCGCGCGGCTGTGTAGTTTGGTCATCGCGCGTTCCGCGCCCTGTTCGAGTAACAGCGGAATCGCATCCGCCGCCGTGTTCACGGCCTCCAAAATCGCCTCCTCCTCCTGCCTCGGCGCCCGGGTGAGCACGTAGTCGATCACCTCGGCCTTGTTGCCGGGATGTCCGATTCCGAGGCGCATGCGCCAGAAGCTCTCGCCGATATGCGCGATGGTGTCGCGCAGGCCGTTGTGGCCGCCGTGTCCGCCGCCGTGCTTCAGGCGCACGCTGCCCACCGGCAGATCGAGTTCATCATGCGCCACCAGCACCTCGTCCGGCGCGATCTTGTAGAAATCGCTGATCTGCCGGACCGACAGACCGCTGCGATTCATGTAGGTGGTGGGCTTGAGCAGCACCAGTTCCTGGCCGCTCACGGTGATGCGCGCGGTCTCCCCGGAGAACTTGCGGTAGTCCCGGAATTCGCCGCCATGCCGCCGCGCGAGCAGGTCTACGAACCAGAAGCCGGCGTTGTGCCGGGTCACCTGATGTTCGGGCCCCGGATTGCCAAGACCGACGATAACGCGCAACGGTAATCCAGCCATCGTGGACCCACCCACCCTCTCCAGCCCTGAAAAAAGCGAGGGCCGTCCCACCGACGGCCCCGCTCGCGACAACTCCCCTTAAGACGGCTATTTCTTGGCGTCTTTCTTCGCCGGCGCCGCCTTGGCGTCCGCCTTCGCAGGTTCGGCCTTCTTCGCCGCATCGCCGGCCGCCGCCGCAGGCGCCGCCGCCGCGCCTTCCGCCGTTGCACCGGCCGCCGGTGCCGCCTCCGCCTCTTCCGCACGCGGACTGTGGATCGCCACCACCGCCGCATCTTCCTTCGACAGCGCGAGCAGTTCGACGCCGTCCGGAATCTTCAGCTGCGACAGATGGATGCTCTCGTTCAGGCCCAACGCGGACAGGTCGACCTCGATGAACTCGGGCAGATCCTTCGGCAGACAGCTGACCTCCACTTCGTTGCGCATGTGCGAGACGATGCCGCCCTGGGACTTGACGCCCGGCGCGATCGCCGCATTGACGAAATGCAGGGGAATGCTGATGCGGATCTTCTGATTGTCCTCGACGCGCTGAAAGTCGATGTGCACGATCGCGTTCTTGTAGGGATGCCGCTGCACGTCCTTGAGGATGGCGGCCTGCGTCTGATCGCCGACCTTGAGGCTCAAGATCGTCGAGTAGAAGCGCTCGTTGTCGAGCATGATCAAGAGCTTCTGATGGCTCAGGGTCAGCGCGCGCGCCTCCGAATGTCCGCCGTACAATATTGCCGGTACCTTTCCTTCGTGACGCAGGCGGCGGCTCGCACCTTTGCCTTGCGTCTCGCGGAACTCGGCAACGAGTTCGAATGAGGTTTTCATAATCATCTCCAGTTGCTTCACATACACGGCGTCCCCGCACCGCGACCAGTTTGCGGGGGCACCGACCAATTCTTCACGCGTCCGCGCGCCGTCCCTCAGTCCACGTACAACGAGCTGACCGACTCCTCGTCGCTGATGCGGCGGATGGTCTCGGCCAGGAGTCCGGCAACGCTCAGCTGGCGGATCCGCTTGCACGCCCTGCCGGCATCCGACAGGGGAATCGTGTCCGTCACCACCAGTTCGTCCAGCACGGACGTGGAAATCCGCTCGATGGCGGCGCCCGACAGCACGGCATGGGTGATGTAGGCCACCACCCGCACCGCCCCTTCGTCCTTGAGCGCCCGTGCCGCCTGGCACAGCGTTCCGGCCGTATCCACCATGTCGTCGATGAGGATGCAGTTCCGGCCCTCGACCTCGCCGATGATGTTCATCACCTTCGATTCGTTGGGCCGCGGGCGGCGCTTGTCGATGATGGCGAGATCGGCATCGTCCAGGCGCTTCGCCATCGCGCGCGCGCGCACCACGCCGCCGACGTCCGGCGAGACCACGACGATGTTCTCGTTCTTCTGCTTCCAGGCGTCGCCGAGCAGCACCGGCGAGGCATAGACGTTGTCGACGGGGATGTCGAAAAATCCCTGGATCTGATCGGCATGCAGATCCACCGTGAGCAACCGGTCCACGCCGGCGGTGGCGATCATGTTCGCCACCAGCTTGGCGGCGATCGCCACCCGCGTGGCGCGCGGCCGCCGGTCCTGGCGTGCGTATCCGAAGTAGGGCACCACCGCCGTGACGCGCTTGGCCGAGGCGCGGCGGCACGCATCGGTCATCATCAACAATTCCATCAAATGATCGTTCGCCGGCGGACACGTGGGCTGCACGATGAAGACGTCGCGGCCGCGCACGTTCTCCATCAGTTCCGCGTTCACCTCACCGTCGCTGAACCGGCCGACGTGCGCCCGTCCGAGCGGCAGGTGCAGATGGCGGGTGATCTCCTGCGCCAGCAGGGGATTCGCGTTGCCCGCGAACACCGAGATGGTCGACAGATCGAACTCATTGTTTCGTGACATATCAAGCAACCAGCGATGACTTCAAGGCGGCGAATCGCTCCAACCGCAAAAATTTGGCCGGGGTGGAAGGATTGCTCGGCCCTGCGGGCGTCATCCTTCCCCAGCGAGATCAAGCCCGGGACCATTTACAGCCTGCGAACGGCTCCCACCTCGACAATTTGGCTGGGGTGGAAGGATTCGAACCTCCGTATGGCGGGATCAAAACCCGCTGCCTTACCGCTTGGCGACACCCCAACTTGGAAATCAACCGGCACGCACTCCCGCCGGCACGCCGTCGTCATCCGACCGACAGCCGTGCGAGCAAGGGAGAATCGTTCAATCCCTGAACGCAAAACGCCTGCATCGAGGGCGGCAGTCCCCGCATCATTTCCGCGTAACGATCCCGCGATTCGCCCGCCAGAAACACGCACGCGCCGGTGCCCGTCAAGCGCGCGGTACCGAAGAGCGACAGCCAGTCGAGCGCGCGCGCCACCTCGGGGTAGCGCCGCCGCACCACGTTCAAGCAATCGTTCTTACCACCGGACGCCAGGAAACCGTGAATTGTGATGCGCGGGGTATTCCTTGTCAATTCAGGGTCCTGGAACACCTCGACGGTGCTCACGGAGACATTTGGCTTGATAATCAGATAGTTGGCCTCTTCCGGGCACTCGGGCGGGTAGAGCGGCGTCAGCTTCTCCCCGACACCCTCGGCCCAGGCCGTGCGGCCGCGAACGAACACCGGCACGTCCGCCCCCAACCAAAGGCCGAGGGACGCCAGCGTCTCCGTCGGCAGATTCAGGTTCCACAGCCGATTGAGCGCGACCAGACAGGTCGCGGCATCGGAGCTTCCCCCGCCCAACCCGGCCCCCATCGGAATGCGCTTGACCACGTCGATGTCGGCACCCAGGGGGCAGCCCGCAGCGGCCTTGAGCGCCCGCGCCGCGCGGACACAGAGGTCGGCATCCTCGCGCACCCCGGCGGCGCCGCGGCCACGACGAATCTCACCGTCCGCGCGCACCCGGAGGTGGATGTCGTCGCACAGATCGACGAATTGGAAGCAGGTCTGCAGTTCGTGGTAGCCATCGGAACGGCGCCCCACGATGTGCAGAAACAGGTTGAGTTTCGCCGGAGCGGGCCACGGCGGGCTGTCGCCCGGGCTCATGAGGGGCCGCCCCAATGGTCGACGGCGATGCGCACGCGCACCCCCTCGCGATGCAGCACCAGCCGCGAAGGCAGCCAGTCATCGCCAACCGTCACGTATTTGTCATAATCGACGATCCAGCCGTGCTGAGCCACCTGTCTCGCTCGGTCCTGGTCATTGCGCTCGAGCTCGGCCGGCGAATCCGGATTGGGCGCACCCAGGAGCCAGTACCGCAAATCATCCAGCGGCAACTCGAAGCCCAATTTGTCCTGCAATTGGGCCAGCACCGCGTCGCCCGGCGGTGCGCCGTTCATCGACAACCCCGCCGGCGTCCGGTTGAGCGTGACCGCGCCCACGCCCAGCGGACCTGCGATGTGGACCTCGGCGTCCGCGCCATGCTGGCGCCAGTTCAAGCTCGCCTGCCAGCCCTGAGAGCCCACCGCCACCGCGGCCCGGCCGTCGAGCTGCCAGCGGTCGGAGTGTTGCAGCCACACGACCCGCCGGTCCCAGGGTACGGGCGATGGGGCGGGGTGCGGGCGTGGGGTGACGCATGCGCTCAACGCGGCGCACGCGATGAGCGGCAGGAAGCGACGCAGGCCGGATCTACTCATGCCGCTGAATCGCTCCCCTGAAGGCGGCGGCGAGTCGCCTTGAGCAGCCGGTTGTCGGCATCGGCCCGGGCCGCCTCGGACCAGATGCGCTCGGCATCCTCCTGCCGACCGAGCCGCCACAGCACTTCTCCCAGATGGGCGGCCGTGTCGCCGCCGCGGTCGTCCTCGTAGGCTGCGTTCAAATACGGCAGCGCCTGCCCCGCCTGCCCCTGGCGGAACAACACCCACCCCAGGCTGTCGAGAATGGCGGGATTCTTGGGTGCCGCCGCATACGCCTGTGCAATGAGCTTGCGGGCGAGCCCGAGCCGGCGGCCGTGGTCGGCCAGCGTATAGCCGTACGCGTTGAGCGCGGCCGGATCGTCGGGCCGCAACTTCGCCACCGCCTGCAATTCGTGCAGCGCCTCCGCGAACCTCCCCTGCTCGTCCACCATCGCGGCCAGGGCATACCGCAGGTCCACGTTGTCGGGATACTGCCGCTGCGCCCGCTCGAGCACGCCGATCGCCTGCGCCCCATCGCCGGCGTCGGCCATCATGCGGGCGCGTGCCGCCAAAATCGCGGGAGCCCGCTGCGGCTCCTCCTCGACCAGCCGATCCAGCATCTCGTCGGCTGCCGGCATTGCGCCGTGGGCATACAGCAGGGTCGCCGCACGCAACAGCGCCGGGATCGCGTTGTCGCCCTCCTGCACCTCGGCATACAGGCGCAGTGCCCGCGCGTAGTCCGCATGCCGCTCCGCGATCTGCCCGAGGTAGTACAGGGCATCGTCGAGGTACTTTCCCTGGACCATCAATTGGGCGAAATGCACCGCGGCCTCGTCCAAGCGATCCTCCTGAAACTCGATCAAACCGAGCAGCCGCAGCGCCGCCGGCGCGGCCTCGCGATCCTCGGCCAACAGGGCGAGTTCGGTCCGCGCCGCAGCCGACTGCTGCGCCGCGAGAAGGAGCAATGCGTAATCCAGCCGATTGGCGGCGGTGCCGTCGCGCCCGACCAGCGCCCGCGCCTCGGCGAGGGGCCCGCTCACGTCGCCCGCCAAGATGCGGGCGCGCCACAGGCCTTGTTGCATTTCGCGGCGTTCGAGCGCCGCCGGCACGGGCAGCGCCAGCGCCGCCTCGAAATCGCGCACCGCCGCGGCCGGATCGTCCGCTCGCAGGGTGGTGAAGGCCTGCAGGCGCCGCGCGGCGCCCGATGCCGGAAAATAATGTGCGAGGCGGTCCGCCAGCTGCCGTGCGCCGTAGAGGTTGTCCGAGTTCGCGAGCTCCGCCTCCAGATCCGCGCACTCCGCGTCGACGCCCCGCGGGGACGACGCCAGGACGATACGATATTGCTCCGCGGCCTTTGCGATCCTCTGCAGCTCCAGCGCCGCGCGCGCGGCGGTGCGGTGCGCCTCCACCGACGCCGGATCGACGTCGATCCAGTGTGCCGCCACGCCGGCGGTGAGAGTGGGCTGCAGGCTGTCGGACGTGACCTCCGCCGCCCGTCGCAACAGATCGGCGTTCCGGACGGCCTCGGCGGCCGATGCGTATTCGAGCGCCGCCACCCGCGGCTCGTGCCGCAGCAGCGCTATCTCGCCCGTGACGGTATAAAATACAGCGGGTACCGGGACGTCGGGAGTGCGGGCCACACCGACGCACGCCGCGCAGGCCAAAATGAGCAGGCCCGCGCAGGTCCTTACGATGAGTGGAATAGGGATCACGGCGTCACTATAGCTAAACGAGCACCCCGATGCCTTGGGATTCGGGCTTGATATAGCGGCATATCTTCACCAGAATCCGAAGGTTACGGACACGAAGCGCGGCAATGGCATTCAACATTCTAGGGCTGAATCACAAGACTGCGCCGGTCGCGCTGCGCGAGAAAGTGGCGTTCAACGAGGAACGGTTGGTGGCGGCGCTGCGCACGCTGCGCCAGGAAAGCGGCGTGGCCGAGGTCGTGATCCTGTCCACCTGCAACCGGACCGAGGTGTACTGGTCCGGATCCGCGAGCGGCGCCGAGCTCACCCAGTGGCTGGAGCGCCACCACGGCGATGATCTCGACATCGCCTCCAGCTTGTACGTTCACCAGGAGCAACAGGCGGTCGAGCATGCCTTCAGCGTGGCGTCGGGCCTCGACTCCATGGTGCTCGGGGAAGCCCAGATCCTCGGTCAATTGAAGGACGCCTACCGCGTCGCGCAGGAGGCCGGCAGCACCGGCCCGGCGCTCAACAAGCTGTTTCAGGCGGCCTTCTCCGCGGCCAAGCGCGTGCGCACCGAGACCCAGATCGGCGCCAACGCCGTCTCCCTGGCCTCCGCCACGGTCAGCCTCGCGCGGCGCATGTACGCCGATCTGGGCGCCAAGACCGCCCTCATGATCGGCGCCGGCGAGATGAATGCCCTCGCGGCCCGGCACCTCGCCTCGGCGGGCGTCAAGCGCATCGTCATCGCCAACCGCACCCTGAGCCGGGCGCAGACGCTCGCGGCCGAGATCAAGGGCTATGCGGTGGATCTGACGCAGCTCGACAAGGAACTCGCGGACGCCGACATCGTCGTGAGCTGTACCGCGAGCCCCACCCCCCTCGTCACCAAGAGCGCCGCGGCGGCCGCGCTGCGGGTGCGCCGCCGCCGGCCCATCTTCATGGTCGACCTGGCTGTGCCGCGCGACATCGACCCGGCGGTGGCGGACCTGGAGGACATTTACCTGTTCTCGATCGACGACCTGCAACAACTGGTGGACGAGAACCGCCAGCAGCGCGAGGCCGCGGCCGGCGGCGCGCGCGAGCTGATCGTCCAGGAAGTCGCCCGGTTTCTCGCTGAATCGCGCGCCAAAGAGGCGGGACCCGCCATCCGCGCCCTGCGCCAACAGGCGGATGGGATCCGCGAACAGACCCTGGAACAGTCGCGGCGCATGCTGGCGGCCGGCAAGCCGCCCGAGGAAGTGCTCGAGTACCTGGCGAATACCCTGACGAATCGCCTCATGCACGCGCCCATCCAGGCGCTGCGCCAGGCATCCGAGTTGGAACGCGACCGGCAATAACGCTCAAGGTCGCTATAATCCGCGGCCATGAAAGACTCCATCAGGCGCAAACTCGAGAAACTCGACGAGCGATTCGAAGAAATCAGCCGCCTGCTCGCGGACCCGGGGGTCATTTCCCGCCAAAACCAATTCCGCGAATTGTCCATGGAATATGCGCGGTTGGGCCCCCTGGTGGCGCGCTACCGGGGGTACGTGGCGCTCGAAGGCGATGTCGCCACGGCCGTCGAACTGGCCATGGACGCGGAACGGATCGAACTCACGGCACGCATCCTCGCCGAGGAGTTGGAACTGCAGCGGCTCCTCGTACCCAAGGACCCGCACGACGACAGCAACATCTTCCTCGAAATTCGCGCCGGCACGGGCGGCGACGAGGCGGCCATCTTTGCGGGCGACCTGTTTCGGATGTACGCCCGTTATGCCGAATCCAAGCGCTGGGAGGTCGAGGTGTTGAGCGAGAGCCCGGGGGAGCACGGCGGCTACAAGGAAATCATCAGCCGTGTCATCGGGCGCGGGGCGTTTTCGCTGCTCAAATTCGAGTCGGGCACCCACCGCGTGCAGCGCGTGCCGGCCACCGAGGCCCAGGGACGCATTCACACCTCGGCGTGCACGGTCGCGATCCTGCCCGAACTGGAGGAGGTCGAAGCCGTCGACCTGAACCCGGCCGAGTTGCGTGTGGATACCTTTCGCGCCTCCGGTGCCGGCGGCCAGCACGTCAACAAGACCGACTCCGCCATCCGCATCACGCACCTGCCGAGCGGCATCGTCGTGGAATGCCAGGACGAACGTTCGCAGCACAAGAATCGCTCCCGCGCCATGTCGCTGCTGAAGGCACGGCTGCTCGCGAGCGAGCGCGAGAAGCAGCAAAGCCAGCAGGCCCAGTCGCGCAAGCTCCAGGTCGGATCCGGCGATCGCTCGGAACGCATCCGCACCTACAATTTCCCGCAGGGGCGCGTGACCGATCACCGCATCAACCTGACGCTCTACAAGCTCGACGACGTCATGCACGGCAATCTCGACGAACTCATCGGCGCGCTGAACCAGGAACATCAGGCCGAGGAACTCGCCCAACAGGTCGAATGACAGCCGTGCACACCGTCGAACACCTCTTGAAGGCCGCCGCCGAATCGCTCGCGGGCCGCAGCGACTCGCCGCGTCTCGACGCGGAGATCCTGCTCGGCAAGGTGCTCGGCCTGAACCGCACGGGCCTGATCGTCCGCGGCGCCGATCCCGTTGCCGCCGCCAGCCGGCAGGCGTACGCGGGTCTCATCGCCCGGCGCCTCGACGGCACGCCGGTCGCCTACCTGACGGGTACGCGCGAGTTCTGGTCCCTGCCGCTCCTCGTCAACCCGGACGTGCTGGTGCCGCGGCCCGAAACCGAACTGCTGGTCGAACACGCCCTCGGCGTGCTGCCGGACCATGAGCCGCGCTCCGTGCTCGACCTCGGCACCGGCAGCGGCGCGATCGCTCTCGCGATCGCCTCCGAGCGGCCGCGCGCGCACGTCACCGGCGTCGATGTATCGCCCCGGGCGCTGACGGTGGCGCGGGGCAACGCGCGCTCGCTGGGGTTCGACCGGGTCGTGTGGCGCCTGGGCTCCTGGTTCGAGGCGGTGCCGGCAGAACGCTTCGACGTCATCGTCGCCAACCCTCCCTACGTCGCCTCCGGCGACCCGGCGCTGCGCGCACTCGCCTCGGAGCCCGCGCTCGCCCTGGCGCCGGGCCCCACCGGCCTCGAAGCCTTGAGCGCCATCATCGATGGCGCCGCCCCGCACCTGAACCCGCAGGGATGGCTGATGTTCGAGCACGGCAGCACGCAGGGGGGCGAGGTCGCCGCCCTGCTCGGCCGGGCGGGATTCACGGGCATCCGTTCGCACGCCGATCATGCCGGCAGGACCCGGATCACTTTGGGAACCCTTCACTTCTCACACTAGGAAAGCACATGATTCTCTTCGAAACCACGCTGGGCGATTTCAAGATTGAATTCTTCGAGAAGGAGGCGCCGATCTCGGTGGCGAATTTCCGCAAGTACGTCGAGGCGGGCTTCTTCGACGGCAGCATCTTCCACCGCATCGTGCCGGGCTTTGTCATCCAGGGCGGCGGCTTCACGGAGGACATGGCGCAGAAGAAGACCCAACCCGCGATCAAGAACGAGGCCGACAACGGCCTGAAGAACTCCCGCGGGACGCTGTCGATGGCGCGCACCAACGATGTCAACAGCGCGACGTCGCAATTCTTCGTGAACCTGAAGGACAACGACTTCCTCGACCACAGCCGCGGCAATTTCGGCTACGCCGTGTTCGCGCGCGTCACCGAGGGCATGGACGTGATCGACAAGATCGCCGCGGTGGAAACGGGCCGCAAGAAGGGCTTCGACGACGTGCCCGTCGAGGCCGTCATCATGAAGAGCGTCCGCAAGGTCGATCCGTAACGGCCGATGGCGCGCGGCAAATCCTGGATGGGCCGGGTCGTGCGCACGGCCCTCGGGGTCGTGTTGCTATGCGGGCTGGCCTCGGCCGCCGCCGTGCTCGTGTTGCGCTGGGTCAACCCGCGCTACAGCGCCTTCATGGCGCAGTCGCAGCTGACGGCCTGGACGGAGCACGACGCCTCGTACGAGTTCCGGCACTCCTGGGTGGATTTGAACCGCATCTCGCCCAATCTGCCCTTGGCGGTGGTCGCCTCGGAGGATCAGAAGTTCCCGGAACACTGGGGCTTCGACGTCGAAGCGATCGAGAAGGCGTATGCGCTCAACCGGCACAGCCACCGGGTGCGCGGCGCCAGCACCATCAGTCAACAGGTGGCGAAGAACCTGTTTCTGTGGTCGGGCCGCAGTTATTTTCGCAAGGGACTCGAAGCCTGGTTCACGGTGTTGATCGAGAGCTGCTGGCCGAAGCGGCGCATCCTCGAGATCTATCTCAACGTCGCCGAATTCGGGCCGGGCACCTATGGGGCCGAGGCGGCGGCGCAGCGCTTCTTTCACACGAGCGCGGCGCGTTTGACGCGCAGCGACGCCGCCGTGCTGGCGGCGGTGCTGCCGAACCCGCGACGCTACTCCGCGTCGGCGCCGTCGCGGTTCGTCGTGCAGCGGCGCGACTGGATTCTGCGGCAGATGCAGGCGCTGGGGGGGCCGGAGATGCTCCAGGAAATAGATGCGTATCCGAACTCGGGCGCCCGCTAGCCGCTCCGGCCGGTCGTGGCCCATACTGCGCCTTCAACCATAGCGGTGTGCCGTGAAAATTCTGCGCGTAGTGCTCGTGTCGATGCTGTTGGGGCTGGCCGTGCTCGCCGGGACCGTACTCCTGCGCCGAGGAGCGCCGCTCCCCACCGCACCGCCCGCCCGCGTGTGGACGCCGATCAAGGAACAGCGCCTCGATTACGGCCGATTCAAACACCTCGCGATCTACTCGCCGACGCCGAGCCCGCGTGGCGTCGTCCTGCTGCTGTCGGGGACCGGCGGCTGGACCCCGGCGATGGCCGATACCGCGCGGCACATCGCGCAGCAGGGCGCGCTGGTCGTCGGCATCGACCTGGCGCAGTTCAACGAGGTGCTCGAGAACGATGGCGGCGATTGCGTGTATCCGGATGGAGATCTCGAGAACCTCAGTCACTTCATCCAGGCCTACCTGCGTCTGCCCTCCTATTTGAGTCCCATTCTGGCGGGCGTCGCCGACGGTGGGGCGCTGGCCTACGCCACGCTCGTGCAGGCACCGGCGAACACCTTCGCGGGCGCCGTGAGCCTGGGCTTCTGTCCCGCCTATCCCCTGCACAAACCCTTGTGCAAGGGTTCAGGGATCGGCTTCACCGCGCATGCCCACGATGCGGGTGTGGACTTTCTGCCGACGCCGCAGCTCAACCTTCCGTGGGTGGTTCTGCAGGGCGAGAACCACCCGGCCTGTGACCTCGCAACGGTTCGCGCCTTCGTGGCACGGGTTCCGGGAGCGCGGCTCATCACCGTTCCCCGCACCGGCGCGGCACCGGGCGCCGGAGCGGACTGGCCGCCGCAGGTTGCCGGTGCCTTCGAGACCCTCATCGCCGCGCAAGCGCCCGCCGCCGCGGCCACGGCCCCGGCGGCCCTCGGCGATCTGCCCATCGTCCCCGTGACGCCGCCGCCCGGCACCCCGCCGGCCGACAGTTTCGCCATTCTGCTCTCGGGCGACGGCGGCTGGGCGGGCCTCGACAAGGAGGTCGCGGGTGCCTTGGCGGCCAAGGGCATATTCGTGGCCGGCGTGGATTCGCTGCGCTACTTCTGGAGCGCGCGCACGCCCGCCGGCCTGGCGGCGGACCTGGACCGCATGATCGACTACTACACGGCCAAGCTCGGCAAGCACAAGGTCCTCCTGGTGGGCTACTCGCAGGGCGCGGACGTGCTGCCGTTCGCCGTCAATCGCCTCGCGCCGGCAACGCGGGCGCACGTCGCCCTGACCGCCATCCTCGGCATGTCCGAGCATGCGTTGTTCGAGTTCCACATGACGAGTTGGGTCGCGGACGACGAGTCCGGTCCCGCGACGCTGCCCGAAGTCGATCGCATCGCGGGGATTCCCGTGCTCTGCATCTACGGGGACGAGGAAACCGACTCGCTGTGTCCCCGCCTCGACGCCCGCAAGATCTCGATCGTCAAACTCAGGGGCGGCCATCACTTCGGCGGCGACTACGATGCGCTGGCGCGTACGATTTTGGCGGCAGTCCCCCGATGACCGCCGCGTTCGCGATCGGGGCGGGCGTGCTCTTCATGGCGATCGCCGCCGGCGCGACCGGGAGCGGCGCGCCCGACGCCGCCGCATCGGCCGCGGCCACCGTCACTCCCCTCGCGTGGTCCTGCACCGGCTGTCATCGGCCGAACAGTCGTTCGCGCGAAATACCCTCGTTGGCCCGGCGGTCGCCCGCCTTCATCGCGGCCTCGCTGCGCCGCTCGCGCGATGCGCCGCGGCCCGGCTCGATCATGGCCCGCTTCGCCGCCAAACTGAGCGACGAGGACATCGCCTCCCTCGCCCGCCAATTGGGCAGGGCGACCGCACGCCGGCCGGCGACGCCCGGTCGCGCGGCACCCCGATGACCGTCGGCATCGACCGCGGACGTCGGGCCGTGGCGGCCACGCTGGCGGCCGCGGTGTTGCCGGTCTGGCCGGCCGCGGCGCCGGCAACCGCCCGCGTGATCGTCATCGGTGCCGGGTTCGGCGGCGCCACCTGTGCGAAGTACCTGCACCTGCTCTCGCCGTCGACGCAGGTGACGCTGATCGATCGCCGCGCGGATTTCTTGACCGGACCGTTCACCAATCTCGCGATCGCGGGCCTGCGCACGGTGCGCAGCATCACCCGGCGCACCGCCGCGATCGGCCGCTCGCACCGGGTCGCCACCCGGCAGACCGAGGTGCTCGACATCGACCCCGTCACGCTGACCGTAGCGCTCGCGGACGGCGGCAGCCTGCGTGCCGATCGCATCGTCGTCTCGCCGGGCATCGCGATGCGCTGGGGCATGATCGAGGGGCTGGATGCGACGGCGGGAGAGACCATGCCCCATGCGTGGCTGGGCGATGCGCAGGTGCCCGCCCTGCGCCGGCGACTCGAGGCGCTGCCGGACGGGGGCACGGTGCTGATCGGCGCTCCCGCCAATCCCTACCGATGCCCGCCCGGCCCGTACGAGCGCGCAAGCCTCATGGCTCATGTACTCAAGCACACCGGCAGGAGCCGGGCGAAAATCCTCATCGCCGACGCAAAGGACGACTTTTCCAAGAGTGCGCTTTTCAAGCTCGAATGGGACACGCTGTATCCCGGGATGATCGAGTGGATACCCCGGACCGACGGCGGCGAGGTCGTGCGGGTCGATGCCGCCACACGCCAGGTATGGCTGCGCGGCTCGAACCGGCCGCAGGCACCCGACCTGGCCTCGATCATCCCCGCACAACGGGCGGCCGAATTGGCCACGCACGCCGACCTCGTCGACGAATCCGGATGGTGCCCGATCGATGCGGACAACTTCGAATCGCTGCGCCATCCCGGGATCCACGTCCTGGGAGATGCCTGCGCGGGCGCGCCCATGCCGAAGTCCGCCTTCGCCGCGAACAGTCAGGCCAAGCTGTGCGCGAGCGCGATCGCCGCCGCGCTGCGCGGCGACCCGGCGCCCCCGGCGCGGCTGCTCAACACCTGTTACAGCATGGTGTCGAATTCGCAGGCCATCTCGGTATCCGGCTTGTATGCCGCCTCGGGCGGCAAGCTCGCCGTCATGTCCGAAGGGATGAGCCCGCTGTCGGGCGACGAGGCCCTGCGCCGGCGGGAGGCGCGGCAGGCCCTCGCCTGGTACGACAACATCACCTACGACAGTTTCGGCGCGGCCGGGTGACCCCGTTCGCGGTGAAAGCGCTCAGGTCTCTGCAGCATTGAGACCAGTGCGACTCCGGTATTCCGTTGACCGTCCCCGGACCGAGCTCTATATTGCAATGGATTGGGGTGACAAAAAAATTAGATGCGGCGAATGGGAAGGATACAGCCCATCTACTCGATCTACGCCGCAGCCCGGGAAGTCTCAATGCGACGATCCGTCACCCAGAACTCCTCAGCGCCGTTCGTCCGGCGCCGGTGGACAGTGAGTCATGAGCTGGAGGCATGAACGTGAGCGACAGCCCAGGCAACAACAAGATCAAGCGCTTGGTGGCCATGTTCGATGAGCGGGAGGCACCTGTCTTCGAGCGCGAACCATCGGTCGTCTGTCGTGCTCGGCATAACTTCACGCTCGAGCGCCAGCTGGTCCCCCGAGGCAGCCTGTCGACGCATGTGTTGAACGAGCATTGCTTGATGCTGCCTCGCGGCCGCTTGGCGGTTGCTTTCAACGCGCGCGTCAACGGCAAGCCCGTGCGAGGCCTGATCGAGCCCGACCGGTTACAATTTCGCGCCCGGGGCGATTCGGTCGCCACGGGCTGGAACGATACGATCGATGCGATTTTCCTGGCAATCTCGCCGGACGTAATCTGCCGAGCCATGGGCGAGGACCACATGGGGGAATCCGTTGAGCTGCATACAGATCTCCAGCCGCGCGATCACGCCACCCTGCAGGGTCTGAGCCTCACCCTCGAGGCGTACCTGCACCACGACGCCTACGCCGGCGCGTTGTTCGAGGAGTCGCTGTTGACCGCGATCGCCGCGCAGCTCGTGCAGACCTATGGAGCCAGCAGGCGGGCAGCCGCGACAGCGGTTCCGCTCTCGCGCCGCACGCGCGCACGCCTGGAGAATTTCCTGCGCGAATCGATATCGGATGATTTGAGTGTGACGCAAATCGCCCGCGCGGTCGGTTACAGTCCGCATCATCTGTGTCACTTGTTCCGGCAGTCGACGGGCCGCAGCCTCTGGCAGTACGTGCTTCAATACCGCGTTGCCGAGGCCCGACGCCTGATTCTGCGGGGGCGCTCGATGCCGCTCGGGCAGATCGCCCAAGCTTGCGGCTTCGGCAGTTATGGGCAGTTCATCGCGGCTTTTCGCAAGGAGTTCGGGCAGACACCCAGCCAGTTCCGTCGCGCCCGCGACCGCTGATTTGCATCAAAGCCGACACCTCGCTCGGCCAGAGTGCTAGATAGAACTGCGTCACATCGCCGTCAATTGCGTCCGTTTTCCAAAGCCCGCCGCAAGATACCGCAATCTTTGCCCAACATGCCTCGTTAGAGTGCGCCTGCCCAGTTCGGGCGATGGCGACGACATTGGAGAGTGACATGCAGGCGGAATTGCAGCTTTTGAGACCGGCCACCAGCAAGGAAGCACTGCGCGGCGCAGGCACACTTCTCGTCGTGGTCGGAATGTTCCTCGGCGTGATGGCGCTTACGGCTTGTGGCGGATCGAGCAGCGGCGCCGGTAGCACGCCGGCCCCATCCGTGCCGACCGCCACATCCGTGCCGACCGCATCACAGACGGGGCAGTTCATTGACGACCTCGTCCAGGGGGCAAGCTACTACACCAGTACGGGCTCTGGAGGCTGTACCGCCGGCACGCCTTGCACCACTGATTCCACCGGCACCTTCAAATTCGCGGCGGGTGACGCCGTGACGTTCACCGCGCTGGGTGTGAAGCTCGGATCGGCGACGTTGGCCGGCAATTCCAGCGGTAGCGTGACGCTCGTCGAGCCCAACACTTTGACGGGCGAGTCCAGCCCGACCGGAACCAAGGCCGTCGCGCTGGCCACGTTTCTGCATATGATCAGCACGACGACGGCGCAGGGCATCGAGGTCAACACCAAGATCGGCTCCCTGGCTTCCGCCGTGCCCAACGCAGATGCGACCCAAATCAACAATTTCGCGGCTCTGCAGACCAGCATCCAGCAGAGCAGCGGCGTGAACGTCAGCGTTCCCGCGACCAGCGCCATCACCTCGATCCTGACTCAGACGGCAACGCTGACGCCCGCGACGCTGGGCTTCGACGGCTCGGTGTGGCGCGGTACCTGCGACTCGGGTTGCGGGGGCGCTACGTTCACGCTGGCGGCCGACGGCGCAGTATTCGGCTTTACCGACAGCAGCGAGCTGGTTTCCGGCACCTGGGGCGTCAACACGGCCGGATCGATCGCCCTCAGCCTGGTCGGCTCGGGCGGCGGGAGCGCCAGCGGCACTCTGCCCGCCGGGAAAACGAGCTGCACGAGCTGCTTGACTCTGACCCAAGGCAGCGGCGGTACGACCACGTTGAGCTTGGCGGAAGTATCGGCCGGCAGTTCTTCGGGCGCGAGCAGTGTCGCGGCGAACGCGTATGCGGGTTTGTGGTACGCGGCCTTGACGCCGAACGCGGCCGGTATAGCGGGTGGGCTAGGGGGCACCGCCGGCAGCGTATCCGGAGGCGCCGTGCTGGTCGCCGGGGTCGACGGCAACGTGCATGGCTTGACGGACGGCGGCAACTTCTTCTCCGGGTCCTGGTCGCTCACCAACGGTCAGGGCTCGGCGACCGTGACGGTCAAGTTCAACTCGTCCAGTTCAACCACCGGCACGGTGAGCTTCGATCTGTCGCAGCAGATCGGTACCCTCAGCGTCGGCGGCACCAGCTACGGAACACTGGCGTTCAGCCGCACCAATGGCACGTCCACATCTCCTTACTTCGTTCTGCACTCCTCGAGCGGCAGCACTCCGTCGAGCACCAGCCTGATCCCCTTCGCGCTCAAGCTCCAGGTCAACTGGAAGAACCTGGGCGGATCGAGCAGCGTTGGGGGTGGTGGGTATCAGGAGAGCCTCGCCCTGGACGCGCACGTCGACGACGGCAGCGGCAATCGTCTGGCGTCCACGGTCAAATCCGAGCAGACCTATATCCTGTTCGGCACCGCCAATGTGTCACCGACGACCGACAACATCGCACTTTCGTATCCGGCCGGCTCCGGCGCGACCTACCACGTCACCTTCGGCGGTGGCGGAACGACCCAGACCGTTCCCGGCGGCACGACGCCCTATACCTGCAGCATCGCCAACGGCAGTGGTACGGTCGTCGATGCCAACCAGGGCAATTCCGCGGCGTATCCGACGGTGACCGTCACCTGCAATTGACACTCACCGGGACGATCGGCCGGGGTGTCTTCTGCGAGACGCCCCGGCCTTTTCGCAACCGAGGAAAGCTCGCCGGGTGCCGCCGCGGCGAGTGCGCCAGCCGCACCCCCTCGCGCACCACTACGGGCGGCGCATAGGAAGGAATTAATAGCCCTCACTGCGCAGCCCCGGGAACCTACCTGCGAATTTCTCCTCAGTACAGTTGATTCTTCCCGACATTCTCATATTAGAGCTAAAAACGACTTCGATAGTTCATGCCATCGGAGGTGCTAGCGCCAGGTCAGGTCGGAAGTCCCGCTCCGCTCCCGGCATTGGCCGCCGGCGGCAACATCAGCCCCTCGCGCAGCGCGATCTGTTCCAGCGCTCCCTCGAATCCGATGCGTGCCTCGCCCGCCGCCCGAGCGAGCAAATGGTGCAGCTCGGCGTCCTGCGCGTTGCGCTGCTCGCAATTCCTGCTGTACGCCTCGAAGCGCGACAGCTGTATCAGCAGCTCGGCGACGTGGCGCGGGCACTCGCAGGCGACCGTCGTCGACCGTGCTGCGAAATCCGAGAGCGCGGCGTCCTCCCAGCGGGGCGCTGCGACGGGCAGGCTGCCGGCATCGACAGTCGCGGGCGACCGCGGCGTTTCCTCGATGTGTGACGCGGACGTCGTCGCCCACATACGCAGCCATTGCACCAGCACGACGTCCGGTTGCGGCTCGCGCAGCAGCGCGATGCCGCGTGCCGTTAGCGCTCCGCACACGGCCTCCGGCGCATAACCGTACAGCACCGCGACGGGCACTGGCTGCGACGTGGAGGTCGGAGCGATGGCCAGTGCCGGCAGAGCCGCTGCCCTCTCATGGAGCCAGCCCGGATACAGCTGCGGTTCTTGCAACAGCCATGCGTCCGCAATGCCACCGTCTTTAGGAATGGCGCACGCCGCAGCGGCCTGCGCAATGCTGGCGAACGGACCGACCATCTGCACGGGACGGTCGAAGGCGGCGAACGCAGCGATGCTCTGCAGGCGCGCACCGAATGCCGGTCCGACCACGGCCAGTCGCCAGGCCGTGACGGCGCGGCGCGCACGCGGCCGTATGCGCTCAATGCTCGGTGCGCCTTGCGTCGCCGACAGCACCTGCGCATGCGTGCTCGCGACCCGCTGCAGCCCTGCCATGTCGAGTGACACGAGGTCGCCGATCGCATGACCGCGGTCCGTCAGTTGTTTCAGGAATGTCAGCCGACGCACGTCTTCGGCCGAATAGCGGCGCTGCCCGCCCGGCGACGGAGCCCCCCTGGTCAACGCGTAGCGGCGCTCCCAGACACGCAGCGTCGCGACCGGCATGCGCAGCAGCCGCGCCACGGCGCCGCTGCGGTACGTGGGTGCGGCAGTGCCCGTGGCGGCAGATTTTGACCGACTCGGCTGGTTTCCGATGGCTGAATTCCTTGTTTATGACCCACTTTTGACTCGCTATTATAGCGCATCACTGGACATTTTGTGTTTTTGACCCACTTTTGCCGCCATCGCGCTAGAATTCGGGACATACGTCATGTCCAGAACCGAGCCAACATTTCGCGGCAACAAGGCCGCGCTGCCCAGCAAGCCGTGCGCCGCCTGCGGTCGCCCGATGAGCTGGCGGCGACGCTGGGCCCGCGTCTGGAACGAGGTCAGGTACTGCTCGGATACGTGCCGGCGCGCGCGGGTCGGTCGTGGCTGAATTGCGCCATCTCATTGTCGTTCTCGGCGACCAGCTCGACCTCGAAGCCTCTGCGTTCGACGGCTTCGACGCGACACGTGACGCGGTGTGGATGGCCGAGGTGGCCGACGAGTCGACTCACGTGTGGTCCGGCAAGCCGCGCACCACGATGTTCCTGGCCGCGATGCGCCATTTCGCGCAGGCCTTGCGCAAAAACGTCGCCGCTGTGTCGCTGCATTACGTCCGACTCGACGACACGGCCAATCGCGGCAGCCTCGCGGAACAGCTGCACGCCGACATCGACCGCCTGTGTCCCGCAGCGCTCGTGATGACGGCGCCGGGGGACTGGCGCGTGCGGCAGGTGATCCGCGGCGTCGCCGCGGCCAGCGGGCGGCCGCTCGACATCCGCGAGGACCGCCACTTCTACTGCAGCGTGCGCGAGTTCGCGGCGCATGCCAAAGGCCGCAAATCGCTGCGCATGGAGTATTTCTACCGCGAGATGCGCCGCCGCCACGGCGTGCTCATGGACGGCGATGAACCCGCAGGCGGTCGCTGGAATTTCGACGAGGATAACCGCGAGGCATTTGACGCGGCCGGGCCGGGGTCGGTGCCGCCGCGCACGGTGTTCGCCCCGGATGCGATCACGCGCAACGTCATCGCACTGGTCGAACAGCGTTTCCCGGAGCATCCTGGCCGGCTCGACGAGTTCGGCTGGCCCGTGACCCGCGCACAGGCGCTGCTGGCCCTCGGGCGTTTCGTCGGCGAGCGCCTGCCGCTGTTCGGCCGCTATCAGGACGCGATGTGGCCCAGGGAGCCGTGGCTGCATCACGCGCACCTGTCCGCGGCACTGAACCTGAAGCTGCTGCGGCCGCGCGAAGTGGTCGATGCGGCCGTGGCCGCCTATCGCTCGGGCGCGGCACCGCTCGCGAGCGTCGAAGGCTTCGTGCGCCAGATCCTCGGCTGGCGCGAGTACGTGCGCGGCATCTACTGGACGCGCATGCCCGACTACGCCGCTCTCAACGGGCTGGGCGCGCGCGAGTCGTTGCCTCAGTGGTACTGGACGGGCGAGACCGGCATGGCCTGTCTGCGCGATGCGATCGGACAGACGCTCCGCTACGGGTACGCGCACCACATCCAGCGGCTGATGGTGACGGGCCTGTTCGCCCTGCTGTACGGCGTAGAGCCGCGACTCGTGCACGAGTGGTACCTGGCGGTCTATGTCGACGCCGTGGAATGGGTGGAACTGCCGAATACGCTGGGCATGAGCCAGTACGCCGACGGCGGCCTGATGGCGAGCAAGCCCTATGTCGCCACCGGCAAGTACATCCAGCGCATGAGCCCCTACTGCGGGGGCTGCCGCTACGACCCGGCGCAACGCACCGGCGACACGGCCTGCCCGTTCACGACACTGTACTGGGACTTCCTGATGCGCCATGAGGCCGCGCTCGCGCGCAACCCGCGCATGTCGCTGCAGGTCCGCAACGTCGCACGCCTGGGCGACGCCGATCGGCGCGCGATCCGCGAACGCGCCGTGGCGATACGCAGCGGCGAGGTCGCCTGACGATGTCCTGTGCACCGCACGCGGCTGGCGCCGACTCCTGCACCGGCTGGGCCGCGGCCCTGCCCCCTACGCGCGACGCCGCGCTCGCGCGCATCGCGCGGGTGGACCCGTCCGCGTATGCGCGCACGCGCAATCACCTCGACGGCGCAGTGACGGGACTGTCGCCGTACATCACGCACGGCGTGGTCACGCTGCGCGAGGTGCTGGATGGCGTACTGCGGCGCGAGCCCCTCGGCGTGCAACACCGGCTCGTCAGCGAACTCGGTTGGCGGGAGTATTTTCGCCATGTCTGGGCACAGCGCGGCAACGGCATCCTGCAGTCGCTGCATCCGGGCCCGCTCACCGAAGCCGACTACGCACCGGCCCTGCCCGCCGCCATTCGCGAGGCGCGCACCGGTGTGGCGGTCATCGATGCGGCGGTGCGCACGCTGTACGCGACCGGCACGCTGCACAACCACGCGCGGCTGTGGCTGGCGAGTTACGCGGTGCACGTCTGCCGCTCGCGCTGGCGGGCCGGCGCCGACTGGCTCGTCGCGCACTTGCTCGACGGCGACCTCGCGAGCAACCACCTCAGCTGGCAATGGGTCGCGGGTACGGGCAGCCACAAGCCCTACCTGTTCAACGCCGACAATGTCGCGCGCCATGCGCCGCCCCGCTGGCACAGCGCCGGCTCGGTGATTGACATTCCGTATGAGCTCCTGGACCGGATCGCGCGCGGCGTCGTTCCGGCGCCGGGCGCCGCCGCAGACGCCGACGCGGCCGCGGTTGGCGTCGCGACGCCGGAGCCGGCGCTGCTGGGAACGCCGCCTGCCGGCCTTGTGCTGCAGGCACCCACCGCCACGCTGCACGAGCAGGTGCGCGGCCGGGAAGTCTGGCTCGTACACCCTTGGGGCTTGCGTTCGCCGCCAGCCGGTGTGTCCGACTCCGCTGTGCGCGTCGGCGTGTACCTGCAAGAGTATCACGCGGCCTGGCCCTGGCCCGAGGCGCGCTGGCGCTGGGTCGACGCCGCGATGGCCGCGGTGACGCAGGAACGCTGGTTCGTCGATGCCGCGGATCTCGCGGCGGCGCTTCACGGCGCGGCGGGCGTGCGCAGTATCGACGAGCCGCACCTGGCGCCGTGGCTGGGCAGCGTGGCGCGGCTCAAGGGCGCGCCGAGGTTGTTCCCCGTCGTGGAGCGGCGCTGCGCGAGCTTCTCGCGCTGGTGGGCGCAGGCCACGCAGGGTCTCGTGAACGCGGAGGAATTGCTATGAACCGCAATGCGGAGCTGACACCCCACCTCGAGCGCGAGTTGCGCTCCGATCACGCCGGCGAGACCGGCGCCGTGCAGATCTATCGCGGCATGGCCGCGGTCGCGGCCTGGCGCGGCGATGCCGCACTGCTCGCCTTCGCACAGCGCCACGGCGCCACCGAGGCGGAACACCTGCGGCTCGTCGAGGACTGGCTGCCGCCGCGACGACGCAGCGCGCTGCTCGGCCCGTGGCGCCTGGCCGGCTGGCTGACCGGCGCGCTGCCGACGCTGGCGGGCCGAGGGGCAGCGCAGGCGACGATCGCGGCGGTCGAGACGTTTGTCGATCGTCACTATCAGCAGCAGATCAAGCACCTCGAGCGCCACGGCGGTCCGGCGGGCCTGCTGGAACTGCTGCGTCGCTGCCAGGCCGACGAACGCCACCATCGCGACGAGGCGCACGCGCTCGCCGGGAACCCGCACTCATGGCTGCTGCGCGCCTGGTGCGCGCTGGTCGGCACCGGCTCGGCCGCCGCCGTGGTGCTGGCACGGCGGGTCTGATGCCGACCACAGGACCACAGGACCACAGGACCGCGGGAGTCAACGCATGAGCTCCGACGCCCCGGCTCTCGTCTGGTTCAAGCGTGACCTGCGCATCGCCGACCATGCGCCGCTCACCGCGGCGGCCGACTCCACAGCGGCGCTGGCCCTGTGCGTCATCGAGCGGGCGTGGCTCGCCAGCGCCGAGTGTCACCCGCGTCACGTCGCCTGGCTGCTCGGGTGCCTGGCGCCACTGCGCGATGCGCTGGCGGCGCGCGGCCTGCCCTTGCTGGTGCGCAGAGGTGACGCGGTGGAGGTACTGGCGGCGCTGCGCCAAGCGGTTAGATTCGTGCAGCTGTTCAGCCACGAGGAAACCGGGACCGGGTGGAGCTATGCGCGCGACCGGGCCGTGGCGCGCTGGTGCCGACAAAACGGCGTCACCTGGACCGAGTGGCCGCAGACCGGCGTCGTACGCCGCTTGCGGGACCGACACGGCTGGGCAGCCCGCTGGCAGGCACGCATGGATGCGCCCCGGCTGGCGGCTCCCGCATCGTTTCGCGCCGTGCGGACTCTGGCGCCGTCCCCGCTGCCACTGGCGCTGCCGACGCTGCGTGACCTCGGCCTGCCGTCCGCTCCCGCGGCGGCGCCGGCCGGCGAAGCGGCGGGGCAAGCCGCGTTGTGGGATTTTGTCGGCGGGCGCGCGCTCGGCTACCGGCGGAGCCTGTCAAGCCCGCTGACCGCACCCTCCGGCTGCAGCCGTCTGTCCGCACACCTCGCGTTCGGCACGCTGTCGATGCGCCAGGTCCACCAGGCCACCACGGCCGCGATCCACAGCACAGGCAGTCGCGACCTCGCCGCCGACCTGCGCCGCTTTGCCGCGCGGCTGCGCTGGCACTGCCATTTCATGCAGAAGCTCGAAGATGAACCAGCCATCGAGTGGCGCAATTTCGCACGCTCGGTGGACGGACTGCGGCCCGGCGACGGACGAGAGCTGCGGCCCCTCGATCGCGAGCGCCTGCAGGCCTGGTGCGAAGCCCGCACCGGCTACCCGATGATCGACGCCTGCATGCGCCAGGTGATCGCGACCGGCTGGCTGAACTTCCGCATGCGCGCGATGTTGGTCAGCTTTGCGGCCTACCACTTGTGGCTGCACTGGCGCGAGCCGGGCCTGTTCCTAGCACGGCAGTTCCTCGATTTCGAGCCTGGCATTCACTGGAGCCAGATGCAGATGCAGTCTGGCACCACCGGCATCAATACGCTGCGCATCTATTCGCCTGCCAAGCAGGCGCGCGACCACGATCCGTTGCAGCGCTATGTCCGGCAGTGGGTACCCGAGTTCGGCACCGCAGCGTACCGGCCGCCGATCGTCGATGAACGGCAGGCGTTGACGGCCGCCGCGGACCAGCTGTACGCCCTGCGCCGGACCCGTCTGGCCCAGCAAGAGGCCGACGCCATTCAGCAAAGACACGGCTCACGCAAGAGCGGCCTGGCTGCGTCAGGCCCGCGTGGACGACGTACACGCCAGGCGTCTGACCCCCGGCAATACCGCCTGTTCTGATGCCCGGATACCGCAGGCCGCAGCGCCGATAACGATCGCGTCGGGCACCGTGCGCTGCAGTCCCGCTACATTTCGCGCTCCTAGACCCGAAGATTCTCAACTGCTTCCATGAATTCACCGGGGTCCACGGGTTCCGAGGTCAGATAAGGAGTCGCGTGAAAATAAAATGATCAAGTTTTGGAAGCCAATGGCAAGAGTG
>JBBIKV010000039.1:9111-32089 GCA_037445285.1 Nevskiaceae bacterium | reverse complement strand
GCCGCGACGACGTCGAGAAGGCGATGGACGAGAGCCTGCTCGAGGTCATCCCGCGCATCGAGAAGCGCACCCATTACCTCTCCTCGCTCGCCAACGTCGGCCTGCTGATCGGCCTGTTGGGCACCATCACCGGCCTGATCGGCGCGTTCAGCGCGGTGGCGACGGCGAATCCGGCCGAGAAGGCGAGCCTGCTGGCGGCCGCCATTTCGGTCGCCATGAACAACACGGCGTCGGGACTCGGTGTCGCCATCACGCTGTTGCTGGCCCACATGTTCCTGGAGTCGAAGACCACGTCGCTGATCGACAGCCTGGAGATCGCCTCGGTCAAATTCCTCAACTCGATCACGGAGCGTCAGCACGAGCCCGCGGCGGCGGCGCCGTCGGCACCCGTGCCTCCGGCCCGGGCGGCCGCCACGGCCCGCGGCACCATCTGAGCGGCAAGCCCCGCTGCCATGAAATCGAAGTCCGCACGCCTCGTCAGACGCAATCACGCCCGGTATCACCAGGGCCGTGACGATCTGAACATCGTTCCGATGATCGACATGATGGTCATCCTGGTGTTCTTCCTGATATTCACCGCGGTGTTTTCCAAGACGAACATCCTGCAGTTGAACCTGCCCGCCAGCAGCGCCGCCGCCCCGCTCGACCTGCCGAAGGGCCTGAAGCTCGAGGTCATCATCCGCGCCGGCGACATCGTGGTGAACGACCGCAATTCCGGTCCCCTCAAGACGCTGCCGAACACGGCGGCGGGTCTCGACCTGGACGGATTGTCGGAGTTCGTGCGGCGCATCAAGCAGCAGTTTCCGCAGATGACCGATGCCACGATACTGCCGAGTCCCGCGACCTCCTACGACAAGCTGGTTCAGGTCATGGACACGGTGAGGGTGTACCAGCTGCCGGTGGCGCCGTTCTCGAAGGCGGAGCTGTTTCCGGACATTTCCATTGGCGATGCGCCCGGCGTGGAGTCGCCGCCCACATGAGCTCATACCGCATCAAACGGCGCAAGCGTCACGCCGGCGCCAGCCATTTCGCGCTGGTGCCGTTCATCGACATGATGACCATCCTCGTGGTGTTCCTGCTGGCACACACGGCGGAAGTGGACATCCTGCCCAACACGAAGAACATTTCCATCCCGCAGTCGCTTTCCGAGCGCAAGCCCAACGCCGCGGTCGTGGTGATGGTGACCAAAGACACGGTGTTCGTGGATGGGAAGCCGGTCGGCTCGATCGCGGCCATCGTTGCGAACGCAACGCCGGATTTCGAGCCGCTGAAGGCGGCACTGAAGGCGCAGAACGACAACGTGCTGCGCGGCGCCCAGAAGGTCGACGTCGCCAAGCGCGAAGTCACGATCATGGGCGACAAGGACACGCCCTACAGCGTCATGAAGAAGATCATGGTCACGTGCAGCGATGCGGATTACGGCAAGGTCTCGTTCGCCGTGGTCGAACGCGAGCGGGCGGCAACGTAAATGGCAGCGGCGAACCCCACCCAGCAGATTCCGACCGGCCTGGCGCCATACTTCCGGCGCTACGAGCTGCCCTGGTCGCCGGCCGAGGACATGGAGAGGCGCTTTCGCGTCATTCTTCGCAATCTCATCATCGTGTTCGCGATCGTTGCGGTGGTCATGCCGTTCCTGCCGCGACATGAGACGGTTCAAAATACGGATTCGCTGCCCGAGCGGGTGGTCCAGCTCGTGATGGAACCGCCGCCGCCGCCGCCCCCACCGCCCAAGCCGAAGCCGGAGAAGCCGCTCGAGAAGGTGCCGGTCAGTCCCAAGCCCGTGCCTCGTCAGCCGGTGGATCCACGAGTCAAGGCATCGAAGAGCGGGCTGCTCGCCAACCTGGACGACCTGGCGGCGCTGCGGGACCAGGTCGATCTGGATAAATTTGCGAAGAATCAGCCGAAAACGACCGACCCCGGCGACGTCAGCGTGGTCCAGCGCTCCCTCATCACGAACAATGCGGGCGGCACCAGCGGCGGCATCAGCGCTCCGTCCAGCAGCGGCTTGGCCGCGGGGTCCGGCTCGTTGAACGGCTACCACGCGGGTACGGTCAAGGATCCGAAACTCGCCTCGGGCGGGCAGGGCGGCGCCACCCGCGCGGGCGGCAGCGGCAAGGCGTCGCGCGGCTCGGAGGAAATCGCGCTCGTCTTCACCCGGAACAAGGGGGCGATCGACGCCCTGTATGCGCGCGCACTGCGGGACAATCCCGCGCTGCAGGGCAAGGTGGTCCTCGAAATCACGATTTCCCCGTCCGGCGACATCACCGCGGCCCGCATCGTGTCGAGCGAACTCAAAGATCCCGAGTTCGAGGCGAAACTGCTGGCGAGAATCCGGCTCTTCAAGTTCGAAGCCAAGGACGTCGCCCCCCTGACGGCAACCAAACCCATCGATTTCTTCCCCGCCGGATGAACATCCAATCCGAAATCGAGTTTTTCAGCGACCTCGGGCTCATCGACAAGGCCCGGTTCATCACGCGCCTCATCATCGAGATCGCGGAGGAGGCGAAGGCGGGCGCGGGTGGCGGAAGCGAGGCGATCCGGCTGAAGTTCGCCAACGAGATGAACCAGCGGCTGGCACGCTTCAGTTATCAGCTGCTGAGCGAGGACGCGGCGCGTCCCCCGGATGACGTCGTGATCCGCATGCTGCTGAGTTCGCGCACCGACAAGAATTGCGAACGGGTGATGCAGAGCGCCTACCGCCGGGTGCTGACCGGGTTCGAGAGCTTCGACACGACGGTACTGCTGAACGCCCACTGACCGGCGCCCCGCCGTTCTGCGAGAACCCTGGCGAACCGGGCCAACAAGCTCATAATATCCCGCCCTGAATGGTCGTGAGCGCCGCATTATGTATCGCCAAAGCATCCAGTTTCCCGCGAAGGATCAAGGATTGCGGGAGGACGTCCACGCCTTGGGCACTCTCATCGGCGACATGCTGCGCGACCAGGGCGGCGATGAGTTCCTGAAACTCGTCGAGGGCGACCGGGTCGCGGCAATCGAACGGCGTGATGACGGCATCCATGCGCCGGACGCGCTCCGGGAGCGGACGGCGGGTCGGACCCCGGCCGCCGCGATGGATCTGACCCGGGCCTTCTCGATCTGGTTTCATGCGGTCAACACCGCAGAGAAGGTCCATCGTGTGCGCCGCCGCCGCCAGTACCTCAACGATTCGACCACTGCGCAGCCGGGGGGGATCGCGGACTGCATTGCGAGACTGCAGCGCGACGGCCTCAATCTGGAAAGGACAATCGAGCTGATCTCGTCGATGAGCATCGAGCCGGTCTTCACGGCCCATCCGACGGAATCCACGCGCCGTACGATCTTGCGCAAGCAGCAGCGCGTCGCACAGGACCTCCTGGAGCGCCTCAATCCCGGAATGGTCCATTCGGAGCTGGAGACCTTGTTGGCGCGCATCCGGTTGGAGCTGACCAGCGTCTGGCAGACCGAGGACCACCCGCGCGAGGCGCTGACGGTCGCCGACGAGCGGGAACACGTCCTCTTCTACCTCATCGAAATCCTGTACCGGGTGGTGCCGCTGTTCTACGAGGAGGTCGAGGCGGCGCTCGCCCACGCCTATTCGGTGCCGATCGAATCGCTCGACGTGCCGAGCATCCTGCATTTCGGCTCCTGGGTCGGCGGCGACATGGACGGCAATACGGACGTGCATGGCAAGACGATTCGTGAAACCCTGCACCGCCACCAGCAGTTGATCGTCTCGACCTATTTCAACGAGTGCGGTCAATTGGCGGAAACCCTGAGCCAGAGCGCCAACCGCATCGTGATCAGCGAGGCGCTGGAGCGGCGCCTGGCAACCTACGGCAGCCTGCTGCCGGGCGGTCAGGAGTTGGCGCCGGCGCGGCACGACCGGCAGCCGTACCGGATTTTTTTCGGACAGGTGCGGGAGCGGCTGAAGGCGACCTACGACGGGCGGCCGAACGCCTATCAGAACTCCGATGAATTGTTGGCGGACGTCCAGCTCGCCGCGGACAGTCTGGCCGCCAATCGGGGGCGGTATGCCGGGTATTTCCTGGTGCGGCGCTTCATCCGGCGGATCCGCACCTTCGGGTTCCACCTCGCGACCCTGGACGTGACCCAGCATGCCCACGTGCACGACGAGGTGATCGGGCAGGGCTTGGGAATGCCGGATTGGCCGGGCTTCACCCCGGAGGAACGCCTGCAGAGGCTGCGCGACCTGCTGGCCCGCGATAAGGGACCCACGGGAACCTTCGACGCCATCGGGCGGCGTACCTTGTGGGTCTTCGATGCGATCGCCCAGGCGCGGCACAAATTCGGCGGACGGGCGATCGGCGAGTACATCGTGAGCGGCGCACGAGGTCCCGAGGACCTGCTGGCCGTGCTGTTGCTGGCCCGCTGGGCGGACATCACCGACAAGCGCACCGGCGAGTGCCCGCTCGACGTGGCGCCGCTGCTCGAGTCGATCGACGTACTCGAGCGGGCCGGCGACATTCTCCGGGGGCTGCAATCGGAGCCGTCGTACCGGCAGCACCTGGGTGCGCGCGGCAATCGCCAGACGGTGGTGCTCGGCTACTCGGATACGAACAAGGAGGGTGGAATCGCGGCCTCCCGTTGGGCGCTGCAGGTGGCCCAGATCCGGCTTCTGGAGGCGGCGAACTCGGCGCAAATCACGTTGTCCATCTTCCACGGCCGCGGCGGCACCGCGCCGCGGGGCGGTGGTCGGACCGAAGATCTGGTCGAGGCGGCCCCGCATGGCGCGATTCGCGGTGTCCTGCGCCTCACGGAGCAGGGTGAGGTCGTGAATCAGAGCTACGGGTTGCGGCCCATTGCGATGCGCACGCTCGAACGCACGTTCGCGGCGGTGGCCCTGGCGACCGCGCATGGCGACCGGGCATCGACGCCGGCGGCACAACGGGCGGCCATGCAGACCCTGGCGGCCCACAGCCGCGATGCGTACCGGCGGCTGGCGTTCGGCAACCCGCAATTCTTCGATTATTTCCGGGCCGCGACGCCGCTCGACGTCATCGAACGCATGCACATCGGATCCCGGCCGGCGATGCGGGGCGGCGGCGACGTCCTCGGCGCGCTGCGGGCCATTCCCTGGGTTTTTGCGTGGACTCAGAGCCGGCACATGCTGCCGGGATGGTTCGGGTTCGGCACCGGCCTCAAGGCCGCCGCGCTGGAACACGGCGACGGGGTGTTGGAGAACATGCTGGTGCAGTGGCCCTTCTTCGGACACCTGCTCGACGATGTCGAGGCCATGCTGGCGCGCACCGACCTGACGATTGCGGCGTTGTACGATGCGCTCGCGGGGGATGCGTTGCGTTCCGCCGCCGAACCGATCGCCGCCGAATTCGCGCTGACGGTGACGCAGGTGTTGAAGTTGCGCGGCGCCGAACGGTTGCTCGACAGCGATCCGACGCTGCAGCGCTCGATCAAACTGCGCAATCCCTACATCGATCCGATGCACCTGATGCAGGTGGACCTGCTGCGCCGCTGGCGGGCCACGGGGCGCCGGGACGAGGCGCTGCTCGGCGCCCTGCGCGCCACCATCAGCGGCATCGCCCAGGGACTGCAGGCGACGGGCTGAGCGTGCGCCGCTAGCATTCCGGCACGTTGACGGCGAGACCGCCCTGCGACGTTTCCTTGTAGATCGTGGACATGTCCAGGCCGGTTTGACGCATGGTGGCGATGACCTGGTCGAGCGAGACCTTGTGCGAGCCGTCGCCGCGCAACGCGAGACGCGCCGCATTGATGGCCTTGACCGAGCCCATGGCGTTGCGCTCGATGCAGGGGATCTGGACCAGCCCGGCGACGGGGTCGCAGGTCAGTCCGAGGTTGTGCTCCATGCCGATTTCCGCCGCATTCTCGATTTGCTCGTTGCTGCCGTTGAGCGCGGACACCAGCCCGGCGGCCGCCATCGAGCAGGCGACGCCGACCTCGCCCTGACATCCCATCTCGGCGCCGGAGATGGACGCGTTCTGTTTGTAGAGCATGCCCATGGCCGCCGCCGTGAGCAGAAAGCGCATCACACCGTCGTCGTCCGCACCCGGTTCGAAGCGCCGGTAGTAGTGCAGCACCGCGGGCACGATGCCGGCGGCCCCGTTGGTGGGGGCCGTGACGACCTGTCCGCCGGCTGCGTTTTCCTCGTTGACTGCCAGGGCGAACACGTTGACCCAGTCGAGCGCGTGCATCGGACTTGCCGGGTCGCCGCTCATCAGCTGGCGGTAGAGCTTCGGCGCGCGCCGCCGCACGCCGAGCACGCCGGGCAGCAGTCCCTGCGAGTCGAAGCCGCGGCGCACGCAGTCCTGCATCACCTGCCAGATGCGCAGCAGCCGCGAGCGGATCTCGGCGTCGCCGTACCACGTGCGCTCGCGGGCGAGCATCAGCTCGTGGATTTCCAGACCCTGGCTGCGTCCGTGTTCGAGCAAGCGGGCGCCGGAATTGAATTCGAACGGCGGCGTCGCGCGGACCGCTCCGTCGCCTGCCGCGGCGCCGGCCTGCACGACGAAGCCGCCGCCGATGCTGTAATACTCCTCGCGGGCCAGCACGCCGAGGGCGGCGTCGTGCGCCGTGAAGAGCATGCCGTTGCTGTGGCCGGGCAGCACCTGATCGATGTGGAACAGGAGATTCAAGGGCTCGTCGAAGGAGATCTCGCGGCGTCCCAGCAGGTTGATGCGGCCGTCGGTGCGAATGCGCTTCAGGGTCGGTTCGATCACGGCGGGATCGATCGTGTCGGGACTCAAACCCTCCAACCCCAGGAGGATCGCGCGGTCGGTGCAATGCCCCCGCCCGGTCAATGCCAGCGACCCGTACAACTGGGCCGATACCTGGGTCGTGCGCTCCAGCAGGCCGCGGGAATCGAGGAGTTCAACGAAGCCGCGCGCCGCGTTCATCGGGCCCATGGTGTGTGAACTCGAAGGACCGATGCCGATCTTGAAAATGTCGAAAACGCTTAAGCTCATGGGATACCTTCACTGAATTCCTGCAGTCATGATCATACGCTGCCGCGTGCGGCCGTGCTCTGCGGTGCGACCGACCTGCCGGACCACAAGTGCTAGACTGTCTCCTGGAAATCCGAGGGAGTATTCAATGATCCGCCTGCCGCTTGTCCTCGCCGTCTTGGGGTTCGCCGCCGTCACGCTGCCCATGGGCGCGCCCGCCGCGTTCGCCGCGAAATCCCCCGAATTCATCGCCGCCGCGCTCGCCGACGCCGGTCGTCCGGAGGCCGACAAGAAGCGCGACGCAAACCGCAAACCCGGCGAAACACTCGCGTTCGCGGGCGTCAGGCCCGGCGATGTCGTCGCCGAACTGCTGCCCGGCGGAGGTTATTTCACGCGGATCTTCAGCAAAGTGGTCGGACCCGCCGGGCATGTCTATGCCTTGGTGCCGGCGCCGTCGCCGGATGCGCCGGCGGATGTTCCGGATTTTGCGGCGCGCGTGAAGGCCATCGCCGCCGATCCGAATTACGCGAATGTCAGCGTCGTCGTCGAGCCCTTCAGCCAGTTGAAGGCCCCCGCACCGGTGGACATGGTTTGGACGTCCCAGAATTACCATGACCTGCACAACTTCCCTGGGCTGGACGTCGGCGTATTCAACCAGATGGTGTTCGAGACCCTCAAGCCGGGCGGTATCTATCTGATCCTGGACCACGCGGCAGAGCCGGGAACCGGCATCCGCGACACGGCCACCTTGCACCGGATCGACGCCGAGATCGTGAAGAAGGAGGTGTTGGCGGCGGGGTTCGTGCTGGTCGGGAGCAGTGAATTGCTGCACCAGGCGGACGACTCCCATGCCGTCAAGGTGTTCGACCCCAGCATTCGCGGCCGTACGGACCAGTTCATATTGAAATTCCGCAAGCCCGCCAAATAATAGGGGGAAGCGGTTCGATGCGGCCGGCAGGGCCGCCACCGAACTTAGGCGCGTCGCCGGTGTCAACCGGTACGGAGCTGCAACGTTGGCAGGCAGTGGCACACGAGGTTTCGGATTTTATGACATCAACAGTTCAATTGCCGGTCGTCCGCGGGCGCCGGTTTACGGTGCGCGCTGCTGCGCACGCCGCTGCGCACGCCTCCCTCCCTCTCGTGGTGCTGCTCGGCCTGGCGGGATGCGTGACGCCCCCGCCGCGCACGGTGGCCGTGGCGGCACCGCCGCCGCAAAGGATCTTCGTCTACCCGAAGAACGGCCAGAGTGCCGAACAAACGGACCGCGATCGCTATGAGTGCCACCTGTGGGCCGTTCAACAGACGGGGGTCGACCCGAGCCGCGCGGATGTCAATCCCTATGAGAGGGTGATCGTGCAGCCCGCCAACCCTCCGGGGTCCGGAACGGCCGTCGGCGCCATCGGGGGCGCCCTCCTGGGCGCCCTGATCGGCGGTCCGCGAAATGCGGGAGCGGGCATGGTGCTGGGCGGCGTCACCGGAGCCATCGTGGGGTCCTCGGCGGATGCGAGCGCCGAGCAGCAGGCACGCATGACGCAGCAACAGCTCAATCAGAGCGCGGCGGCCGGGCGGGCGCGCGCGAATACCTATACGCGTGCGCTCGGCGCCTGTCTGCAGGGACGCGGGTACAGCATCAGCTGACCCCGCCGGTACATCATGAGCGGGATATCACGGGTTGCCTTATTGTCTTTGTCGCTTCTCCTGGCGGGGACGGGGTGGAGCGCCCCGGCGGCGGCAGATCAGCACGACCATGCGCCGGGTCGTCCCGACGGCCGGCCCGGCGGCGGGCGACCAGGCGGTGGCCCGGGCCCCCGTGGCGCCGGCCGGCCGGCCTTCGACGGCCATGGCCAGGTGCTCGACCAACGGTACAACCATGGGCGCTACTACCCGCCGAACGGGGCCGTGATCAATTCCCTGCCCGCCGGCTACCGACCGTACTACCGCGGGCGCGATCGCTTTTATTTCAACGGCGGCGTCTGGTACGCGCCCCGCGGCCCGGGGTTCGTGGTCATCCAACCGCCCGCAGGGTTGGTCATCTCGGTGTTGCCGCCCTATTACTCGACCGTGTGGATCGGCGGAAGTCCGTATTACTACGCCGACAACGTCTACTACACCTGGCAGCCCGATCAGAACGGCTATGCCGTCGTCGATCCGCCCGACAATGCCGATCAACCATCGGCCCCGCCGCCGAATGCGCCGTCCGCTGCCGACGATCTCATCATCTATCCGAAAAACGGCCAGTCACCGGATCAGCAGGCCGCCGATCAGTTCGAGTGCCATGGGTGGGCGAGGAACCAGACCGGTTTCGATCCCACGCAGCCGGGCGGCGGCGTGCAAGCGGGCGACGTCGAGCGTATCCGCAACAACTACAACCGGGCCATGTCGGCCTGCCTGCAGGGCCGCGGCTATCAAGTGAACTGATGCCTGAGCGTCGCGGCCCGGCGACAGTTTTCGTTTGCGAACGAATTTGTCAATAATCTTTGCCGGTGAGCAACGTCCTACGTCGACAGGCGGTTCGCGCCGGATGGATGGACGACGATGTCTGCCGCACGATTGGAAGGAATCCGAGGATAGTCCGATGCAAGACGACAACGACCCGCAGCCCACGTTTCTCAACCGCCGTGATTGGGGCAGCTACCTCGCGGCACTGCAAAACGCCACGGCGTATCCGAAAGTGTTGGAGGCCGTGAATTCGGGCTGCGACTGGTTCACCGAAGGCGCCGCCCAGGCCTCGAACTGGCTCGTCGGCGGCACGCGCCATCTGCGCGACAAATTCAGCGTCGGCTGACCCTCCGCCACCCCGATACTACCGGGTGTATTCCAGCCGCTCGGGATTCGCGTAGACGTTGCAGCGCCGTTCCCGCAGGAATCCTGCCAGCGTGAGGCCGGACGACTCAGCCAGGCTCACGGCGAGACTCGAGGGCGCGCCGATGGCCGCCACCAGGCCCACGCCGGCGCGTATGGCTTTCTGCACCAGTTCGAAGCTGGCCCGACCGCTCAAGACGACGATGTGATCGGTGAGCGGCAGCCGCCCCGCCAGCAAATTTTCCCCCACCAGTTTGTCGAAGGCATTGTGCCGCCCCACGTCTTCGGCGACGCAGAGCAGCCTGCCCGACGGATCGAACAGAGCCGCTGCATGGATACCGCCGGTGTCGCCGAACTTCGACTGCCGCTCCCGCATGCGGTCGGGAAGCTGCAAGAGGACCGACAGGGCGGTGCGGGCACGCCCCGCCACACGGGTGGCGGCCGCTCGCGCGATGGCCGCATCCAAGCCGGTGGTGCCGCAAACACCGCAGCTCGAGCCCGCGGAGAAGCGCCGGGCGGGCGCTTGAACGTCCAGTGCGACCGAGGCGCGCAGGCGCACGTGCACCACGTTCGGCCGGCGGGTGCTCGTTTCGATGGCGTCGAAATCCTCGGCTCGCTGGACGATACCCTCGCCGTACAGGAGGCCGGCCGCCAGATGCTCATCGTCGCCCGGGGTGCGCATGGTTGCGCCGAAGGAGGCCGGTTCGAGGCCCAGCGAGGGGTGAAACAGCTGGAATTCGAGCGGGGCTTCCACCGCCACCTGATCTTCGCGTTCGACGGGACCCTCGGGGCCCGCGCGCAGCACCCGCACCTGGAGCGAACCGCCGGCGGAAGAAACCTCCGTTGGCGGGGGCGGGACGAATTTTGCCGTGCTCATGAAAGCCGCCGAATTTTGCTGAAAAACCCCCGCAATGATACCGTTCCGCTTCTTGGCCGTACCACCTAAGGAAGCCCGCAATGTCAAAATCCGCCGAATTGAAAGCTCGCAAGGCCGCCGCCGTCCCCAACGGTGTCAGCACCAAGGGAATTTACGTCGTCAAGGCGGAAAATTCGGAAATCTGGGACGCCGACGGCCGCCGCTACATCGATTTCGCCGCCGGCATCGCGGTGCTCAACACAGGGCACCGTCACCCCCGGGTGATGGCTGCTGTGGCGCAGCAGGCCCAGGAGTTCGCGCACACCTGTTTTCACGTCGCCCCGTACGAGTCCTACGTGCGGCTGGCCGAGCGACTGAATGCGCTCGTCCCGGGAGATTTCGCGAAAAAGACGATGTTTTTGAGCTCGGGGGCCGAGGCCGTCGAAAACGCCATCAAGATCGCCAGGTATGCCACGAAGCGCTCCGCCGTCATCGCGTTCTCCGGCGGCTTCCATGGCCGCACCCTCATGACCATGGGATTGACGGGCAAGGTCATGCCCTACAAGCGCGGTTTCGGCCCGTTCCCGGCCGAGGTCTATCACGCCGAATTCCCGCAGCCCTATCGCGGCATCACGACCGAACAGGCTCTGGCGGATCTCGACCGGTTGTTTCACGGCGACGTCGACCCGAAATCGGTGGCGGCCATCATCATCGAACCCGTGCAGGGTGAGGGCGGCTTCAACGTGGCGCCATTCGACTTCCTGCGCGCGCTGCGGCGGGTTTGCGACGAGCATGGCATCGTGCTGATCGCCGACGAGGTCCAGGGCGGCATCGCCCGCACCGGGAAGATGTTCTCGATCGAACATGCGGGCGTCGTGCCCGATCTGGTCACCACGGCCAAGGGCCTGGGCGGCGGTTTCCCGCTGTCCGGGGTCACGGGCAGGGCCTCCATCATGGACGCGGCCCATCCGGGCGGCCTGGGCGGCACCTACGGCGGCAATCCCATCAGCATCGCGGCGGCCCACGCCGTGCTCGACGTCATCGCCGCCGAAGATCTATGCGCCCGCGCGGCGCAGGTCGGGCAACGCATGCGCAGTCATCTCGAGGTGCTGGCCAAGAAACTGCCCTGCATCGGCGATGTGCGCGGTCTCGGCGCCATGGTGGCGTTCGAGTTGGTCAAGGACCCGAAGACCAAGGAGCCGGACGCCGAATTGACCGCCTCGATCGTGGCACACGCCGAAAAGCGCGGCCTGATCCTGTTGTCCTGCGGCACGTCGGCCAATGTCGTACGGCTGCTGTCGCCGCTCACCATTCCGGATGCGGTGCTGGAGGAGGGCCTCGGCATCCTCTCGGCCTCGGTGGAGGCTGCGGTGGGCGTCGAGAGCGCCCGCGCCGTCGCCTGAGGAACAGGCGGGGCGCTTCATTGCGCATCACCCCGGAGCATCTCCCTGCGAGAGATGCTCCGGGCGAATGACGTCGACGTTCAGTGCTTGAACGTAAAGCTGATGCCGATCGTCCGCGGCCGGTACGAGATGAACCGATAGGCGGGGCTCGCGAGCAGGTTGCCGTTGCCGTCGTACGAATTGGTCTGATGGTTGTAGTTCAACATCGTGTGGCTGTCCGTCAGATTGTCGACGAACACGTTGAAGCCCCAGTCCCCGATGGTGGTGCCGGCGCGCAGCGAGGCGAACGCCTGCCGCGGGGTCGGCAGGCCCGTCGGATCGTAGGACGAGGTGCCCGCATCCTGCGAGGCGTGCTGCCACTTGTCCCCGGCGAGATACTCGTAGTCGCCGCGCACGAAGGATTCGTACGTGAATGCCTGGAACTTGTATTCGAGTCCCACGGTGGCTGAGTACGGGGGGATGGAGTAACCGGTGCCGATGCCGTTCGGTCCGGCGACGGCATCTCCGCTCATCACCAGCGGCAGGGGCGGGTTCGCCCCGGTGATGACCGCGCCGCTGGGGTATGCGTTCTTGGTATAGCGCGCGTCCGTGTAGCCGAAGCTCGATTCGATGCTCAACCCGGCGGTCACCTGGAAATCCGCCTGCAGGTCGAAGCCCTTGGACACGGCATTGCCGAGGTTGTCGGTCCATTGGATCTGGCAGATCGGCGGAACGACATTGCCCTGGATGTTGTTCCATTTGATGTAGTAGATGCTGCTCGCGAGGCGGATGCGGTTGTCGATGTTGTTCTTCGCGCCCACCTCGAAGCTCTGCACCGAGTCCGACTTGTAGGTCGAGGGTGCGTGGCTAATGCCGAAATTCTTGAAATCCTGGGTGCAACCGATGTTGGTGTTCTGGCCCGTGGGATCGTAGGGGATCGTCGGATTGCCGCCGCCGCTGCGAAATCCCTTGGCGTACGTGAAGTAGTACAGGTTGTTCGGGTCGACCTGCCATTCGAGGCCCGCCTTGGGCGTGAACGGCGTCTCGCTGCTCGACGCGGCGCCGGGGCGGGGTCCGCTGTTCTGCGGGCCGCCCGACAGGCTTTCGATCGAATACGAGACCTTGGAGACCCGGCCGCCCAGGGTCAGCTTCAAGGTATCCGTCAATTTGTAGTTCAATTCGCCGAAGCCGGCGATCTGGCGGTCGTGGCTCACCAGTTGATTGAAATAGGAGTCGCCCATCGGCAGCTGGGAGCTGCCGTCGGGATTCAAGGGTGCGCCGAAGAAGGTCGCGATGTTCTGCCCGAACAGCTGGTTGAAGAGCTGGTCAGCCATCGGATCGTGGATCTCCTCCAGGCTCAGTTGGCGGTCGAGCGAGTAGAACACCCCGGCGGTCCACGACAGTTGCGCGGTCGGGTCCGTCGATTGCAGACGGAACTCCTGCGTGAAGTTGCTCTGCTGGTTGGTGACGCTGGCCGGCGCGCGGTAGTTCGTCAGCCCGGCCGGCAGATGCACGCCCGAGCCGTCGAGCAGCGGGAAGGCCGCAAGCCCCGCGGCATTGCCGGACGCCGGGAGCAGGCTCTGATAGTAGCCCAGGTTGTACAGCGTGCCGTCGTAGCCGCTGATCTCGTCGCGGTGAAAATACGAGGTCGTCGAGATCAGCCGGACCGGACCCATCTCGGCCTGGACGTTGAGCGCGGGCAGATAGAACTTGTCGGGCTCGGGGCGCGGGGTGGGGTTCGCGCTGAAGTAGCGGTCCTGGTTCGGATTGGAATATTCCGGCCAGTAGATCGTGATGTCGTTGCGCTGCTGGTTCTGGTAGACGATGCTCGGCGACACGCTGATGGAGTCGTTGGGCTTCCACAGGAAGGCGACCCGCAGCGCGGTGGTGTCGGCGCGATTGGCGTTCTTGTCGACCACGTTGAGCGTGGTCGGGTCGATACGATCGATCCAACCGCCGTCGTGACGGAACCACGCGCTGAAGCGCATGCCGAGCACGCCGTCGACGATCGGAGTCCCCCCGGCAATGCCGGTCTCGTAGTTCGGCGATCCGCCCTCGGTGTAGGACGTTTCCACCTTCGCGTTGATGCTCGACTGGGTCAGGCTGGGCTGGGTCGTGATGTAGCGGACCGTGCCGCCCTCGGAGCCGGCGCCGAACAGCGTGCCCTGCGGGCCGCGCAGCACCTCGACGCGGTCGAGGTCGAACAGCTTGACCAGCGCGTCGTCCGAATTGAACCCGAGGGAACGTATCTGGATCGGCACGTCATCGATGTAGATGCCCGTCGTGCCCGAGCCGCCGCTCGAGGAGATGCCGCGGATCGATATCTGATTTGTCTGGCTGGTGTCGAAGGCCACCCCGGGGGTGTAGCGGGCGACGTCCGCGAAATCCTTGATGCCCTTTTCGTTCAGCGCTTCCTGGTTGATCGCGGTGATGCTGATCGGCACGCGGCTGATGCTTTCCTCGCGGCGTGTGGCGGTGACGACGATCTCGTCGAGCGCAATGGTCGTCGGGGCCTCGGCATCCGCGGTCGCCGCGGCGGGAGTGGCCTCGGCGCCCGAGAGCGTGCCGAAGAACAAGGCGGTGCCGGCCAGGGCGGGCACCAGGGGCCCACGGATTAAGGCCCGCAGCGCACGCGGCCGGGTGGAGTTCGCTGTCATGTCATCCCCTCGAGTCGATGTTGCGCAAACGCAATGGCGTCTGCGATTTCCGAATCGACACTAACATCGTGTTTCCCGGCGCGCAACTAGGGACCTTGGCCGCGCGGACGGCCTCCAATGGTGTCCCGTTGTTGCTTTTGAGCGTCATCGATCGGCGGGCCGGCGCACGGCAGCGCAGCCCAGGGCGAGTTATGGGATCATAGCGGCATGAATGCCACTGTCGAGCGCCCGCGCGCCAAATCGCTGAATCCCCTGCGGGCGCTGGTGCCGTTTCTCAAGCCCTACCGGGGCATGATGTTCGCCGCGCTGGGCGCGCTCGTGGTGGCGAGCGCCGCCATGCTGGCGCTGCCGGTGGCGGTGCGCCAGCTCATCGACCATGGTCTGTCGACGAAGGACGCCGGCGCCATCAACCGGTACTTCGTCGGCCTGCTCGCCGCGGCGTTCGTATACGGCGGCTTCGCGGCATTGCGGTTCTATCTGGTCACCTGGCTGGGGGAGCGTGTCGTGGCCGACCTGCGGACGGCCGTCTACCGGCGTGTGGTCCGCATGGACCCGATGTTCTACGAGACCACCCGGGTGGGCGAGGTGCTGTCGCGCCTGACGACCGACACCACCCTGGTGCAGGCGATCTCCGGCGTCAACCTGTCCATCATCCTGCGCTCGATCCTGAGCCTGATCGGCGCCGTGGTGATGATGGGCCTCACCAGCGCCAAACTCATGGGAGGCATCCTCGTGATGGTCCCGGTCATCGTCGTGCCGCTCATCATGATCGGCCGCCGGGTGCGCGGCTTGTCGCGGGCCTCGCAGGACCGCATCGCGGACACCAGCGGTCTCGCGGGCGAGACCCTCAACGCCATCCAAACCGTGCAGGCCTTCACGCTCGAAGGACTGCAGACCGAACGCTATCGTCGGGCGGTCGAGGACAGCTTTGCCACCGCCGTGCGGCGCACGCGCCTGCGCGCCGTCCTCACCGCCGTCGGCATCACGCTGGTGTTCGCCGGCATCACTTTCGTGCTCTGGCTGGGCGCGCATCAGGTGATCGCGGGCACCATGACCGGCGGGCAGCTCGGGCAGTTCTTGATCTACGCGCTGCTCGTGGGCAGCGCGGCGGCGCAGCTCACGGAGATGTGGGGCGAGATGCAGCGAGCCGCCGGCGCCATGGAACGCCTGAGCGAATTGCTGGAGGCGCGTCCGGTGATCGGACCGCCGCCCCGTCCCCTGGAACTGCCGAAACGCGTTCGCGGCATCATCCGCTTCGACAACGTCGGGTTCCACTACCCGTCGCGACCGGAAACCGCCGCCCTCGAGCACTTCAGTCTCGACGTCGCCGCCGGCGAGACCGTCGCCTTCGTGGGCCCGTCCGGCGCCGGCAAGAGCACGACGTTTCAATTGCTGCTGCGCTTCTACGATCCAGACTCGGGGCGCGTGCTGATCGACGACGTGCGGCTCGCCGACCTGCGCCCGGAGGACATCCGCGCCCAGATCGGCCTGGTGCCGCAGGAGACGGTGTTGTTCGGTGCGACCGCTCGCGACAACATCCGCTACGGCAAGCCCAACGCCACCGATGCCGAGATCGAGGCGGCGGCGGTGGCCGCGGCGGCGGACGAGTTCCTGAACAAGCTGCCCCAGGGATACGACACCTTCCTCGGCGAGCGCGGCACCCGCCTTTCGGGCGGCCAGCGGCAGCGCATCGCGCTCGCCCGGGCGATCCTGAAGGATCCGCCGATCCTGCTGCTCGACGAGGCCACCAGCGCCCTCGATGCGGAATCCGAGCGGCTGGTGCAGGAGGCATTGGAACGGTTGATGCGCGGACGCACCACCATCATCATCGCCCACCGACTGGCGACCGTGCTCAAGGCGGACCGCATCGTGGTCATGGACCACGGCCACAAGATCGCGGTGGGCACGCACGCCGAGCTCCTGGTCCAGAGCCCCCTGTACGCGCGCCTCGCCTCGCTGCAGTTCGCCACGCTCGGCGGCGAGGCCCTGGAGGCGGCGCTGCCCTGAAGGCGTTCGCCGCGCACGGCCCCACGCCGCGCCGGGTGTTACTTGATGAGCCCCTCGGCCTTCAGGGCCTCCTGCACCTTGGGCCTGTGCCCGACGCGCGCGAGATAGTCGGTGAGGACGTGCCACCGGGCGAGGTCGATGCCGACATGCGAGGACCAGCTGAGCACGGTGAAGAGATAGGCGTCGGCCACGGTGAACGCATCGCCCAGCAAATAGGGCTTCTTGCCGAGGAAGGCGCTCAACCAGTCGAATCGCTTCTCGAGATTGGCAATCGCTCCCGCCTTCCAGTCCGCGGGCGTGGCGGGATTGAACAGCGGGCTGAACCCCTTGTGCACCTCGGAGGTGATGTAGTTCAGGATCTCCATGAGTTGGTAGCGCTCGAAGCTGCCGGCGCGCGGCGCCAGGCCCGACTCCGGTTTCTGATCGGCGAGATACTGCACGACCGCGGGACCCTCGGTGAGCAGCCTGCCGTCGTCCAGCTGCAGGGTGGGCACGCTGCCCTTGGAGTTGATGGTGGAGTAGTCGGTGCCCTTCTCGGTCCGCTTGGTCTTGAGGTCCACTTTTTCCATGCTGCAGGGGATGCCCGCCTCCAGCAGAACGATGTGCGGTGAGAGCGAGCAGGCGCCGGGCGCGTAGTACAGTTTCATGAATGTCTCCGTTGAAGTGGAAGCCGCGTCGTGGCCCGCCAGTGTAGCGCACCGGCCGCCCGCGGTGGACGGGCCGCGCGCCGGGGATGCGGGTGCCTAGTCGGCGATGCGCCTTGCGCCGATGAACGCGCGCGAGTAAGGCGGGGCGTCGAGGGCATCGATGCGCACGTGGCCGCCGCGGGAGGGTGCATGCACGAAGCGTCCGTTGCCGATCGCCACGCCGACGTGCAGTTCCCGCCGCCTCAGATGCATGAACACGAGATCCCCCGTGCGCAATTGCCGCCGGTCGACGGGCGTTCCCGCCGACAGCTGTCCGGCGGCGGTTCTCGACAGATGCACGCCCACCGTCGCGGCCGCGTAGGCCACGAGCCCGCTGCAATCGAACCCGCCCGGCGCGGCGCCCCCGTACCGGTACGGCTGGCCGATGACCGCGGTGGCGGCGGCGGCGATCCGTTCACCGACCGCCTGGGGCGGAACCGCGGGGCGCGGTCGGGGCGTCGCGCAGGCGGCGAGCGCCAGCACCCAACCGACCAGCAGGAGGCGCCTCATCACACGAGCGCGGTCGCCAGGGCCGCACCGACGATGCCGGCGTCCGCGCGCAGCGTGCCGATGCACAGCCTGGCCTCGCAGCGCAGTTTGTCCATGAATTTCTCCGGTTCGTCGGTGATGCCGCCGCAGAGCACGATGAGCCCCGGCCACATCAAGGCATGCATTTCGTGCAACACCAGGTTCAACTCCGCCGCCCACGCGTCCCAACTCAGATGGGATTCGACCTTGACCCGTCCGGAAGCCCGATGTTCCGCCTCCTTGCCGCGGACTTCGAGGTGCCCGAATTCGGTATTCGGCACGAGCCGCCCGTCCGTGAACAGCGCGCTGCCGATGCCCGTTCCCAGGGTGAGCAGCAGCACGGTGCCCGCCACGCCGCGCGCCGCGCCGTGGTGCAGTTCGGCGAGTCCGGCCGCGTCCGCGTCGTTGATGAGGGTGACCGGCCTGTGCAAGTGCTCGGCGGCGAGCCGCGCGAGAGGCTGGCCGATCCACGCCTTGTTGAGATTGGCGGCCGTGCGTACGGTGCCGTCGATGATGACGCTCGGGAACGCGAGGCCCACCGCGTGATCGCCCGGGATGTTCGCAACCACCTTCGCGAGCGACGTCAGCAGGGTTTCGGTGGAGTCCTGGGCCGGTGTGGGGGTGCTGAAGCGCTCGCTCGCGAACTTGCCGGTGCCCACGTCGATCAGAGCGCACTTGATCGACGAGCCGCCCACGTCGACGCCTATTGCCAGTTTTGAAGGGGCCACCTTTCGCTCCGCATTGTGACGATAATCTATAATAACCCCGAACATGTCCCCGGGTTACCACGGTGAGCGGCAATTGACCGACAATGAGATCACGGATTTCGACCTTTACCTCTTCGGTGAAGGCACCCACCAACGCATCTATGACAAGTTGGGCGCGCATCCGATCGGTCGGGAGGAGGCGGCCGGCACCCGCTTTGCGGTGTGGGCCCCCAATGCCGGGCGCGTCAGCGTGGTGGGTCCGTTCAATCACTGGAACGGCGACAGCCATGTGATGCGCAGCCGGGACTCCTCGGGCGTATGGGAGCTCTTCATCCCCGGCATCCGAGCCGGCTGCGAGTACAAATATGAGATCCGGACGAAGGCCGGCCATCTGTTTCTCAAGGCGGATCCCTATGGATTCGCCATGCAACTGCGCCCCGAGAACAGCTCCGTGGTGGCGGCCCTCGACGGACATACCTGGCATGATGCCGAGTGGATCGCCGGGCGCGGCCGCGACGATCCGCGGCGGCGCCCGTTGAATGCCTACGAGGTGCATCTGGGGTCCTGGCGGCGCCCTTGGCACTCACGCACGCCGCCCTTCATGAACTGGCCCGAGGCGGTCGCCCAGTTGATCCCCTACGTCAAGGACATGGGGTACACGCACATCGAGCTGATGGGCGTCGCCGAACACCCGCTCGACGCCTCCTGGGGCTACCAGGTTGTGGGCTATTATGCGCCGACATCCCGCTACGGCTCACCCCTGGATTTCATGCACTTCGTCGACCAGTGCCATCAGGCGGGAATCGGCGTGATTCTCGACTGGGTGCCCGCGCATTTCCCGCGCGACGCGCACGGACTGGCGCATTTTGACGGCACCGCGCTCTACGAGCACGAGGACGCAAGGCTCGGCGAGCATGCCGATTGGGGCACCAAGATATTCAACTACGGGCGGCACGAGGTGCGCAACTTCCTCGTGGCCAATGCGATCTTCTGGGCCGACAAATACCATATCGACGGGCTGCGGGTCGATGCGGTGGCGTCCATGCTCTATCTCGACTACAGCCGCAAGGCGGGGGAGTGGCTGCCGAACCGGCATGGCGGCCGTGAAAACCTCGAAGCCATCGATTTCCTGCGGCAGATGAACGATGCGGTGCATCGGGCGTTTCCGGGCGTCCTGACGATCGCCGAGGAGTCCACGTCCTTCGCCGGGGTGACGCGGCCGCCGGAACACGGCGGTCTCGGCTTCAATTTCAAGTGGAACATGGGTTGGATGAACGACACGCTGCGCTACGTGGAGCTCGATCCGGTGTACCGCCGCTACAACCACCACTTCATCACGTTTTCATTCGTGTATGCGTGGTCGGAAAATTTCATACTGCCCGTGTCCCACGACGAAGTGGTTCACGGGAAGCGGTCGTTGCTCGGCAAGATGCCGGGCGATGACTGGCAGAAACGCGCAAATTTCCGCCTGTTCTGCGCCTACATGTGCGCGCATCCGGGCAAGAAGCTGCTGTTCATGGGGTCCGAGTTCGGCCAATGGGGCGAGTGGCGGGATGCCGAGGAGGTGTCCTGGCTGCAACTCAACGAGCACACCCACGTCGCGCTGCGCGATTGCGTTCGCGACCTGAACCACCTGTACCTCGCGAGCCCGCAAATGCACGGCAGCGATTGCGACCACGACGGTTTCCGTGGAATCGACCTGCACAATGCCGACGACAGCGTATGGGCGTTCCAGCGCCGGGCGACGGGTGAGGAGGCGTCCGGCCGCGCGCCGATCCTCTGCCTGTTCAACGCGACGCCGGTGCCGCGCAAGGGCTACGCCGTCGGCGTCCCCGAGCGGGGAACGTACCGCAAGATATTCGACTCCGACGAGCAGCGGTTCGGGGGGGCGGGATACAACGATCAGCGGGAAGTCCGCGCCACCGACCGGGAGTTGCACGGCAACGATTTTTCCGTCGAGTTCGATCTGCCGCCGCTCGGAGCGATGTTCTTCATCGGATCGCCCTAGATGAAGTCGGTCACGGCGGGTTTGCCCTCGCCCCAGGGTGCGACGTGGAGCGGCAGCGGCGTCAACTTTGCTGTCTTCTCGAGCGGGGCGACCCGCGTCGAGGTGAGCCTCTTCGACGGCTCGAGTGGCGAGGAGCGGGGCCGCTACGATCTGCCGGCGCGCACCGGCGACGTGTGGCACGCCTTCCTGCCGGCCAGGCGGGCGGCCCCGGGCATGGAGTATGCGTTCCATGTCCATGGCCCTCACGCACCGGAGATCGGAGCCCGATTCGACCCCACCGTGGCGCTGACGGATCCCTTCGCGCGCGCGCTGTCGGCGGCCCGACCCTTGCGCTCCCGGATCATCGATGGGCGTTTCGACTGGAACGGCGACCGCCCCCCCGCCATCCCCTGGCGCGATACCGTGATCTACGAACTGCATCCGAAGGGATTCACGCAGCTGCACCCCGGGGTGCCCGAACGATGGCGCGGCAAATACCAGGGTCTGGCGGCGCCCGCCGTCGTCGACCACCTCAAATCCATCGGCGTCACCGCGGTTGAGCTGCTGCCTGTCCAGGCGTTCCTGACCGAGCCCTTTCTGCGTGAACGCGGTCTGCAGAATTATTGGGGTTACAATTCCTTGGCTTGGTTCGCGCCCGCGAACGACTATGCGGTGAGCGATGCCGTGGTCGAGTTCAAGACCATGGTACGCGGGCTGCATGCCGCCGGTCTGGAGGTGATTCTCGACGTCGTGTTCAACCACACCGCGGAGGGCAACGAGGCCGGGCCTCTCCTCAGCCTCAAGGGCCTCGACGACTCGGTTTACTACCGCCTGATGTCCGACCGGCGCCATTATGAGAACGTCACGGGTTGCGGCAACACGGTCAATTGCGAACATCCCCAGGTTCGCGCGCTGGTCATCGACTGTCTCAAGTACTGGGTGCAGCACATGCACGTCGACGGTTTCCGGTTCGATCTGGCGACCGTGCTCGCCCGCGAAAGCCAGGGGTTCAACGAGCATTCCGCCTTTTTCAGGGCGGTGCGCGCCGAACCCCTGCTGTCGAAGGTCAAGCTGATCGCCGAGCCCTGGGACGTCGGCTGGGGCGGATATCAATTGGGGCGGTTTCCGGCCGGTTGGGCCGAATGGAACGATCGCTACCGCGACACGCTGCGTGCCTTCTGGCGCCGCGACCCGGGCAAGGTCGGCGAGTTCGCGGAGCGTTTCGCCGGCTCGAGCGACATCTTCCGCCACAACGGCCGCAAGCCGACGGCGAACATCAATTTCGTGACGGCGCACGACGGCTTCACGCTGCAGGACCTCGTCGCCTACAACGAGCGCCACAACGAGGCGAATCTCGAGGGCAACGCAGACGGAACCAGCAACAATCTCAGCTGGAATTGCGGCGTCGAGGGTCCCACCGAGGAACCGGGGATAGTGGCGCTGCGCAGACGCCAGATGAAGAATTTCCTGGCGACGCTGTTCCTGTCACAGGGCGTGCCCATGCTGCAGGCGGGCGATGAATTCGCCCGCACCCAGCGGGGCAACAACAACGCCTACTGCCAGGACAACGAGCTGACCTGGGTCGATTGGGGGCTGTGCCGGGCCAATGCCGGCCTGGTGGAGTTCGTCCGGCTCCTGGCGGCGGTGCGCCGCGCCAATCCGGAGTTGAGGCGCGAGACGTTCCTTCAGGGGCACGCGTCCCGGACGGGCGTGAAAGATGTGAGCTGGCTGCACCTGCGCGGGGAAGAAATGACTCAGAATGACTGGATGGACGCCAATCTGCGCACCCTGGGAGTCTTGTTCGGCAACCGCAACAACGCCGCGCACCGGCTGTTGGTGCTGTTCAATGCGAGCGACGACGCCCTGGGATTCAGCATGCCGACGGCGCCGCCCGGCGCCCCCTGGACCTGTCGATTCGACACGGCGCGCGAGCTGCGCGAAGTGCAGGCGCTGGATGTCGGCCGGCTGTATCCGCTCCTCGCCAATAGCGCCGCCCTGCTGGAGTGCTGACCCCTTGGATACGACCGCGATCGAGAGACTGGCACGACTGCGCGGCGTCGGCGACGCCTATCACGATTACCGCGGGCAGCTGCAGTATTTCAGCCTCAAGACCAAGACCGACATCCTGCGCGCCATGGGCTGTCGCGTCGACGATCCGGCGGCGCTGGCGTTGGAACTGAGCGCCGCGGAAGTCGCGCGTTGGCGCCCGTTGCTGCCGCCGGTCGCGGCCGCGCGCGGGCCGCGCCTCGGCGTCGTTTTGAACGTCCCGGCGCGTGAGTTCGGCTCGAGTCTGAGCTGGACGATCAACCTGGAGGACGGCGGACGCCGAGACGGTGTGGTGTCGACGGCCGATTGTCCCGAAATCTGGCGCGGCGAGGTCGAGGGGTCCTGGATCACCCGCCGTCGCTGGGAGGTGCCGGTGGATCTGCCGCCCGGATACCACGAGTTG
>JBBIKV010000039.1:0-9101 GCA_037445285.1 Nevskiaceae bacterium | reverse complement strand
GTGAAGCTCGCGGGCGCGAGCACTCGCTGCGCCGTCATCGTGTCGCCTCCTGCGTGTTACGAGCCGCCGGCAATCGTCCAGGGCCGGAGGCTCTGGGGCATGGCCGTGCAGCTCTACACGATGCGGTCGAGGCACAACTGGGGCATCGGCGATTTCGGCGATCTGGAACGGATGATCCACTGGCTGGCACCGCGCGGCGCCGGTTTCATCGGCTTGAATCCGCTGCATGCCCTGGCACCCGCGGACCCCTCGCGCGCGAGCCCCTACAGCGCGTCGAACCGGCATTTCCTCAACATCCTGTACATCGCGGTTCCCGCCATCAGAGAATATCCGCAGTGCGAGGCGGCGCGAACGCGGGTCGAAGACCCGCAGTTTGCGGCACGTCTGAACGAATTGCGCGCCGCGCCCCTCGTCGATTACCGCGGCGTCGCCGACGCGAAGTTCGAGATTCTCGAGCTGCTGTTCCGCGACTTTTCGCAGCGGCACCTGAGCCCGGGAACGCCCCGCGGCGTGGAGTTCCGCGCGTTCGTCGCCGGCGGCGGCGCGCTGCTGCAGGCTCAGGCCCGGTTCGATGCGCTCGACCAGTATTTGCACGCGACGCGGGCCTCGCCATCCGGCTGGCTGAACTGGCCGGAGGAATTCCGGGACGTGAACGGCGAGGCCGCCCGTCATTTCGCGGCGACGCATCCGCTGCAGGTGGAATTTCATCTGTACCTGCAGTGGGTGGCCCATGAACAGTTGTCAAATGCGCAGGCGTTGACGCGTGCTCTCGGCATGCCCGTCGGGCTTTACGGCGATTATGCCGTGGGCGCCAACCCGGGGGGGGCCGAGACCTGGGCGGAGCGGGCCGGCTACAGCATGGGGGCCGAAATCGGTGCGCCTCCGGATCCCCTCGCCCTCAAAGGCCAGGGATGGGGCATTCCACCGCAGGATCCGTTGGTGATGGAAACCCATCATCTGCTGGGATTCACCCGCCTCATTCGGAACAACATGCGCTATTACGGCGCGCTGCGCCTGGATCACGTGATGTCGCTGTTCCGCCTTTGGTGGGTGGCCTCGGGCAGTTCGCCGGTCGACGGCGCGTACGTCCATTATCCGCTGGATCAGCTCCTCACGGTGGTGGCGTTGGAAAGTGCACGCGCGGCCTGCCTGGTGGTCGGCGAGGACCTGGGAGTCGTGCCCGACGAAATGCGCCGCGCGATGCCCGAGTATGGGTTGTACCATTACAAGGTCGTGTTGTTCGAGAAGGACGCGGGACGCTTCAGGCGGCCCGATGAATACGCGCAGCGCGCGCTCGGCACGGTCACCACCCACGACATGCCGACGCTGCGCAGCTATTGGGAGGGCAGGGACATCGACTTGCGCCGCAGTTTGAACCTCTATCCCAGTCCGGAGATCCTGCACGAGGTGATGCGGGAACGGGATCTGGACCGGGCCGCATTGCTGGCCGCGCTCGAAGAACAGGGACTGCGCCCGGCGAACGTCACGTCGCCGACGGATGCGTTCTCACCCGAACTCGCGAACGCGCTGCACCTGTACCTTGGCCGTTCCGGCACGCGGTTGGTGGCGCTGCAGATCGAAGACCTGCTCGGCATGACGGAGCCGGTCAACGTGCCGGGTACCGACCGCGAATATCCGAATTGGCAGCGCAAGCTCAGCGCCGACCTCGAAGACATCGTGGACCGGACCGACTTCGACGCGGCGTTCCAGGAGATCGGCCGCGCGCGCGCGACTCAGGGGCCCGTCGCATGAGGGGATCGAAATGACACACGTTCCACCGGCAGCCGCCCGGCGCGCCCGTTTCGCGCCCGGCGGGATGCTCCTGTCCTTGGCCCTGCTCGCGTGGCCGAACGTGCCCGTGCGCTCGGCGGCACCCGGCCACGACGTGCGGGTAACCGACGTGCGGGTAACCGACGTGCGGGTAACCGATGCGTGGATCCGTTGGTTGCCGGCGAATCTGCCGGGTGCGGGGTACATGACGCTGACCAACACGGGACCCGCGGTGCGCGTGCTGACCGGCGGCGTGAGTCCCGGCTATGCCCGTGTCGAAATTCACCACACCCACTCCAGCAACGGCATGACCGAAATGTCCCCCGTCGATGCGGTGGAGTTGCCCGCGCATGCCTCCGTCCGTTTCGCGGAGGGCGGGTACCATCTGATGTTGATGCAGCCGATGCGCCCGCTGCATCCCGGCGATCGGGTGACGATCGTCCTGCAGTTTGCCGGCGGCGCCTCGCTGCCGGTGACATTCGCGGTACGGGGCGCCGACGCAGGCTCTCAGTGAGCGCGCGCCTGTTCGCGCGCCGCCCACAGCCATAGCACTCCCGACAGGATCACGGCGACGGGTACGATCTTGACGGCCTCGGCCAGCGACGATGAGTCGGATAGCCGGCCGATCAACAGCGGAGAAATGGCGTCGCCCAGCAGGTGAATCGCGAACACCTCGAGTGCGACCGCCGAGGCACGCTGCGTCGGCAGCACGAAGTTGATGATCGCGGCGTTGATCGGGCCCGTCGAGAGGAACATCAGCAATTGGGCGATCACCATGCACACCGTGTATGTCGTCGAGGCCGCGGTCGTCAGGGCGAACCACACGAACGGTGCCGCCACGAGGGTTGCGAGGGCCGACACCATCAGGTACGCCCCTTGCCAGCGCTTTGCACAAAGATCGCCCAACCACCCGCCGACGAAGGTGCCGACGAATCCGGTGACGACGACGATGGCGCCGAAGCTCACGGTGGCCTGGGCCTTCGGCATGCCGCGAATACGTTCCAGGAAGGCCGGCATCCAGTACGCGAGTCCGCCCATGGCAAAGGTGTAGGCGGCGTAGCCCAAGACCGTGAACACGTAGGGGCGATTGCGCAGGAGCAGCAGGTAGGTGGCACGCGGGTCCGCGGCGGCCGATGGCCTTGAATCCTGGATGCCGCGCGGGGGGTCGTACAGCCATAGGCAGAGCGCGGCGAGCGCGAAGCCGGGAGTGCCGGCGACGAAAAATGCCGCCCGCCAGCCAAAGTGGACGTCCATCAGACCGCCGACGACGTAGCCGAGCGCGGACCCGACGGGTATGGCACAGAAGAAAATCGCCATGACCCGGCCCCGCTTGTCGATGGGGAAGTAGTCCGAGAGCAGGCTGGGCGCGATCGTCCCGTAGGCCGCCTCGCCGATGCCCACCGAGGCGCGGGCCGCCAGCAGGCCGAGATAGCTGCCGGCGAATCCGGACATGGCGGTGGCGAGGCTCCAGCAGCCGACCCCGAAGGCGATGAGCCGGGGTCGCGACCGGCGGTCGCCCAACACACCGAACAGCGGAGCGGCCAGCGTGTAGACGGCCAGGAAGCCGAACATCAACGAGCCCGATTGTGCATCCGACAGCGCTAACTCCGAATGCTTGAGGGTTTCGACCAGGGCCGAGACCAGGTAGCGATCCAGGTAGTTGAACAGGTTGATGAACGACAGGGCCGCGAGGCCCCACCCCGCGGACAGCAACCAGGTCTTGTTTCGAGCCTCGGGCATCTGCCGTGATCTTAGCAATGCAGCCGCAAACGCGGGGCGCCGGCGTTATACACTGAACTCGACGCGACGCTGTGCACGCATCGGCTTCAGGGGTTGTTTGCACCATCGTGGTGCGCGGAGCGCGCGACTCCTTATGTTAAATCGCGATCGGTAGTCAAGCGTACGGAGAATTTCTGTGTCCATTCATGTTGCCCTGAATCATGTCACCCACTACCGCTATGACCGTCTCGTCGGACTGAGTCCGCAAATCGTCCGGCTTCGGCCGGCGCCGCACTGCCGCACCCGGGTCCTGTCGTATTCGCTGCGGGTCAGGCCGGGGGACCATTTCATCAACTGGCAGCAGGATCCGCAGGCCAACTATCTCGCCCGCCTGGTGTTCCCCGCCGCGACGCGGGAATTCAAGATCGAGGTGGATCTGGTCGCCGAGATGTCCGTGCTCAACCCGTTCGATTTCTTCCTGGCGCCTTACGCGGAAAGTTTTCCGTTCAAGTATGAATCCAACGAGCGGCGGGAACTGGTGCCCTATCTGGTGAAAGCGCCGACCACACCGCTCCTGGCCGGGTATCTGGCCGGCCTTCCGCACGAGCGGATCCGCACCATCGATTTCATCGTCGATCTCAACCGGCGCGTGGCCAACGACGTGCAGTATCTCATCCGGCTCGAGCCCGGCACGCAATCTCCGGAGGAGACGCTGACCAAACGCTCCGGCTCCTGCCGCGATTCCGCCGCGCTGCTGGTCCAGCTGTTCCGTCATCTGGGGCTGGCGGCGCGGTTCGTGTCCGGATATCTCATCCAGCTCGTGCCGGACGTCAAATCCCTCGACGGACCCGTGGGCGCCAAGCAGGATTTCACCGATCTGCACGCCTGGTGCGAGGTGTATCTGCCGGGGGCGGGATGGATCGGACTCGACGCCACCTCCGGTCTGCTGGCGGGCGAGGGCCACATTCCGCTCGCCTGCACCCCGGAACCGTCGGCCGCGGCGCCCATCAGCGGCGCGATCGACGAGTGCGAGACGGTGTTCGAACACCATATGAGCGTCACGCGCGTGTGGGAGGCGCCGCGCGTCACCAAACCGTACGGCGACGCCGAATGGTCGGCCATCCTCAAACTGGGCCATGCGGTGGATGCCGACCTGGCGGCGTCCGATGTGCGGCTGACCATGGGCGGTGAGCCGACTTTCGTGGCCGTCGACGATCCGGACGGTACGGAATGGAACACGGCGGCGCTCGGTCCGACCAAACGCGCGCGGGCCGCCGCGTTGTACCGGCGCTTGAAGGCGCGCTATGCGCCCGCGGGACTCGCGCATTTCGGCCAGGGGAAATGGTATCCGGGCGAGCAGCTGCCGCGCTGGTCGTTGAACTGTTACTGGCGCAAGGATGGAGAGCCGCTGTGGGTGAACCCCGGGCTCGTCGCCGACGAATCCGTCGATGCGGGTGCGGACGCGGACAGTGCGGCGCGCTTTCTCGCGCGGGTCGCGATGGTGCTGGGGTTCGATCCCAAACATGTTTTTCCGGCCTACGAGGACGCTTTCTATTACCTGTGGCGCGAGCGGCGCCTGCCGGTCAACGTCGATCCCTTCCGGTCCGAACTCAAGGATCCGATGGAGCGGGCGCGCCTCGCCGCGGTGTTCGAACGAGGCCTCGATGCGGTGATCGGCCACGTCCTGCCGGTGGCCCGCAGCGCCGACGACAGCCGGTGGCAGACGGGACCCTGGTTCCTGCGCAGCGAGCGGTGCTATCTCATTCCGGGCGATTCGCCGATCGGCTACCGCCTGCCGCTCGATTCCCAGGCCTGGACCGCGGCGGCCGACTATCCCTTCATCCATGCGCCGGATCCGTCCCGCAGCTTTGCCGCATTGCCGCCGCACGCACAGATACGGCGCCAATTCGGGGAGCGGGATGGAACGCGCGCCCCGTCGATCGTGGACGCGGCACCGGCGCCCGGGGCATCCGCGGCTGCCCTGACGCGCACCTCGATGTGCGCCCAGGCGCGCAACGGCGTGCTCTACCTCTTCATGCCGCCGGCCCGCGAACTCGAGCATTACCTCGAACTGGTCGCGGCCGTCGAGGCCGCGGCCGAGGCGCTGAACCAGCCCGTCGTGATCGAGGGGTACGAACCTCCCGCCGATCCGCGCCTCGCGAACTTCAAGGTGACTCCCGACCCCGGGGTCATCGAGGTCAACGTCCAGCCGTCGGCGACGTGGGACGAGATGGTGGATCGGACCACGTTCTTGTACGAGGCGGCCCGGGAGTCCCGGCTGACCACGGAAAAATTCATGCTGGACGGACGGCACACGGGCACCGGCGGCGGCAATCACGTCGTCCTGGGAGGCGCCACCCCGCAGGACTCACCCTTCCTGCGCCGTCCCGACGTCCTGCGCAGCCTGCTCAGCTACTGGCACAATCACCCCTCCCTGTCCTATCTGTTCTCCGGCCTGTTCATCGGGCCGACCTCCCAGGCGCCGCGCGTCGATGAGGCGCGCAACGACTCGCTGTATGAACTCGAGGTCGCCTTCCGTCAATTCCCCCCTCCCGGCGCGGCGGTTCCGCCGTGGCGTGTGGATCGACTGTTGCGCAATCTCTTGATCGACGTCACGGGGAACACCCACCGGGCGGAATTCTGCATCGACAAGCTGTACTCGCCCGACGGGCCCGCGGGCCGGTTGGGGCTGCTGGAAATGCGCGCCTTTGAGATGCCCCCGCATTCGCGCATGAGCCTGACCCAGCAGCTGCTGCTGCGCGCGATGGTGGCGAGATTCTGGTGCAAACCCTACGCACCCGCGACCCTGGTCCGGTGGGGGACCCTGCTGCACGATCGCTTTTTGATGCCCTACTTCGTGGAACAGGACTTCGCCGACGTGGTCGCCGACCTCGAGGGCGACGGGTATGCGCTGCAGGCGGCATGGTTCGCGCCGCATTTCGAATTCCGCTTTCCGAAGTATGGTGATTTCGCGACCCGCGGCATGCAGCTCGAACTGCGGCAGGCGCTGGAACCGTGGCACGTGATGGGCGAGGAGGGCGCGGCCGGCGGTACGGTGCGCTATGTCGACTCCTCGGTGGAGAGACTGCAGGTGAGGGTGAGCGGGCTGACCCCCGATCGCCATCAGGTGACCTGCAACGGATTCGCCGTGCCGCTGCGGCCGACGGGCCAATTCGGAGAATTCGTCGGTGCCGTGCGCTATCGTGCGTGGCAGCCCGCATCGGCGCTGCATCCATCCATCGGGGTGCATTCACCCTTGACCTTCGACCTGTTCGACACGTGGATGAACCGTTCGGTGGGCGGCTGCCAGTATCACGTGGTCCATCCGGGCGGACGCAGCCACGAGCAGTTTCCGGTCAATTCCTTCGAGGCGGAAAGCCGCCGCCTGGCGCGCTTCTTCCGCATCGGACACACTCCGGGAACGATGGCGGTGGCGGCGCCCAGAATCGACGATGAGTTTCCGTTCACGCTCGACATGCGCACAGTGAGCAATGGCCGCGGCACGCATTGACACCTACCTGAGCGACGCGAGCCGTTACGACGAGCTGCTGGACGGCGCGGGCGCGGTGCGGCCGCATTGGCGGCCGCTCGTCGATCGGCTGGCCGAGGAGGGCGCCGAGAGCGTGCGCCGCGGAGTCGAGCTGGCGCGCCGGCTCATCGTCGAAAACGGCGTCACCTACAATGTCTACGCGGACCCGCAGGGGCGCGACCGGCCCTGGTTGCTCGATCCCCTCCCCATCCTGCTGACGGCGGCCGAGTGGCAGGAGATCGAACGGGGAGTGGCGCAGCGCGCGCGCCTCTTCGATGCGCTGCTCGCCGATCTGTACGGGCCGCAGCACCTGCTGTCGGCCGGCACGGTGCCGGCCGAACTGCCCTTCGGCCATCCGAACTTTCTCTGGCCCTGCCACGGCATTCCCGCGACGGGTGGTCATCGCCTGCAGGTGTACGCGGTGGACATTTCACGTTCGGCGGACGGACGCTGGTGGGCCCTCGCGGATCGTACTCAGACCCCTTCGGGACCCGGGTATGCGCTCGAGAACCGGCAGATCGTGTCGCGCGTGTTTCCCGACCTGCTGAGCGACCTGGGGGTGCGGGCACTCGGCGGATTCTTCGGCGCCCTGCGTGAAAATCTGCTGCGCCACGCGCCGGAGGGCGAGCCGCCGCTGGCCGTGGTGCTGACGCCCGGATCCTTCAATGAAACCTATTTCGAGCACGCGTATCTGGCGCGACAGCTCGGTCTGCCGTTGGTCGAGGGTCACGATCTGACCGTGAGGGGCGATACCGTGTTCCTCAAGACGCTCGGCGGATTGCGCCGCGTCCATGCGATCCTGCGCAGACTCGATGACGACTTCTGCGATCCGGTGGAACTGCGCGCGGACTCGGCCCTCGGCGTGCCCGGCCTGCTCGGCGCGGTGCGCGCCGGCCGGGTGGTGATTGCCAATGCACTCGGCAGCGGCGTGTTGGAATCGGCGGCCTGGATGGGATTCATACCCACAGCGGCACAGCGCCTGCTGGGGGAGCCGCTGCTCCTGCCGTCGGTGGCGACCTGGTGGTGCGGCGAGCCGCCCGCGCTCGCCTACGTGATGGAGAACATCGAGCGGCTCGTGATCAAGCCGGCCTACCCCAACCAGCGCTTCGAGGCTGTGTTCGGCCGCGATCTCGGCGCCGCCGAGCGCAACCTGCTGCTGCAGCGGATCCGTGCCCGTCCGCATGTCTACGTGGCGCAGGAGCGCCTGGCGTTCTCGCAGGCGCCGGTGTGGCGCGGCGGCAGTTCCCCGGGTCTCGCCGCGCGCGCGCTCGGCATCCGCGTGTATGCGGTCGCGACTTCGCAGGGCTACCGCGTGCTGCCGGGAGGGCTCGCGCGCATCGCCTCCGACGCCGCCGTCGACGTCGTCTCGATGCAGCGCGGCGGTGCCAGCAAGGACGTGTGGGTGCTGGCCCCCGACCTGCGCTCGGTCGACGACGGCACCCCGTCCGCGGCATTGCGGCCGCAGGCGCGCCACGACGAGCTGCCGTCGCGTCTGGCGGAAAATCTCTTCTGGCTGGGCCGCTACAGCGAACGCTGCGAGGGCAAGGCGCGGCTGCTGCGGGCCACGCTGGGTGTGCGCGGCCGGGCCGCCGTATGGCCGGCGGCGCTCTCGGCCTGCCGGCACTTCGGCGTCGTCTGGAAGGGCGGCGACGCGGCAGGGCAGTTGTACGATGCAGCCAACCCGGTGGGCCTCGCCGCCGACCTGCAGCGCCTGGGCTGGTGCGCGGCGCAGGCGCGCAGCCGCCTGTCGGCGGAGAACTGGCGCGCGCTCGGCGTGCTGCAGCGTGACTTTCAGGAGGCGGTCGCAGCCCGCGGCGAGGTGCGCGAGGCGCTCGATCGGATGCTGCTGTCGCTCGCCGGGCTCGCCGGCTTCGCGCTCGACGACATGACGCAGGATGACGGCTGGCGGCTGCTGATGATCGGGCGGCGGGTCGAGCGGCTGCAATTTCTCGCCGACCTCCTGGCGCAGCACCTCGCGTCGGAAGAGCCGCCGGTGCAAGCCGGGCTCGAATGGCTGCTCGACATCGGCGACAGCACCATCACCTACCGCACCCGCTATCAAGCCTCGCCCCGCCTCGGCTCG
>JBBIKV010000038.1:0-32815 GCA_037445285.1 Nevskiaceae bacterium | reverse complement strand
ACGTGGAAGCCCCACCAGACGGCGAAGTCGCCGAAGTAATTGGGATGGCGGGTGCAGGCCCAGAGGCCTCGATCCATCACCTTGCCACGGTTGGCCGGATCCGCCTTGAACCTCGCCAACTGCCAGTCTCCCCCCGCCTCGAAGACGAAGCCCAGCAGCCACAGTACGCCGCCCACGCCGTCGGCGATCCCCAGCGGCGCCGGACTCGAGAGGGCACCGATCAGCGGCAGCGAGATCACCCAGGCGAGCAGGGCTTGAAATCCAAAGATCAACCACAGGCTCTTGAGCGTAAAACGCGGTTGATTGCGAGCCCGGATCGCCTGATAGCGGCGATCCTCGCCGTGCCCCCAATTGCGCCACGTGATGTAGCCGGACAGCCGCAGCGCCCACACCGTGACCAGGATCAAGATTAGCAGCACGCGCGGACCGTGGCCACCCGAGGCCGCCGCATACGTGCAGGCCAGCGCCAGAAACATCAAGGACCAGAGACTGTCGACGATGGCCACGTTGTTCATCCAGACGCTGCAAGCCCAGGCGAGCACCGCCGCGCAGGCGACCACCTCCAGCCCTTGAACATACATGCCGATCGAGAACATGGCTGCCAGTTTACCGATCCGGCCGGCTGCGGTCGGGTAATAAATCCCCCGAAGACCCGGTCTCTATGGCAGGCAGCAATTTCGCTGCCCTGACGACAATCGAGGATCCGAACAATGCAAATGAACAAACTCTCCCACGCGGCGATGGCCGCTGCCGCCGCGATGTTCTTCACCTCCGGCCTGGCCGGCGTCTCGGTGGCGGCGGATAGCGCCACGGTGCATTGCACCGGGGTCAATTCCTGCAAGGGCACCTCCGAATGCAAATCCGCGAACAACAGCTGCAAGGGACAAAACAGCTGCAAAGGCATGGGTTGGGTTTCCCTGTCGAAGTCGGCGTGCGACGCGGCGCAGGCCAAGGCAAAGGCCGCCAAGTAGTCAACGGTCATCAGGCTCGATCGGCATCGGTCGCGGCGGAGCGAATACAGCCGCCCGCCGCGCCCGGTGCCGCGTCGCCGCCACCCGGATCCACACGCATGACAATACGCGGCTTCGGCCTGGGTTTGCGGCCAGTTCACTACGAGGCCCTGCTCGGCGGGTCCGACGGGGCGGCGCAGGCCGTCGACTGGCTGGAAATCATCACCGAGAACTACCTGGTGCCGGGCGGCCAGCCCCTCGACTATCTGGACCGGATCCGCACCGAATACCCCCTGGCGATGCACGGCGTCTCGCTGTCCATCGGCAGCACCGACGCGCTCGATCGCGAGTACGTCGCCGCCGTCCGGGACTTGAGCCGACGCATCGAGCCCGCCTGGATCTCGGATCATCTCTGTTGGACTGGGGTCGACGGGCGCAACCTGCATGATCTGCTGCCCCTTCCCTACACCGAGGAGGCGCTGTCCGCGGTGGTGGTGCGGGTGGGGGAGGTCCAGGACCTGCTTGGCCGGCAACTCCTGCTGGAAAACGTGTCGAGCTACGTCGCCTACCAAGAATCGGACATGACCGAGTGGGAGTTCCTGCGCGAAGTGGCCGAACGCGCCGATTGCGCCATTCTGCTCGACATCAACAACATCCATGTCAGCAGCATCAATCATGGATTCGACGCTACGGCCTATCTGCACGCCCTGCCCCCGGCGCGCGTCCGTCAATTTCACCTCGCGGGGCACAGCGATCTGGGCGGTCATCTGATCGATACCCACGACCAGCCGATAGCCGCTCCCGTATGGGATCTGTACGCCCAGGCCGTCGGCCATTTCGGCAACGTGCCCGCCATGGTCGAACGCGACGATAATATTCCGCCCCTGACCGACCTCGTGGCGGAACTCGACATCGCCCGCGGAATTGCCGCGCGACACGGCGACGCGCGGTCGGCCGGCGCGGGGCGCGCATGATGCCGCTGCGCGAGTTACAGCGCCGCTTCCAGGCGCACCTGCTCGAGCGCGACGACGCCATCATCGGCTCGGTCGTCGACGCCCCGCCGCTGCCGGCCGCCGACCGGCTCGGGATCTACGGCCACGCCTATCGCGCGCGGTTGCGGGACGCCCTGCTCGACACCTATCCCACGCTGCATCGGATCCTCGGCGACGACGTGTTCGGCGCACTGGGCGGCGACTTCATCGAGGCCCACCCATCCGTGCATCGCTCGATCCGCTGGTATGGGCGCGAACTCGCCGAACATCTGGCGCAGGTTGCGCCGTACGCGGAACAACCCGTGCTCGCCGAACTCGCGCGCTTCGAATGGACCTTGTCCGAGGCGTTCGATGCCGCCGACGCGAGGTCGCTCGACCGTGAGGCGCTCGCGCAGATCGCTCCCTCCGCCTGGGCAGGTCTGCGGTTCGAATTCCATCCTTCGCTGCGGCGCCTGGCGCTCCACTGGAACACCGTCGGCATCTGGCGGGCGATCACAAGCGACGAGCCGCCGCCCCCGCCGGAATCGGGCGCGGCGCCAGTGCCCTGGCTGATCTGGCGCCGGGACCTCAAGAATTATTTTCGTTCGCTGGACCCGGCCGAGAATGCCGCACTCGACGCCGCTCTGGAAGGAGCCCCCTTCGGCGAGATCTGCGCGGCGCTAAGCGGGTGGCTGGCCGACGACGAGGTGCCGATGCGCGCCGCGACCCTCATCGGCGCGTGGACGGACGGCGGCATCGTGACGCGCGTGGCGGACGCCTTCTGAAGACGCCGGGCATCCCGCGACAGGGATGCCCGGCAGGTCGCCATCGGGGTCCACCGGCCCGCGTGGGCTATAACAGGCTGCCGGCCTCCCCCACCATCTCCTTGCGCAGCAGCGGAATCGGCGGTCCGCCATAGGAGAGGAAGGCATCATGAAAGTCATGCCACTGCGATTGATCCGCCGCATCGGCGCCCGCCCCCGCCGCCGACCCGCCATCCGACTTTCCTCCCGCTTTTTTGGCGATCCAATCGGCTCGCAGTTTGCGGATCATCAGCTTGCCGAGCGTGTAGTTCAAATACGCCGGATCGTAGGTGCCGCGAGCCGCCTGTTGCCGCGCATTGCCGGGATCCTGGAAGGCTTGTTCCCTGAACATCTTTTCGGACTGCGCCACCGACATTCCCTGCGTGTGCATCCCGATTGACGACAACAAGCGGACGTCGCGCAGCAACGCATCCGTGAGCTGGCCGATGTGCTTTTCCGGATCGTCCTTGCCCAGGCCCCGGTCGAACATCATCTCCTCGGCGTAATGCGCCCACCCTTCGGCAAAGGCATAACCCACCCAGATCGCCTCGAGCTTGTCGGGATTGGCGTTCGAATGCAGGAATTGCAGGAAATGCCCCGGCCACACCTCGTGGACGGAGGTGAACAACAACGCCGCCTTGCTGGGAATGTACGCCGCCTGCTCGGCCTTCGGCCACTTCGGATCCGGAGGGGCGATGTTGTAGATCGACGCCACGCCATGGTCGTAGGGTCCCGGGACCTGGATGAAGGCCGAATTGGTGCGATTGTACGCAGGCGCTTCCGCCACCAACGCCTCGTCGTTGCCGGGAATGCTCACGACATTGTTGTCCTGGACGAATTTCTTCAGCTCCACCAGCTGTTCCCGCGCGGCCTCCACGGGACTGGCCTGGGGTTTGTCCGCCGCGACCTTCGCGATGCACGCCGCGAGCGAACCCTTCGGCAGAAACGCCGTGCATGCCGCTTTGAGGGCCTGGGTGTTGCGTTCCAAATCGGCCCGCCCGGCGGCTTCGATGTCGCCGACCGCCAGATCGACACCATCGGTGTCCTTGAGCATCTCGGCGAACAAATCCTTGCCGAGGGGAAACTTGTCCGTCGCGGTCTTGCGCAGACCGATCAGGTAGATCTTCAGGTTGTCCATCGCGGTTGCGGCATTCTTGTCCGCGTCCGCAAGCTGTTTCTGCAGGTCGGGATCACCGACCGCAGCGAAGGCCGGGGCAACGTCCTTCGTGAAAAAGTCCGCGTAGCCGCCGAAGTCGGTGATCCCCAATTCGACGAAGGTCTTGGGCAGCGGACCCTGCAGGTTCGCCTGGATATCCGTCACCATTTTCGGAATGCCGCGCGCATATTTGATGAACGCCTTCATGCGCACATCGAGCGCCGCATAATTGCGGTGCAGGTACATGTCCGGATCGATGTTGTTCAAGTACCAATAAGGATTGACCGACGGATAGTGCGCCTTCTCCAGCCAGAACAGATCCCGGTTCACGACGCTGAGCAGGTATTGGCGGTCGAAGCGCTCTCTCGGCTCCAAGGGGGCGGGGTCAACCGCGGAGAGCTGATCGCGGGCATCGTGCAAACGCGCGATTTCGCGCTTGATGCCGTGCGCACTCAAATCCGGGAGTTGCCCGTCGAATTCGTGGCGCCCCTGCTGCGCGGCAAAAAACGGCTGCGCGCGAAAATAGTCTTCGATGAAGCCGTTGGCGGTGGTGGCCCATTGTTGACTGGCCTGCGACGGCGGCTTCGCCACCGGTGCGGTCGATTGAGGCGACTGACTGCACCCCACCATGCCCGCGAGCCCCAACCCCGCCGCCACCGCACTCCACCTGTTCATCAGAATCATCTTGCTTCGTAGAGACATCGATTTTCCCCTTTTGGATGCCAGCCCGATCATCGTTTCTCAACTGTTTCGACTTGTTAAGCACCGCCCCGGCGAAGATTGGCTCAATAGGCGTAGGGACCACCGCGCTGCAGCGCCCGCTTGTAGGCATCGCGCGCCTGAATCCGATTCAAGAAATCCCACAGCCGGGGACGCGACGCATCGAGGCCCGCCCGTGCGCGCGCGGCCTCCAGCGGAAAGCTCATTTGCACGTCCGCGGCCGTGAACTGCGGGCCCGCGAACCAGGACCGATCCGCGAGTTCGGACTCCATGAAATCCAGGTGCAGCTCGAGCTGCGGACCGATGAACGCCGTCTGCACGGAACTGGCTATGCGCCGCGCCATGGCGCTGAAAGGCCACGGCATGGGTGTGGTTGCCACCCGGCCGAAGATCAGCTTCAGCAGCAGGGGCGGCATGGCCGAGCCTTCCGCGTAGTGCAGCCAATAGGTGTATCTCAGGCGCTCCGGCGTGCCCGGCGGGGGAGCCGCCAGCCGATTGGCTCCGTAACGGTCGACCAGGTATTCGACGATGGCACCCGATTCGGCCACGGTCACGCCGGCATCGGTGATGACGGGCGACTTGCCCAGGGGATGGACCGCCGACAGCGCCGGCGGCGCGAGCATCGTTTTGGCGTCACGCTCGTAGCGGCACACTTCGTAGGACACACCCAACTCCTCGAGCAACCACAAGACCCGTTGCGAACGCGAGTTATTGAGATGGTGCACCGTCAACATGGCGCATTGTAGCGCATCGAAATATGCAAACTCCTTGCAATTCCGCGGGCCGTTCGTGGCATTCTTGGGACATGGACAACTTCCCGAAGCACAATCCGAAGAGTGGCCGCGACGACGTGCGCATCATGACCCTGCAGGCCCACATCCTGGAACAGCAGACCCATCATCCGCAGGCCTCCGGCACCTTTTCCTGGATCCTGTCGGCATTGTCGATTTCGGCCAAGATCATCGCCGACAAGGTGCGGCGGGCCCGGCTGGAGAATGTCCTGGGCAGCGTCGGCACGGAGAACGTGCAGGGCGAAGTCCAGCAGAAGCTCGACGTACTGGCCAACGACGTCCTGCTCCGGACCCTCGGCGGCCGCGAGGGCGTGGCCATCGTCGCCTCGGAGGAGAACGAGGAGCCGGTGATTCTGCGCGAGGAGGGGGAAGGCGTTCCGCGTTACTGCGTCCTGTTCGACCCCCTGGACGGCTCGACGAATCTGGACGTCTGCGGCGGCGTCGGCACCATTTTCAGCATCCTCGAGCACAACGGCCGGGCGGCGAGCGCGCAGGACTCCCTGCTGCAGCCCGGGGTGCGCCAAATCGCCGCGGGTTACGTCCTCTACGGGTCATCCACGGTGTTCGTGCTCACCATCGGCAAGGGCGTCGACATGTTCGTCCTCGACCCCAGCATCGGCGCCTTCATGCGCGTGGAGCGGCACCTTGAGATCCCCTCCGGCAACAAGACCTACTCCGTCAACGAGGGCAATCGCAAGGCGTTTCCAGACTGCTACCAGCGCTACCTCGACTGGGCGCAGGGCAACGAATATTCGGGCCGCTACGCCGGAGCGATGGTGGCCGATGTGCACCGCATCCTGCTGAAGGGCGGCGTATTCCTGTACCCGCCCACGAAAAAGGCTCCGGAAGGCAAGCTGCGTCTGATGTACGAGGCCAATCCCATGGCCATGATCATCGAACAGGCCGGCGGCAAGGCCTTCGCCGCCCCCGGCCGGCGGATCATGGACATCCAGCCGACGGCGATCCATCAGCGAACGCCCGTGGTCCTGGGCGCGACCGACCAGGTGGCGCTGGTGCTCGCCCACCTCGAGAAGCAGTAGCCCGCCCCGCCAGCCACGATGCGGTCAGTGACCGCCCTTGACGATGATCCCTGCGGCCGTCAGCGCCTCCGCCAGTTCGATCTCGATTCTGGCCGCCTCCGCCCGTTTGATGAACTGCAGGTGCAAGGTGGGCCCCGTGAGCACCTCCAAGCCCCGCTTGAGCACGCTGCCCGCCGCTCGAATCCCCGCCTTGTGCTGGTCGAAGCGTTGCGCGGGGCTGTACCTGCTCATTCCCACGTACAGACCGTACGCCTCGGACCGGCTGCCCGCAAAATCGAGCAACACGAGGTAGACGTTCGAACGGCCCTTGGCCGACGCCTGGAAGGTCAGTGCGATCTCGTAAGCGGTGGGCAACCAATCGATGTAGCGCATCGGCAGCCACTCCGGGATGGAATCCGCGGCCTTGGCCCAGAGCCGCTCCAGCCAGCGCTCGACATTCACCGGGATGGCGCCCCGCATCCACGATTCATGAACGCAATGGGCGCCGTCGATTCCGTCGCCCCGCGCCAACGCACGCTCGAAGCGCAGCCCGAGCGCGGCGTCGGAGACGCATTGCAAGGGGCGCAGACCGGGCGGGGCGTCGGCTGCCGGGGTATCCAAGATGCGCGCCGGGTCTTGAGGAGGAACTACTCGCACAACAGCACCAGGGACGGACGCGAAGCGCCGCGCGGTTCGCGGCCTTCCACGGGATCCAAACGCACACGCACGAGGTCGCCAACCTCCAACACAGCCATTACGTTGAACAAAGCCTATCGAGACCGGGTCATACTGTCGAACATTGTTGAACATTCGGGTCGCCGCATCCAGGGGCGCTACCCGCGATCCCTCAGGGACTGCGCTGCGCATCGCCCGCCCGGAGGCGGATCGCTCCCACGCACGGCGACAGCACGCGGCTCACCTCCTGCACGAACCCCATGGTCCGGAGGAGCGCGAACGCCCGGATTCGTGCGTGCGGCACGGCTTCCCGCACACGGGCGGCCGCCGCGAGCAGCGTCCGTCCCTTGGTCACGACGTCGTCGACGAGCACGACCCGCCCGGAAGTCCCGGTCGGCGGCTCGAACGCCAGCGACTCGAACTGCGCGCCCACCGTCGGTCGGGATCCGGGCGCCGCCGCCGCCGATTTCGGCACGGTCGCGACTCGGTGCAAGCCGCCCCACACCTCCGCACCGAGGCCCTGGGCCACCAGCGCCTCGGCCAGCCGAAAGGCTGCCGACGGCGCTCCCACGGGCGTCGGGGTGCACCCGGGCACGGGTATCAACGTGTCGTCCGGCCCCAAGAAGCCGGCGAGCGGCGAGCCATCCGCGGTCAGTTGCCGCACGCGGAGGGCGTGCCAGGCGATGCAGCGGACATCCGCCGCCTTCACCAAAGCGCACAGCAGCCGGGACTGCCGGGACACGGCGCCGACGCCGGTGGGCGAATACACGTAGCACGACGCAAAGTCGACAACCTCGAACACGGGATATCCGTCCCGGACCGGGCCGTCGCTAACGCGCGAGGTCGTCATCGGTGGAACGCGACTGAGCCGCCACAGACCGGTCGAGGCCGGTGGCCGATGATTCGCCGCGGATGCGCCGCCAATTCTCGCGCGCCTGACGCCGGATCTCCTCGAGACTGAGGGGACCCTGCACCCGCTCGACGGCAGGTCCCGCCCCTTCCGGGGCGGCGTCCCTGCCCAATCTCGCCTGCACCCGCAGTTCGTAGTCCCGCCGCAGCCGCTCCGCCTGTGCGCTGCGGTATCCCTGCCGCTCCATTTCGAACGCCGTCCGGGGAATGTGCGGATACGGCTCGCGATCGATTCCCCGGGCCGCCAGACTGCGATGATCGACCCGCACCTCCACCCCGGCATCGCGCAGCGCCTCGTTGGTGACCTTCGCCCAGCGCTCGCGCACCAGCAGAAGTTCGTGGACGACCGGCTGCAGGCCGAGTTCCTGGCGTCGGGAGTCGTTGAATTCCAGGGGGGTCTTGGCTGCCAGCCCCGAGGCGGTGACCTCTCGCGTGGTCGCCAGGAGATGGGCATGATAATTCCGCGGATCGCTGCCCGGGAAGTCGCGCGGCGCATGCACCGCGAGATCGAGTGCGAACTGGTAGCGATCGGTGAGTTCCTGGGCGAAGCCGCGTGCGAGCCGGATGCGTTGATCCGGATCCAACTCGACCGGCAGCGCCACCAAGTATTCCCGGGCCACTCGCGCATTCTTGCGCGACTCGGCGCTCTCGGCGGCGTTCCACAGAGTGGCCCGATCCCGGGCCCACCCCATGTCGGAACCCGCCAGCCGGCCGGGCACCAGCACCTCTTTGTGCAGCACGTCCCGGCGGTCGGTGTGGTCGTACGTCCTGCCGGTGCGCTCGTCGCGGATGCGCTCTCCGGAGCGGTAGGCGGCCGCGCTCACGGCGCTGCTCCCACCCGACCGGCCGAAGGTCTTCAGGTTCAGGAAATAGACGGCCATGACCGGCTCAATCCCGGCTCATGGCATCGAAGAATTGCGGGTCGCAGACGTAGCCGGCGGCGAGCGCCTGCAGGGGCTCGTGCATCGGCCACAGCTGGATCGAGCTCGCGCTCGATTCGCCGGTGGGCAGAAACGCCCCGTCCGGCTCGCAGAAAAGTTCGTGGTCCTCCATCAAGCAACCACAGCTCTCGCAGTGATTTGCCCAGTAAATACTCATCGCGGCCGCATCGTGGCCAAGGCGGTAGCACTGCGTGTGCCGCCTCACCCCGCCCTGGACCGCCTCGGGCAGATATTCGATGTAAAACACGAAGGCGGTGTGCGAAGCGATGTGCCAGATGTCCCCCGACCCGGCGCTTTGCCCGGAATGCGCATCGAACTCGAGAGTTTGATGGCCGGGCGGGACCGCCAGCGCGAATACCTGCGTCGGCCTGCGGCAATGACCACACGCGCCCAGGCTGCGCGCGATAAAATAGTCCGAAGAGCGAATATTGACCTCCGGTGGGACGTCGACCTCCCGACCGGAATCGAACTGTCGTGCAGTGGTGGTATCGGTCATTTCAAGGCTCCCTGGAAGTTCCCACGGATGTCGTCCGGGATCGGGGTGTTCGCAGGCGAACCCTCAACCAGGCCCGCGACGACGCGGATTTGAAATAGCCGCACAGATCGGGCAGTTGCTCGATCTGCGAGGGCATGACGGCGGCTTCCGTCACGTGCTGCTCGCTGACGTTCCTGGAACGACGCACGCCCCGCGCCGTCAGCGCCACTTCCCGGTCGCTGCCCCGCGACAGTTGGCGCCGGATGAGTTCGCGCTCGCCGATCAGCCGCGACGCGAACTGCGAGGTGCCGCCGTTCTCACTGCCCGAGCAGCGCAAGATCAGCGTATTGCCGCAGTTCTCCACCAGAGTCTGTGCCTCGGCGGTCCCGTAGGTACCCGACACCTGTGCGATGGACTGGAAGCCGAGCACGCACCTGCCGCCGAATTTCCGCAGCCGCGCGAGCGCGTCCTTGAGACCGTCGATTTGGCCGAGCGCATCCAATTCGTCGACCACGAACCAGAGCCGCCGATCGTGCTGTTCGCCGCCGTTCATCGCCTCGAATATCGCAATCCTCATCCAGGTCGCGATGACGCTGCGCAGGGCCGCGATCTGTCCCGCCCGGTAGGGTAGGAACAACGCGCCCGGCACGGCGCGCGCGCTCACCCATTGCCGGATCGAAAAGGGCATCGAGCGCTGGGCTTGGATGTACTGCAGGGCGGCCATGGCGGACACGGCAACCGCGCGGATCGAACCGAACATGCGCGCGTTCTCCGGCTCGAGAAAGGGCTGCGCCGGCGTGCCGGCAACGATTTCCCGGAGTTCCTCGACGGGTGCCGTCGCGAGCAGCCGCCACAGCTCGCCGCTGTCGCCGCGCCGGTCGAAACGGCAGCGGTGCAGCACGGCGCTGAGGAAGGTTCTAGCGTACGTACGCCATTCGTTGGCCGACGCATCGGCACTCGATGCAATGAGACCGGAGGAAAGCTGGTCGGCGTCGCCGGGAGCGGCGATTTCCGCGAGAGGATCCCAGGTGACCGAATGCCGTTCGAACGGATTGAGGATGACGTCTCCCCGGTACCGGCTGAAGAACGAGTCACGATAGCCGCCGTCCGGATCGGCGAAAACGGCACGGTCGCCCCGTGCCAGGGCTCGCTCCATGAGTTCGCGGATGGCGGTGGACTTGCCGGTGCCGGTCGCACCGATCATCTTGAAGTGCTTGGTCTCATCAAGCGGAGTGATCCGGGCGCCTCCCAACGTGAGCGTCTCGGGCGAAGGACCCCGGCACAGTCCGCCGAGCCGCCGCGGCGGGCGTTCCAGAACCACGACACCCCGCTTGTAGGATTCGGCTGAACCCCGCCGGCGCAGGCTCGCAACGACCACGGCCGCGAGCATCAAACCGGCCGTGATGGCCAGTGCATGGCGCGACTGCAGGGATTGGAGGGCGCTCGTCACATTCATGGTCGGAAACACCCCGGGTTTCAATAGCCCTTCACGACGAGATAGTCGCCGTCGGCTCCGTAGGCGGGCGCCCGGCGATCGACGCGCACGCACAATCTCCCCGGGTCGCCGCAACTGCGCCACTCCCCCCGGGCGCCATGCCGTTCGAGACGGCTCACGTCCTCGGCGAGCGCGTCGCGCCGGACGCGCAGCGCCGTGATTTCGCCTTCCGTCGGCAGCATGAAATGCACCATGCCTGCGGGAATGGCGGAACAGAGGACGGCGATGGCGACGTTCCACACGAATGCCCGCAGATGCGCGGTCCGTTGCAGCGTCTGGAGGGCCCGTACGGCCGCCGCGCTCTCCTCCGTCACCGCCCTGAGTTCCTCGACCAAGGTTCGACGAATTTCCTCCCGCACCACGGCGTCGAGGCCCCGGGTATGGACCCTCAGGTTGTCCAGGTGCGCTTCCGCCATCCTCTGGTGGGCCTGCGCGCTTTCCATCAGCAGGCCGAACTGCAGCGTGCGTTCCTCGATCGGGACCGCGGACTCATTCACGAGAGGCGCCCTCCAGGTCCCGCAGATCGGCGCGCGAGGGCGGGGCGGGACGATGCTCCGGGCGCCGCCGGCTCCACCGGTCCACGGCGTCGAGCCGTACGCGCTGCCATCGCGGATCCGATGCCCTCTTCAAATAGCCGGCAAGATCCGGAAGTTGTTCGATCTGCGACGGCAGGACCGCGGGCTCGACGCTGAAATGCTCGCTTTTCGACACCGAGCCGAGCATTTCCGCGTCGCGGCGGCTCCTCGAGGAGGTGGTGCGAAGCACCTCGCGTTCGCCGATGAGTTGCGAGGCGAAACGGGCCGTCCCGCCGCCTTCACTGGCGGAGCACCTCAGGATCAACGTATTGCCGCAATTCTCGACAATGGTGTGGGCGTCGCCCTGACCGTAGGTGGAGGACACCTGGGCGACCGACTGGAAACCGAGCACGCACCTTCCGCCGAATTTCCGCAGCCGCGCGAGCGCGTCCTTGAGACCGTCGATTTGACCGAGTGCGTCCAGTTCGTCGACCACGAACCAGAGGCGCCGCGCAGTCTCGGTGCCCGTCGCGTCCACCCGCTCCTCCCGATTCATGGTTTCGAAGATCGCCAGGCGCATCCATCCCGAAATCGTCGAGCGCAATGCCGCGATCTGGCCCGCCTTGTATGGAATGAACAGCACACCCTTGGTTTCCCCACCCACCCACCCGCGAATCGAGAAGGCCGGCGCCTGCTGCTGCGCCACGTAGTCGAGGGCCTCGACCGCGGAGCTCGTCACCGAACGGATCGAGTCGAACATCCTGGCGTTGTGTTCGTTCAAAAAGGGCTGGGCGGCGGTCCCCTCCACCATGGCGCGCAGCTCCCTCGTATCGGCGACGACCAGCAGCCGATAGAGTTCGCCGAGATCCCTGACCCCCTCCTCATGGGCCTGCCGCGTCACCGCGCTGAAGAATGTCCGTGCGTAGCCCCGCCAGCTTCTATCCGCCCCGTCGTGGTCCGGAATGAGCGAGCGCGCCAGTTGATCCACGTCGTACCCGTTCTTGATCTCGGCGAACAAGTCCCACTTCACCGAGCGTGCGTCGAAGGGATTGAGCACCACGTCGCCGCGGTCGGGGTCGTAAAAGCGCTCGAGATAGCCGCCGTCCGGATCGGCGATGACCGCGCGGTCGCCTCGACTCAACGCCGTCGCGAGCAACTCCTGGATGGCGGTGCTCTTGCCGGTACCGGTGGTGCCGATCAGCTTGAAGTGCTTGGCTTCGTCGCCCGGGGCGATCGAGGTTCCGGCCAGCGTGACCTGCGCGTCGCGGGCGCGACCCTTGCGCATCGCCCCGGAACGCGGGGACGTCTCCACGACGACGGCACCGCGCTGATGCACCGCCGGGTTCGGCTCATGGAGCGCCGCCCCACGACCTCCCGCATATCCCAGCGCGGCGCTCGCCAGGGTGCCGAGCCCGAAATGCATGAGGCCGTGCGGCGAGACGCCCAAGCCGCTCCACAACGGGGCCGCCGCCAGCATTCCCAGCTCCGCCATGCCGGTCACTGATGCCGCAAAGAGCGGCGATGTCAGATATTTGTGCGCCGGTGCGCGGCCTCTCGCCAGCCCGACCAGGATCGACCCTTGGGCCGTGGCATACGTGTACGCCAAACCCGACCACCCCTGCATCCAGGCGAGGTCCATCTCAGAGCTCGCCCGCAGCGTCGACCGCCGACCGCTTGCGCTCAGGGTCATACCAGATCTCCTTGATGTAGCGTGCGTGGGATTCGACGCCGAACTGGATGACGACGTCGATGAGCAGGTACAACAGACTCTTGATGTCCGCACGCGCGAGGTCGCGGCCCGCCGGATTTTGCTTCACCAGCAGCACCAGTTGTTCGAACGCGAGTGCCGCGCTGGCCGCGTGAACGCTGGTGATGGATCCGGGGTGGCCGGAATTCACGTTGCGCAGATAGTCGAACGCCTCCTCCGCGCGCAGTTCCGCAAGCAGTATCCGGTCCGGCTTCATGCGCAGACAGGCATCCAGCAGCTGCTTGGGGGTGACCCGCGCGAGACCCTGGCCGTCCTTGGAATAGAACAGCCGGACGTGGTTAGGGTGCCCGTCGAGCACCAGTTCCCGCGCATCCTCGATCGTAATCAGACGCTCCTCTGCGGGGATTTCCAGGATCAGCGCCTTCGTCCACGTGGTCTTGCCGGAACCCGTCGGCCCCGAGACGAGAATGTTTTGACGGCTGCGCACCGCGAGGCGCATGAAGGATCGATGGTCGCCGGCCGAGAGCAACGCGAGCAGGTCGCGCTCCGTGGCGTCCAGCCGGCTCCCGACCCGCCGCGTTTCGCGAAACACTCCGCGTGCGGCGAGTTCATCGATGCTCCACACCGCCTGCGACGGCCGGCGCAGCGCCAGGGCGATGCATCCCGCGGTGGTCGCCGGCGGCATGACGATTTGAATGCGCTCTCCCCCCGGCAGCGATCCGGAGAGCAGGGGCGAGGCGGCGTCGATGCGCTGCTGGGTCGAATTCGCGACGAGCTTCGCGAGGCCGCTGCACCAGTCGAAGTCCGCAAAGGGCAGCGGCTCGCACCGCCACCCCGCCCGGGTCTCGATGAATGCCTCCCGAGGCCGGTTGATGCACAGTTCCATCACGTCCGGATCCGACAGCAACGGCTGCAGGGGGCGCAAAGTCAGCGCGAGGGCCGACGTCACGGCGGCGGCACTAGCGTGCGCGGGCAGTGGATCGCAGCTCATAAACGGATCTGAAGTCGAGGTCGCGTGCGACCAGCACTTGAATGCGGTCGCCGTTGTGTTTCGAGACCGTGGGCGGGATATTGATCGTATTCTTGAGGATCTCGGTCAGCACGTCCTGGGAGGCCGAGGAGTCCACGACGATCGCCCCGCCGCCCCGATAGTTTTGCGAAGCCGTCTGCACCGCGCCGTCGATCACCGAGACCAGCATGGCCGCGCCGAACCGCTGCCAGAAGTGACTGTTCACCTCTCCCGGCAGGCCCGACCGTCCCAATTCGTCGGCGCCCGGCGAATCGAGGGGGACGATCACTCCCGTGGGAGTGCGCGCCTCGGTCCACAGCACGAAAATCCGCGCGGCGCCCTGCATCATCTGGCCCCGCGTCTCGCCCACCAGCTTCGTGCCGCGCTCCAACAGCACCACGTTGCCGTCGACGCCGAAGGTGTCCGTGGCCGTGATGCAGGTCGTCATTCCCGGCAGCGTCGAATCGATCGCCGTTTCCAAGGTACAGTCGATGAACGCCCCTTTCGGCAGCCACAGTCGGCGGGCCGGCAACACCAGCGCGCGCACCGCCGCGGCAGGCCGGGATTGCAGCAGCGACGCCAGGTCATTGGTCGAACGTCGCTCCCCGACCGGCGCGGTAGCGGTGCCGTTCGGCGGAACGTCCGCCGCCCCCGACTTGTCCGGGACCAGTCCCGAACCCGGGGTCGAGAACACCCCGCCGCTCAACTCCCGTTCCAATGCCAACTGCGCCGCCGACTTCGCGGCGGGAGCGCCCGGCGGAGCGTTGACGGCGTGCTGTTCCAGGGGAATTTCGACGAGCGACTGTGCGGTCGCGGCGACCGGATCGGATGCCGCGGGCGCCGGCGCATCGATGCGGCCCAGGCTGGGCAGCGGTAGATCGCCCTGCGCATGGTTGGTCGCGGCCGCCAGCGCAGTCCGCCGCAGCCGGTCCTGACGCGTCAGCGCATGCGCGTAGTACCACGTGAGGGATCCCAAGCCCAGGAAGCTCATGAATCCGATGGCAAACAGGTTCCCCAGACGCGATTGGACCGAGAAGACGCGGGTCACGGAGTTCGCCTGCCGCTCCCCTTCCACGCCCTGCGGTCCATCACCGGGGGTGCTCATGGAGCGACTCCTTGCACGTGACGCTCGACCTCGGGAGCGACGGTGCCCGACTCCAGACGGGTGCCCCCGCCGACGAAGCCCTTGTTGACGATGCACCCGGTCAGCTTGCCGCGTCGCAGGATGAACCGACGGGCCAGGCGATGCAGGATCACGTCACCCCCGTCGATGCTGTAGTTCAGCAAGGACTCGCTGTCGTCATCGCCGCGGACGAATATCGCCGGCAGGTCACCATTGGCGGCAAAGCGCAGGCGTGTGTGCACGCCGTCGTCCGAGGCCCTCACGGGCCGCAGCGACGGCTCACCACAGTACCAATAGTCGATATTTTGCGGCCGGGAGCCCCCCGCCAATCCGAGCTCGGCGTCGATCCGGCGATCGGAGTCCGCCCCGGCCGGCGTCGCCGGAACCGGTGGATACACGAATCGCAGGGCAAAGATGACGTCCGCATCGTCGGCGCCCGGATGCCGGGCCACCGACTCATAGGCGAATCGATAGTGCCGGCGAGTGGTGAGCACGGTCAGGTTGGTCGCCACCGTGGCGGCCCTGGGTTTCAGGAACAGATGATTGTCCTGGGTGGAGTACGCAAGTCCTTCGATGTCGCCGGCGCTCAATCCGACGAACGCCTCTCCCGGCTCGAACTCGAGATCGATCTGGTAGCCCGCGAAGCCCCGCAGGCGATACACCTGTTCGGCGTCGTAGCGGGTGGCCCGGATGCGGCTGTCGAGCACGCCTCGCGGCGCCATGATCTCGGCACACAGGTGTTGCGCGGTCAGCAGGCCGACCGCCAGGGCGAGGCTTCGGCGCCATCGGCGAATGCAGCGGCGGCGGTCATTGAACATGCGGGGACTCCTTGGCCGCCGCCGGGTCCACCGACACCTCGGGTTCCGCCTTGAAATCGACGATCTTGAATCCCAGGGGATTCCACCGGCGCACCCCCGGATCCTTCGCCGGCGCCGCATAGGCGAATTGGATGGTTGCGACCCAGTGCGTGAATTGCTCGGCCGCCCCGCCGCCGGGGCGCACGGCCTTCAGATAGCGCACCTGCGCAAGATCGGACAACCCGCTGGCACGCGTGAAGAAACTCACGGACGTGACCTGCACCCGCACCGTGCTGCCGTCCTTGTACAGGTTGAGGGGTGACGCCGGGTTCGTCGCACTCCACTCGGCGGACCACGCTTGATTGCGCTGCGCCGAATGAAACGCACCGCATTCCTCGTAGTCGCTCTCCGCGGTCGCGAAATTGAAGCGCTGGCAGACCGTGAGATAGTGCGCGAGAAAATAGCGGGACACCGACTCATCCGGCGACGCCGTGCCGCCGTAGACCGGCACCACATCGACGATCCCCGTGGAGTTGTCGACCCGCACCACGAAGGGCTCGACCTGCTTCAACGGGGTGAGCGCCAGGATTCCCGCCGCACTGACAACGGCACACACCCAGCCGGCGGCAGCCACCCGCCAGGCCACTCGGGCGCTGCGGCGCAAGCCCTCGGACCGGTCGGCATCCCAGGCGTCCGCCTCGCGAAAATACTCCTGCAACACCGCCGAGGACGTCACGGCGTGGTCTCGGACGGACCGGACGCCGTGCGGCCGGGCGGCACGATCGCGGCCGGCCGGTTGATCGCCGTCAGCCGGCCATCGCAGTGCACACCGGGCGATGCACAGCCCGAAAGCCACAAGATGAGACACAGAACTACACGCATCGATCACCCTCCCTGGTGATTGCCGCTAACCGTCACCGTACTCCTGCCACCCCGCATCGTGCCGCCCGGGCGCGTGGCGCGCCGGATCCTGGCGCGCGGCATCGCGCGGGGCGGCAAGGGTCGGGCCACTCCGCGCCGCGTGGGCGATCGCGCCCCGGGTCCACTCGATGATGTGCAGTCCCGCCGCGGTCGCATTCCTGCCCCCGGTGCGCGTGGCGCCCGACATCGTCCGGCTCACCGCACCGAAGGTGCTGAGCGCCAAGCCTCCGGACAGGCTCGAGGCGATCGGCATCACCTGCCGCAGGACGAGAAACACCAGCACCGCGACCAGGATCATGTTCAATGCATCCACGGTGAGAATGGCCGATCCGCGGGCCGCGGTTTGGGTGGCATAGGATTGAACGAGCTGCAAGAGCAGCGCCGCAATCATCACGGTCAATACCGTGATGAGGCCGTAGTTGGCGAGTTGCGCGATCCATGCCGAGAAAAATCGTCTCGTCGCATCGAAGAACAGCGAGGCGAGAAACAACGGCCCGAGCGCCAGCAAGACGCTGAGCGCGATGCTCGACAAGGCGATCAGGAACATCGCATAGACGCACAGGGTGGCGATCAGGCCCCAGACGACGGCGCCGGCCAGAAAGAAGCCGAATCCGCTCCATGCACTGCCCTTGGCCCACAGGCTGCCGGCCACCGCCCCGCCCCGATCCCAGATGGCATCGAGGGTGCCGACCGGATCCTGGCTGCCGACCAGAGCCGCCGCCAATTGCGCGGGTGCCGCGTAAAAGGTGTCGACGATGAGCGCGTTGTAGAGCCACAACCGCAGCCCCACACCGAGGACCAGGGCCACGAGTCCGATGCGTTTCAGCCCCTTGACGACCGGCTCCTCGATTTTCCCGGTCAGATGCAGATAGCCCCACGCCATGACGTACAGGGTCGCGAACGTGACCACCGCGGGCTCCAGAATGGCGGCCAGGTGCGCCGTATTGTCCCCGATATAGGTGCCGAGCCGACCGTTCAGCCAGGACCAAAAAGTGCCGAAGAATCCCATGACGCCATTCCTTGCCGGTTGACGGCCGCCGCTACGGTGTGGGTTGGAAACGGGTCGCGAAATCTCCCTGCTCCGCTATCACCTGCTCACGGTCCCGTTCCTGGATCACCGACTGCTGCGCCAGCATGTTTTGATGCAGTACCAGCACCTTCGTCTGTTCGTTCTGCAACAGGGCGAGCTCCGCATTGATGCGAGCCTGCAGATCGAGAATGCCCTTCTGATCCGTCGCGGAGGAGATCGCGTCTACCAAGGTCTGCAGGGAGGCAAAGCGCGCGCTCGAGTTGGCGAGGGCTTCCTGCGCCAGCGCCTGCTGCAGGGCGCCTGCCTGGCGCGCCTCGGTGATGCTCTGCCGGCCGCCCGGCGACAATGTGGAGAGCTGCGCGGGGGTCAACACGGCATTGAGGAGCAGGGCGTTCCTGACGTCCGCCGTGAGCGCCGGGTGGCCGGTCGCGGCACCGCGCATGGCGTCGGTCATTTGCGACCAGCTCGTGGGAAGGTAGTTGCGCATCACGCCGCCCGCCAGCCGCTGCATGCCGCGATCGCCCGTCGTCGTCCGCAACGCCAGCTGCGCCTGCGCAAGCTGTTCGCGCGCCGTCTGCAACTCTTGCTGCATGGTCTGCACTTGCTGGACGAGCTGCACGATGGCCGGCGCATCCACCACGGCCCATTGGGCGTGGGCCGGCGCGACGGCCGCCGGCGCCAGGAAGACACAGACGACGAAGCGCATCACCGAATTGCGCGGAAATTTGTCCTTGAACATCACGTTCTCCTTCCAGGTGTGGGGGGGTCTTCGTCCATCGCCATGAACGGCGGCAGCCAGTCGACAGGATTCTCACCGCGGGCGGCCCTGATGTCGTTCATCCGTGCCACCTCGCCCGCGCGGCCCGAGATCACCGCGAGTTCACCGCCGAAACCGCGCAGATCGAGCTCACAGACCACGCTGTGGTGCGCCTGTTTCACGAGAAACATCCTCGATCCAGGCTCCAGCCGCTGTTTCAACAGCTGGAACTCCCGTTCCGTGAGCCCGAAACCCTGCATGTATTCCCGCCGATCGGCATCGGCGTTCGGAAACAATATCTTGGTCGGGGTTTGCTCCACGAGGGTGCGGCTGATGGGACTGTCGAGCACGTCGCCCGCGCTCTGGGTCGCCAGGCACATCACCGCATTCAACTTGCGCCAGGTCTTCGGACCATCCTTCGCGAAGGCCTCGAACGCGGCGTCCGCCAGCAAGCGCCAGAACTCGTCCATCCAACACACCAGACGTCGGCCGTCGAGCAGCCCGCGCACGAGGTGAAGGAGATACAGAATGATCGGTGCCCGCGTGAAATCGTGATCCAGGAACTCCGTCACGTCGAAACCCACGACGCCGCAGCCAGAAAGTCGCGTCGTGAGGGTGTCGACCGGATTGTCGAATACCCAGGCATAGTCGCCCCGCCCGGCGTCGCACCAGCGGGACAGCCGCGAATGCAGCCCTTCGGGGTCCGTGGGATCGAGATACTCCACCAGGCGCGACAGGCGGCGCGCGGGTTGATCCAGTGCGAGGGTGCCGCGCAGCGCCTGGTCCAGGTCGGCCTGCTCGCGCACCGACGGCGCATGCGGAGCGCACAAGGCGCGCAGCCATAGTTTCAGGAACTCGACGTTGGTCGGTGTCACGGAAAGTTGCAGCGGATTGAAGCCGGTCGGTGCGCCGTTCTTCAGTGGAAAATATTCCCCGCCCAGGGCCCGCACCAGAATCTCGAGTCCTCGATCCTTGTCGAAGACGATCTGGGAGACTTCCCGCCGGGCCAACAGGGCGATCATGAAGCCGATGAACACGGTTTTTCCCGACCCGGTGGGTCCGCAAATCAGGGTGTGGCCGGTGTCGTTGCGGCTGCCGCCCCGCGGATCCGATGGGTCACTGGCATGCAGGGAGAAATGATAGGGCGACCGCGCGCTCGTGATGAGCAGCGCCAGCGCTTCGCCCCAATGATTGCCCTCCGCGCGCCCCACGGGGTAATTGTGGAACGGCGCCATCGCGGCGAAGTTACGGGAGGTGATCGGCGACTTGCGCGGGCGAAGCGGAAAATTACCCGGCAACTGCGCCCAGAACGCCGCCTCCAGCGCCAAATCCTCGCGGGCAACCAGCATGCCCGTGTCGGCGAGCAGGCTGCGTGCGAGGGCGACCCGGTCATTGAGCGGCTTCAAGCGGCCGGCGGCATGGCCCGCCGCCCGGGATTCGTCGATCTCGTCGAGAACCTGCAGTGAAAAATGATGGTCCCCCATGACGAATTCGTTGCTGGTCAGGGCGTCGAGCGCCTCCTTCAACTCGAGCGCCTGGGACACGGCGAAATCTCCGGCGTTCGCCATGCGATTGAACTGACGCTGCAACAGCGCCTGGCCGGTCGCCTTGGTGAGGAAGGTGAACGACTGGGTCAGCACGAAGGCGAGCGGCGCGGACAGCAAGGAGTCGTACATACCGACGGTGGTTGGCGTCGGATACTCCTTGATTCCGAGCATCGCGGCCACTCGGGTCCGCGTGGGGGAGCGATATTCGAGCGCTTCGGCCCCGAAGAACAGCCTGCCGCTCGCCAACGTGTGGTTGAGCGCCATCCTCGCGAGCGGCATGCGCTGCCACTCGCCGTTGATCAACAGGCCGAGGTATTCGAGCAGCGAGGAACACCAGCGCCGGTCGTGGCGGTAGCAACCGAGCCGCTCGGGTTCATACCGCGAAAGCGATACGCACAGGGTCTGCGCCAGCTTCTCGCAGGCGTCGAGGGCGTCGGCCAGTTCCGCCCGCGATTCCACCGCACCGTTCGCGGTCATCGCCCGCGACAGCAGGCCGGCGGCGATGCCGGCGGCCGGCCGGTGCAGGACGCTGAGGAAGATATCGTTTTGCATCAGGGTCTCGCCGCACACGCGGCTCCGATACCGGGAATGCAGGTGCTCCGCAAACCCCCGGAGGGGCTGCGCCGACGGCACCGGGCCCGCCGGTTCCGCGCGGCGCCTGACGATGTGGACCCACAGCGCCACCGTCGGCGCCGCGATGTTTCGCCAGAGAACATTGAGCCGCTCGTGCCAATTGTTGAGTTCGCCTTCATCGGCGGTCTCGAAGCTGGCACCGCCCAGACGAAACGATTGCAGGTAATCGCCGAACAGCGTGCGCACCGCGTGGGCACCCACATGAGCCGCGTACGGTATCCGCTCCGCGGCCGGCAATTCGCGGCGCCAACGGCGAGGGAGCGTCACGGCACGCACGGCGCGCACGCCCCGCCTGGGACTCGACGCCGCCGGCCGCGGGCGTCGGGCAGGTCGAGCACGAGAGGGGAATAGCTGCCGGCCCGCCAGAAGCGATGATTGGCGAGCAATGCGGGAAGTCGCGTGCGAACCCACAGCAGCACAAGGTCGAAATACCGCGGATCTCTCGCGCACATCAGCATGCACACGGCGTGCAGCGGCGCGCACACCAGCAGAGTGACGAGATTTCCGGTCGCCAGGAACGCCTCCATGGTGAACACCATGTTGAAGAGCAGCGCCGGGTAAGTGACTCCCCAGCGCATGGGAGGCCGGGTCGCACCGACGAACAGCGGATCGACGGTCAGTCCTGCGTTGACGCCCACGGTGCCTCCTAGACGCCGAACATGCCGCGGATCCACGTCACGATCTGCGGCGCGCCGAAGGCGATCGCGATTCCCAGAATCGCGCCGATGCACCACCCCCAGGAGACCCGGTTTGCCATGGCCATGCCGCCCAACGCCATCACCAGGATGATGGCGACGGGCGTCAACCACGCGAGGATGTTGGTCTGAAGTGCGGTCGCTCCCGTCATGAAGGGCGACGCCTGAGCCGTCGCCAGATCCGGTGCGAGCGTGACCAAACAGAAGAACAGGGACGTCAGTGCGAGATGTGAAGCGACGCGACGCCGGGAGCAGGGGTGATGCATGGCGGAATTCCTTTTCCGTTTTAAGCCGGGGCGATGAGAGGCCTGGCGCTCAGGATTCCGTCTCGAGCGTCCCCATCTCCTGCTCGTCGCGGCGCGCCGCCAGTTCCTCGCGCTTGACCCGGCCGGGGGCGCCGAACCGGAAGCCTTGTACGACGTAGGAGTGATCGTACTGTCTGTCCCCGTCCTTGTCGGTCCAGACGTTGGCGCGGACCTGCGCCTGCACGATCAACTGGTCGCCCTTGCGCGCATTCTTCGCGATGGCCTCGCCGAGGGCCTCGAAGGCCACGAACCAGACACTGGTCACGGCCTCACGGACGCTTCCATTGTCATCCTTCCCCGCGTAGTCGTTGCCGACCAGGCAGAAACGCGTGTACGAGACGTCGCCCTTGACCGCCAATTCAGGGTTCTTCGCCAAATTGCCAACCGCCGTGACCGTGAAACTGTTCATGTGAGCTCCTTGACTGATGTGGGGCGCGGCGCGGCCGAAAGGTCCGCGCTCGCGTGGCATGCAGTCTGTGAGAGCCGCGCCCGAACTGGAACGTAAGAATTTACCGGCTTCGCGCAGAAAGGCGCGCGCCACGGCACGGCCGGCGGGCGCCCGATGCGGCGGCGCCGTCGCCGCGCTAGATTCCCGGCTTGGCGATCTCCGCGAAGGCGTAGCGCAACCAGACCTTGACGCGCTGACGCTCCATCAAGCGCAGCCCGCTGGTATCCGCATCGCTCTTGTTGGCCACGGCCCAGAAGCTCGCGCTGCTCGCATCGATCTTGATCATCGACACTTCATGCAGGCGCTTGATGTGAACCACGGCCGCGCCCATGCCGAGTGCCCGCTCCTTTTCACCCGAGGCGTCGAGGATGCGAAAATCGTCGCCGCGCACTTCGTTCAACACCAATGCATAGTTCAGGCGCGTTCCGTGGCGGTCCAACAGGCGCTTCAACAAATCGACGGAATCGCGGCCCGCGTCCATGACGTGCCAGTAACGGATGTTGAGGCCGAGTTCGGGTGCGACCTCGAGCAGCTGCGAGTCGTCCATCCACTGCGTCAGGCGCTCCTGGGTCTGCGCCGCCAGGTCGACCAGAATGCGGCGGTCCGGATTGTCCGATGCCGCTTCGACGATGGCGTCCAGGCTTTCGTAGCTGTCGATCAGCACCGGCGACGCATAACCCGAATAGAACCGCAGAAGGGCGCCGTGCGAGCGGTCCGAATCGAACCCCAGAAACGGCATGTGGTTGTCGATCATGTACTGCGCGAGCAGGCGCGCCACCAGGGACTTGCCCACACCGCCCTTCTCACCGCCGATCAGATGAATGTTCGTCATCGCTTCTCCGGATCCGTGAACGCACCCCTTCGGGCGGGCGCCGCCGGCGTCACGCCTTCAAGTCCGCCGGCACCCGTCCACCGCTCGCGGCCAGCTTTTCCATGACGGTCTTGTGCAGCCAGATATTCATGGTGGCCGAGTCCCCGGTATCGCCCGTGTAGCCCAGTTCCTGCGCCAGTTGTTTGCGGTTCGCAAAGCTCGGATCGAGCCCCACCAGCTTCATCAGGTCGACGATGGACGTCTGCCAGTTGAGCTTCTGCGCGCTCTTCGCGCTCATTTGGGTCAATTGCGCCTCGAGCGAGGCCGACGAGAGCGCCGCGACCGCCGCGGCGACGGGGACCGGGGGTGCGGGGGAGGCCGCGGCCGGCGGTGCCGTCGATGCGGCGGCCGGTGCCGTACCGTGACCGAAGATGGCGTTCTTGATGCTGTCGAAAATGCTCATGGTATGTTCCCGCGGTGACCTCGGAATTCGTGGCGGCCCGGCCGCCGGCACGCACTGTAACACCGCGCCGCGAGGTCGCGAAATCGAGTGTAGGATCGCCTCCATGCAGCAGATACCGAGTGCGCACGGCACAGAACTCGACAATCCGATCTGGCATGCCCTGCAGGGTCCGCATCGGCGCTTCGCCGCAACCCTCGGTGATGCCTGCTGGTACCCGGCCGCGATAGCGCCGTTCATCGCGGTTCCGCACGCCGGCGTCGTGCCGGATCTGGCCGGCGCCGCAGCGCGGGGTTGGCGGGTTCCCTGCTACTTCGTCGGCATGATTCCCCGCGCTTTTCCGGACGGGTGGGCGGTCGCAGCACGGTCGCGCATCCTGCAGATGCTGCCCACGTCGGCCGACCATGGGCCCGACGCCGAGGATGGCATCCAGGCGCTGCACATCGCCGATGCGCCCCGCATGGTGGCCCTGATGCAAATCGCGTTTCCGGATTTCTTCCGCGCGCGGACGGCGGAGCTCGGCGAGTATCTCGGCATCGTCGACGGCGCGCAGCTCGTGGCCATGGCGGGCGAGCGGCTCGCGTTCGGCGGCTGGCAGGAAATCAGCGGAGTCTGCACGCATCCCGACTTCGTCGGCCGGGGCTACGCGCGGCGCCTGACGCGGGCGCTCCTGCATCGGCAGCGACGACGCGGCGTGAGGTCCTTTCTCCACGTAGGCGAGGAGAATGCGGCCGCCCGGCGGCTCTACGAGTCCATGGGCTTCGCCGTGCGCGCGAGCCTGCCCATCGCCAGGGTCGGGCGGCTGGAGCCGTGAAAGCGCCCGAACGCTCGCCTCTCGAGGTGTTGTGCGCCTTCCTGAGGTTGGGCACGACCGCCTTCGGCGGCCCGATCGCCCACATCGGCTATTTTCGCCGGGAGCTCATCGCACGCCGTGGCTGGCTCGACGACGCCGCCTTCACGGACCTCGTGGCGCTCTGTCAGTTTCTGCCCGGCCCGGCGAGCAGCCAGGTCGCATTTTCGCTCGGCTTGTGCCGGGCCGGCTATTGGGGCGGTCTCGCGGCCTGGCTCGGATTCACCCTGCCTTCGGCCGTGCTGATGACGGCGTTCGCACGCGGCGTCGGAGGGTTCGGGGGTCCGCTCGGCCGCGGCGCGCTCCACGGGCTCACGCTCGTGGCGGTCGCCGTCGTCGCGCAAGCGGTCTTGGGGATGGCGAGAAGCCTGTGTCCCGACCGGCGGCGCGCCATCATCGCCTGCATCGCCGCGCTGCTGGTCCTGGTCGGCCGCTCGGCGGCGGCGCAGGCGACGGCCATCGTGACCGGCGGCATCGCGGGTCTATGGTGGTGCCGGGCGACGGTGCCGGCTGCGGTGGGCACCTTGGATGCACCCGTGTCGCGGCGCGTCGGCATCGTCGCGCTGGCGGCGTTTTGCGTGTTGCTGATCGTGCTGCCCGCCTTGGAGGCTGCATCGCAGCCGATGCGCTTGTTCAGCGCGTTCTATCGCGCCGGCGCTTGGGTGTTTGGTGGAGGGCATGTGGTGCTGCCGTTGTTGAGTGACACCTTCGTTGCGCGTGGCTGGGTGACCGCAGATGCCTTCCTCGCAGGTTACGGCGCCGCCCAGGCGGTGCCCGGGCCGCTGTTCACGTTTGCGGCGTATTTGGGAATCCTGGCGGGCCCGGCTCCGCTCGGCATGCCCGGCGCGGCGCTCGGTGTGTGCGCGATTTTCCTTCCCGGCATCCTGCTCCTCCTCGGCGCGCTGCCTTTCTGGGACGAGTTCAGACGACTCGGCCGCGCACAGGCAGTCATGCGCGGGATCAATGCGGCGGTCGTCGGCGTGCTCGGTGCCGCCCTGTACGACCCTCTCTGGACCCATGCCGTCGGGACCCACGGCGACGTCGCGGCCGCCTTGGCCGGTTTGTTCCTCTTGAGCGTCTGGCGCACTCCGCCGCTGCTGCTCGTCGTCCTGGGCGCGCTCGGCGGCATGGCGGGCATTTGACGCCGCAGCGCGGGCGCCGGCCTCGCGGACGGCGGATGCTAGAATCCCCGCGCATGAATCATTCGAAATCCCTGCTTGCCGTGCTGCTGCTCGCCGGCTGCGGCGGCATCGCCGCCGCAGCCACCGCCACCGCCACCGCCACCGCCGAGGCTCCCTGGCATTTCGCCGTGTCGGGCGATTCGCGCAACTGCGGCGACGTGGTGATGCCCGCCATCGCCGCCGACGTGCGGGCCCACCACGCCGCGTTTTACTGGCATCTCGGCGACCTGCGCGCGATCTTCGATTTCGACGAGGATTTTCGCGCCCAGCATCCCAAGGCGACGATTGCCGAATACCTGAACTCCGCCTGGCCCGACTTTCAGCGCAGCCAGATCGAGCCCTTCGGCGACGTGCCGTTCTTCATCGCCATGGGAAACCACGAAACCGTCCCGCCGAAGACCCGGGAGGAATTCACGCTGGCGTTCGCCGACTGGCTGGACGCCCCGGTCATCCGCGATCAGCGATTGCAGGACGACGCCCACGACCACAAGGTCCGTTCCTACTACCACTGGCTCCGGGACGGCGTGGACTTCATCACCCTGGACAACGCGACTGCGGATCAATTCGACGCCGCGCAGCTCCGCTGGCTGAACGACGTCCTGGCAAGGGACCGGCGCGATGAGACGGTCAGGGCCCTGGTCGTCGGCATGCACGAGGCGCTGCCGGAGAGCCTGGCGCGCGGCCACAGCATGAGCGATGCGCCCGCCGCCCAGGAGTCCGGCATGAACGTCTATGCGAAGCTGCTCGAGGTGCACCGAAACAAGCCGGTGTATGTGCTGTCGTCCCACTCGCACTTCGTGATGGACGGCATTTACGACACCCGCTATTGGCAGGAACACGGCGGCGTCCTCCCCGGCTGGATCATCGGCACCGGCGGCGCATTCCGCTACGCGCTGCCGCCCGAGGCCGCCCGCGCGCGGCTCGCGCGCAGCCACGTCTACGGCTATTTGCTGGCCACGGTCGAGCCGCCGGGAAGGGACCGGCGGGACCCGATCCACTTCGAATTTCGGGAGATGACCGAGGCGGCGGTACCGCCCGACTTGGTGCAGCGCTTCGGTGCGGACCTGATCCACCGCTGTTATCAGGGCAACTCGCAGGACTGAAGGTCGAGGGGTGACGGCGGCTGCCCCCCTATACTGCGGACCATGTCCCCCACGTCAGTCGCAGCCTCCCGCAGCCCCGCGGCCCCCCTGCCGTGGCGCGTCGCGCCCCCGCTGGTGAGCACGGCCCTCATCATGATCGGCGCCGGCGTGCTGGGGTCATTGTTGCCGCTGCGCTTCTCCGCGATGGGTTATTCGCCCGGCGTGATCGGTCTGTTCGCCACCGCCGAGGCCCTGGGTTTCCTCGCCGGATGCCTGTACGTCCACAAGATCATCGCACCGGTCGGTCTGGAGCGCGCGTACGCGGCCTTCGCGGGCATGAAGGCCGTCGCCATTCTGGGGCTGCATTTCGCGGACGGCGCCGTGGTCATCGTGCCGCTTCGCTTCCTCATCGGCTTGAACGCCGCCGGGCTCGCCATCATCGTCGAGAGCTGGCTCAACGCACTCGTCGCGAACGAACAGCGTGGCCGCGTGCTGACGGTCTACGTGCTGGTGTACGGCCTGTTCTTCGGCGCCGGACAACTGTTCAGCCAGAGCCTCGATGTGCGCGGACCCGAACTCCTGTTCATCGCCGGCATCGCCACCATTCTCGCCCTGGTGCCGATGGTGGCCATCGACGTGCGTGCGCCGGTGCTTCCGCACGCCGTCGATCTCGAGATCCTCAAGGCGCTGCGCACGTCGCCCGTGAGCGTGCTCGCGTGTCTGTTGAACGGACTGATCCTCACGGCGTTCACCACGGTCGGACCGCTGTTCGGCGAACGCATCGGCTTCGACCAGCGGCACATCGTGACCTTGATGGCCTGCGTGTCCCTGGGCGGGCTGTTCCTGCAGTGGCCCATCGGCTATTTCTCGGACAAGGTGGATCGCCGCCATGCCCTGATCGGCCTGGGCGCGGGCATTCTGACCATCGCCGCCGCGCTGGTCATGGTCGACCGACGGACGCCGTTCCTGCTGCTCGCCGTGCTGTTCGCCATTTTCGGCGGGCTGGGAGAGAGCCTCTATGCGGTGGGCGTGGCGCACGCCAACGACCGCGCACGGATCAGCGACTATGTGGCGCTGTCCTCCACGCTGCTGTTCGTCTGGGCCCTGGGCGCCGCCATCGGACCGACCACCGGCACGTATTTGATCCAGCTCACCACGCCGCGCGCGTTTTTCGTTTACGTGATGCTCTTGACGCTCGGCTTCACGGCGTTCACGCTTTGGCGTCTCTACCGGCGCCGGCTGGACCGCGCCGTGGAGGTGCGCGAGGAATTTCTCGCCTATCCGCAGACCTCGCCGGAAATCTACTCCTGGCTCCCCTATCACCGGGAAGCCCCGGTGCAGGAGGCCGACGCGGCGACGGCGGAGTCACCGAGGCAGTCATCATGAAGCCGCTTCTCCGTTCGACCCTGGGTGTGCTGTACGCGACCACGGTCGTGGCTGCATCCGTCGAGACCAACGCCGATCCACCCCGCCATCAGGTGCACATCGAGGGTGCAGGACCACGTACGGTCGTGCTGGAGGCCGGATTCGGCGACACCCTGGACATCTGGCAGGCCATTCAGCCCCGTGTGGCGGCCCATTGCGCGCGCACCTTCTCCTACAACCGCGCCGGTTACGATGGCAGCGATCCGGCGAACGCCGACCGGGACGCGGCGAGCATCGTCGGCGAACTGCGGGAGGAGCTGTTGCGGCGAAATCTGCCGCCCCCGTACGTGCTGGTGGGCCACTCCCTGGGCGGGCTTTACATGCAGTATTTTGCGCGAAATTTTCCCGGCGACGTCGCCGGCCTGCTGCTGATCGACTCCACGCATTGGCAGCAGGGCCTGAAGGTCGATGTCACGGCGGACACCCCCTATCAATCACGCACGGCGGTCACGCTCTACATGCCGCTCGTGATGCGCCGCGAACTCAGCGACAGCACGGCCGCGGGCCTCGAGGTGAGCGGCAGCCCGAGCGCAGCGGCGATCCCCACCATCGTGTTGTCCAGCACGCGGCCGGGGATCAAGGAGACCGCGGCGCAGCGCAGCCAGGAGATGGCGCTGCAGAACGACATCGCCGCCGAGTTCCCCGGCGCGCGTCATGTATTTGTGGAGAACAGCGGACACTACATTCAGCGCGACCAGCCCGCCGTGGTGATCGACGCGATTCGCGACCTCGCCGGCTGCGCACCGCCGCCGGGCGGGACCTAGGCCCGTATCCGGGGCGGCCTGGAACGACCCCGGCGCGAGCCGGGCGCCAGAATGCCGCCGCGGCGCCAGAGGCGAAAGCCGCCGAGAAAGGCGTAGGCGTTGTTGCCGAGGCGCGCCCCCTTCGGCAGTTCCTTGAGCTTGCGCGCGTTGCCGCCGCCCAGCACCACGTAATCGGCTTCGAGGGCGGTGCGCAATTGCTCGACGATGTCGTTGACCGCATGGCGCCATTTCTTCGGACCCAGTCGACGGCGGCCGCCTTCGCCCGCATAGTCCTCGTAGGTCCTGTTCTTCTTGAACAGCAAGTGGGCAAGCTCCATCGCCTCGACCGCTCCATCGACGATCAACGCCGACCCGAGGCCGGTGCCGAGGCCGAGGAACAACATGCGGCCGCCTTCGTAGCTGCCGATGGCCTGCATCGCCGCATCGTTGATCACCCGGGTCGGCCGGCCGAAAGCCGCGCGAAAATCGAAACCGACCCACCCGCCGCCGAGATTGTGCGGTTCGGTCAGAATCTTGCCGTGAACGACGGCGCCGGGATATCCGATGGAGACGACGTCGTAGGTCCAGTCGCCGGCGAGTTTGTGCACCCCCGCCACCATGCGGTGCGCCGTGAGGTGCGGACCGGATACGAATTCACGCTCCTCGCGGCGGCCGGATACCCGCACCTTGACGTGACTGCCGCCGACATCGATCGCGAGCACCCGCAGTTTTTCGTTGCGCTTCATCCTGCGGCGACGATACCTCAATACGGCGTGAATATCCCGCGGGCGGCGCCACGCCGCGGCGCCCTATCGCCCGGCCGGGGCGCCGGGTTCGGGCGGCAGGTAGATCGCCGTGCCGCGGCCGAATTTTGGTCCGGCGAGCGCGGCGCTCATGCCCAGATCGATCGTGCCGCGACTGCCCCAGTACTGCGTGCCCACGCCTCCCGACAAGGCGGTGGCATCCGGATCGTCGGCGATCTGTTCCAGCAGCACGCCATTGGCACCCAGCCTTGCGGCGCTCTCCTTCAGCCGCCGGATGACGATCTGTGCCTTGCCCTCCGCCGTGAACGCCAGGGCGTGCTTGCTCGAGACATCCAGAATGGCGATCGACTCGTACGGCCGCCCGGGCGGCTCCAGATAGAGGCGTACGCCGGCCGGCGAGATCGGCGGACGTGCCCGACCCACCAGCGCCTGCGACGCGCCGCAGGCCGACAGCGCCAGGCTGAGCGCCGCACCCGCGCAGGCCCCCCGGGCGCGGCGCATCCCCCTCATTGCGGCCGGCGAAGCCGCGTCGACACCTGCTCGGCATCGGCCATCACCCGCAGCACGTTGCCGCCCGCCAGCCTGGCGATGTCCGCATCGGTCCAACCGCGGCGCATGAGCTCCGCCAGCAGCGCCGGATATGTGTCCACCCCGCCGAGCCCGGTCGGCGTGTCGTCGATCCCGTCGAAATCGGACCCCAAACCGACGTGCTCGACGCCCGCGATGAGCCGGATGTGTTCGATGTGGTCGGCCACCTGCGCAAGCGTCGCGGCCGGCTTCGGGTGCGTCTGTTCCCATTGGACGAGCGCGGCCTTGGCGCGTTCCGGCTGACCGATGTACAGACCCACGTAGGGGGGACTGTCGAAGCGCGTCTGTTCGGCGGCGCGATCCGCATCCCAGTGATTGCGGGCCTCCGAGACATAGCCCGGCGCAAAATTGACCATCACCACACCGCCATTCTGCGCGACCGAGCGCAGCACGTCGTCGGGCACGTCACGCGGGTGATCCACGAGTGCGCGCGCCGAAGAATGGGAAAAGATCACCGGCGCCGTGCTCGCCGCGAGGGCGGCGCGCATCGTATCGGGCGATACGTGACTTAGATCCACCAACATGCCGAGCCGGTTCATCTCGTGGACCACCTCGACTCCGAAGGGCGTCAATCCATGGTGTGCCGGCGCATCGGTGGCAGAGTCCGCCCAGGCGGTATTGGTCGTGTGGGTCAGGGTCATGTAGCGCGCACCGGCAGCGTACATCTGGCGCAACACTGCCAGGGAGCCGTTGATCTGATGCCCGCCCTCGATCCCGATGAGGCAGGCGATCCGGTGGGCCTTGTGGACGCGGCGCACGTCCGCCGCCGTATAGGCCATTTCGAGGTCGCCCGAATATCGCGCACACATCCGTTTCACGAGGTCGATCTGCTCGAACGTCGTCTGCACGGCCTCGAAGCCCTGGATGTTCACGGGCACCCACACCGACCAGAACTGTCCCCCGACCCTCCCGGCACGCAGGCGCGGAATATCGGTCATCAACGGTGCACCGTCCGCCGGGAAGGGCAGACGCGCCGTATCGGATTGCAGGTCGACCGCTGAAAGATCGCTCTTGAAGCGCGCCCGGATCTCCCAGGGCAGATCGTTGTGGCCGTCGATGAGCGGCGTCTCGGCGAGCACGCGATCGATGCGGCCCTGCACGTCGGGGGACGCCGCCCGCACCATGAGCGGCGCACACAGCAGGATGCCCCACGCGCACTTCCACGCTCCTGCACGAATCCACGCGCCCGTCCCTGTTCGCTCCGCCATGCCGCCACCTCGCGTTACTGTTCCTCAGCCCCGCATTCTATGAGATACGATCCCCGGTATGTGGCTGCTTCAACTCAAGACCTTGCTGAGGAATCTCATCCTGCCTCCATACGGACCGCTGGTGTTGGCCCTCCTCGGCATGCTGCTGCTGAAGCGCCGCCCGGCGTTCGCGCGGGTTCTGCTCTCGCTTCCCGGGGTCGCCGACGCCGTGACGGGACTGACGGAGCACTATCCGGCCCTGAACCTCTCCCACGCGACCGGGGCGCAGGCCATCGTGGTCCTGGGCGGCGGCGGTCAGCGCCTGTTCGCGCCACCCTGCGCCGCAATTTCGACCTCGACCCGCGGTGGGTCGACGACCAGTCCTACGACACCTTCGAGAATGCGCGAAACTCCGCGCGCCTGCTGCGCACGGCCGGCATCCGGCGGATCATTCTGGTCACGCGCGCGACGCACCTGTGGCGCGCGGCGCTAGAGTTCGGCGACGCAGGACTCGAGGTCGTGCCGGCGCCGGTGGGGATGCTTGCCCCACGCGATCTCGGGATCGGGCGGTACCTGCCGAATCCGGAATCGCTGTCGCGCTCCCATGCGGCGCTCTACGAATTGCTCAGTGAACCGGTGCGCGCCCTGCTCGCGGCAACCGGCCTGCGGCGCCATTGACGCCCTACGCCGCGGGTCGCGTGCCGGCCCGGCAGCGCCGAGTTCGCGCCTAAGTCGATCGCCGTGCCGCCGTCAGCGTCAGGCGGGGGTTTGCGCCGGCTTGCCGCCGAGCCCGGCGATGACCCTCAAGACGGCTTCCGACACCCGTTCGTCGATGTCGGCCGCCTGCGCGAGGTGAACCGGGTAGCGGATCAGCGCCTGCATGTGCCCATCGGCAAGATGCAGGTGCACTTCCGGGGCGCCGTCACCCAGGGCCTTGGCGGCGGTGCTGCGCTCGATCTCGCGCGTCTGCCGCGCGAATTCCTCACGATGGGCGCCCGCCACCTCGACCACCGCCGCCAATAATCGCGCCTTCACGGCTGCGTAATCCTCCACCACGGGCAGGGTGAGCGTCATCTCGTGCCAGGACAGGTTCACCCCGGGAATCTGCTTGAACAGCCCGCCGGAGGCCTGGAACACGATGAGGTTGGCGAACGCCACCACCCGGCCGGTGGGACCGAGCGGACCGGTCGTGTTCATTTCCATCAGATGCATGCGCACCAAGCCCAGGTCGATCACCTCGCCGACCGAGTTGTCGGCCAGTCCCCGGTAGAGGGTCTCGATGAGGGCGGGCGCTGGGAAGTAGCGCACCTTGTAGCCCGCCGCGACCGCTT
>JBBIKV010000037.1:0-32880 GCA_037445285.1 Nevskiaceae bacterium | reverse complement strand
AGGGAAGCATGGGTGAGCGCTAACCAGAACTCGTTAAACGACTATTCAAACCTCGAGATCCAGCTTGAATCATGCCGTCGCGCCGACCATGGGGTCAAGTATTCCGATGAGCGCGCGGCCGCCGGCGGAACCTGCGGCATCCGAGGCCGGGTAGCGACGGCCTTGCGGGCGGCGCTGCTGCTCACGGGCCTGGCCGTAATCGGCGTCCCCGGCCCTGCCCGGGCGGCCGGCACCGCGGAGCCCGCCAGCTGCAGAACCGTGCGCTTTTCGGACGTCGGCTGGACGGACGTCACGGCGACCACCGCCTTGGTGGCCCAGTTGCTGCGAAACATCGGCTATTCGCCGACGATCACCGTGCTTTCCGTTCCGGTGACGTTCGCCTCCCTGCAGAACAAGGACATCGACGTGTTTCTCGGCAACTGGATGCCGGCCCAGGAGGCGGACCGCAGCCGCTACGTGGCGGACGGCTCGGTCGTCGTCGTCCGGCCGAATCTCCTGGGGGCCAAGTACACGCTCGCGGTGCCCGCGTACGCCTATGCGGCAGGTCTCAAGGACTTCAACGACATTCACCGCCTCGCAGGGCCGCTCAACAATTCGATCTACGGCATCGAACCGGGCAATGACGGCAACCGCCTGGTCCTGAAGATGCTGAAGGACGGACAGTTCGGACTCGCCGACTTCAAGCTGGTCGAATCCAGCGAACAGGGCGAACTGGCGCAGGTCGAGCGCGCGGTTCGCGACAAACAGCCGATCGTGTTCCTCGCATGGGAGCCGCATCCCATGAACATGCGTTTCGATCTTAAATATCTGACCGGAGGAGACGAGGTGTTCGGCCCGAATTTCGGCGGGGCCACCATATACACCGTGACGCGCCGGGGCTACAGCGCCGAGTGCCCCAACATCGGGCGGCTGCTCACCAACCTGAAGTTCACGCTGCGCGGCGAAAGCGAAATGATGGCGGCGATTCTCGATCGACACGAACAGCCGGACATCGCCGCGGCCGAGTGGCTCAGGGCTAATCCGACGGCGACCAAGGCCTGGCTCGACGGCATCCTCACCTTCGACGGACGCCCGGCGAACAGCGTACTGGCCCACGCCGCCCCCCCGCCCCGGCCGGGCGGCTTCGAACAATGGATCGTCAGCCACAAGATTCCCGTCGGCGACGCGATGGCGGTGGCGATCGACACGATCAAGGCTCACGGCATGTTCGTGTTCGACGGGATTTCCATCGTGATCCGCGGCATGGTGAACGGCGTCACCGCGGCGCTGCGCATGCTGCCGGCGCCGGCGCTCATCCTGGGGGTCGCGATCCTGGCATTCGTCCTGCGCCGTTCGTGGGCCCTGACGGCATTCGTCGCGCTGGCACTGTTGTTCATCTTGAACCAGGGTTATTGGATCGCCACTCTCGAGACCCTGAGCCTGGTGCTGGTCGCCACCCTCGCGTCCGCCGCCATCGGCGTCCCCCTCGGCATTGCCGCCGCGCACCGTCCGCGCCTGTTCGCGGCGCTGCGGCCGGCGCTCGATTTGATGCAGACCCTTCCGACGTTCGTCTACCTCATCCCGACGCTGGTGCTGTTCGGTCTCGGGGTCGTGCCCGGGCTCATCTCGACGGTGATATTCGCCCTTCCGGCTCCGATCCGTCTCACGCATCTCGGCATCTCCTCGGTGCCCCGCCCGCTGATCGAGGCCGGCGAGTCCTTCGGCGCGACGCCCCTGCAGTTGTTGTGGAAGATCGAACTGCCGAGTGCCGCCTCCACCATCATCGCCGGCGTGACCCAATGCATCATGCTGAGCCTCTCCATGGTCGTGATCGCGGCGCTCGTCGGCGCGGGCGGCCTCGGCGTTCCGGTGGTCCGGGCGTTGAACTCGGTCCAGGTGGGCATGGGCTTCGAGGCGGGCTTCACGATCGTGCTGCTCGCCATCATTCTGGACCGCATAAGCCGGCCGAAGGAACGTGGGGTGTCACGATGACCAGTCCGGTCGAGGCGGCGGTCGAATTCCAGAACGTCGACATCCTGTTTGCGAGGCAGCCCGGCCGTGAGGGCCAAAAGGCCGTACGCGAGGCCCTCGCCGCGCTTGACGCGGGGGGCACACGCACGGGCATCCAGGAAAAATTCGGCGTCATCGTCGGGGTCGCCGGCGCCACCTTGAGCGTCGCGCGCGGCGAGATCTCCGTGCTCATGGGGTTGTCGGGTTCCGGCAAGTCCACCCTGCTGCGGGCCGCCAATGGGCTCAATCCGGTGACCCGCGGCCATGTCCTGGTGCGCGCCGGCGAGTCGGCCATCGACGTGGCGACCTGCGACACCGCCCAGATGCGGCGTGTGCGGCGGGAGCGGGTGGCCATGGTATTTCAACAATTCGGGCTGCTGCCCTGGCGCACGGTGCGCGAAAACGTCGGCTTCGGGCTGGAACTGCGGGGCGACACGGCCGCCGCGCGCAAGACCATCGTCGACGAAAAATTGGAGCTGGTGGGGCTGTCGCAATGGGCCGAGCGCCATGTGAGCGAACTCTCGGGCGGCATGCAGCAGCGCGTGGGACTCGCCCGCGCGTTCGCCACCGATGCCGACATATTGCTCATGGACGAGCCCTTTTCGGCGCTCGACCCCTTGATCCGCGGCAAGCTGCAGGACGAACTGCTGGCCCTGCAGGAGCGGGTCAAGAAGACGATCCTGTTCGTCAGTCATGATCTGGACGAGGCGTTGCGGCTGGGGGACAGGATATCCATACTGCAGAATGGCAGGATCATCCAGACCGGAACGGCGGAGGACATCGTGCTGGCCCCGGCCGACGATTACGTCGCCGAGTTCGTCCGCCACATGAATCCGCTCGACGTGCTCACGGGCGCCATGATCATGTGCGAACGCGCGCACATGCCGGCGGAGGAAGGCACCGTCTGGCTCGACGAACGGCGCCGCTACCGGCTCTCGATGAGCCCTTCCGCCGAGGCGCTCGCCATTCACGTCGATGGCGTTGCGCATGAACTGCGGCGGATCGCAGACGACGCCGGAGCCGCCGGAATCGGGCCGGGCGTCGCGGTGGCGCCCGCCTCGTTCTCGCTTCAATCCATCATCCAGCTGCGCCAGGCCACGGGACACCCCGTCCTGCTCGCCGAGGACGGGAGGATCGTCGGCGTCTGCAGCGAGGCGGAGATCATCCGGGCACTTGCCGGCGCCCGCCGCTAGCCGCGCCGAAAGTTGCCCATCGGCCGCTTAAATATTATCATCGCGATAATATAAACTTGAGGCCGCCCGAAAGGCCGCCGGGGGAAATCTTCATGAACCACGACGTCATCATCTCCTGCGCCGTCACCGGCGACGACACCAAGGTGACCAAGAGCCCCCACTGCGCGGTCACCCCCGAACAGATCGCCTCCACCGCGGTGGAGGCCGCGCGGGCGGGGGCCGCGATCGTTCACATCCACGTCCGGGACCCGCAGACCGGCGCGTTCAGCATGGAAACCCGCCACTATCGCGAGGTGGTCAGGCGGATCCGGGAGAGCAAGGTCGACGTGATCGTCAATCTGACCTGCGGCATGGGCGGCTACATCGTCGTCGGCGACAAGGGCCTGCAGGATACGCCGGCCCCCGGCAGCGACTTCGTGACGCAGGAGGACCGCATGCGGCACGTGATCGACCTGTGCCACGAGGGTCTATACCGTCCGGATATCGCCACCCTGGACTGCGGCAGTCTGAACTTCGGCGACGGCAACCGCGCCTACGTATCCACCCCCAATTACCTGCGGCAGGGCGCGGCGATCGCGAGGGACCTCGGCGTCAAGCCCGAACTGGAGGTGTTCGACACCGGAAACCTCTGGTTCGTGAAACAGATGATCAAGGAGGGACTGCTCGACGCACCGTCCCTCATCCAACTGTGCATGGGCATCCCCTGGGGCGTGCCCGCGGACGTGGGCCACCTGCTGGCCATGGTCAATTCCCTGCCGGAGAACTGCAATTGGGGCTCCTTCGCCATCAGCCGGATGCAGATGCCGTGGGTGGCGCAGTCGGTCTTGATGGGCGGCAACGTGCGTGTGGGTCTCGAGGACAACCTGTATCTGAGCAAGGGCGTCTACGCGAGCAACGCGCAACTGGTGGAGAAGGCGCGCACCATCATCGAGGCAATGGGCGCGCGGGTGCTCACCGCGGCCCAGGCGCGCGACAAGCTGCAGTTGCGCTGAGTGATCGCGTTGAACGGGCTGCCGCCGTACCGCGCGACGATCGAGCCGCAGTGGATCGATTACAACGGTCATCTGCGCGATGCCTACTATGCCCTCATCCTCAGCCTCGCCATCGACGACGTGATGGACTCCCTGGGGTTGGATGCCGCCTACCGCGGACGCACGCGTTGCACGCTGTACACCCTGGAACTGCACATGCACTACCTGCACGAGGTCAAGCGCACGGACGAACTCGACGTCGTGACATCGATCCTCGACGCCGACCGCAAGAGGATTCATGCGGGCTGCCGTTTCTCCTGCCCGCGGGTGGGCGGCGCGGTGGCCACCGGCGAGGTGATGCTGCTCCACGTACGCCAGGGAGACGCGCCGGCGAGCGCCGAATTCCCGGAGGATATCCTCCGCACGATCGAGGCGCTCAAGGCGACGGACACCGGGCGCGCGGAGTGGGGTCCGGGTTCCCGCAGGATGGAACTGAAGCGCCGCGGCGTCGCATGACGGTCGATGTCCGGCGGCTGATCGCACCGCGAAGCATTGCCCTGATCGGGGCGAGCGCATGGACCGACGCCGTGGCGGCCGGCAACCGGGCGGTCGGCTACCCGGGCGTCATCTGGCGGGTCCACCCCAGCCGCCCGTCGACCGCCGCGAACACCTATTACCGCTCCGTTGCCGACCTGCCCGCGGCGCCCGACGCCGCCTTCATCGCCGTTCCGAATCAGGAGGCGCCCTCGGTCGCCGCGGCGCTGGCCGCGCGCGGCGCGGGCGGCTTCGTGTGCTTCACGGCGGGTTTCTCGGAAACCGGCGGCCCGGAGGGGGCGCGGCTCACTCGAGAACTGGTGCAGGGCGCCGGCACGCTGCCGTTCTTCGGACCGAACTGCTACGGCTTCGTGAATTTCTTCGATCGCGCGGCGATGATGCCCGACCAGATCGTGGGTGCCAGCCCGGATCGGGGGGTGGCGCTGATCTGCCAGAGCGGCACCATCGCACTCACCCTCATGTTCAACGACCGGTCGCTGCCGATCGGTTGCCTCTTCACCGTGGGTAATCAGACGCGGCTGGCGGTGGAGGATCTGATCGAAAGTTTGTGCGAGGACCCGAGGGTCACGGCCTTCGGTCTCTACCTGGAGGGTATCAAGGACGCGGCGGCGTTCGCGCGCGCGGCCGCGCGGGCGCGGGCCGCCGGCAAGCCCATTGCCGTGGTGAAATCCGGGCGCACGGCTGCGGCGGCTCGCACGGCGCACAGTCACACCGGCGCCCTGGCCGGCGAGGACTCGGTGTTCGAGGCATTCTGCAGACAGGCAGGCATCGCCCGCTGCGACACGTTGGGCACGTTGTGCGAGACACTGAAGCTGCTGCATGCCGGCGGCCCGTTGCCGGGGCGGAAACTGCTGGTGATGGGCGCCTCCGGCGGCGACATGGCCATGACCGCCGATGTCGCGCGCTCCCTCGATCTGGAGTTTGCCGAGATTCCTCCGGCACAGGCATCGACGTTGCGCGATTTGCTGACGGATCGGGTCACCGTCGCCAACCCCTTCGACATCCACACCTATCTCTGGTTCGACCCGCCGGCATTGGGCCGCGTCTTCACGACGGCCCTGGCTTCGGGATACGACGCCGTGGGCTTCATGCTCGACTGTCCTCCGGAACTGAAGGCCGACACGGCGTCCTTCGATGCGGTGATCGACGTGTTCATAGCCGCCGCCCGGGGTGCGCCATCGCGCGCCGCGCTGATCTCCTCCCTGCCCGAAACCATCAGTGCGCGGATTCGGACCCGCTGCCTGGAGGGGGGCGTGGTTCCGCTGCAGGGTCAACGCGAGGCGTTGGAGGCGCTGGCACTGGCGGGAGGCATTGGCCGGGCGTGGCATGACGGTGCCGCCCCGCAGCTGCAGATTCCGCCCCGCCCCGCGTCCGCCGCCCCGCCGGACCGCGGGGAATCCATCCATACTCTGAACGAAGCGGAAGGCAAGGAGGCCCTCGCGGCATTCGGGGTGCCGGTGCCCCACGGACGGGTCGTCGACATCGCCGCCGTGGCCGATGCCGCCGCCGCGTTGGGGTTTCCCGTGGTCGTCAAGGCCTTGGGCTCCCACTTGGAACACAAGTCCGAAGTGGGGGGCGTGGTGATCAACGTGCGTGGCAGGGATGATGCCGCCGCCGCCGCCGCCCGCTTGGCGTCGTTGTCCGACCGCTGCCTGGTCGAGGAAATGACGACCGACGGAATCGCGGAGATGCTGGTCGGCATCATCGTCGATCCGCAATTCGGTCAGGTGCTTGTGCTCGGCGCGGGCGGCGTGCTCACGGAACTCCTGGCCGACAGTGAGAGCTTGCTGCCGCCGTGGACCCGCGAATCCGTCGCCGCCGCCTTGAACCGGCTGACCGCCGCACGACTGCTGCGCGGCTATCGCGGCAAGCCCCCGGGCGACGTGCCCGCGCTGATCGAGGCGGTCCTCGGGATCGCGCGCTTTGCCGCGGCAAACTTGTCGACGCTCGTCGAGATCGACGTCAACCCGGTCATCGTGCGGCCTGCGGGTCTCGGGGTGGTGGCCGTGGATACGATGATTCGTCTCAGAAATTCCACCTAACGGAAGGGAGTGTGCTCATGACGGACGGAATCCACGTCGCCACCGCCGGCGACATCCTGGAGATCACGATCGACCGCCCGAAGGCGAATGCCATCGACCTCGCCGCAAGCCGGCGGCTCAACCAGGTATTCACCAGCTTTCGCGATGATCCGGCACTCAAGATCGCCATCATCACGGGGGCGGGAGACCGCTTCTTCTCTCCCGGCTGGGACCTCAAGGCGGCGGCGGCCGGTGAGAAGTCGGACGAAGACTGGGGGGTCGGCGGCTTCGGCGGCCTGAATCACCCCCGCAACCTCAATAAGCCGCTCATTGCAGCGGTCAACGGCATCGCGTGCGGCGGCGGCTTCGAGGTGGTGCTGGGCACCGACATCATCGTCATGGAAGAGCATGCCAGGTTTGCGCTTCCCGAGATCAATGTCGGGATCCTCCCCGACGCCGGCACCATCAAGCTGCGCCGTCGCATTCCTTACCACGTGGCCGTCGAGTTCCTGCTGACCGGCCGCTGGATGGATGCCGCGGAGGCGAAGCACTGGGGCCTCGCCAATCACGTGGTTCCCAAGGGACAGGGCATGACCAAAGCGCGCGAGATCGCCCGGCAGCTGGCGGACGGCCCGCCGCTGTTGTTCCCGGCCATCAAACAGCTGTTGCGACACACGGAGGTCGTCGGGGAACACGAGGCCTTCGAACTTCACGACTCCCTCGACATGGTGCAGCGGGTGGTCCGCTCCGACGACCTGAAGGAAGGCGCCCGGGCCTTCTCGGAGAAGCGCAAGCCGCAGTGGACCGGCCGTTAGCCGGCGTCGATCTGGCCAGTCGGCGGATTTGCGTCCATGCTGGCGCGATGGACATTTTGTTGGTCGAAGACAGCCCGGAAGTGAGCCTCATCACGGTCGAGTTCCTGGCGGAACTGGGCCACCGCTCGGTCGCCGTCGCGGACGCCGAACTGGCGATGGAACAACTCGCGTCCCGGACATTCGATGCCGTGATGACCGACGTGAGCCTCCCGGGCATGTCGGGTATCGAACTGGCCAGGACCCTCGCCAAGACTCATCCCAGACTGCCGGTGGTCATTGCATCCGGGTACGCAGTGATCGATGGCCTCGAATCGTCGTTGGGCGGGCCCGAGGGCGGCGTGCTGCTGCTGCCGAAGCCCTACGATTTGGACATGCTGGAGAAGACGCTGACGATGGCCGCGGCGTTTGCCGGATCCTGAGAAACCCGACCGAGCCTCGAGCCGGGATCCCTCACCAGCGGTAGGCGACCGACACCGCTCCGACTTCCTGGACGGTCCTCTGCACGATCGGACCGGCACCGGCGCTCCCCAAAAGGTGATCCACCGCGAATTCCGCGTCGATGAGCCAGCGATCCCCGAGGAACCGAATGACGCTGAAACCGACCCCGGCGGCCTCCAGTCCCGCATGCGCCCCGTAGATCGGATGACCCGACGCGAGCGACTGGCTCGCAGTCACGCCGAATTCGCCCTGCAGAAAGCGGCGATCGGCCAGAGTCACCGACGGGCCGGCCAGCATGAACAGCGTTTGGGAGCTTCCCGGCAGCGGCATGAAGGCGTCGAGGTCACCCACCCACCCGTTGGTCCCTCCCACGCTGCGCCTCACGACCGCACGCAGCACGAGCGGCAATTCCTTGGAAATCACGTAGGATCCGAAGACCTTGAACACGGGCGCCGGCGCGATGTCGCCCATGCCCCGCAGATGGGCCAGATCGTCCTCCTGATGCCGACCGAGGTCATAGCCCAGCGAGACGCCGGCGCGATAATGCTCGCCCCGCCAGATGTTCACCCCGAGTCCCTCGCCCACCGAAGCGAAGGCGATGTCGCGGTAACGGATGTCGATCACGGGACCGACCACCTCCCGGTAGGGACGCGAACCGGAATACAGCGGTTGGACCACGACCGCCGCCCCCGCTTCGGTTCGCCACTTCGGCAGGTCCGGCTCGAACAGGTGCGCAAGAACCTGGCCGCTCGAATATTGCCATTCCTGCAGGGGTGCCGGCGTCTGGGAATATGCCGGCACGGCGAGGAGCCACGACACGCACAGGCCCAGGATTCGGGGCAGCCAGCGGCCCGCGGCGTGCCCGCATTCACGCCTCAGGCGCCCGAGGCCGGGCGTCGGGCGCCCGGGTTCAGGCGCGATGATGTTTCGGAGACGCGCCGACGCCTCCCCGGTGCGCCGTGCAGGAATCCAACGGCGGAAGCGCCGGAGGGTCGTGGGGCGCGAGCGGCGGCTCTTCGGGACTCTGAGGCACCGGAACGCTTTCGAGGCTGCGCATGGACATTGACCTCATGGTGGTTGACACCCCACCTTCAAGGACAACATCTTGCCGCAATGCGGGCGGATGCGCGATCGGTGGATGTCGACGACGCCTGTAGGACTAATCATACGAGCCTGCCCGCCCTACGCTACCCCCCCAGGGGTCGAAGGAGCCCGCGGGAGATGATATGGCGCTGAACCTCGCTGGTGCCGTCCCAGATCCGTTCGATGCGCGCATCACGCCATATGCGTTCCAACGGCAGGTCGGTCATCAGGCCCATCCCTCCGTGGATCTGCAGCGCCTCGTCCGCGACCATGGCGAGCATCTCCGTGGCCTTCACCTTGGCGATGGCCATGTCCATGTCCGTATCGATCTTGCGGTCCCGCTTCCATGCGGCCTCTAGAACCAGGAGTTCGGCCGCCCGCAGTTCCACCGCCATGTCCGCGAGCTTGAAGCTCACACCCTGGAATTTACCGATCGGCTGCCCGAATTGAACCCGGTCGACCGCCCATTGGGTCGATAATTGCAGCGCCCGCTCGGCCCGGCCGAGACAGGTGGCCGCCACCTGCAGCCGCGTCGCCCCGAGCCAGGTGTTGGCCACGTCGAATCCCCGATGCAGCTCTCCCAGGATCGCCGACTTCGGCACGCGGCAATCGTTGAACTCGAGAATGCTGTTCGTATATCCGCGATGCGACACGTTCTTGTAGCCCGGGCGGACCTCGAATCCTGGGTGACCGATGTCGATGAGGAACGCCGTCATCTGCTTGCGGATGCCGTGCGAGGTGCTCTCCTCGCCCGTGGCGGCGAACAAGATCACGTAGTCCGAATGGTCGGCATGACTGATGAAATGCTTGGTCCCGTTGATGACGAAGTCGCCCCCCGCTTCGACCGCCGAGGTCTTCATGCTGCGCAGGTCGGAACCGGCGCCGGGCTCGGTCATGGCGAGGCATTCGGTGCGGTCGCCGCGCACCGTGGGAAGCAGATAGCGCTCCCTCTGGTCGCCTTCGCATGCCAGAAGGATGTTCGACGGCCTGCCGACGCAGGAGTAATGAAGAGCGTAGTTGGTGCGCCCCAACTCCTTCTCGTAGAGCACCCAAGTCACCGTGTCGATGCCGCCGCCGCCCACCTCGACCGGCATGTTCGCCGCGTACAGCCCCGCATCGATCGCCTTGGCCTTCAATTCGCGGTGCAGGTCATCGCGCAGGACACCCGTCTCCTCCACCTCCCTCTCGTGGGGGTAGAGTTCGTTCTCCACGAAATCACGCGTGGTCTTGACGATGAGCTGCTGTTCGTCGCTGAGAGAGAAATCCATCGCTATGCCCCCTTCGAAGTGACCGCTCCGCCGCGCCGGGTCTTGGCCCAACGCTTCAGCAATTCCAGCTGCAGGCTCAATTGCCCGACCTGGACCGCAGCAGGCCAGTCCCGGGGACTGGTCACCGCACCGGCGGTCAGGCCATTGATGAAGGTCACGACCGAGCGCAGCACATGGTCGCGCACTGCCTTTGGCCACCCCGGCCACTCGGACCAATGCTCGGCGAAGCAGCGGGCGAACAAGCGCAGGTATTCGCGGTGCACCCAGGCGTTCAGGCGCTTGAGCTTCTTGTCGGCGGGCACCTGACCCCAGAACGCCATCCAAAACGCGCACTCGGTGAACCGCTGCGCATCGACGGCGAGAGCCTCGGACAGCACGTTCAGCAGGTTCGCCTCGCCGCTCTCGCGCTGACGGGTCAGGCGCTGCTCGATGCGCAGGAGTATCAGTCGCAGGGCCGCCAGTATGATGTCCTGCTTTGAATCGTAGTAATGGGCCACCATTCCGGTGGTGTAGCCGGCCGCCCGCGCGATTCGCGCCACCGTCGCCTGTTCGAATCCATGGGTGGCGACGACACGGCAGGCGACCAGCGCGATCTCCTCCCTGCGCTGCGCATGATCGACGATTTTCGGCATTTACCCGCCGGCCCTGCTGCCGACGGGCCTGCCTGCCTCGGCGGGGAACGGCAGAGCCGCATGCGCCACGCGGACCGCCTCCCATTTCGCACGCATCGCGTCGCCCATGGGCCGAGCCCGCGACGCGGCCGTATCGACGTGCAGGTGCATCTGCTCGCCGACGGCGACCAGCACATCGTCCCCGGTGCGGCGCAGCCGGTGGAAGACGTGCAGCCGCTTGTCGTCGACGGCCAGCACCTGGGTGGTCACGTACAGGGGCTGCCCCACCTTCGCCTCGGCGAGATGCTTCACGTGGCTCTCGACGGTGTAGAACATCGCGCCGCCGCTGCGGTACGCCTCGTCGATGCCCAGGAGGCGGTACAGCGCGTCCATGGCGTCACCAAACACCCCGCCATAGCGGAAATCGGACATGTGGTCGTTGTAGTCCGCCCATTCAGTACGGACCACGGTATCGTACCGCGGCAGCGCAACGCCGCCTTCGTTCGAGACGGCGGATGCGGCACGCGCGCCGGCGTCCTCGTAGAGGCGTGCCTCCAATGCCCGCAGCGTCGAACCGGCGCCGATGTCGTATTGCCGGAGCACCTGCTGGATCGCGACCAGGTAATCGTCCCGCAGCCGTTCGAGTTCGCGGATGGAGCGGCCCGCGGCCTGCGCCTGCGTGCCCTCGACCATGCGGTCGATCAGCTTCTCGGTGAGTTCCGGCGCTTCGAGCTTGGTCCAGGGCCATTTCAGCGCCGGACCGAACTGGGCCAGCATGTGGCGCATGCCGGACTCGCCGCCCGCGAGGTGATAGATCATGTTGGTGCCCATCGCCGCCCAGCGCAGCCCGGGGCCGTAGATGATCGACTCGTCGAGTTCACCGGTGGTGGCCACCCCTTCGTTCACCATGTGCAGGATTTCGCGCCAGATGGCCTCCTGCAGCCGGTCCGTCAGATGCCCCGGCACCTCCCTGCGCACGCGCAGCGCATGCATCCCGATGTAGGTGAAGAAGGTGGCGGCCGCTTCGATGCTGGCCGGAGCCGTCCGCCCCCCGCCCACCAATTCGACGAGCGGCAGCAGGTACACCGGATTGAAGGGGTGCGCGACGAGGAAGCGCTCGGGCGCGACCATGTCGCGCTGCAGGTCGGTGGGCGTGAGCCCGGACGTGCTCGAGGCGATGATGACGTCCGGCGCGGCATGCCGGCTCACCTCCGCGAGCATGCGCTGCTTGAGCGCCAGCTGTTCGGGGATGTTCTCCTGGATGAAGTCGGCGTGCCTCGCCATCAGCTTGAGGTCCGTGGTGAAGGACAGCGCACCCTTCGGCGGCAGCGGTGCCGACGTGAGCCTGGCCAGCGCCGGCTCGGCGTTCTCCACTGCTCCGCGTATCCACGCCTCCATTTCCGGCTTGACGTCGGCCGCGATCACATCGATGCCGAAATGCAGCGCCCGGGCCGCCCAGCCCCCGCCGATCACCCCGGTTCCCAACAAGCCAAGTGTTTTGACGCTTCTCATGACATCCTCGCGGCCCAGGCGCGCTTTTGTAATGTCACCAGTATAATATAAAACGGACGTCGGTCGCGTCCGCCCGCGCCGCTCCGCCGGAGCGGGGCATCACTGGCTGAGGACGACGGCACAATCCGCCGCCCAGCTCAGGTACACCTCGTCGCTCCAGTCGATGGACCATTCGGACGTCCTGCGGTCGTTCTGCGCGAACACCGTGACGAGCTTCCCCGTTTCCGTCTTGATCCGGTAGGTCGACCGGTTGCCGAGGTAGCCGAGCTCCCACACCATGCCCTTGATCTGATTGACCCGCTCACCGGCGGCCGGCTCCTTGCTGAGGCGGATCTTCTCGGGCCGCAGCGCCACCCAGACCCGCTGGCCGGCGGTGAAACGCCCGAGTTCGTCGACCAGAAGGTCGCATCCGGCCTCCGGGCTGCGGACCGTGATGAGTCCCGACTGCATTGCACCGACGGTGCCCTCGAACAGGTTCGTGGTGCCGACGAAATCGGCGACGAAGCGGCTCTGAGGAAACTCGTAGATCTCCGACGGCGTGCCCACCTGCACCACCTGCCCGCGGTTCATCACGGCGATCCGCGTCGACAGCGCCATCGCCTCGTCCTGGTCGTGGGTCACGAAGACGAAGGTGATGCCGACCTGGTATTGGATGTTCATGAGCTCGAACTGCGTCTGCTCCCGAAGCTTCTTGTCGAGGGCGCTCAGCGGTTCGTCGAGGAGCAGGACCTTCGGCCTGCGAATGAGCGCCCGCGCCAGTGCGACGCGCTGACGTTGCCCGCCGGACAGCTGGTGCGGCTTGCGCCTCGCCAGCGGACCGAGTTGAACCATCTCGAGCGCATCCTGGATGCGCTTGGTCCGCACCGCCCCCTCGAGCCTCATGCGGCGCAATCCGTAGCCGACATTCTGCTCGACGGTCATGTGCGGGAACAGAGCATAGGACTGGAACATCATGTTGACCGGCCGCTCGTGCGGCGGCACGGCCGTCATGTCGACGTCCTCGATCAGGATGCGTCCGGCGCTCGGGGTCGCAAACCCGGCAAGCATCCGCAGCAAGGTGGTCTTGCCGCAGCCCGACGCGCCGACCAGCGCGAACATCTCGCCCTTGAATATGCGCAGGTTGACGCTGTCGACAGCGGCGAATCCGCCGAAGGTCTTGTTGACGCTCTCGATGACGATCTGCGGTCTGGCGTCGGGATCGAGCCAGGGGCGATCCGCCACGGCCTTCTGCTGTGTCGCGAGCACGCTGCCTAGTACTCCGCAGGCGGCGTGGCGCGGCGCCGAGCGGGCGCGAAGAAGGGACGCTCGACAACCTCGGCCCGGGACATGCGACGCTCCCACACAAGTTCGCGATTGAGATAGATTTCAGCCCAGACCGCAGCCCCCGTGCGGAAGTACGGCGCGTCGACCATAGCAAGGGCGATGTTGCGCTTGCAAGTCGGCGACCAGGCGGCCGAGGTTACGCTGCCTACCTCGCGGCGGCCCGAGTCGTCCGCGTACAACAGCGCGTTGTGGGCGGGCTTGTTGCCGGCGATGTCCAGGCCCACGAGCCGCCGGCGCGGACCGCGGCGGTGTTCCTCGAGCAACGCGCGCCGCCCGGTGAAATGCCCCTTCTCGAAGTCGACGAGCCAGCCGAGTCCGAGTTCCAGGGGAGATCGGTCCCGGCCGGTGCGCAGCGTGTGCTCCGCCGAGACGAAATCCACATTGGGACTGAGGAATCCCGCCTCCAGGCGCGCCACGTTGAGCGCCTGCGAGCCCACCGCCCTGATGCCGCGCGAGCGCCCGGCGCTCATCAGCGCGTCCCAAACCGGTTCGGCGTCGCCGGGCGCCATCCACAATTCGTAGCCGAGATCCCCCGTGAAGCCGGTCCGCGACACCGTGACGGGCAGCCCGCCCACGGCGCCCCGGCCGATTTCGAACGGCTTCAGGCTCTCGAGCCCCCGCAGCCCCGCGGACCGCAGCACGGCGCACGATGTCGGCCCCTGCACCGCGAGGGCGGCGATCTGTTCCGTGATCTCCTCGACGCTCACGTCGAAGCCGATCGTCGACGCCAGCAGCCAGTCCAACTGGCGCTCGGCGGTGCACAGCCGGTATTCGGCGGCGCCGAGCCGGAACAGCGTGCCATCGTCGATGAGGTGTCCCGCATCGTTGCACCAGACGCAGTAGGCGACCCGGTCCGGCCCGAGCCTCTCGACGTTGCGCGTGGTCAGGCGGTTCAAGTACGCCGGCGCATCCGGCCCCGCAATCCGGTACTTCACCATCGGGGTCAAATCGTACACAGTCGCCGCGTTGCGAATCGCGAAATATTCCTGTTCCATGCTCGTGAAAACGTCGACCGTGGCGTAGCCGGCCCACGCGATGAAACTGTCCACCTGGCTCAACTCCCGCGCGCGCCGGTGAAAGGGCGTTTGCAGAAGCGGCTGCTTGTAGTGCGGCACGGGGGGATCGGGGGAGTTCATGCGGCCCGGTCCGCCTCGAGAATGGCCCGGGCCGCGTTCCTGCCGGCGACACCCATGACTCCGCCTCCCGGATGACAGCCCGCACCGCACAGGAACACGCCCGGCAGAGGCGTCGCGTGCTGTGCCGCGCCCGGAACCGGACGCACCATGAAGAATTGGTCGAAGGCCAGCTCACCATGATGCCAATGGCCGCCGTCGATGCGGAACTCGCGTTCGATGTCGACGGGCGTCAACAGTTCAGATGCCAGCACGCTGCCGCGCAGGCCGGGGGCTGCGCGTTCGAGCGCATCGATGCACAATTCCGTGAAGCGCCGCCGTCCGGTTTCCCATCCGGCCCCCAACGCATACGGCGCATACTGCACGATGGCCGACAACACGTGCCTGCCCGCAGGCGCGAGTGCGGCATCGTTGATCGAGGGCAACGTGATCTCCATGGCCGGGCACTCCGAATACTCGCCGTATTTCGCGTGATTGAAGGCGCGCTCCACGTATTGCAGCGACGGCGCGATGAGCAACCGGCCGCGCAGGGCGGCGGCGCCGACGCCCTTGAACACGGGCACACGGTCGAGCGCCAGGTGCAGCTTGGCGGCCAGTCCCTTTGCACGAATGTGCGAGACCCGGCGGACGAATCCGGCGTCGAGATGCCGCGCCCCGACCAGCTTCAAGAAGGTGGTCTTCGGATCCGCGCCCGACACCACGGCGGCGGCGGCGATGCATTCGCCCGACTCCAGCTCGACGCCGGCCGCACGGTCCGCCTCCACGAGGATCCGGGCGACCGGCGATCCGGTGCGGATCACCGCCCCGGCCGTGGTGGCCGATTTCGCCAGGGCGTCGCAGACGGCGCCGAGGCCCCCCTTCGGTTGCGACAGCGCGGTATCGCCGCCGGCGGCCTCCGCCGCCAGCCGGTACAACAGCGTGAGCACCGTCCCCGGCGAACGCGGGCCGAAATTGGTGCCGAGCACGGCATCGAACCCCAGGGCGCCCTGGAGCGCCGTCGAACCGAAATGGTCCTCGAGAAGGTCGTACGCGTTCATCCCGCCGATTCTCAGAAGTTCACGCATGTCCCTCCGGCCGAGCCTGCGAATCTGCCAGCCCAGACCGAGCAATGCGAACCGATCGGACCAGGCCGTCGTGCCCAGACGCGGCGGGGGGTTGCCGAACAGGGGGATGAGCGCCCTGGCGAAGCGCTGCATCTGCGCCCGATACTCACCATAGGCTGCGGCGTCCGCGCCGGCCGCGCCGGCCTGGTCGACGTCCAACGCCGGGCCGTCCGTCGACAACGACGTCGTCGGCATCCGCCGTGCGGCCCACTCCAAGCCATGCGCCTCCAATCGCAGCTCCCGGATCAGCTCCGCCGGCATGAGGTGCAGCAGGTGGGCGCACGCCGACACGCGAAAGCCCGGCGAGAATTCCCGGGTCACCGCGGCGCCCCCGACCTCGGATCCGGCCTCCAGCACGAGGACCGAACGGCCGCCACGGGACAGCTCGGCCGCGCAGACCAGGCCGTTGTGGCCGGCACCGATGACGATGCAGTCGTACCGGGCGTGCATGGCTCGCGGACTCGTCACTGCGGTCTGCCGAGGTCGTTGAGCACCGCGCGCGCGGCGTTGGCCCCGGGCGCACCCATGACCCCGCCTCCGGGATGGGTGCTGGAACCGCACATATAGAGCCCCCTCACGGGGGAGCGATATTGAGCGTAGCCGGGGATGGGCCGGTTGAACAGCAACTGATCCATGGTCAACTCGCCCTGGAAGATATTGCCTTCGGTGAGTCCGACCTCGTTCTCGATGTCCCAGGGAGTGCGGATCTCGGCGTGCAGGATCAAATCCTTGAAGTTGGGACTGTGACTCGCGATCGTGTCGATGACCGTCCTGCCGAACGCCTCGCGTTTCGCGGCATCCCAGGGGCCGCTGGCGAGTTCGTATGGGCAATACTGCACGAACACCGACATGTAATGCTTGCCGTCGGGCACCATGGAGGGATCGATCTGGGACGGCATCAGCATGTCGATGTATGGGGCGCGCGACCAGCGGCCCTCCTTCCAATCGTCGTACGCCCGCTCCATCATCTCGATCGTGTCCGTCACGTGCAAGTCGCCGCGGGTGCAGGGTGAACCGTCGGGAATGGCCGGAAAACGCGGCAGCCCGTCGAGCGCGATGTTGAGCTTCCCGGAGGAGCCGCGGATTTTGAACCGCTTCACCTGCCTCACGAACTCCTCCGGCAGTTCCTTCGGCTCCATGGTCTCCAGGAACGTCCGCCTGACGTCGAGGTTCGAGAGCACCAGCGGCGCCCGGATCTCCTCGCCATCCTCCAGCATCACGCCGGCCGCGCGGCCGCTGCGCACCAGGATGCGCCGCACCGGCGCGGCAACTCGGATGGTGCCGCCGCTCGCCTGTAACGAGGCTCCCAGCGCGTTGCTGATCGCCCCCATGCCGCCGCGCGCGAAGCCCCACGCACCCACGGTGTCGTCGATGTCGCCCATATAGTGATGCAGCAGGACGTAGGCCGTGCCGGGAGATCGCGGACCCAACGCGGTGCCGATGATGGAGCTGCCCGCAAAGTGCGCCTTGACGATTTCGCTCTCGAAGTACTCATCGAGGAAATCCGCGGCGCTCATCGTCCAGAAGCGCAGCGTGTCGTACATCCGCTCCTCCCCGAGACCCTGGAAACGTCCGGCCAGGTAGAGCATTTCCCTCAGATCGCGCGGCTTGAAGGAGGTGGGATCCGGCGGTTCGCGCATGAGCAGCGGCTTGATGAACCTGCACTGGCGCATGACGTCGCGCGAATACCGGTCGTAGGCCTCCGCATCGCGCTTCGAATGCCTGGAAATCTCACGGCGCAGGGCGTCGTGGTTGTCGTACACCGCCAGGTGCCCGCCTCCCTGCATCATGGTGCAGCCCCCCTCGTAGGGAATCACCTGCAGCCCGAATTTCGGCAGTTCGAGAGCGCGCATGATTTCGGGCCGGAGCAGGCTGCACACGTAGGAACAGTTGGAGTACGTGAAATCCCGGTAGAGCTTGCGGCTGACCGCCGCGCCGCCGATGAACGGATTGCGCTCGAGCGCCAGCACCTTCAGCCCCGCCCGGGCGAGATAGCACGCGGCCACCAGGCCATTGTGGCCGGCGCCCACGATGAGCGCATCGAACTCAGATCCCGGCGGCCGGGCGTTCAAGCGGGCACTTTGCGGTTCGCGCCGGCGGTTCGCAGCGTGGCGTCCACGGCGGTCTCGAACGCCCCGAGTGTGTCCCCGAGGCATGACTCGTCGTGCGCCGCCGACACGAACCATGGTTCGCGGGAATCGGGCTCACAGAGGACTCCTTCGTCGTGCAGCACCTGCGCCATGGCATCGTAAAACGAGTAGTCGCTGCCCTTCCACGCCCGATAGTTGCGCGGCGCCTCGTGGGCGAAATACAGTCCGCTCATCGAGGGATGTCCGACGAAGCTGTGGGCGATCCCCCTCGCCGAGAGCACGCTTCGCATGCCGTTGCGCAACCGCGTGCCGTAATCCGCGATGCGCGCCAGCGCATCGGTTTCATCGAGGATCTGGAGACATTTGTCGGCGGCGGCGAGCGACACGGAGTGCGCGGTATAGGTGCCGCCATGTGCGACGCCACGGCCTATCTTGCGCATGATTTCCTCGCGTCCGGCCAGCACCGATATAGGGTAGCCGTTGCCGAGCGCCTTGGCGAAGGTGCACAGATCGGCCTTGATGCCGTAAAGTTCCTGCACTCCCCCGCGGGCAACGCGAAAGCCGGTTTTCACCTCGTCGATCAACAGGACGACGCCGTGCCTGTCGCACAGTTCCCGGGCGGCGCGCAGATAGTCGGGTTCCGCCGCGATGCCGAGACAATTGCCCATGATGGGCTCGATCAGCATGCATGCGATCCGATGGGAATGGCGTTTGAGCACGTCTTCCAGCTGGTTGGCGTCGTTCGCCTGCACGAAGTGCGCGAAGCTCTTGGTGCTGACGGGGATTCCCTCGCTGTACGGCTTCACCTCCGGATCTCCGACCTGCGACCACTTGTCCATCGGCGTGAACCACATGGCCGCGTCGAACAAACCGTGGTATCCGCCCTCGAGGATCACGTAGTCGTCCTTCCCCGTGTAACCACGGGCAAGCCGCAGACCCGCCATGACGGCCTCCGTGCCGGAATTCGAGAACCGCACCAGTTCGGCGGCGGGCACCATCTTCGAGATGCGCTCGGCGACCTTCAATTCGAGTTCGGTCGACAGCGCGAACACGCCGCCGACCGCCATCCCTTCGCGGGCAGCGGCATCGACGCGCTCATCGGCATATCCCAGGATCGCGGGCCCGTACCCCATCCGATAATCGACGTACACGTTGTCGGCGAGGTCGACGATGCGTGCGCCCTTGCCGTGCTTCACGTAGATGGTCCGCTCGTCGCCCCAATAGCGAAAATTGGAAGCGACGCCCAACGGCAGGCGCCGCACGGCGCGCTTGAAGTGCGCGTTGCTGTTGGTCAGCGTTCTGGCCATGGTGTACCCCCCTTGGTTGGAATCGGCCGCCGGGAACGTACCACCCCGGGGTGCAGGTCGTCCAGAAATGTTTATATGGTCGTATAGTTGCACGGCGCGACGCTCTGGCGTGGAGCCTCGGCCGACTCATATACGCCCGATTTTTGCCGTCCACCGCATGCCGCGCCGCCGCCTCTTGCCAAGGCGCCGAATTTGGGCGTAAATTAAACGGTCATATAAACTTTGCGCCAATCCACCCGTTTTGGGGAGAACGCCATGAACACCCTGTCTCCGGCGCCGCCCGAGGAGCACGCCGACGCCCGCCTGCCGCGGGCGCTGCCCGCCTGGGTGTACAACCACCCCGAAATGACTCGCCTCGAACACGAACGCATCTTGATGCCGAGCTGGCAGATGGTCTGCCACCTCAATTCCATTCCTCGCCCGGGGGATTTCGTGACCTTCGACATGGGGCCGGAGAGCGTCCTGGTGCTGCGCGACCGGGACGGCGTGGTGCGTGCCTATCACAACGTATGCCGACATCGCGGCGCACGCCTGCTCGATGGACAGGGGAATTGCCCCGCGTCGATCACCTGTCCCTATCATGGTTGGACCTACCGGCACGATGGGGCGCTGATCGGCATGCCCGTGCGCGAGAGCTTTCCGGGCCTCGACCGGGCGGATTACGGGCTGCGCCCCGTGCGGGTCGATTCCGCCTTCGGCTTCGTGTTCGTCTGCCTGGCGCCCGACTCTCCCTACGGCGAACCGCGACCGGTGTCCGAAACCTGGGGCAGGCTCGGGGATGAGCTGCGGGCTTTCCGCTGCGAGGAACTGGTGCCGCTGGGTCCGATCACGTGCGACGTCTGGAACGTCGATTGGAAAATCGCGATGGACAACTATCTGGAGTCCTATCACGTGCCGATCGGACATCCCGGCCTGTACCGGATGTTCACGCCGGACTACGACGACCAGCTCACCGTGCCCGGCGTCGCCCGCGGCACCAGCTGGCTGCGCGACAAACGCTCCGCCCGATGGTCCGAAGGCCTGTATCAGTCGCTGATCGGGCGCGCTGGCGCCGACCTGCCGGAGGATCACCGGCGCGGATGGCGCTTCTACAGCGCCCTGCCGAACCTCGGCATCGACGTCTACCCGGACCAAACGGACTTCTTCCAGGTGCTGCCCGCAGGTCCCGGGAAATGCATCATCCGCGGCGCGGTATTCGGCCTCCCGGGGGCGACCCGGGAATTGCGCGCGGTGCGCTACCTCAGCAATCGCATCAATACCGCGGTGAACAACGAGGACAAATGGCTTTGCGAGCGCGTGCAGCGGGGGCTCGCCTCGGGCAGCTACCGGCCGGGCCCGCTGTCCACGATCGAGAGCTGCATGCTCGAGTTCCACACCCTGCTGCGGGAACGAATTCCGGAGTTCCGGCTGGCGAAGGCGCCGCCACGATTCGGATAGCGCGGCGCGCCGCAGCCGGCGCCCTCACTGCGCGGCGGGCGGCGCTGCGCCGTTGGAGCGCTCCTTCTGCAGCACATGGGTCGCCATCGTCAGCGACAGGATGAGTCCCGCCACGGCGATGATGGTGGTCCATTTGGCATCCGACAGGTTCAACGTAATCACCTTGTTGCACAACGCGATCAGCGCCGTCTGAACGACGAGCGTCGTGTTTATCTCATGCGCCTGCATGAGGTGGCGCAGGATGCGCAGCAATTCGATTCCCACCAGCACAGCGACGAACAGTCCGAACGTGTCGAACAGCACCTTCGGTTCGGCGGCCAGCAGTTCCACGTGCATGAGGTCGTCGAACAGCGACCAGGCCACCAATCCCGTCCCGAACAGGATCGTCAGGATCAACAGCAGGATGAGCGCCCCCACCGCCAGCCGTTCACACCTTCCCGCAAAGCCGTCGAGCTTCTCGATCACGTCGTCTCCCCGCGCCGGGGCGCGTTCGCAGGAACCCTGGTCAACCGCCCAGATTGATCCAGGCCGACTTCGTCTGCGTGTAGGAAATCAGGCTCTCGACGCACTTGTCCCGCCCCTGACCCGACTGCTTGTATCCGCCGAATGGCTGCGTCATGTCGCCATGATCGAAGCAATTGACCCAGATCACTCCCGCCTCCAGATCGCGCACGGTCTTGTGCGCGACCGTCAGATCCCGGGTCCACACGGAAGCCGCCAGGCCGTAGATCGAGTCGTTCGCGATCTTCAGGGCGTCGGCGACGCCGTCGACCTCGATTGCCGCCGCGACCGGCCCGAAAATCTCCTCCTGCGCGATCGTCATCCGGTTGTTGACTCCCGTGAACAGCGTCGGATTGACGTAGGACCCCGGCAGATCCGGCACATTGCCGCCGAACTCGAGCCGCGCACCCTCGCTCTTGCCGCGCGTGATGTAACCCATCACCCGGGCACGGTGCGATGCGGTCACCAGGGGTCCCAGGTTGGTCGACGGATCGAGCGGATCGCCGGGCCGGTACGCGGACCTTCCCTTCTCGACGAATCGGGCGATGAACTCCTTGGCGATCGGCCGATCGATGAGCAGGCGCGAGCCGGCATTGCATACCTCGCCCATGTTGCCGTAGATGCCGTTGATCGCGTAGGTTACCGCAGTGTCCATGTCGGGCATGTCGGCGAGAAAGATTTGCGGCGTCTTTCCGCCGCACTCGAGCGCCACGCGCTTCATGTTGGACTGGCCGGCATAGATGAGCATTTGCTTGCCGATTTCGGTGGAGCCCGTGAATGCGATCTTGGCCACGTCGTTGTGCAAAGCGAGAGCGGCACCCGCGGCCTCCCCCAGACCGTTCACCACGTTGAAGACGCCGGGTGGCCCACCCGCCTCGCAGAACAACTGAGCCATCAGCAAACCCGACAACGGCGATTGCTCGGCGGGCTTCAGCACGACCGAATTGCCCGCCGCCAGCGCCGGGGCGACCTTCCACGCGGCCATCAGCAATGGATAATTCCACGGCACGATGCAGCCCACGACGCCGAGGGGCTCGCGCAGGATGTAATGGAAGGCGTCCTGGGCGGTCGCCGTCACGGTGCCGTCGATCTTGTCGACCAATTCGCCGAAATAGGCGAAATTCTTGGCGGCGGACGGCACGTCGATGTTGATCATGTCGCTGACCGGCTTGCCCATGCAGAGCGTGTCGAGCAACGCGAAGCGCTCGGCATTGCGCTCGATCAGCCGCGCATAGGCGGCAAGCACCGCCATGCGCTCGCGCGGGGCCTTGCGGCTCCAGACCCGTGCGGCGAACGTGCGCTTCGCCGCCGCAACCGCCAGATCGACGTCGGCCGCGGTTCCGGCGCTCACTTCGCACAGCGGCGCGCCCGTCGCGGGGTTCACCACCGTGAACCGCCCCTTCGCCACGGAATCGACGACCTTTCCGTCGATGAAATGCCCCGTTTCGTAGCGCAGTGCGCCGGCACGTGCGTGCCAATCGCCGGTGGTCAGGGAATTCAGACTCATGGGAGGTTCTCCAAAGCCGTGGTCGACATGCAACGTCACTGGGGGTGAATTCTACGGATCGTTCGCCGGCCGGTCGAGCGCGAGCGACGGCAAACGCGCCGCCAGTCGACTCTGGAACCAGGCGACCGCCTGCGCGAGCGGCCTGCCGGGCAGCGCCGCATACGCGAATTCCGTCATGCCCGCCTGCACCGATTCGGCAATCCGGAGGCTCGAACGGCGCGCATACGGACCCAACCGGCCCGCCAGATACAGGGCCGCGCGAGCGGCGGCATCCGGCGGCAGGATGCTGTAATCCGACCGGCGCAGCACGCACCGTCCCGCCGCGAGGGGCAGCGCCTGTATGACCGAGACCCCGTCGGGACGAATTTCGATCAATTGGTTGGGCATGGTGAACTGGCGCCGCCAGTTTTCCGGGGGGAGGCAGCCGACCAGGTCATGGTACGAGCGGGCGCTCCAACCGGCGGCGCCGTGCAGCGTCGGCTGCCACGCCAGCGAATCCTGCGCCGCGGCCGCGGCCGATTCGCCCGTTGAGGACTGCAGCCACAGCTCGACCACGACCTTCCAATCGGCCGCCACGAACCGCTCGAACGGCCCGCCCAGGGCCATCAGTCCCTCCGGCAGATCGCGGTTCAAATTGGTCTGAGTCGGCGAAGGCGCCTCCCCCGGCCGCCTGTCCGCGGGCGACCGAACGAACATCAGTCCGTCCGCCACACGCAGCTCGAGGCGTTCCAGCGCGACGGCGCCGGGACCGTCTACGGCCTTTCCATTCGCCGAAAACCGCTGGTGATGCAGCCGGCACTCGATCTCCCCCTCGAACCGTCCCAGGCGGCCGCTCACCAACGCGTGCGGAGAGTCCGGGCAATTGTTGCGAAAGGCATGCACCATGCCGTGGTCGTCGCGCACCACCAGGGCCCGCTCGGCGCCGGTTTCGACGGTCACGAAGTCGCGCGCCCGCGCCAACTGCGATTCATGCCCGACGAACGACCACGCGTGGGCGAACCACGTCTCCCGCTCCCGCGCGCACAGGGCGGGACTGTCGTAGACCCAGCGGGCAAATCGATCCTGGCGGCCGCCGTGGGCAATCCCGGGCGGGGTCGGGGATCCGGCGCAGGAAAACTGTCCTGGGAACACGGATCTCAGGTATCCCAAACAGCGGCTCTTGGCCAGACTGCGATCGATGTCCTGCTCCGTCTTGAAGGCGAACTCCTGCCACATCATTTCAAGGGATCCGATCAGGCCGAGGGCCACGCCGTCCGGATCCAGTTGGCGCTGGGAGGTCGCAACAATCAGCGCCTCGACCAGTTGCCGCACCAGAGCCGCAAAGCTCTCGTCCTTCTGCCCACAAATGTCGTAGTATTCCTGCCTGGAACTGGCCTCGCCCCAAAAGGCATACCAAACCGAGACCTTGCGGGGGCTGGCGATGTCGGGATCGAGATACAGATCGACCATCAATTCGAGTGCGGCGACGGGGGTGGCCTCAAGCTTCGCCACCGGCACCAGAACCCGATCCTCGAACTCGGCCGCAAGGAACTTGAGCGATGCAACCAGCATGGCGGCCTTGGAATCGAAGTAGAATCTGACGATGCCGGGTGACATTTTGGCGATCGCCACGACCTTTTTCACCGTAGTCCGGGACGGCCCGTAGATGTGCAACGCTGAAATACAAGCGTCGATCAGGCGCTGTCGTTGCCGGCTCCGCCCGGCACGCTCGCGGGACGCCGGCGGTGCGTCAGCGGCCTTTTTGCGGCGGCTCGTCACCGCGGTCCGCCGCGGGTGAGATCGCCGGCCTCATTCGATCCCGCGGTCGCGGCCGTCCCGCGCGCCAGACCGTTCGGCGCCTGGCTCAAACGCCACGGCAAATGGCTCATCATCCTGCCGCCGCTGCTCTTCCTGCTGATCTTCTTTCTCATTCCCTTCGCATTCGCCTTGTTCATCAGCTTCGCCGATACCGCGGTGCGCGTGCCCCCCTTCACCGACATTCTCTCGATGACCCCGGACTGGCATGTCCACCTGACGCTGAACCTGGGTAATTTCAAGTATCTGTTCACCGACGAAGTGTATGGCCTATCGTATTTCTATTCGATAAAAACGGCCTTCTTTTCCACGCTCATCTGCCTCGCGTTGGGCTATCCGATGGCCTACGCGATCGCCCGGACCTCGAAAACCACCCAGAGCATCCTGCTGCTCGTCATCATCCTGCCGTTCTGGACCTCGTTCCTGCTCCGAGTTTACGCGCTCGAGGGGATCATTCGCGAGTCGGGCCTGCTCAACACCGCGCTGTTGTGGCTCGGCGTCATCCATCAACCGCTGCAGATCATGCGGACCACATTTGCCGTCTATCTCGGCATCATTTACTCGTATCTGCCGTTCATGGTGCTGCCGCTGTTCGCCACCCTCGAAAAGCTGGATCATTCGCTGCTCGAGGCCGCCGCCGACCTGGGCACCCCGCCGTGGCGCGCGTTCATCGACGTCACCCTGCCGCTCTCCATGCCCGGAATCATCGCGGGCTCGATGCTCGTCTTCATACCGGCCATCGGAGAATTCGTGATTCCGACATTGCTCGGCGGCCCCGACAACCTGATGATCGGCCGCGTCCTGTGGGACGAGTTCTTCGGAAACCGGGACTGGCCGGTCGCCTCCGCGGTCGCCATCGCATTCCTCGTGCTCTTGGTCGGACCCATCGCCCTGTACCAGCACTACAGCGCCAAACAGTTGGATGCATGACGTTGGACGACCGCGTTCCTCCCCTCCTGGTTTCGATCCTGTGCATCGGCATCGCGATCCTCTATGTTCCCATTCTGGTGCTGATCGCCTACTCCTTCAACGCCTCGGCGCTCGTGAGCGTCTGGGGGGGATTCTCCACTGCCTGGTATTTGCAACTGGTGCACAATGACCAGATACTCGATGCCGCCTCGCTGTCGCTGCGAATCGGTGCGGTCGTATCCACCGGGGCGGTGATTCTCGGCACCCTGGCCGCGGTCGCGCTGGTGCGCTTCAAGGCGTTCAGGACCCGGCTGCTGCTCACGGGCATGGTCAATGCGCCCCTCGTCATGCCCGAGATCGTCACGGGCATCACCCAGCTCCTGTTGTTCGTGTCGATGCTCCACCTGTTCGGATGGCCGCACAGGGGCTTCACCACGATCGTGATCGCGCACATCGCGTTTTGCACTGCGTATGTGACGGTGACCGTGCAATCGCGCCTGCTCGGGGCGGACCGCTCGCTCGAGGAGGCGGCGATGGATCTCGGAGCGGGACCGGTGCGCGCCTTCCTCGATACGACCCTGCCCGCGATCGCCCCCGCGCTCCTGTCGAGCTGGCTGCTCAGCTTCACCCTGTCCCTCGACGATCTCGTGATCTCGAGCTTCGTGTCCGGGCCCGGTGCCAGCACCCTGCCGATGGTGATCTTTTCCAAGGTGAAGCTGGGCGTGAGCCCGGACGTCAATGCGCTCGCCAGCATCATCATCGGCCTCGTCGGCGCCTGCGTGCTGGCCGCCGGGTACCTGATGCGCAGGGCGGAACGCCAGCGCGTCACGGACATGCAACTGGCCGAACGCTGACCTCAGGAGGCCGGTTTGACGTACCGGGGATCGTGGGGGGGGCGCGTGAATATGTCGCGCACCAGCGGCACGAACTCCGACAGCGGCTGCCAGCGATAGTTCGGGTCGAAAGAACACTGATCCCAGTTCGCGCAGAAGTCCCGGCATGCCCCGTACCAGGGATGGCCCAGGAATGCATCGCGCGCGTGACGGTCGCCGCCCCTGTGATGGACGTAGTAATACGTCTGGAACAATCCATGCTGCTCCACGATCCACGCGACCTCCGGGCGGACGTAGGGGCGGATGACGGCGGCGGCAAATTCGGCGTGGTTGTAGGGCGCCAGCTCGTCGCCGATGTCGTGGATCAGCGCCGCCGCGACGAGCTCGTCATCGGCACCGTCCGCGCGCGCGCGCGTCGCCGCCTGCAACGAGTGCTCCAGCCGGCTGAGCGGATACCCGGCGAGCGAGTGGTCCAGCCTGCCCAGCGACGACAGGATCTGATCGGGCAGGCGCAGCGCATATTCCCGCTCGGATTCGTCCAGCAGTTCGTAATCCTCGCGCGTCCCATCCTCCATACGCCGAAAGCTCACGACTCGATTCATGGTCTGCTCCAGGATATGCCACTCATTTCGCGGTCTTCACGCGGGTCCAGGTCCGGGTACGTATGCGTTCCGTCGCCGCGCTCACCTCGGCGGAACGGTACAGCCTCTGCTCGATCTGCGGCGTGGGATAGAGCGTCGCGTCGTTCAGGATTCGCGGATCGACCAGCGGCCGCGAGGCGAGATTGTCGTTGCCATAGAAGATCGTATTGGTGATCTCCGCGATCACGTCCGGCCTCAGTATGAAATTGATGAACTGGTACGCCGCCTCCGGATGCGGCGCGCCCTCCGGAATCAGCAGCGACGAGAAGGTCTGATTGGCGCCCTCCTTCGGCACCGTGAACGCCAGATTGACCCTGATGCCGGCCGCCCGCGCCCGTCCGCTCGCCAGGGCGTAGTCGCTCGACCAGGACATGGCGAGACAGACTTCCCGGTTCGCCAGTCCGTTCATGTACTCGGCCGAGTCGAACGAGCGGATGTACGGCCGGACCTTGAGCAACATCGCCTCGGCGGCCTTGAAGTCCTTTGGATCCGTGGTGTTGGGATCGAGGCCCAGATATTTCAAGGCCAGTTGCAGCACGTCCTCGGCGGAGTCGACGAAGGTCACTCCGCAGTCGGCGAATTTCGAGACGACTTCGGGCTTGAACAGCATGTCCAGGCTGTCCACGGGCGCGTCGGGCATGCGCGCCTTCACCATGTCGATGTTGTAGGCGAATCCGTTGATCGAATGCAGATACGGCACGGCGTGCGCGTTGCCGGGATCGTAAGCCGCCTGAATGGCGAGGATGCGCGGGTCCAGATTCTTCCAATTGGGCAGCCTGGATTTGTCCAAGGGGGCGAAAACGCCCGCGCGAATCTCGCGGCTGAAGAAGTCGGTGGAAGCGCTCACCACATCGTACCCGGAGCTTCCCGCCATCAACCTCGCCTCCATGGTTTCCTCGGCGTCGTAGACGTCGTAAATCACCTTGATGCCGGTGAGCTTTTCGAACCTCGCAATCGTCCCCGGCCCGATGAAGTCGGTCCAGTTGTAGATGAACAGCCGCTTGTCCGCGGCCGTGACGGCATCGGCACCGAAGGCGCCGGACAGGCACATGAGCGCCGTCAGCAGCAGCCGCCACGGGGGCCTCCGACGCGCGCCGCACCCGGGTCGGCGGCGGTCCAACCCGGGAGGCTTCACGCCCGGCGCCGCGCCGCGCCGCCGCCCGCCAGCGCCTGCCCCAGGCTGCGATCCAGCAGGTCCACGGCCTCGTCGACGTCGCTTTCCAGGATCATCAGGGGCGGCATGAACCGCACCGTGCTCTGTCCGCAGGACAGCAGTATCAGACCGTTGTGGTAGGCCCGCGTGATGACGGCATCGCACAGTTCCTTTGCAGGCAGCCGGCTCGCCCGGTCGGTGACGAGTTCCATGCCGATCATCAGTCCCTTGCCGCGCACCTCGCCGATCACCTCGTGGCGGGCGGCCAATGCATGCAGCTTCTGCATGAAGTACCGGCCGACCTTGGCGGCGTTTGCCCGGTATTCGTGCTCCACCAGATCGAGCGTGGCGAGCGCCGCCGCGCAGCACAGCGGATTGCCGCCATAGGTGTTGCCGTGTGCGCCGCGCGACCAGTTCTTCATGATCGCCCGCCTGGCCACCATGATGCCGATCGGCATGCCCGAGCCCAGGCCCTTGGCCAACGTCATGATGTCGGGCGCCACGTCCCAGTGCTGGGCGGCGAACATCGTGCCGGTGCGTCCCACACCGGACTGCACCTCGTCGAATATCAGCAAGATGCCGTGCCGATCGCAGAGCGCCCGCAGACCGGCCAGGAACCCGTCGGGGGGCACCAGATAGCCGCCCTCGCCTTGAATCGGTTCGACGAGAATGGCCGCGACCTCGCTCGCCGGCACGTTGTGGACGAACAAAACCTCCTCGATGTAGCGAAGTACGGCGGCACCCTGGTCGGCGCCGGCGAACAACGGCCGGTAATTGTTCGGGTACGGCACATGGGTCACCCCCGGCATGGCGGGAAAGAAGCCCTTCTGCTGGGTGTACTTGCTCGAGGTGAACGCCAGGGACCCCATGGTTCGTCCATGGAAGCCGCCCAGGAATCCGATGAAGCGGCCGCGGCCGGTGACATAGCGTGCCAGCTTCAAGGCCGCCTCGACGCTCTCCGTGCCGGACTGTGCGAAGAAGCTCATCACCGGCTCCCGCATCGGGGACAACGCATCGATGCGTTCGGCAAGTTTCACCTGTCCTTCGTGCCAGAAGTCGGACGAGATGTGCAGGAATCGATCCGCCGCGTCCTTGATGGCCTGCACCACCCCGGGATGGCTGTGGCCGGTGCTGCACACGGCGATGCCGGCCGCAAAGTCCAGAAAGCGGTTGCCGTCGACATCCCACACCTCCGCGCCCCTGCCATGAGACATCACGAACGGATAGTCGCGGGGATAGGAAGGCGAGACCACGAGTGCGTCGCGCGCCATCAATTCGCGCGCCTTTGGTCCCGGCAATTCGGTCTTTATCTGCATGTTGTTCATTCGAGGTCCAATTCGCCCAGGAGGCGATCCATGGTGTCGAGCGCCCGCCGCAGGTCCTTCTCCAGAATCACCAGCGGAGGCGCGAGGATGATGAGATTACCGCGAATCGCGAAGGAAATGCCCTGGTCGCGCGCCCGGTCCAGGAATAAATTCAGCGACGGGTGCACCTGCGGCCACGGGGCGAGCGGCTCGCGCGTCGCGCGATTCTTGACCAGTTCCACGACCGCGAAGAGGCCCCCGCCCCACCGGACGTCGCCGATGAAGGCATGCGCGTCCTGCATCCCCTCGAGCCGCCGCCGCATCTCGGCGCCGAGCGATCTTGAACGCTCGATCAGGCGCTCATCGTGATAGGCGGCGATGGCGGCAACTCCGGCCGCGCAGGCCAGCGGATGTCCGCAGTAGGTGAGGCCGGTGGACAGGAACACGTGTTCGAGCCTCTCGGCGACGTGCCGTGCGAGTACCACGGCTCCCAGCGGGACGGACGCCCCGGTGAGGCCCTTTGCAAGGGTCATCAGATCCGGCCTGCCGGCCTCGCCGTGGGACTGCCACGCGAACCATTCCCCGCAGCGTCCAAAGCCGCTCATCACTTCATCGGCGATCAAGTAGACACCGCGGCGTTCGGTTTCCCGACGCAGGCCGGGCCAGAAGTTCTCTGGCGCGATGATGCCGTTGGTGCCGGCATTCGGCTCCATAAGCACGGCCGCGACGCCGCCGACCCCGGCCTCAGAGATGACCTCGCCGATGTGGGCCACGTTGCGTTCTGCGCAGGCGGCGGGATCCAGGGTTCCGTAAGGGCAGCGGTAAGCATAGGGCGGCGGAACCCGCAGCACGCCGAAGGCGTCATCACCGCCGTGTCGGGTGCGGCTGTCGCCGGACAACGCCATGGTGGCGTAGCTGGCGCCATGGTACGAGCGCTCCCGGGTCACGATCCTGCCGTTGGCGCGGCCGCTGGCCTGCCGTGCAAATTTTACGGCGTGCTCGTTGGCGTCCGCGCCGCCGAGAGTGAAGAACACCCGGCCGCCTGCAAAGCCCGAGAGCTCCAACAAGCGCTCCGCCAGCTCGGCGCGGGGCCCGGCGCCCCACGCAGAATTCACGAAACACAACTTCTCCGCCTGGGATTTGATCGCTGCGATGAGCGCCGGATGCTGGTGGCCCAGGTTCATGCACTCTGCGAGGCTGCTCATGTCGAGGTAGCGCCGGCCGGCTGCATCCCAAAAGAACGCTCCCTCGCCACCGGTGACGGTGGGGGCATTCCAGTCCGCCTGAACGCACCAACTATGCAGCACACTCGATTTTTCGACGGTCAACGGCCCGCTCCCCCGCGTCGCTTCGTTCGCACCGGGCGATTACGCTGGGACCCGGGTCGTCTGTCAACCCGTGCGGCGCAATCCCGCCAATTGCCGGATGAGACGCGCCCGCGACACCAGGGCGCGAATGGTGCAGGACCCGTTGGCAGGGTCGGGCTCGACGACGATGAGATGGGTCAGGCCCGTGTCTTCGAGTATCTGCAAAAGGTCGCCGGCGCGCATGATCTGGATCGCCGCCCAATCGACGGCGACCAGCGAGTCCCACGGCGTCATGATGTCGGCGACCCGGATGTCGCGATGGTGGGTGAAGTTCGATGACTGCAGGAACTGAAGCGGCCGCTCGCCCTGGATGTCGTAGGAGGTGATGAGCCCCACGATGCGGCTGTCGTCGTAGACCAGCAGGGCCCTCACGCCCAGTTGAATCATGTCGTTCAGGGCGTCGTCGATTTGCCGCCCGGCATCGACGGTGACCGGATGTTCCCGCGTGAAGTCGGTGATGGCCAAAATCGCGGGATCGTCCCTGCGCAGGAACTGCCCGTCAGCCACGGAACGCCTCGGCAACGCGCCCGAGCCGAACCCACCCGTCGAGACCCGCCATGTGTTTTTCATATGATGTGATGACTATGCTCTTGGCCGAGGGTTCCAGCCATTTTTTTCTTTTGCGACACAGCAGACGCACGATTTCTGGGGTCGGATGGCGCCTTATGATATATTTATTAGCTACCTAATCATTAGGGATCTGTCCAATGGACGATCTGGAAGAGCGCTTTTCCACCGCCCTGCACGGCACCGCGCGCGCCTGGAGACAGGCCGTCGATCGTCGGCTCAAATATTTGGGGGTCAGTCAGGCGAGTTGGATGACCATCGCGGTTGCCGCCAAGGCGCCCAAGCCCTTGTCGCAATCTGAACTGGCGGATCGGCTTGCCGTGGAGGGAGCCACCATGGTCGCCATGGTCGATCGCCTGGTCAAGGCGGGGCTGGTGGTTCGTGAGCCCTCGATCGTCGACCGGCGCATCAAGCACGTCGTGATCACGCCCGCAGGCCAGTCGCTGTTCGAGACCGTCAAGGCGCAAGCCGCCGCCGTGCGCAAGGAGCTTCTCGCAACGCTCGACCACCGGCAGCTCGCATCGGCGACCGCCCTCCTGGAGGCGCTGCAGGGGTTGATAGAAGCCTCGCCATGATCCGTCCCCTCAACCGGCGCATGATCACGCTGTCGATCATGATGGCGACGATCATGCAGACCCTTGACACGACGATCGCCAACGTCGCGTTGCCGCACATGCAAGGCGCGCTGTCGGCTTCGCAGGATCAGATCGCCTGGGTGCTGACGGCCTATATCGTCGCTGCCGCGATCGCCACGCCGATGACGGGATGGGTGGTGGACCGCTTCGGCCAGAAGAACGTGTTCCTCGTCTCGGTCGTCGGTTTCACCCTCGCCTCGGCGCTGTGCGGCCTGTCCGATTCGTTGGCGCAGATCGTGGCCGCCCGGCTGTTGCAGGGCATATTCGGCGCCGCCCTCGTGCCGATGGCTCAGATGGTCCTGATGGACATCAACCCACCGGAAAAACAGGGGTCCGCGATGGCCGTCTGGGGCATGGGGGTCATGGTCGGGCCCATCCTCGGGCCGATGCTCGGCGGCTGGCTGACCGAGAACGCGAGCTGGCGCTGGGTCTTCCTGATCAACCTGCCGGTGGGCCTGATGGCGCTGTACGGCATGGCGCGCTGGCTGCCCGAGAGCCGGCCCGAGGGGCAGAAGCTCGACCTCTTCGGCTTCGCGACGCTGAGCCTGGCCGTCGGGCTGCTGCAGATGTTCCTCGACCGCGGCGAACTACTCGACTGGTTCGACGCCACCGAGATCCGCCTCGAGGCCGCCGGCTGCGTCGTCGCGACGATGTTCTTCGTCGCCCACACGGCGACGGTGCGCGGCAACTGCTTCCTCAACCGCGCGCTGCTGCGCGACCGCAACTTCGTCACCTGCGTGCTGTTCGGCTTCGTCGTCGGCATGATCATCTACGCGACGATGGCACTGCTGCCGCAGCTGCTGCAGGGCCAGCTCGGCTA
>JBBIKV010000036.1:21494-32981 GCA_037445285.1 Nevskiaceae bacterium | reverse complement strand
TTGACCGTGCAGGTCAAGAAGACGTGGGCCGGTGAAATCACGGCAGGTGGTCGTCCGGTATGGACAGGAAAGTAGACACGCGGCGACCGACATAGGGTGCGGCATCGAAGCAAGGCCTCGGCCGGCGCGAGGGGAATCGCGCCGGCCGCGGTCGCTATTGAATGGAGCGGGAGCGAAACTGACATCGTGGCGATCATCGATCCGAGGCACGCCGCAAAGCAGTTGGTTTACGAAAGGGTGTTTCGCGCCGCGACGCTGACGGCCGCGATTTTGGTGCTCCTGATCCTGGGCGGGGTGGCGGTGTCGCTGCTGCGAGGCGCCTGGCCGGCCCTGCGGCATTTCGGCTTTTCGTTCGTCACCCGGGAGATATGGAACCCGGTCACCGACGAGTACGGCGCGCTGGCCCCCATCTACGGGACGGTCGTCACCTCGGTGATCGCCATGGTGCTCGCGGTGCCCACCGCCTTCGGGATCGCGTTGTTCCTCACGGAGTTGTGCCCGCCGCTGCTCAAGCGCCCCATCGGGGTGGCCGTCGAGTTGCTGGCGGCGGTGCCGAGCATCATTTTCGGCATCTGGGGCCTGTTCGTCTTCGCGCCGCTCCTCCAGCGGCACATCGAGCCCTGGCTGATCGGGCACGCGCACCCCATTCCCGGCCTCAACAAGCTGTTCATGGGGCCGCCGTTCGGCATCGGCATCTTCACCGCCGGCGTCGTTCTGGCGATCATGGTCCTGCCCTTCATCGCCGCCACCATGCGCGATGTCTTCGACACGGTGCCGGCCATGCTCAAAGAATCCGGGTATGGACTGGGAGCGACCACCTGGGAGGTCATCTGGAACGTCGTCGTGCCTCATTCGCGCGTCGGCGTCGTCGGCGGCATCATGCTCGGCCTCGGCCGCGCGCTCGGCGAGACCATGGCCGTGACGTTCGTCATCGGCAACGCGCACCGGATCAGCACGTCGCTGCTCGCGCCCGGCACGACGATCTCCTCCGCCATCGCCAACGAGTTCACCGAGGCGGTCGGCGATCTGTACACCTCGTCCCTGGTGGCGCTGGGGCTGCTCCTGTTCCTCATCACCTTCACGGTGATCGCCGCCGCCCAGGCGATGCTTCGCCGGCGCGAGCGGCGGGTCTCGGCCTAGCCCATGAACCGGCGGACGCTGCGCAAGGCCAAGAACGGCATCTTCCTCGCCTGGTCGCTGATGGCGACCCTGGCGGGTCTCGCGTGCCTCGCCGCGATTCTTTGGACGCTGATTTCCCACGGGGTGGCGGGGCTGTCCTGGCACCTGTTCACCTCGATGACGCCGCCGCCGGGCAGCGAGGGCGGCCTGCTCAACGCCATCTACGGCAGTGCCGTCATGACGCTGCTGGGAATATTGATCGGTTCCCCCATCGGGGTGCTGGCGGGCACGTATCTCGCCGAGTACGGACGGAACTCCCGGCTGAGCATCGCCATCCGCTTCATCAACGACGTGCTGTTGAGCGCGCCGTCGATCATCATCGGGCTGTTCATCTACGAGATCGTGGTGGTGACGATGGGGCATTTTTCGGCGATCGCCGGAGCGCTGGCGCTCGCCGTGCTCGCCATTCCGGTGACCTTGCGCACCACGGAGGACATGCTCAACCTGGTGCCGCTCGGCATGAAGGATTCGTCGGCGGCCCTCGGCGCCTATCCCTGGCGCACCATCGTGAGCGTGCTGTATCCGGCCGCCCGCAGCGGCATCGTCACCGGACTGCTCCTCGCGATCGCGCGCATCAGCGGCGAGACGGCGCCGCTGCTGTTCACGGCGCTCAACAATCAGTTCTGGAGCACGCAATTGAATGCGCCGATGGCGAACCTGCCGGTGGTCATCTTCCAGTTCGCATTGAGCCCCTACAAGGAGTGGCAGAATCTTGCGTGGGCGGGAGCGCTCATCATCACCGCGAGCATCCTGATCCTGAGCATCTCCGCGCGCGTCATCCTGGCGATGCTGCAGGCGGAGCGGGGGGGCGGCCGATGATGCCGACCACCAAACCCCCGAAGCATCTGAAAATGCGGGTGCCGCCCGCCGCCGTGCCCGCGGTCGTCGACACCGGGCCGCCTAAGATCGAGATACGCGGGCTCAATTTCTTCTACGGCGAGACGCGGTCGCTGCACGACATCAACATGTCCCTGGCCGACCGTTCCATCACGGCGTTCATCGGGCCGTCCGGATGCGGCAAGTCGACGCTGCTCCGGGTGCTGAACCGGATGTACGCCCTATACCCGAACCAGCGCGCCGAGGGCGAGGTGATGATCGGCGGCCGGGACATACTGGGCCCGTCGGTGGACGTGGCCGAACTGCGCTACCGCGTCGGCATGGTGTTTCAGAAGCCGACGCCGTTTCCGATGTCCGTGTTCGAGAACGTCGCGTTCGGCCTGCGGCTGGCCGGCGCCGTGCGGGGCGCCGACTTGAAGGTGCGCGTCGAGTCGGCACTGCGCGACGCCGCCATCTGGGACGAGGTGAAGGACAAGCTGCGGGCCGACGGGCGCAGCCTGTCGGGCGGCCAGCAACAGCGCCTGTGCATCGCACGCGCGATCGCCGTGCAGCCGGAGGTGCTGCTCCTCGATGAGCCGACCGCGGCGCTGGATCCGATTTCCACGCTGCGGGTGGAGGAGACGCTGCAGGCGCTGCGGGACAAATACTGCATCGTGGTGGTGACGCACAATCTGCAGCAGGCGGCGCGCGTCTCCAACGTCACGGGATTCATGTATCTCGGCGAACTCGTCGAAATCGGCCCCTCCGGCGAGGTGTTCACCGCGCCGAAGGACCGCCGCACCGACGATTACATCACGGGCCGGTTCGGTTAGGCCGCCGGGGAATACGAGTGGACGAATCCCCCGTCATGAGCGCCCGCGGCGTCAACGTGTACTACGGCGAGAAGCATGCGGTGAAGAACGTCGATCTCGACATCGGACACAACCAGGTGCTGGCGATGATCGGTCCGTCGGGGTGCGGCAAGTCGACCTTCCTGCGCTGCCTCAACCGCATGAACGACTCGATCCCGGGGGCCCGCGTCGAGGGCGCGATCACGCTCGACGGCACGGACATCTACGATCGCAGACAGGACGTGGCGCAGCTGCGCGCCCGGGTCGGCATCGTATTCCAGAAGCCGACGCCGTTTCCCCAGTCCATCTATGCGAACGTCGCATACGGCCCGCGCATCCACGGGCTGGCAAGGAATCGCGGCGACATGGATGAACTGGTCACCGTGAGCCTGCAGCGTGCGGGATTGTGGGACGAGGTCAAGGATCGGTTGTCGAAGCCCGGCACCAGCCTGTCGGGGGGGCAGCAGCAGCGCCTGTGCATCGCCCGCACCATTGCGGTGAGTCCCGAGGTCATCCTGATGGACGAACCCACCTCGGCGCTGGACCCGATCGCGAGCGCGAAGATCGAGGATCTGATCGACGAATTGAAGGCCAACTACGCCATCGCGATCGTGACGCACAACATGCAGCAGGCCGCACGCGTGTCGCAGCGCACGGCCTATTTCCACATGGGCGATCTGGTCGAGGTCGGCCCGACGGATTTGATCTTCACCAATCCGCAGCAGAAGCTCACCGAGGACTACATCACCGGACGCTTCGGCTAGTCGGCGTTTCGCAGCAGCTCGTTGATCGACGTCTTGGCGCGGGTCTGGGCGTCGACCCGCTTCACGATGACCGCGCAGGCGAGGCTGTACCTGCCGTTGGCCGACGGCAGGGAGCCGGGCACCACCACCGCGCCGGCCGGGACGCGGCCGTAGAGGATCTCGTCGCGCTCGCGGTCGTAAATGCGGGTGCTCTGGCCGATGAACACCCCCATCGAGACCACCGCGCCGGTTTCGACGATCACACCCTCGACGATTTCCGAGCGCGCGCCGATGAAGCACCCGTCCTCGATGATGGTCGGGGTGGCCTGCAGGGGTTCGAGCACGCCGCCGATGCCGACGCCGCCCGACAGGTGCACGTTCCTGCCGATCTGCGCGCAGGAACCGACGGTGGCCCAGGTGTCGACCATGGTGCCGGAATCCACATAGGCGCCGATGTTCACGTAGCTCGGCATCAGGACCACGTTCGGCGCCACGAAGGCGCCGCGCCTCACCGTCGCCGGCGGCACGACCCGCACGCCGGCGGCGGCGAATCGCGACTCGTCCCAGCCGCTGAACTTGAGCGGCACCTTGTCGTAGTAGGCGAGGTTGCCCGCCCCTTGCTGCACGTTGGGGGCGATGCGGAACGACAGCAGGACCGCCTTCTTCAGCCACTCGTGGGTCCGCCAGCCGCCCGCCTCCCTTTCGGCGACGCGTAGTTTCCCCGAATCGAGGAGTTCGACGGCCGTCTCGACGGCGTTGCCGATCTCCGGCGTCGTGTTCTAGGGCGTGATCTGCGCCCGCTGTTCGTAGGCCGCTTCGATGGTGGCCTGAAGGTCTTTGTACGGCATGGTCCCTTTGCTTGCGTGGGGTCGGATGGGTGGACGGCGGGGCGGTCTAACCGCGGGCGCCGCGGGTCTCGCTGTCGCGCCGATCGAGCGCGCGCACCAGCGAATCGTGAACCTTCTGGCAGGCGTCCTCGGTGAGGATGCGTCCGTCGTTGTCGGTGATGTAGAACACGTCCTCGGCGCGCTCGCCGACCGTCATGATCTTGGCGCCGTTGATGGCGACGTGCTCGGTCTTGAACACCTTGCCCACCTCCGACAGCAATCCGGGCCGGTCGGCCGCGATCAGCTCCAGGATGGTCCGGTGGTTGCGCGAGTCGAGGCTGAAGTTCACCTGCGTCGGGGTCGAGAACATGCGGACCTGGCGCGGCGCGCGGCGCGTCACGGTGAGCGGCGAGTCCTCGGGCTGTTGGAGGTTGCGCCACAGTCCGCGCTCGATCTCCTTGAGGCGCTCGGGGTCGGCGATCACGGCGCCGCTGTCCTCGAGCACGACGTAGGTTTCCAGGCTGAAGCCGTTGGCGCTGGTGATGAGGCGGGCGTCGACGACGTTGAGGCCCATCTGGTCGAGGACGGCCGTGGTCCTCGCGAAGCTGTGCAGCCGGTGCGGCGTGTACGTGAGAACGGCCGTGCCGCCGCGGTCCGCGAGCTGACGGATCGCCACGAACGGGGCATCGTCGTTCGGCTCCCGGCCCGCGAGCACGCTCGTCTGCCAGGCGATCTCCTCCGGCGTGTAGCGCAGGAAGTACGCGTCGGTCCAGCGCGACCACACGGCGGCGATCTGCGGCCCCGGCAGGCCGGGCATCTTCTCGCGGGCGTGGGCCTGGGTCTCGCGGATGAGCTCTTCCTGATCGACCGGGGTTTCGAGCCCGCGGCGCAGGGCGCGCTTGGTGCGTTCGTAGAACTCCTCGAACAGCCGGGCCTTCCACGCGTTCCACAACTTCGGATTCGTGCCGCGCACGTCGGAGACCGTCAGCACGTACAGATAGTCGAGGTGCGCCTGGTCGCCGACCTGACGTGCGAATGCATGGATGATGTCCGGATCGCTGATGTCCTTCTTCTGCGAGGTGATGGACAGGATGAGGTGATTGCGCACCAGCCACGCCACCAGCCGCGCCTCGTAGCGCCCGAGACCCTGTTCGAGGCAGAACGCCTCGGCATCGACGGCGCCGAGTTCCGAATGGTCGCCGCCGCGGCCCTTGGCGATGTCGTGGAACAGCGCGGCGAGATAGGCCAGCTCCTGGCGCGGCAGGGACTGCATGATCTGGCTCAGATTCGGGAATTCATCGTTGAACTTGGGCATCGCCAGGCGGCGCAGATTGCTCACCACGAACAGCGTGTGCGCGTCGACCGTATAGGCGTGGAACAGGTCGTACTGCATGCGGCCGACGACCCGGCCGAACGAGGGGATGTAGCGTCCGAGCACGCCGTACAGGTTCATGCGCCGCAGTTCGTGCGTGACGCCGACGGGCGCGCACAGGATTTCCATGAAGAGGCGGTGGTGGCGGGGATTCTGGCGGAATTCCTCGTCGATGAGCCAGACGTGGGTGCCGATCAGGCGGATCGTTTCGGCCCGTACGCCGCGCAGTTCCGGATGTTGTTGCAGGAGGACGAACAGCTCGAGCAGGGCCGACGGGAAGCGGGCGAACACCTCCGGATGGGTGACTTCCAAATAGTCGTTGCGGATTTGGAAACGCGGGTTGATGGGCAGCGGCGGGCCGCTCTGCGTGAGGATGGCCTCGCGAAACAGCTGGAGCAGCATTTCGTTCATGAGGCTCACGTCCATCACCGTGCGGTAGTACTTCTGCATCAGCTGCTCGACCGCCAGGGTGAAGCTCGCGTCCTCGTAGCCGAAGAGTTTTGCGAGCTTGATCTGATAGTCGAACAGCAGTCGGTCCTCGCGGCGGCCGGTGAGCACGTGCAGGCCGAAGCGCACCCTCCACAGGAAGGACTGCCCGGCCTTGAGCTTGCGCAGTTCCTCGCGCGTCAGGAATCCATGGGCCACCAGCTCGTCGAGGGTGTCGGTGCCAAAGTGGCGCTTTGCCACCCAGCCGATGGTCTGGATGTCGCGCAGGCCGCCGGGGCTGGATTTGACGTTCGGCTCGAGATTGTAGGCGGTGTCGAAATACCGATGATGCCGCTCGCTCTGTTCCCTGCACTTCGCCTCGAAGAAATCCTGCGAGGACCAGAGCCGGTCCGGCGCCAGGGCGCGGCGCATGCCGGCGAACAGCGACTCGGGTCCCGCCAGCAGGCGCGCCTCGAACAGCGTCGTCGCCACACTGATGTCCGCGAGGCTCTCCCGCTGGCAGTCGTCGATGGAGCGCACGCTGTGGCCGACCTCGAGGCCGATGTCCCACAGGAAGGCCAGGAATTTCTCGATATCCGGCTGCCAGTCGGCCGAGTCGCTCTTCGGCAGCAGCACCATGATGTCGATGTCGGAGCTGGGATGCAGCTCCCCGCGGCCGTAGCCGCCGACCGCCACCAGCGCCAGATCCTCCGCGAACCGCCCGGCGTGCTGCACCCAGGCCGCCCGCAACGTGATGTCGACCAGGCGGGCCCGGTCGCGCACCAGATCCTCGATCGGCTCGTCGGCGAGGAAGCGGTCCTTCAGAAGCTCGGTGCCGCCGTCCAGGACCTGGCGAAACACGATGGGCGAGAATTGACCGCCGGACAGGGCGGCGGGCGCCGCCGTCAGATAAGCCCAGTCGGCCGGAGGGTCGAGGAAGTCGTTCCGGGCGTTCAAGACGCCGTCGCCGCGGCGGCCGGGTCGGCCGCGGCGCCCAGCGCCGCGGCGCTCAATGCCGCCGCGCTCAGGGTGAGCACCTCGAAGCCGACGTCGGTGACCAGGATCGTATGTTCCCACTGCGCGGACAGGGATTGGTCCTTGGTCACGACGGTCCAGCCGTCCGGCAACAGCCTGACGTCGCGCCGCCCGGCGTTGATCATGGGTTCGATGGTGAACGTCATGCCGGTGGTGAGTTCGAAGCCGGTCCCGGGTTTCCCGTAGTGCAGGACCTGGGGGTCCTCGTGGTATACCCGGCCGATGCCGTGGCCGCAGTACTCCCGGACCACGGAAAAATTGTGGCTCTCGGCATAGGTCTGAATGGCGTGGCCGATATCGCCCAGGCGCGCTCCGGGCTTCACCACGCGGATGCCCCGCCACATGGCCTCGTGGCAGGCATCGCTCAGGCGGCGGGCCATCACGGGGGCGCTGCCGACGAAGTACATGCGGCTGGTGTCGCCGTGGAAGCCGTCGCGGATCACCGTGACGTCGATGTTGACGATATCCCCGCTCTTGAGCTTCCTGTCGCCGGGGATGCCGTGACAAACCACGTGGTTCACCGAGGTGCAGATGGTCTTGGGAAAGCCGCGGTAGTTGAGATTGGCCGGGACCGACCGCAACTCCTCGACGATGTAGTCGTGGCATCGCTTGTCGAGTTCGTCCGTGGTCACGCCCGGCTGGACGAAGGGCTCGATCATGTCGAGCACGCTGGCCGCCAGCCGGCCCGCCTCCCGCATTTTGTCCTGTTCAGCGGGAGATTTGATGGTCACGTTCATGGCAGCCTGGGCTTTGTTTCCGGTGGGTGTTCATGGTATAAAGCGCGGCTCTTTTTAACAACCCCGCACGCGTGTCGTCACAATCGGCCGGGTGCCCGGCGGCCGGCTCGTGAATTATAGGCTTCCAGAGCCCTTTACGAGCCGGTCACGGGTTGCCGATTGGGATACGCGGAGGCTCAACCCGACAAGGAGATTTCTATGACCAGCGTGTCAATGCGACAGATGCTGGAAGCGGGCGTTCATTTTGGACACCAAACCCGCTTCTGGAACCCGAAGATGGCTCCGTTCATTTTCGGCGAACGAAACAAGATCCACATCATCAACCTCGAGAAGACACAGCCGCTCTATGCCACGGCCGCGTCATTCATCAAGGGTGTGGCGGCGGACGGCGGCAAGATCCTGTTCGTCGGTACCAAGCGCTCCGCCCGCGACGCGGTGCAGAAGGAGGCCACCCGTTGCAGCATGCCCTACGTGAACCAGCGCTGGCTGGGCGGCATGTTGACCAATTTCAAGACCATTCGTCAGTCCATCAAGCGGCTGAACGAGTTGGACGACATGGCGCAGAACGGCTCCCTCGACCGCCGCGGCAAGAAGGAGGCGCAGATGCTGCGCCGTGAAATGGACAAGCTGTTGCGCAGCCTGGGCGGCATCCGCGATATGACGGCGCTGCCCGATGCGCTGTTCGTGATCGACGTGGGCCACGAGGAGATCGCGATTGCCGAAGCCCGCAAGCTCGGCATCCCCGTGGTGGCCGTCGTCGATACCAACTGTTCCCCGGATGGCATCGACTACGTGATCCCCGGCAACGACGACGCCATGCGCGCCATCCTGCTGTATGCCGGCGGCGTCGCCGACTCGGTGCTGGAGGGCAAGTCGTCCCTGCCGGAAGTCCCGGTGGGTGAGGACGAGTTCGTCGAGTTGGACGAAGAGGGCAACCCCAAGAAGCGTTCGGCTGGTGGACGGCGTCCGCCGCAGGCTCCCCCGCGCGGCGGCCGCAAGCCGCCGCCTCCGCGGCGCAAGGTGCCGGTCACGGTGATTCCGGGAGTGGCGGCCGCAGCGGGCGCGCCCGAGGACGCGGAAGTCGACGAAGTCGATGTTCCCGACGTTCCGCCGGCGGAAACGCGTCCCGCCAGCGCACCCCGGCGGCGCCCCGTGGGGCGCAGCACCGGCGCCCCACGGCGCTCGTGACGGGCCGCCGCTGCTGAAGCGTCGGGTGCTCGGGCGTCGCGGCGGCGCGCGGGAATGCGGTGAAGAGGCGTGACATTGGCCGACATCGTCAACCATTTGAAACCTTGAGGAAACCGCCCCTGACGGCGGTGCGAATACCATGAACATTACTGCAGATATGGTCAAGCAGCTCCGCGAGCGCACCGGCGCCGGCATGATGGAATGCAAGAAGGCGTTGGTGGAGACCCAGGGCGACCTGGACGCCGCGGCCGAACTGATGCGCAAGAGCGGCCTCGCCAAGGCGGACAAGAAGGCCGCGCGGGTCGCGGCGGAGGGCACCGTGGTCGCCGAGCGCAGCGGCAGGGAGGCCGTGTTGATCGAGGTCAACTGCGAAACCGACTTCGTCGCCCGCAGCGACGAGTTCCAGGCCTTCGCCCGTGATCTGGCCAGGGCGGCCCTCGCCAACTCGCCGGACTCGCTCGAGGGCCTGCTGGCGGGCGCTTCCGGTGCCGGCACCTTCGAGGAGCAGCGTCGTGCCCTGATCGCCAAGATCGGCGAGAACATCTCGGTGCGCCGCTTCGTCAAGGTCGGCGCGCCGGGCGCCCTGGGCGCGTACATTCACGGCAGCCGCATCGGCAGCCTGGTGGCACTGGAGGGCGGCGACGAGGCGTTGGCGCGTGACCTCGCCATGCACGTGGCGGCGGTGAATCCCGCGTACATCGACGCCGGCGAGGTCCCGGCGGCGGTGCTCGACAAGGAACGCGAAATCCTCAACGAGCAGACCAAGGGCGAAAAGAAGCCGCCCGACATCATCGCCAAGATGGTCGAGGGCCGCCTGCGGAAGTATCTGGCGGAAATCACGCTGCTCGGCCAGCCGTTCGTCAAGGACCCCGACACCACGGTCGAAAAGCTGGTCAAGAAGGCCGGCGCCAAGGTCGTCAGGTTCGTGCGCTTCGAGGTGGGGGCCGGCATCGAGAAGAAACAGGATGATTTCGTCGGCGAGGTGATGGCGCAGGTGAAGGCGCAGCAAAGCTCCTAGGCTCCCGAGGCATCGAACCAAAGACCCCGCGCCGGCGGGGTCTTTTATAGTAGGGTACGACATCATGACCAACATCATTCCCTCGGCCGACGTCACCCCCCGCTACCGCAGAATTTTGGTCAAGTTGTCCGGCGAAGCGCTGCTCGGCAGCGAAGACTACGGCATCGATCCGAAGATCCTCAAACGCATCGCCGGCGAGATCCGCGACCTGACCCAGATGGGCATCCAGGTGGCCGTGGTGCTCGGCGGCGGCAACATCTTCCGCGGCGCCGGACTCGCCCGCGCCGGCATGGACCGGGTCACGGGCGACCACATGGGCATGCTCGCCACCGTCATCAACGCCCTGGCGATGCAGGATGCGCTCGAGAGCCTCGGGGTGTACGCCCGGGTGATGTCGGCGCTGCGCATCAACGAGGTCTGCGAGGACTACATCCGGCGCCGCGCCGTGCGTCATCTGGAGAAGGGGCGCGTCGTCATCTTCGGCGCCGGCACCGGCAACCCGTTTTTCACCACCGATACGGCCGCCTCCCTGCGCGCCATCGAGATCAACGCCGAAATTCTCCTCAAGGCGACCAAGGTCAACGGGATCTACGATTCCGACCCGTTGAAGAACCCCGACGCCAAGCGCTACACGCATCTGACGTTCGACAAGGTGCTGAACGACCGCCTGAACGTGATGGACGCGACCGCCATCGTCATGTGTCGGGAAAATAACTTGCCGCTGCAGGTGTTCAACCTGTTCAATGCCGGCGATCTGTTGCGTATCGTTCAGGGCGAGGACGTCGGAACCGTCGTCTCCGCGGGAACTTAAAGGGGGCCGTCAATGCTCGATGATCTGAAGAAGGACGCCACGCAGCGCATGGCGAAGTGCGTGTCCACGTTCCGCGATCAGCTGAAGAAGCTGCGCACCGGCCGTGCGCACACCAGCCTGATCGAACACATCAAGGTCGATTACTACGGGTCGGAGATGCCTCTCAACCAGGTGGCGAACGTGGCCACGGAGGACGCCCGCACGCTGACTGTGACGCCCTGGGAGAAGGCCATGGTGCCCATCATCGAGAAGGCGATCTACAAGTCCGATCTCGGCCTCACGCCGAACACCGCCGGGACGTTGATCCGCATCGCCATGCCCGCGCTCACCGAGGAGCGCCGCCGCGACATCACGAAGGTGGTCCGTTCCGAGGCGGAGGGCGCGCGGGTCTCGGTGCGCAACGTGCGGCGCGAGGTGATGAACGAGTTGAAGGAGATGCTGAAGGAAAAGCTCATCGCCCAGGACGACGATCGCCGCGCCCAGG
>JBBIKV010000036.1:0-21484 GCA_037445285.1 Nevskiaceae bacterium | reverse complement strand
CCCGCCGAGTTTGAAATGGTGCTCGACCACGATTTCGGCTGGGACGACGATCGCCGCGCCCAGGACGACATTCAGAAGCTGACCGACAGGCACGTCGCCGAGATCGACGAGGCGATGGCGGCGAAGGAAAAGGAGCTGATGCAGGTCTAGGCAGGACCCGCATTCACCCCTTGAATCAGATGGCCTACTCGCCGCAGCATGTCGCGATCATCATGGACGGCAACGGCCGGTGGGCCCGGTTGCGCGGCCTGCCGCGTCCGGCCGGGCATCGTGCGAGCGTCAAGGTGGTGCGCAAGGTCGTCGAGGAGTGCATGCGGCGCGGCGTCGGCCACCTGACGCTGTTCGCCTTCAGCAGCGAGAACTGGCGCAGGCCCCCCGACGAGGTCGGAATGCTGATGAACCTGTTCCTGGACGTGTTGCAGCGGGAGGTCGACGATCTGCACGGGAACCGCGTGCGGCTGCGCTTCATCGGCGATCGTTCGCTCCTCGGGGCGGGCCTGACGCGGCGCATGGTGGAGTGCGAGGAGCTGACCGCCGCCAATACCGCGCTCGGGTTGGTCGTGGCACTGGGCTACGGCGGCAGATGGGACCTGACCCAGGCCTGCCGGGCGCTCGCGGCCGACGCCGCGGCCGGGCTGCTGCGGCCCTCGGAGATCGGCGAATCCCACCTCGCCGCGCGCCTCGCGCTCGCCGGCACTCCCGATCCGGATCTGCTGATCCGCACCGGCGGGGAACAGCGCATCAGCAATTTTTTGTTGTGGAACCTCGCCTACACCGAGATGTATTTCACCGACGTGTTGTGGCCGGAATTCGGCGCCGCGCAGCTCGATGCCGCGTTCCAGTTCTTCCGCGAGCGCGAGCGGCGCTTCGGCAAGACCTCCGCGCAACTGGCGGCCAACGCCGATGCTTAGGGTCCGCATCCTCACGGCGTCGGTCCTCGGACTGGCACTGCTGGCCGGCCTGTTCTGGCTGCCGCCGCGCGGGACCGTGCTGCTGTTCGCCGCCGTCCTGATGCTCGCCGCCTGGGAATGGGCCGGCTTCGGCGCATTGCGCCACCGCGCCGCGCGGCTCGCCTACGCGCTCGGCGTCGGCGCCGTATTGGGATTGTGCTGGCTGTGGACCCGCGAGCCGACACATCTTCTGATGCTGCTCGGCGCCGCCTGCCTGTGGTGGGTGATCGCCTTCCTCTGGCTCGTGGCGGCGCCGTCCCGGCGCAGCCCGGCGTTGGCGCTGGTCTGCGGAGTGCCGGTGCTGGTGCCCGCGTTCATCGCGCTCGCCCGGGTGCAGACGGCGGCGCGGGGTTTCGCGCGCGGTCCCGAGATGGTGCTGTGGATGCTGTTGCTGGTGTTCGCCGCCGACATCGGCGCGTACTTCGTGGGGCGCAGCCTCGGCCGGCACAAACTGGCGCCGCTGGTGAGCCCCGGGAAGACCTGGGAGGGCGCGATCGGCGGACTCGCCGCGGTGGCCGCGGTCGCCCTCGCCGGCACCCTGCATTTCGGACTGCCGGTCGTGCAGGGCGTGCTCTTCGGCACCGCGATCGGATTCTTCTCCGTGATCGGCGACCTGACCGAGAGCATGTTCAAGCGGTCGGCCGGCCTCAAGGACAGCGGCAACCTCCTGCCGGGACACGGCGGGATCCTGGACCGGATCGACAGCGTGACCGCCGCCGCCCCGCTGTACGCCCTCGGCCTGTTCGGCTCCGGGGCGATCGCATGAGCGCGCCGCGCGGCATCGCGATTCTCGGCTGCACGGGCAGCATCGGCCGCAGCACGCTGGCCGTCGTCGACCTGCATCCCGAGCGTTTTCGCGTGGCCATGCTGGGCGCCTTCAGCAGCTGGGAACCGGTCGTGGAACAGGCGCGGCGCTTCGAGCCGGCCGTCGTGGTGCTGGTCGATCCGGCCGCCGCGGCACGGGCGCGCGAGGCGCTCGAACGGTGCGGCTCGAAGACCCGTGTCGAAAGCGGCGTGGAGGCGCTGGCCGCCGCCGTGGCCGGCGACGACGTGCACATGGTCATGGCGGCGATCGTCGGCGCCGCGGGGCTGCTGCCGACCCTGGCGGCGGTGCGCGCGCGCAAGCGGGTGCTGCTCGCCAACAAGGAATCGCTGGTGATGGCGGGGCGGCTGCTGATGGAGGAGGTGCAGCGGGCGGGCACCGAACTCATCCCGATCGACAGCGAGCACAATGCGATTTTTCAATGCATGCCCGCCAACTATCTGCCCGGTGCGGCCGCGAGCGGCGTGAACCGCGTCATCCTCACCGCGTCGGGCGGCCCCTTCCGTCTGGCGGATCCGGCCACCCTGGCGGCGGCGACCCCCGACGAGGCGTGCAATCATCCCAAATGGAAGATGGGCCGCAAGATTTCCGTGGACTCGGCGACGCTCATGAACAAGGGACTCGAGGTCATCGAGGCGACCCTGTTGTTCGGGCTGCCCGAATCGAAGGTCGACGTGGTCGTGCATCCGCAGAGCCTGGTGCATTCGCTGGTCGAGTATGCCGATGGTTCCCTGCTGGCGCAGCTGGGTGCGCCCGACATGCGCACACCCATCGCACAGGCGCTGGCGTGGCCGGAGAGGGTGGCTTCGGGCGTGCAGGGCCTGAACATCGCGCAGATCGGGCGCCTGGATTTCGAGCCTCCCGACGATGAGCGTTTCCCCAGCCTGGGTCTCGCGCGGGCGGCGGCCCGCGCCGGGGGCACGGCACCGGCCGTGCTGAACGCCGCCAACGAGGTCGCCGTGCAGGCCTTTCTCGACCGCCGCTTGAACTTTACCGGCATCGCCACGGTCATTGACCAAGTGTTGCAGCGCCTCGACTCGTCCGCGGTCAGGGCCCTGGATGACGTATTGCAAGCCGATGCCGCCGCGCGCCGTGCCGCGTCGGCCTTGATCGATCGACGCGCTGGAGCCCTCGCATGAAAATTTTGATTTTCATCGCCGCCTTCCTGGTGGCCATCGGCATATTGGTGGCGGTTCACGAGTTCGGCCATTACTGGGTCGCGAAGAAGCTCGGATTCAAGGTGCTGCGATTCAGCATCGGCTTCGGCAAGCCCTTGTGGATGCGGGTGGGCTCCGACGCCGATCGCACGGAGTACTGCATCGCGGCTATCCCGCTGGGCGGTTACGTGAAGCTGCTCGACGAGCGGGAGGGGGAGGTCCTTCCTGCGGAGCTGCACCGCTCGTTCACCCGCCGGCCCGTCGCGCAGCGCGTCGCGGTGCTGCTCGCCGGCCCCGCCATGAACCTGATATTCGCCTCGGTGTTGTATGCCGTGCTCGCGATGGCCGGCACCCAGATCGTCAAACCCCTCGTCGGCCAGGTCCGTCTCGACAGTCCCGCGGCCGTCGCCGGCCTCCAGCGGGGCGATGAAATCGTGCGGGTCGGCGACCGGCCCATCGATGACATCGAGGCCCTGCAGATCGGGCTGATCCGGCAGTTCTCCGGCGACGGCGTGATTCCCCTCACCGTGCGGCGCTACGGCAGCGAGCGCACGCTCACGCTGCGGGTCACGGATGACCGCCGCGCCCTGACCGAGCCCGGCAGGCTGTTGCCGGGGCTTGGCTTCGACCTCGCGACCTGGAGCGCCGCCACGTTGATCCAGGCGGCCCCCGCGGACAGCCCGGGCGGACGCGCGGGGTTGCGCGCCGGCGACCGGGTGATGTCGGTGGATGGGCGGCCCGTGGTCAACATGGCGGACTTCGTCGCCCTCGTGAGCGGCTCGCCGGGACGAGATATATCGATCGAAGTGGAGCGGAGCGGCGCGCGATTGCGTATCGTAGCGGCCGTGGCGCGGGTGCTGGAGCGGGACCGGCCGGTGGGCCGGCTCGGGATCACGCTGCAGGAGGGTGCGCGCACGTGGCCCCCCGGGTCCGTGGTGATGCGGCGGGCGGGGCCGGTCGATGCGGTGGTTCTGGGCGTCGGCAAGACCTGGGAGATGTCCTCGCTCACGGTGCAGATGCTGTGGCGCATCGTCGACGGCCAGGTGTCGGCCAAGAACATCAGCGGACCCATCAGCATCGCCGAGTTCGCGGGAATCAGCGCCTATCTCGGGGTGACGGCGTTCCTCGGCTTCCTGGCGATCATCAGCGTCAGCCTGGGGGTGCTCAACCTGATGCCGGTGCCGCTGCTGGACGGCGGGCAGATCGTCTACCAGCTGGTCGAGGCGGTGAAGGGCAGCCCGGTGTCCGAGCGCGCGCAGAATTTTGGTCAACAAGTGGGGATTGCCTTGCTGGTCGTTTTGATGAGCCTCGCGTTCTACAACGACATCTCCAGGCATTTGAACTAACGGGATATCATGATTCATCGAGATTGCAGCCGGTCGTTGTCGCGTGCGGCCTGATTTAAGGCTTTTCGGGCTGGTGGCTCTCGCCATCCAGCCGCTGGGCGCCGTGGTCCGGGCTCAGGCCCCGGCACCGGCCGCACAAGAATCCTTCACCGTGGGAGATATTCGCGTCGAGGGATTGCAGAGAATCTCGGAAGGCACGGTGTTCAACTACCTGCCGGTGAACATCGGCGACCACCTGGACGGTCAGCGCATCGGCGAGGCGATGCGCGCCCTGTATGCCACCGGGTTCTTTCGCGACGTGGAACTGCGCCGCGACGGCAACACCCTCCTGGTCGTGGTCATCGAGCGTCCGTCGATCGCGAAGTTCGAGATCAAGGGCAACAAGGACATCAAGACCGAGGATCTGCAGAAGAGCCTGCGCAACGTCGGTCTTGCCACGGGCAAGACCTTCGACCGGTCGGTGCTCGACGAGGTGAAGCAATATCTTACCGACCAGTATTTCAGCCGCGGCAAATACGCCGTGCGCGTCGACACCAAGATCACCGATCTGCCCGGCAACAAGGTCGACGTGGTGGTCGACATCAAGGAGGGCAAGCGCGCCAAGATCGAGCAGATCGACCTGGTCGGGAACACCAAATTCAAGGAAAAGGACGTGCTTCAGGGCTTCGAGCTGAAGACGCCGAACTGGCTGTCCTGGTACAAGCAGGACGACCGCTATTCGAAGGAGTCGCTGACCGGCGACCTGGAGAAGCTGCGCTCCTATTACATGGACCGCGGTTACGCGAACTTTCAGATCGAGTCGACCCAGGTGACCATCGCGCCCGAGAAGGACGACATGTTCATCACCGTGAACGTCAACGAGGGCGACGTGTTCAAGGTGTCGGAGATCAAGCTCGCGGGGACCATGGTCGTTCCCGAGGCGGACCTGCGCAAGCTGCTGCTCATCAAGCCGGGCGACATCTTCTCGCGCAAGGCCGTGACGAGCTCCCAGGAATTGATGAGCTACCGGCTGGGCGCCGACGGCTACGCGTTTTCCAAGATCGACCCGGTGCCGACGCCGGACAACGAGAAGAAGACGGTGTCGCTCACGTTCTTCATCGAACCCGGCAACCGCGTCTACGTGCGCCACATCAATTTCAACAACATCACCGCCATCAACGACGAGACGCTGCGCCGCGAGATGCGCCAGCTCGAGGGCGGCTGGCTGTCCAATTCCGCGATCGAGCGTTCGAAGGAGCGCCTGCAGCGGCTTCCCTATGTGGAGAAGGTGGAGTTCGAGAACAAGCCGGTGCCCGGCAGCGCGGACCTGGTGGACGTCGACTACAACATCAAGGAGGGCCTGCCGGGACAGTTCGGCGGCGGCATCGGCTATTCGCAGGCCCAGCGGTTCAGCCTGAACGGCAATTTCGTCCACAGCAACTTCATGGGCACCGGCGACCGCATCGCGCTCGAGATCAATGCGGGCGCGTTCAGCAAGTCGTATACGTTCTCGCACACGAATCCGTACACGACCATAGACGGCGTGGCGCGCACCACCTCCATCTCCTACCGTGACATCACGCAGTTCGTGGCGGCCTCGTCGGCGTTTTCGACCAAGCAGATCACCGCCGCCGAGCAGTGGTCCTACCCGATCACGGAATACCAGTACCTGCAGGCGGGCGTGTCCGCGAACAAGAACACGCTGGTGGTCTCGCAAGGGTACAGCTCGCAGCAGTCGGTCGACTGGGTGAAGGCGAACGGCGGGACGTTCCAGCGCCAGCTCGAGGACACCAACGGCGACGGCATCATCAACTCGCTGGACAACCCCTACACCGTCTACGGCTCCGATTTCTACACCTACGAACTCACGCTCGGATGGAATTTCGACACCCGCAACCGCGCCCTGTTCGCGGACCGCGGCATGCATCTGGCGGTCTCGGGCCGCTACACCCTGCCCCTGAGCAGGGTGCAGTACTACGCCACGAACTTCCAGTTCCTGCAATACATCCCGATCTGGCGCAAATGGCTGCTGTCGCTCAACTCCTCGGTGGACTACGCGGCGCCGCTCGGCCGGACGACCTCCCTGCCCCCGTATTTGAATTATTTCGCCGGCGGCCCGGACAGCGTGCGCGGTTTCCGGGAGAGCACCCTCGGGCCCAGGGACAACATCGGCCTGGGCAACCCCTTCGGCGGGAATTTCCGGGTGGTCAACCGCTTGGAGATGATCTTCCCGGTCCCGGACAAGTGGAAGAGCGCCGCCCGGGTCAGCTGGTTCTACGACATGGGGAACGTGTTCCAGACCGGCAACAAGGTCAAATTCTACGGCCTCGACGACATCACCCCGGTCAATTACCACTTCAGTTATGGTAATCTGAAACGATCGACCGGCATTGCGGTGCAGTGGCTCGCGCCGCTGGGTTTGTTCCGGTTCTCGTACGGCATCCCCTTGAATGCCTATGCCGGCGACACGGTGAGATTCTACGACGAGACGGAGCGTTTTCAGTTTTCCATCGGTCAGGCGTTTTGACCCACAATCACTCGAGGTCCTAAAGATCAACATGTCGACTTTCAATCGCAGCATCCCCTTCTTGGCTCTTTGCTTGTTCGGCCTCCTCGGCGCACAAACGGCCAGCGCGGAAGTCAAAATGGGCGTCGTGAATTTTCAGAAGCTGCTGGAGGAGGCGCCGCAGACCAAGACGGCGATGCAATCGCTCGAGAACGAGTTCGCGCCGCGCCGCCGGGACCTGCTGACCATGCAGAACGACCTCAAGGCCAAGGACGAAAAACTGCAGAAGGAAGGCGCCGTGATGTCGGAAGCCGACCGCGCGAAGGCGGAGAAGGGGTTGCGTGACCAGCAGCGCGAGTTCCAGCGCAAGGCCAGCGAGTTCCAGGACGATGCGTCGACCCGGCGCAACGAGGAGATCGGCAAGGTGCAGCGCTACCTGGTGACCGAGATCCAGGGCTATGCGAGCGCCCAGGGCTACGATCTGGTGCTGGGCGACGGCGTGTTCTTCGCGAAGGGCCCGCTCGACATCACCGCCAACGTCCTGGCCGTGCTGGCGACGAAGCCGACCACGCTGCCGGCCTCCTCGGCGCCGCCCGCCGCCGGCAAGACCGCCGCGCCCCCGAAATAACGACAACGAGGGACGCCGGCCGCGTGGGCCGCCCAGACTGGCTCCCGAGGGTGTTGCGCACGTGCCAGGGGACTACAGCTTAGGCGAACTCGCCGTACGGTACGGATTGGAGTTGCGCGGCGACCCAGGCCTGCGGGTGTCGCACGTGGCGACGCTGTCCCACGCGGGGCCGGACTCGCTCAGCTTTTTGGCCAATTCCAGGTACCGCAGGCATCTGGGCTCGACGCGGGCGACCGCGGTCGTCGTCACGGCCGCCGTGGCGCAGGACTGTCCGGTCGCGGCCCTGGTCGACCCGAATCCCTACCTGGCGTATGCGCGCATCGCGACCCTGCTCTATCCGCGGACACCGGCGCCGGCCGGGGTGCATCCGAGCGCGGTGGTGTCGGGCGACGCCCGCATCGCGCCGACCGCCACGGTGGGGCCGCTGTGCGTCATCGAGGCCGGCGTCGAACTGGGGGAGCGCGTGCAGATCGGCGCGGGCTGCACCTTGCAGACCGGGGTGCGGGTCGGAGCCGACAGCCAGCTGATGTCCCGGGTGACCCTGTATCCCGGGGTGCAGGTCGGCGACCGCTGCCTGCTGCACACGGGCGCGGTCCTCGGCGCGGATGGCTTCGGCTTCGCTCCCGATGCGGGCGCCTGGGTCAAGGTGCCGCAGGTCGGAAGTGTCCGGATCGGCGACGATGTGGAAATCGGCGCCAACACCACCATCGATCGGGGCGCGATCGGCGACACGGTCGTCGAGAATGGCGCAAAATTGGACAATCAGATCCAGGTCGCCCACAACGTGGTGATCGGCGCCCATACGGCGATCGCCGCCTGCACCGGAATCTCGGGCAGCACGACGATCGGCCGGCGGTGCATGATCGGCGGGATGGTGGGATTCGCGGGACATTTGACGATCGCGGACGACGTGACCATCACCGGCTGCAGCCTGGTGAGCGCCTCGATCCGGGAGGCGGGCAGCTACTCGAGCGGCATGCCGACGGTCGAAACGCGGGCATGGCGGCGCATGGTGGCCTACTTAAGACGGTTTGGTGAAAAGGAGCGATGATGTCGGAACCCTTCAAGATGGATATCGAAGCGATCATGCGGCAGTTGCCGCACCGGTATCCGTTCTTGCTGGTGGATCGCGTGCTGGCCTGCGTCCCGGGCAAATACGTGCATGCACTCAAGAATGTGACCTTCAACGAGCCGTTTTTCCCGGGCCACTTCCCGCATCGCCCCGTGATGCCGGGCGTGATGATCATCGAGGCGCTGGCGCAGGCCTCCGGTATCCTCGCGTTCAAGACGGTGAACGTCATCCCCGACAACGACACCCGCTTCTATTTCGTCGCGATCGACAATGCCCGCTTCCGCAAGCCGGTCGAACCGGGCGATCAGCTCATCCTCAAGGTGGTCCTGAAGCGCGCCTTCAAGGGGATCTGGAAGTTCGCGTGCATCGCCGAGGTGGACAATCATGAGGTGGCGTCGGCCGAGATCATGGTGGCGCCCGAGACCAGGACGGCGGCGCCGACGGGGGATGCGGGATGATCGACTCGCGCGCGGTGATATCGCCGCAAGCGCAGATTGCGTCCGACGTCGAAGTGGGACCCTTCAGCGTCATCGGACCCGGAGTGACGATCGGCGCCGGCACGTGGATCGGACCCCATGTGGTGATCGGTGGAGCGACCCGCATCGGCGCCGGCAACAAGATCTTCCAGTTCGCCTCGATCGGCGACGCACCGCAGGACAAGAAATACAAGGGCGAACCGACTCGTCTCGAGATCGGCGATCGCAACGTGATCCGCGAATGCGTCACGGTCAACCGCGGCACCGTGCACGACGAGGGCGTGACGCGCATCGGCAGCGACAACCTGCTGATGGCCTACTCGCACGTCGCGCACGATTGCCGGCTCGGAAACCAGATCGTCATGGCCAACTGTGCGACGCTCGGAGGTCACGTGGAGATCGGCGACTGGGTGAACATGGGGGGGCTGTCCGCGGTCCATCAACACACGAAGGTCGGGGCGCACGCATTCATCGCGCACAACGCGGCCGTGACCCGGGACGTTCCGAACTACGTCATGGCGGTCGGGCGGCCGGCGGTGCCTCACAGTGTGAATGCCGAGGGGTTGAAGCGGCGCGGATTCACGCAGGGGCAGATCCGCAACATCCGGCGCGCCTATCGCGTGCTGTACCGGTCGGGCCTGAAATTGAAGGCGGCGCTCGAGCAGCTCGACGAGGCGGCCCTCACCCAGGAGGAGATCCGGCCGTTCGTCGACTTCATCAGACGCAGCTCCCGCAGCATCGTCCGCTGACCCGATGCCCATGCCGCTGCGGGTCGGTCTGGTGGCGGGGGAGGCGTCAGGCGACACGCTTGGCGCCGGTCTGATCCTGGCGCTGCGCCGGCTGGCGCCGGATGCCCAGTTCTTCGGAGTCGCCGGCCCGAAGATGCGCGCGGCCGGCTGTGAGGTGTGGGAGCCGTCCGAATCGCTCGCCGTGATGGGACTGTTCGAAATCCTGCGCGACCTGCCCCGCCTGGCGCGGCTGCTCGCGCGGCTGCGGCGCGAGTTCGTCCTCGCGAGGCCGGACGTCTTCGTCGGAATCGATGCACCGGACACCAATTTGCGGCTGGCGCGGCACATCCATGCCGCCGGTATTCCCACCGTGCAGTACGTGAGCCCGCAAGTGTGGGCCTGGCGCCAGAACCGGGTGCAGGGGATGCAGGCGTCGATCGATCTGGTGCTGTGTCTGCTGCCCTTCGAGAAGCGCTTCTACGACGGCCAGGGGGTGCCGGCCGAGTTCGTCGGGCACCCGTTGGCGGACGCCATCCCGCTCGAGGCGGACCGCCGGGGGGCACGCACGGCGCTGGGGCTTGCCGACGAGGATCAAGTCGTCGCGCTGCTGCCGGGCAGCCGCCGCGGCGAGGTGACGCGGCTCGCCGCCGATTTTGCCGCGACGGCACGCCACCTGGCGGCCCTGCGCCCCGCGCTCGTGCTGATCGCGCCCATGGCGAATGCCGTGGCCCGCGACCTCTTCGCCGCGGCGCTCGCGCGCTTCGCCCCGGGGGTGCGGGTCACGCTGTTGGACGGCCGGGCGCAAACGGCGCTGACCGCGGCGAACGTGGTGCTGGTGGCGTCCGGAACGGCGAGTCTGGAGGCGGCGTTGTGCAAGCGCCCGATGGTCGTGGTGTACCGTCTGGGGGCCCTGACGGCCTGGATCATCGGGCGTCTGAAGCTGGTGAAATCGAAGTTCTTCGCCCAGCCAAATCTGCTTGCGGATCGGCGCGTCGTCGGTGAATATTTTCAAGGTGAGATCGTCCCCGAGTCGATCGCAGCGGAGCTCTTGATGTGGCTTGACGACACGCCGCGGCGGCAGGCGCTCGAGCGGGAGTTCGCGGGAATCCATGCGCAGCTCAGGCGCGACGCGAGCGCCCGGGCGGCACACGCCGTGCTCGCCCTCGTGAATCGGCGCCGCGCGTCCGCCGCGGGCGGCGGTGTGGGGGCCCTGCCGCCATGAGCGAGTGCGTGGCGGGGGTCGACGAGGCCGGGCGGGGGCCCCTGGCGGGGCCGGTGGTCGCGGCGGCGGTGATTTTGCATCCCGACCGTCCGATTTCCGGCTTGGCGGATTCCAAGGTGCTCTCCGCCGAGACGCGCCGGCGGCTAAGCGTTACCATTCGGCGGCGCGCGCAATGTGTCGGAATCGGATGGGCGGATGCGGCGGAGATCGACTCGCTCAACATCCTGCAGGCCACGTTCCTGGCGATGCGCCGGGCGGTTCTGTCGATGGCCCGGCGCCCGGACCTGCTGCTCGTGGACGGCAACCGCCTGCCACAGCTCGGCGGATTGGGCGGGGTGATGCGGGGCCGCGCCATCGTTGGGGGGGACGCCACCGAGGCGGCCATCAGCGCGGCATCGATACTGGCAAAGACCGCCAGAGATCATTATATGGATCAAATGCATACGCTTTATCCTCAATATGCTTTCTCGAGTCACAAGGGCTATGCCACCGCGTTGCATCGCCGCCTGTTGACGGAGCACGGACCGTGTCCGCTGCATCGGCGTTCGTTCGCGCCGGTGGCCGCCCTGGAGATTTGAGGCGTTGCCGCAGTTCGTCCATTTGCGGCTCCACACCGAGTACTCGCTGCTCGACGGCATCGTGCGCGTGCCCGAATTGATGGCGGCCGTCGCGGCCGCGGGCATGCCGGCGGTGGCGCTGACGGACCAGAGCAACCTGTTTGCGATGGTCAAATTCTACAAGGAGGCGCAGAGCGCCGGCATCAAGCCGCTGATCGGAGTCGACGCCTGGATCCGCGAGCCGGACCGCGCGGCGCCGTCGCGGGTCGTCTTCCTGTGCCAGAACCTCATCGGATACCGGCACCTGACCCAGTTGGTGACCCGCTCCTTCCTCGAGGGACAGCAGCGCGGTGCGCCGATGCTGGACCGGCAATGGCTGCAGCCCGCGATGCTGCAGGGGTTGATCGTGCTGTCCGGGGGGCAGGAGGGCGATATCGGCCAGGCGTTTGGCCGCGGCAAGGACGAGGAGGCGGCACGCTGCCTCGCGCGATGGCAGGGGCTGTGCGGCGACCGCTTCTATCTGGAAGTTCAGCGCACGGGTCGGGCCGGCGAGCAGGGGTACACGGAGGCGGTGCTCGATCTGGCCCGGGAGCGCGGCGTTGCCGCGGTCGCGACCAACGACGTGCGCTTCCTGAGCCGCCCGGAGTTCGAGGCGCACGAGGCGCGGGTATGCATCCACGACGGCGCCCTGCTCGCCGATGCCAGCCGTCCGCGGCGCTATTCGGAGGAACAATATCTCAAGACGCCGGCGGAAATGGCCGAACTCTTCGCCGATGCGCCCGGACTGCTCGCCAACACCGTCGAGGTCGCCAAGCGCTGTTCGCTCGAGATCAAGCTCGGTTCGTCGATGCTGCCCGCCTATCCCGTTCCGGCCGGCAGCACCACCGAGCAGTTCTTGGGCGAGGAGTCGCAGCGCGGCCTCGAGGCGCGGTTCGCGCAGGCGAGGGCGCTGCGCGGCACGGCGCCCGAACCGGCGGCGTATGCCGAGCGGCTGTCGCTCGAAATCGGCGTCATCTGCTCGATGGGGTTCGCCGGGTATTTCTTGATCGTGGCCGACTTCATCCGCTGGGCTCGCGAGAACGGGGTGCCGGTGGGTCCCGGCCGCGGGTCGGGGGCCGGCTCCCTGGTGGCGTTCGTGCTCGGTATCACCGATCTGGATCCGATCGAGCACGACCTGTTGTTCGAGAGGTTCTTGAACCCCGAGCGGGTGTCCATGCCGGACTTCGACGTGGATTTCTGCATGGAGGGGCGCGATCGCGTCATCGAGTACGTGGCCAACAAATATGGCCGCGAGCGGGTCTCGCAAATCATCACCTACGGCACGCTGGCGGCCAAGGCCGTGGTCCGCGACGTCGGCCGGGTGCTCGGCCACAACTACGGCTACGTCGACAAGATCGCGAAGCTCATTCCGTTCGAAATCGGCATCACGCTCGACAAGGCCCTGACCCAGGAGGAGGAGCTGCGGCGCCTGTACGAGGCCGACGAGGACGTTCACGAACTGATCGATCTCGCCCGCACGCTCGAGGGGCTTGCCCGCAATGCCGGAACCCACGCGGGGGGCGTCGTCATCGCGCCGTCGGTGCTCACCGATTTCACGCCGCTCTACTGCGAAGACGGCAGCACCACGCCGGTCACCCAGTTCGACAAGGACGACGTCGAGGCCGCCGGCCTCGTCAAGTTCGACTTCCTGGGGCTGCGGACGCTCACCGTCATCGATTGGGCGGTGCGCGACATCAATGCCGCGCGCCATGGGGCGGGCGAGCCGCCGCTCGTCATGTCGGCGCTGCCGATGGACGATGCGCCGACATACCAGCTGTTGAAGAGCTGCAAAACGACCGCGGTATTCCAGCTCGAATCGCGCGGCATGAAGGACCTCATCCGCCGCCTCCAGCCCGATCGCTTCGGCGACATCGTGGCCCTGGTCGCCCTGTTCCGTCCGGGACCCCTGCAATCCGGCATGGTCGATGATTTCATCGCGCGCAAGCACGACCGCAGCGGCGCGACCATCGACTACCTGCATCCGGACCTGAAACCGGCGCTCGAGGCCACCTACGGGGTGATCCTCTACCAGGAACAGGTCATGCAGATCGCGCAGATCCTCGCCGGCTACACGCTGGGCGGCGCGGATCTTCTGCGGCGCGCCATGGGCAAGAAGAAGCCCGAAGAGATGGCCAAGCAGCGTTCGGTGTTCGTGAGCGGAGCCGTGGTCCGCGGGGTCCCCGAGACGCAGGCGACGATGATTTTCGACCTGATGGAGAAGTTCGCGGGCTACGGCTTCAACAAGTCGCATTCCGCCGCCTATGCGCTCTTGTCCTATCAGACGGCATGGTTGAAGGCGCATCATCCGGCCGCCTTCATGGCGGCCGTGCTCTCCGCCGACATGGACAAGACCGACAAGGTGGTCACCCTCATCGATGAATGCGCGAGCATGGGGCTGGTCGTCGAGCCGCCGGACGTGAACGAGTCGCTGTTCGCCTTCAAGGTGTCCGGAGCCCGGAGCATCCGCTACGGCATGGGCGCCATCAAGGGCGTCGGCGCCTCGGCGGTGGAGGCGATCATCGAGGAGCGCACCGCCCACGGCCCCTACCAGAGCCTTCCCGACCTGTGCCGGCGGGTGGATCTCCAGCGGGTCAACCGGCGCGTATTCGAGGCCCTGATCCGCTGCGGAAGCCTGGACCGGATCGGTGCCAATCGGGCGTCCCTGACCGCCCAGCTCGATCGGGCCGTGCATCTCGGCGAACAAAACTCGCGGGCGATGAGCGTCGGCCAGGTCGATTTGTTCGGCCTCGCCGCCACGGAGGATGCGCACGTGGACGACTGGTCGGAGGCACAGCGGCTGGCGGGCGAGCGCGAGACGCTCGGTCTGTTCCTGACCGGCCATCCGATCACGCCTTACGAGCCCGATCTGAAATTCCTGGTCGGTGCGCGCCTTTCGGACGTGGGCGGCCCGAAGCCGGCCGCAGCGAAGCCGGGTCCGGGAGGCGAACGGACCTGGACGGCCGGCAAGCCGGCGACCGTTGCGGGCCTGGTCCTGGAGATCCGGCGGCGGCCAAATCGGGTCACGTTGATACTCGACGATCGGAGCGGACGTCTCGAGGTGAGCCTGTACGAGGAAACCTTCCAGCAGCACCGCGACATCATCGTCAAGGATGCGATCCTGGTGGTGGATGGGTTGCTGCGCTACGACGACTTCATCGAGGCCTGGCGCCTGCAGGCGAAGTCGCTCATGGACATCGACCGCGCGCGCGAACGCTTCGCACGGCGCCTGTGGCTGCGCTGGCCCGAGGCCTTCGACGGGCCGCTCGGTCTGAACCGGTTCGAGGACCTGTTGAAGCCGTATCTGCGGGGACCCTGCGGTGTGAGCGTGGTCGTCAGCCGCCCGGAGTATTCGGGCCGGCTGAATCTGGGCGATGCCTGGTCGGTGCGGCCGACCCGTGAGTTGCTGGATAAATTATCCGCCTTGGTCGGGCGCGACGGCTGGTATTTGGTGTATGGTCCGCGAAATGATGCGCGCGGCGAGGAAACGTCTTCATGGCGATGAATTTTCTGGAATTTGAACAACCCATTGCGGAGCTCGAGGCCAAGATCGAAGAGCTCAAGTTCCTGGGCAGCGATGCCAGCGTCAACATCTCGGAGGAGATCAAGCGCCTGCAATCGAAGAGCCGGGCGCTCACGAACAGCATTTTTGCGAATCTGTCGCCGTGGCAGATCACGCAGTTGGCGCGCCATCCGCAGCGTCCCTACACGCTCGACTACATCTCGATGATCTTCACCGACTGGCACGAACTGCACGGCGATCGCATGTACAGCGACGATCTCGCCATCGTCGGCGGCCTGGCGCGGCTGGAGGGTATCCCCGTCATGCTGATCGGCCAGCAGAAGGGCCGGGACACCAAGGAACGGGTGCGGCGCAATTACGGCATGCCGAAACCCGAGGGCTACCGCAAGGCACTGCGGCTGATGCACATGGCCGAGCGCTTTCGGATTCCGGTGGTGACGCTGATCGATACGCCGGGCGCCTATCCCGGCATCGGCTCGGAGGAGCGGGGTCAGAGCGAGGCCATTGCGAGAAATCTGTTCGAAATGTCGAACCTGGCGGCGCCCGTCCTCTCCGTGGTGATCGGCGAAGGCGGCTCGGGGGGGGCGCTGGCCATCGGCGTCTGCGATCGCCTCATCATGCTCCAGTTCAGCGTGTATGGCGTGATTTCCCCGGAGAGCTGTGCGTCGATCCTCTGGAAGAGCACGGAGCGCAAGGAGATTGCCGCGGATGCCATGGGCGGCACCGCGGAGCGGTTGAAGAAGCTGGGCCTGGTCGACGACGTCCTGAAGGAGCCTCATGGCGGGGCGCATCGCGATCCGCAGGCCATGGCGGAGACCCTGAAGACCAGCATGGTCAGACACTTGGCCGAACTATGTAACCAGCCGGTCACGACCTTGCTGGATGCCCGCCAGGCTCGGGTGCGGGGCTTTGGGGTATTCCGGGATCCTTGAGATTCCGACATGACCTTTTCGGCGGCCTCCCTGCGCGCCGTGCTGGAGGCGCACACGCCCGCGGCGGCCACTGGACTGGTGGTGGCGTTGAGCGGCGGCGCCGATTCCGCCGCGTTGCTCGCGGCACTCGCGGATCCCGTGCTCGGATCGTTTCGCGGGCTGCCGGTGCGCGCCCTGCACGTCGATCACGGCATGCAGCCGGCGGCCGATGCGTTCGTTGCAGCGTGCCACGCGCTGTGCCGGCGATTGCACGTGCCGCTCGAGGTCGTCAAGGTGACGGTCGAGTGCGCCGCGGGCGAGTCGCTCGAGGCCGCGGCGCGCGACGCGCGCTACGCCGGCATCGCCCGCCGGCTCGCCCCGGGCGAGTGCGTGCTGACCGCCCATCATGCGGAGGATCAGGCCGAGACCCTGCTGCTGCAGTTGCTGCGCGGCGCCGGCGTGAAGGGCATGTCGGCGATGCCCGTGTGCCGGCCCCTGGGCGAGGGCTGGCATCTGCGGCCGCTGCTCGACGTGGCGCAAGCGGCGCTGGGGCGGTTCGGCGCCGCCGCGGGCGTCCTCCCGGTGACCGATCCGATGAATCTCGATCCGCGCTTCGACCGCGTCTATTTGCGCGAGCGGCTGTGGCCGCTGCTCGAGGAGCGCTGGCCCGGTGCGGCCCTCGCCCTGTCGCGCAGTGCGCGGCATGCCGCGGAGGCGCAGGCGCTGCTGGACGCCGCGGCCGCGCGGACCGTGCGGGCTTTGCGCGACGGCGAGGCGCTGTCGGTGGCGGGCCTGCGGGCGCTGGGGGCCGGCGAGCAGGTGAATGCGCTGCGGTATTGGATGGCGGCGCGCGCCGTGACGCCGCCGTCGACGGCACGTCTCGCCGAGGCGCTGCGCCAGATGCTCCATGCGCATGCCGATCACCTCCCGCGGGTGGCGTGGGGCGGGCACGCCCTGCGGCGGTACCGCGACCGGCTGTTTCTCACGGCGGCGCATCCGCCGCGGATCGCGGCGCAATGCGAGTGGCGCCCCGAATCGCAACCCGTGCTCCTCCTCGGTGAGGGACTCGGCCGGCTCACCTTCACGCCGCAGCGGGGCGGCCTGGATCCCGCACGCCTGCCGTCGACTCTCGGGGTGCGCCGCCGCCGCGGGGGCGAGTCGCTCCGGCCGCAGCTGCGCGCAAGGACGCAGAGCGTGCAGCACCTGTGCCAGTCCCTGGGCGTCCTGCCGTGGATGCGCGACGCATTGCCGCTGCTTTACGCGGGGGATGAGCTCATCGCCGTGGGCGATCTTTGGCAGGATGCGCGCTGGTGCGTCGCCGACGGGATGTTTGGCGTGGGCTGCGAGTGGCGCGACTCGCCGCCGTTGGTGTGAGGTCGGCGCGCTCGCGCAAGGGTCCGCCCGGGCGCGATGTCCATTGTCGCCCGCGACGCAATCTGGTAACCTGAATTCCCGTCGAATTCCCAATATCTCTCTGGCATCGTTGCTCCGCGCGTGGTTTGCGGCATCGCGCGTGTCAACCTCTTTCATCGGCGGTGACTCAAACATGACTCGATTCGTTTTCGTCACCGGCGGCGTGGTTTCCTCGCTCGGCAAGGGCATCGCCTCGGCGTCCCTGGGCGCCATCCTCGAGGCGCGCGGATTGAAGATCAGCATGGTGAAGCTGGATCCCTACATCAACGTGGATCCCGGGACCATGAGCCCGTTCCAGCACGGCGAAGTGTTCGTCACGGCCGACGGCACGGAGACCGATCTCGATCTCGGGCATTACGAGCGCTTCGTGCGCATGACCACCGGCCGCAACAGCAATTTCACCACGGGGCGCATCTACGAGCGGGTCATCGCCAAGGAGCGCCGCGGCGATTATCTGGGCGCCACCGTCCAGGTGATCCCGCACATCACCGACGAGATCAAATACCGGATTCGCATGGGCGCCGGCAACGCCGACGTCTGCATGGTCGAAATCGGCGGCACGGTGGGCGACATCGAGTCGCTGCCGTTCCTCGAGGCCATCAGACAGATGGGCGTCGAACTCGGACGCAACCACGTGCTGTACATGCATCTCACGCTGGTGCCCGTGGTGGGCGGTTCCGGTGAGATCAAGACGAAGCCGACGCAGCATTCCGTGAAGGAGTTGCGCGGCATCGGCATCCAACCGGACATCCTGCTGTGCCGCTGCGCCGACCAGCTGCCCGCCGAACAGCGGCGCAAGATCGCGCTGTTCACGAACGTCGAGGAGCGCGCGGTCATCTCGGCGGTGGATTCGGACGACATCTACAAGATTCCGATGCTGCTGCACGAACAGGATCTGGACGACATCGTCGTCGACAAGCTGCGCCTCGAGGTGCCGCCCACCGACCTGTCGGACTGGCGCGCCGTGGTTGCCGCGAAGCAGAATCCCGAGGCGGTGGTCGACATCGGCATGGTCGGCAAGTACGTGCAGATCCGCGATTCCTACATTTCCCTCAACGAATCGTTGATGCATGGCGGCATCAAGACCCGCACCCGGGTGAACATCCATTATTTCGAATCGCAGGACATCGAGCGGTCCGGGCCGGCGGCTCTGCAGAAGATGGATGCGATCCTGGTGCCGGGGGGATTCGGCGACCGCGGCATCGAAGGCAAGATTCAAGCCATCCGCTTCGCCCGCGAGAACCGCATTCCGTATCTGGGGATCTGCCTGGGCATGCAGCTCGCCATCATCGAGTACGCCCGCAACGTCCTGTCGCTCAAGGACGCCAACAGCACCGAATTCGACCGCGCCACGAATCATCCGGTGGTTGCGCTCATCACCGAATGGCAGGATCTCGCGCGCGGGCAGCAGGTGCGCGACGAGAAGTCCGAGATGGGGGGCACCATGCGCCTCGGAGCCCAGGAGGCACGCCTCGTGCCGGGCTCGCGGGTTCATTCGCTGTACGGCAAGGAATCGATCTTCGAGCGGCATCGCCATCGCTACGAGTTCAACAATCATTATCTGGATGAGCTCGCGGCCGCCGGCATGATCTTCTCGGGATTTTCGGCCGACGGTCTGGTGGAGTTCGTCGAACTGAAGAATCACCCCTGGTTCGTGGCCAGCCAGTTCCATCCGGAGTTCACCTCGACCCCGCGCGACGGCCATCCGCTGTTCACGGGCTTCATCCGTGCGGCGCGCGAATACCGGGCCGCGCTGCAGCCCGGGCGCGCCACGGCATGAAACTCGGGGCCTTCGAGGTCGGGCCCGACCGCCCGCTCTTCTTGATTGCCGGCCCCTGCGTGATCGAGAGCGAGGCGTTGGTCGTCGAGGTCGCCGGACGGCTGCGCGACATGACCACCGCGCTCGGCATTCCCTTCATCTTCAAGGCGTCGTTCGACAAGGCCAATCGCTCCTCGGGGTCGAGCTTCCGCGGTCCCGGCATCGAGGCCGGTCTCAAGTCGCTCGCCAAGGTCAGGTCGCAGATCGGCGTGCCGGTGCTCACCGACGTGCACGAGGACACGCCGCTCGCCGAGGTGGCCGGCGTCGTCGACGTGCTGCAGACGCCGGCGTTCCTGTGCCGGCAGACGAATTTCATCCTCGCCGTGTCGTCGCAGAACAAGCCGGTGAACATCAAGAAGGGACAGTTCCTCTCCCCCTGGGAGATGCAGAACGTGGTCGACAAGGCGCGCTCCACCGGCAATGCGCAGATCATGGTGTGCGAACGGGGCTTCTCCTTCGGCTACAACAACCTGGTGTCCGACATGCGCTCCCTGGCGGTGATGCGCGACATTGGATGTCCGGTGGTCTTCGATGCCACGCACTCGGTCCAGTTGCCGGGCGGGCAGGGTTCGAGTTCCGGCGGTCAGCGCGAATTCGTCCCCGTGCTGGCGCGCGCGGCGGTCGCCGCCGGCATCTCCGGCCTCTTCATGGAAACCCATCCCGATCCGGCGAGGGCGCTGTCCGACGGCCCCAACGCATGGCCGCTCGATCGCATGGGGTCGCTGCTCGCGACCCTCGTCGAGATCGATCATTCCGTCAAAAAGAAACCCTTCGAGGAATCCCAGCTATGAGCCGTATCGTCGATATCCGCGGCCGCGAAATCATCGATTCGCGCGGCAATCCCACCGTCGAAGCCGATGTGATCCTGGATTGCGGCGTCGTCGGACGCGCCGCGGTGCCCTCGGGCGCATCGACCGGTTCGCGCGAAGCCGTCGAACTGCGCGACGGCGACGCGAAGCGGTTCATGGGCAAGGGGGTCCTGAAGGCCGCGGTGCACGTGAACTCCACGATACGCGACCTGGTGGTCGGTCTCGATGTCCAGGATCAGGGCGCGCTCGATGCCAGGATGATCGCCGCGGACGGCACCGAGAACAAGTCGAATCTCGGCGCCAATGCGATTCTCGCCGTATCGCTCGCCGCAGCGCGGGCGGCGGCGGGCGAGCGCAAAATGCCGCTGTACCGGCATCTGGGCGGGGACGGTGCGCTCACCATGCCGGTGCCGATGATGAACATCATCAACGGCGGCGCGCATGCGGACAACAGCGTCGACATTCAGGAGTTCATGATCCTGCCCATCGGCGCCCCGACGTTGTCGGAGGCCGTGCGCTACGGGGCGGAGGTGTTCCACACGCTGAAGAAGGTGCTGCATGCCAAGGGCCTGAACACGTCGGTGGGCGATGAAGGCGGATTCGCTCCGGATCTTCCGTCGAACGAAGCGGCGCTCACCGTCATACTCGAGGCCATCGACAAGGCCGGCTACCGCGCGGGCCGGGACATCTATCTCGGCCTCGACGTGGCAAGCACGGAATTCTACAAGGACGGCGTATACCATCTCGAATCGGAGGGCCGGCAGTTCAACTCGAGCGAGTTCGCCGACTACCTCGCGGGCCTGGTCGCGAAGTATCCCATCGTGACGGTGGAGGACGGCATGAGCGAGGGCGACTGGGACGGTTGGGCGATCCTGTCGAAGAAACTGGGCCGCAAGGTGCAGCTCGTGGGCGACGACCTGTTCGTGACGAACACCAAGATATTCGCGGAGGGGATCGCCAAGCAGATCGCCAACGCCATCCTCATCAAGCCGAATCAGATCGGCACGTTGACTGAAACGCGCGCCGCCATCGACATGGCCGCGCAGGCCAACTATGCGGCGGTGGTGTCGCACCGCTCCGGGGAGACCGAAGATTCGACCATCGCCGACATCGCCGTGGGCACGTCGGCCACCCAGATCAAGACCGGCTCCATGTCGCGCTCCGACCGGGTGGCGAAGTACAATCAGCTGCTGCGGATCGAAGGCGAACTGGGCTCCAAGGCCGACTACGCTGGGCGCAACGCGTTGGCGGTGCCATGTGCGGTGGTTCCTTAGTCTCAAGAGTTCGTGCTAAGCTCCTGTCCCCATGAGGATTTTCGCGTTCATTCTGGCGTTGGCCGTGATCCTGCTCCAATACCGGTTGTGGGTCTCGGATCACGGTCTGCGGGACGTGTCGCGGCTGAATGCGGCGGTCGAGGCGCAGGCCGGCGCCAACGTCGAACAGCGCGGGCGCAACCGGCAGCTCGTCGCGGAGGTCAACGACCTCAAGGGCGGCTTGACGGCGCTCGAGGAGCGGGCGCGCAGCGAATT
>JBBIKV010000035.1:0-33311 GCA_037445285.1 Nevskiaceae bacterium | reverse complement strand
GCCGGCTATTCCGACCCGCTCGACGAGCAGACCTTCCTGACCAATGTCATCAACACACTGATGCAATCGCCGGACTGGTCATCCACTCTCGTCATTATCTCGTATGACGACTCGGATGGCTGGTACGACCACCAAATGGCTCCGGTTGCCAACTCGTCGGCGGTGTACAGCACGGTCGATACGCGAAACAGCGACCAGCTGAACGCGGCCGGACGCTGCGGCAACGGCACACCGATCGCAGATGGCGGCGGCAATCCGATCGCGGGACGCTGCGGTTATGGTCCGCGCCTGCCGCTGATGGTCATCTCGCCCTATGCGAAGCGTAATTTCGTCGATGGCACCCTGACCGACCAGAGTTCGATCGTCCGCTTCATCGAGGACAACTGGTCGACGGGGCGAATCGGGGGCGGGTCGCTCGATGCGCATGCCGGTCCGCTCGACAACATGTTCGACTTCGGGCGGCACGACGAGGCGCGCAGTCTGCTGCTCAACCCCGTCACGGGTGAGCCCCTGGCGGATCGGTAGTCTGGAGTTCGGGCTCCCCGGCTGGAGCCCGATCGTCAGACTGGAGTGTCAAAAAAAGGGGGGCGGGCGCCTGGCGTTCGCCCCCCGCTTCGTTGCGGCGGATCGAGGAGCGTCCCGATTAGTCGGTCGCCAACGCACGATAGGTGAATTTCTCGCCGGCAATGTTGGCGGAGTACATGAATCCGCCCTTCGCAATGGTGAAAACGGCCATCCCGGTCTGATAGTCGCCGTTCGTCGTGGCATCGGAAGCGCTGCGACTCGCCTGCGACGAGGAGCGATCCGTGCCCACGCTCACGGAGGCGCTCGCGGTGATGGCGATGGCGCCTGCCGTGGCGTTGAACTCGAATTTGCCGGACTGGAACTCCTCCAGATCCCGCTTATCCTTGAAAAAGATGATCTCGCTGTATGCCTGCCCGCCCGCTTGGAAGCCGACGCTCAACTGCGTCATCGTGGTCTCGCCGACGAGCCGGTCGTGCACATATACATGGCCGGTGCCGTGCGCGGCGCCGACGATGAAGCCGCCGGCACCGATCGTCGGAAACACCGCGTATCCGTAGCATTGGTCGAAGAACACGGCACTCTCGCCCGCATGCTTGAACAGATCGATGGTGTCGTGGTCGGCATCGGCGTGCGCGACGCCCATGCCCAGCCACAGGAAGAACGTCACGCCGAACGATCGGGTCAGGATTCGCATGTTCAAACTCACGAAAGATGATGATGCCCCATGATCTCGCGTTCGGGCGGGCGCAGATAGGGGCCGGCGCCTACGAATGAAGTAGGCGCCCGCCTATACCCGGATGCCGGGCGGGGAACTTTGGGTTACGCTTTGTGGAACGGGGGGTGGGAGATTCCATGAGGCGCGCGGCGCGGTGGTGGCTGCTCGGGGTGGGGTTGAGTGCCGGGTTGGCATGGTCCGGGCCGTCCCGGGCATGGGGTGCGACCGGTCATCAGACGACGGGTGCGATCGCCGATGCCTTGCTGGCGGGCACCCACGCGGGGGAACGGGTCACGGCTCTGCTCGGCATGGATCTGCGCACCGCGTCGGTGTGGGCCGACTGCGCCAAGGGCGTGTCGCCGTCCGGCGGTGGCTTTCACTACACGGCCAGCCCGAAATATCCCGAATGCGCGCCGTTCGAGAGCGAGGCGGGAGAGGCGCGAATGATCGATTACGTGACACGCAACTGGTCGGCGTGCCGCGCAGCGGTGGGCGAGGACCCCTGCCACAAGCAGTATCACTACACGGATGTCGCCGTTGAACGCGATTCCTATGAGCGAACCGACGTGGGCACCAGCGATCACGATGTGGTGGCCGCCATCCGTGCGGCGATCATCGTGCTTCAGGGTGGGACCGCGCCGGCGCCGTTCAGCATCCGGGACGGCGCGGAAGCGCTGTTGATCCTGTCGCACGACGTCGGCGACGTGCATCAACCGCTGCACGTGGGAGCCGTCTATCTGGACGCGCAGGGCCGGGAAGTCGATCCGGACCGCGGCATGTTCGATCCGCAGACGAAGACTCGCGGTGCCAATCAGTTGATCGACCACGGCAGGCCGCTGCACATGGAATGGGATCGCGTGATCGCGCGCCTGAATGCCGATCACCTCGGCCGGAGCGGGGTTGCCGAGGCACGCAGCGTGCTCGTCACGCCGGGACCGGCGACCGCTTGGGCCGATGTCTGGGCCACTGAAACGTTGATGGCGAGCCGCGCCGCCTTCCAGAATGTCGCCTTCGGCGCGCGGGACGCGGCGACGCACCGGTGGTCCGTGGCGTTGCCCGACGGGTATTCGAGCATGCGCACGGCGTTGCAGGAGCGGCAGCTCGTTCTGGCGGGTGCGAGGGTGGCACAGGTGCTCGAGGCGATATTTCCCTGAGCGCGGGGGGCGCTGCGCCCTGCCCGATGACGGAAAGTTAATGGTCACCCGAACGCCGGTGGGCGGGTTCGTCAACGCACGAAGTTACCCGCCGTTGGTCTCATGGAACGAGGATCCTTTGAACACTGCGGGCGTTTTCCGGCGAGACGCCCGCGCCGACCGGGAGTCACGAACCATGAAACTCAAATCCGTGCATCGAGCCCTCTTGATCGCATTGCTGGTCACGGCTTACCCGGCGGTCTCCTTCGCCGGGTTCTTCGGGGTGGGTGTTGGCGTGAACGTCGGCTTCGCGCCTCCGCCGATGCCGGTGTATGCGCAGCCGCCTTGCCCGGCCCCCGGTTACCTCTGGACGCCGGGCTATTGGGGCTACTCCGGCGACGACGACGATTATTATTGGGTGCCGGGTACCTGGGTCATGCCGCCCAGCCTGGGTCTGCTGTGGACCCCCGGCTATTGGGGCTTGGTCGGTGAGGGGTACGGCTGGCACGAAGGCTACTGGGGCTCGCGGGTCGGCTTCTACGGCGGCATCAACTACGGCTTCGGCTACTTCGGTGAAGGCTTCGAGGGCGGCTATTGGCGCGGCCGCGACTTCTTCTACAACCGTGCGGTGATGAACGTCTCCAACGTCAATATCAACAACGTCTACAACCGCCGTGTCGACAACAATAACTTCTACGGCAACCGGCCAAGTTTCAACGGCGGCAACGGTGCGCATAGCTTCCCGACGCACAGCGATCTGACGGCCGCGCGCCAGCCGCACTTCGGCATCACCGGGGCGCAGCGGACGCAGGCCGCCGCCGCGCACTCGCTGCCCGCGGCACTCGCCTCGGTCAATCACGGACGGCCGCAAATCGCCGCGACCCAGCGGCCCGGCGCGTTTCACGGCGGCGGCGTGACCCGTGCCGGCGGCATGACGGGTGCGAACGGCATGCGTGGATCCACGGCACGCACGGCGCCGGCGTTCGGCAATCGCGGACAGTTCTCGTCGGCGTCGGGTCGTGCGCCGGCCGCGGGTGCGCGCGGCTACCAGGCGCCGCGCAATTATCAGGCGTACGCGGCGCCACGCAGCTACCAGGCACCGCGCAATTATCAGGCGTACCAAGCGCCGCGCAGTTACCAGGCCCCGCGTAACTATCGAGCGTACCAAGCCCCGCGCAACATCCAGCAGGCGCATTACTCCGCGCCGCAGCGTGCGCTGGGCCAACGGCACCGGTAGGGGGAGTCAAGCCCCGGGTGGCGAGTTCGCCCGGGGGCGCTTGAGGCTACGCTCGCGCCTGCACCGGGCCGGCGTCGATGGTCCTCGTCGGCGGCCGACGCCAATGTCCGGCGCGAAGCGGCCGGGGCACCGGCGGGATCTCGTACTGCGGCAGCTCCTGCAGGCAGAAACTGAGCGCGATCAACGCCGTGGGCACGTGAAACGCCAGCATCAACAAGGCCGGTTTGCGGCTGCCGAACCAGTGCGGAATGCCCGCCACGATGAGCAGCAGGGCGACGAGCGTGAGTACGGGTATCGCACGTCGACAGAAAACACCCCAGCGCGCGCCGGCCCAGCGCTCGTGGAAGCCGGCGGGAGATGCGGCCAGCGTTCGGGCAACATGCGCGGCTGCGCTTTCGATCGCGGCCTCCGCCGCGCGCGTTCGGGCGAGGGGACCGCCGCGCAGCCGCCGCTTGGTCTTCCAGCCGTCGGCATTCGGTATGAGGCGCGCCCAGTCCCAGCCGAGCACCGCGAGCAGATCTTCGGGCACCTGGAGATTCTCACCCGGGGCGGGTGACAACTGCAGGTCCGCCGACACGCCGCGGGTCGCGGGCACGGTCATTGTGAGCGTCAGGCCGTCGATCTGCGCGACGCTCCGGGTCATGAGCGGCTGCATCGCGGGTGCATGCGGCCCCGGACGGCCCGGCAGCGGCTCCAGGGAATAGCTGCGAGCAATGACGAATCCGGCTCCCGACCGAAATTGGTCCTGCGGTGGCACAGTCTCGAGGTCGGCGAGCATCGTCCCGGGATCCGGCCCCAAGACCGTCAACGTCGCCTTCGCTCCGCCGTCACGGGTAAGCAGACGGGTCAGGACGCAGGTGCCGGTTCCGAGGCTCTCGAGCGTCAGCGTGTCCTCGAGTCCGGGCGTGGCGGCCGACTCGCCGGGATGTGCGACGGGCTTGAACACGAGCCGCCGCGCGAGGCGGTCGCTCGCTGCGAGATCGACCTGACGCCCCCTCCGCGTAAAGGGAGCAACCAGCTCGAGGATGTCGTGGTGGGTCAGCGGCAGCGCCGGCATGACCGCATGATTCAACGCCGGCGCCGCAAATTCAACCCGCAGGGTGCATTTGGCATTTCCCGTCCGCTCCCCTATGGTAGCGGGATGCGCCATGTCGCCCGAGCGCCGCGACAGGCGTTCCGGGGAGGGGGTCGTCCTTGAAGCCATTGACTCATCACGAAATCATGGAGTTGATCGGTCCTTTCACCCGCCGTGGCCGACAGGTCGATCTCGCGGCGAGCGACCGCCTCGAGCGGCGTCTGGCATTCAAGCCGCGGGATCATGACGCCGATCCCCCGGGTGTACCGGGCATTCGCGAAACGCTCGTGCTCGAGCATTCAAGCCCGGGAGGCTACCGGCTGACGCGCCGCTTGACGGCGGCGGGCGGCCTCACCGCCGGCCTCGAGGCGGAGGGCTCCGATCCGGGCGACCTGCTCGCGCGCATCGAGGCCGTCGCCCCGCGGCACCACTTTCGTACCGCAGGCGGGTTTGCGATCGCCGTGAGTTACCGCCTGGAGCGCGTCGCCGGCGCCTCCGGCGTCACTCCCGCGGCACCGCACCTGAGGTTCACGCGGGGTCTCGCGCAGGTCCTGGGGCTGACCGTGACGCTGGAGGCGTCGCCGGTGAGGGGGATGCCGGCCGCAGTCAAACTGATTCCGGAGGCGGGGGAACTCGTGCCGTTGCCCGAGGACACGCTCGCGGTGCTGGGCGCGGCGTGGGGGCGGCTCCGGGATGCGGACGACGGCTGGGCGGGCGAGGTACGACTGCGCGGCCGCGAGCCCGCGCGCAGCCGTCGGGCGGAAGCCGCGCTCGAACGGGCGGCGGCACATCTCGCGCAGCTGCTCGTAGAGGCGCCGGGGCGCTTCCACGAGCGGTGGGTCCTCGCGCGGTGGCGGGTCTTCTGCCGGCGCTTGATGCCGCTGTCGATCTGCATCGCCCTGATCCTGTGCGCGGCCGCCGTGCCCAAGCTGCACCTCGCCGAGAACTCCGGACTGCGCATGCTGATCCTCAATTCTCCACCGATCTTGATGATGCTGTTCTTCTGCCTGCGCGAGATACCGACCGTCGAGATTCCGCCGCTGCCGCGCCGCTCGACGGCGGCCGTGTGGCGTGCCCCGCGGATGGCGCCCACCGGCCGGGAGGCGTCATGTTCGGCAACCCGATGAACATTCCGCCGATTTCCATCAGCGCGGCCAAGTCGGCGCTCATCGAGCAGTTCGCGGACGCGACGCTGCGTCGGCGCGCCACGATGCTCTGGGGTACCCGCGGCGTCGGCAAGTCCTCGGTCGTGCGGCAGGTGGCGGAGCACTTCGGCGTGCCGTTGGTGGATCTGCGCCTCACCACCGTCGAGCCGGTGGACATTCGCGGCGCGATCTTTGCCGACGACGTGCTGTCGAAAACGGTGTGGTTCCCGCCGGAGTTTCTGCCGTCGCCGCAGCAACCGGAGGGGATTCTCTTTCTGGACGAACTCACCGCGGCCGATCAGCGCCTGCAGATCTCGGCGTATTCCCTGATCCTCGACCGCCGCGTCGGCAATTACTGCCTGCCCGACGGCTGGGCCGTCATCGCGGCCGGCAACGCGAGCTTTCATGGCGCGGTGAGTCACGACATGGGCACCGCGCTCGCCGACCGGATGTTTCATTTCAACGTACAGACCGTCATCGAGGCCTTCTTGGTGTACGCGGCCGACGCCGGATTCGCGCCCGAGGTGATGGCGTATCTGAAGGTGCGGCCGGACAAACTCGACGACACCCAGGCCCAGCTCGCGAACGACCATCTGATCGGCGCCAGCCCGCGGGGCTGGGAGGACATTTCGAACGTGCTGAAATCGGGCATTTCCGAGGCGGCCAAGCGGGTCTTCGTGCAGGGCCGCATCGGTGCGGCGAACGCGGCCGAGTTTTTCGGCGTGCTGCGCGAAATTCAGGCGGGCGCCGACGTGGTGCGCCTGCTCGCGAGCGAGCGCGGCAAGCAGACCGCGGCCCTGCTGCCGACGAGCCTCGACGGCCTCTACGGCATGATCTACGGACTGCTCGCCGCCTGCACGAGCGGGCCGCGGGTGACGCGGGCGTTGGAGATCATCGAGCAGCTGCCCGACATCCGCCCGGGGTTGGCGCTGCCGATCCGCGAGGCGCAGACGCTCGCCATGGAGTTGACCATGCAAAAGGCTTTGGACGGGGGCCTCGAGGCGGCAATCCTCGACAGCGACGCGTATCAGCGCTATGCCTGGCAGCGTCGCCGGGACGCGGCGGATGCCTGAGACGGCGGGAGTGTACCGGCACCGCGGCACGCGTGCGATCCAGCGCATGGTGGAGTTCGCGCCGTCAACCGGCGGACTGGCACTGTGGGTGCGCCACCAGGACCTGCCGCGCGATGCGCGCGCGCCGGCGCCGGCGGTCGCAACCGACGGCAATGCACTTTACTACGGGCCGGATTTCGACGAACTGCCGCTCGCGGAGCAGACCGGCCTGGTGGCGCACGAAGTCCTGCATATCGCGCTGCGCCATGCGCAGCGGTTGGGCGAACTGCAGCGACTGCTGGGCGACGTGGATCTGCGCCTGTTCAACATCTGCGCCGATGCGATCGTCAATTCGACGCTCAGTCATTTGACGTGGCTGACCCTGCCGTCCGCCTCGGTGTTTTTGGAGAAGCTGCTCGCCATCGCCCTCGGCGAACCTCAGAGCGTCGAGAAAGCGCTGTTGGAATGGGACGTCGAAAGGCTGTATCGGGCAATCGACGACCGGCGCGGCGGCGCACGCGGCGGGCGCCCGCAGAACCGGCAGGAACGGGGGGGCGGTGCGGGTGCGGGCGCGGGCGGCGTGGTGCGGGAGGATGGTCCGCGAGCCGCGCAGGTGCGCGCGTTGGGGCGTGACGGTCTTGCCGATCTGCTGCCGGACGCGCAGCGGCGGTGCGCCCCCGAAGACGATGCAGAGGCGGCGCGCACGTGGAGCGAGCGGTTGCTGCGGGCCCACGCGGGTGATGCTGCACATTCGATGCTGCGCACGCTGCTCGCCGATCTGCCGCGGACGCGCACGCCCTGGGAACAGGTGCTGCGGGCGCAATTGGCGCGCAGCCTGGCGCCCAAGCCGGGAGTTTCTTGGTCGCGGCCGTCGCGTTCCTATATCGCGAATCAGGGCAGGGCCGGGCCGCGTACGGCCGGGCCGCGTACGGCCGGGACCGGTCGGCGGATGCCGTGGACGCCCGGCATGAGTGCGTCGCGACCGGTACCGCATCTCGTGGTGATCGTCGACGTGTCCGGCTCCATCGAGGATGCGCTACTGGAAAAATTCGCATGCGAGATCGAGGCGATCACGCGCCGTCAGGAGGCCGGCCTGGTGCTCGTCGTCGGCGACGACCGGGTGCGCCGGGTCGCTGAGTTCGCACCCGGCCGTTCGGATCTGCGGGACATCGAGTTCAGCGGGGGCGGCGGCACGGATTTCACGCCGCTTCTGGAGGAGGCGGACAGGCACCGGCCCGATATCGTCGTGGTGCTGACCGATCTCGACGGCCCCGCGCATTTCCGTCCGCGCTGGCCGGTGATCTGGGCGGTGCCCGAGGCGTGTGCGCTGGAGGCGCCGTTCGGGCGCAAGCTGACGTTGAGTTGAGCCGGCGGGCGGCCGATCCGATCGGACCTGTCCGCGTTTTCAGACACGTCGCCAGGGTCCGCTGTCCGCGTTATGTTGACCGCAACCGATCTACCGCGAGTGAAGTGCACCATGGGATCTTGGACCATTATGCTAAGCGCCAGTTCGGCACCGCCACCCTTGATGCCGTTGCCCCGGCCGGAACTGGCCCATCTCGACGTGTTCGTTTCGCGGACCACCGAGGACGGCCGGGATCGCTATCGGCTGCACCTGGGTGATTTCACGGACGCGCCGAGTGCCACGCGCGCGCTCGGCATCGCGCGCGAGTACTATCCGGCGGCCTGGCTGGTTCCGGCCGGCCGGTATCGGCCGCTCCTGCGTCTGAAAGGTACCGCCGTCGCGGTCCCGTGCGCCGCTCCGGCGGACGACCCGGTCCTCGAGTCGGCGGAGATATTCGCGCTGCTCGAGGGAGCGGCGGATTTGCTGACCCGGGTATTGCCGGAATACCCCATGGCGGACTCCATGAGAGACGATCGCGAGGCGGCTGACGATCGCCCCGGCGACCGGGAAGCAGTTGCGCAGGTCCGCAAGGCGGTTTCGCCGGAGTCGCCGCTCAATGTCATTTCCCGGTTCATCATCGAAGAATGGCAGCCAGAAGCGCGGCGGACGGTCGCACCGCGGAGCGCGCGCCCGTGGTACAGCCGTTTGCGCCGCGTCAAACTCCAGGCGTAGCCCGGCCGCCGCCGCCGGCGTCAGCGCCGGGCGTGGCGGTCGGCGATGATCATTGTTTCTCGAAAACGTCGACGTCGGTGTGCTTGTGACCCTTCTCATCCGTCGATTTGGACGTGAGCGTCATCACCTTGCCATGGCCGGAGATCGTGCGCACGGTGGTGGCCACCGGCTTGCCCTTCGATTTGAGGGTGCTGGTCACGGTACTGCCGTTCACCTTCGTGAGTGAAATGCTGTCGGCGTTCTTCCAGCCTGTGACCGGGTAGTCCTTGCCGTCATATTTCCAGGTGGCGCTCTGCGATATCTTGCTGCCGTCCTCGGCTTCACCGCTCACCGTGACGGACGTCCCGTCCGCGGTCTCGGTGTAGGTGCGGGTGGCGGATTTGATGCCGTGGCCGGCGCTGAAATGGGATTTCGCGACGTTCAGCGTCCAGGTGCCGACGGCGGGGTCCGAGGCGGCGGCCGCCATCCCCGCGGCGGCCATGAGGGTTCCCGCCAACAAGGTTTGTGCAAATCGGTTCATGGGTTCTCCTTGGATTGCGTTGTGCCGGCGCCGGTTCGCCGCCGGTGTCTCTTCGGGCGAGGCCGAGTATGCTCCCGGCACGGCTTCCCTGCATCCGGAATCGGCCCGTCGATGCGCGATCCACAGTTGAACGAGGATTTTCATGACTTGCACGGAATCGCGGCCCGCGGCGGCGTTGACCTACCCCTTCACGTCGGAGCCGGAGACGGGCGATGGCTCCGCGATGGCGATCGCTCCCGGGGTGTGGTGGTTGCGCATGCCGCTGTTCGCGTCGTTGAAATGGATCAACGTCTGGGCCATCGAGGAGGAGGGGGGCTGGACGTTGGTCGACACGGGGCTGAACTCGCCGGAAACGCAGCAGGCCTGGGAGGCGGCGTTCGTCGGCCCGCTGGCCGGACGACCTGCGGTCCGGGTGCTGGCGACGCACATGCATCCGGATCATTGCGGACTGGCGGGTTGGCTTGCGGAGCGATTCGGGGTGACGCTGTGGATGAGCCAATTGGAATATCTCACGTGTCGTGTCATGGCGGCCGACACGGGGCGGGACCCTCCGCATGCGGGGGTCGCCTTCTATCGCGCCGCCGGCTGGGATGCGGCCGCGCAGGACGACTATCGGGCAAAGTTCGGGGCGTTCGGCCGGATGATTCACCCCCTGCCCGATGCCTATCGCCGTCTCCACGACGAAGAGTGTCTGCGGATCGGCGGCCGGGAATGGCAGGTGGTGATGGGCAACGGGCATTCGCCGGAGCATGCCTGCCTGTATTGCCCCGAACTCGGGTTGTTCATCTCCGGCGATCAAGTGCTGCCGAAGATCACCTCCAACGTGTCGGTCTTTCCGACCGAGCCCGAAGCCGATCCCCTGAGCGACTGGCTCGGCTCGCTGGCCAAGCTCAAGGGGCGGGTGCCGGACGATGTGTTGGTGCTGCCGGCGCACAATAGTCCGTTCCGGGGTCTGCATGCGCGCTGCGACGAATTGATCCGTTCGCACCTGGACAGCCTCGACCGCCTGGAAGCGCTGCTGACGGAACCGCGCCGCGCCGTCGACGTGTTCTCGGTGCTGTTCGCGCGTCCCATCACACCCGGCGTGCTGTTCATGGCGACGGGGGAGGCGGTGGCGCATTTGAATCACCTTTGCCGGAGCGGCCGTGCGACCAGCCTCGTGGATGGCGCGGGAGTGAGGTGGTGGCGCCGGGCGCCAAGCGGGCGGCGCCTCTGACGGCGCCGCCGCCGGTCGCCGCGCTCGGCGCCGGAAGAGCCGGCGTCAACGGCGGGACGTGGCCGCCGTTTCCTTCAGGGGAGTGAAGTTCCGAGGAGATGTCATGAATCGTCGGCGCCGGGCAGGGCGACCCGTGGGGGGCCGCGGTGCGGCATTCGTCGTCGGCCTCGCGGCCGGGGTGTTCCTCGCCGGCTGCGCCTCGACGCCCTATGCCGCGGGGAAGCGCGAACCGCCCGCGACCTCGGCCAGCCTGCCGGTTCTGCACCGCGATGACATGCTGTGGCTGGAGCGGGTCTCGTTCGGCCTCGACAGCGCGACCGTCGCGCAATACCGGCGGCTTGGCCGCGAGCGTTTCCTCGATGCGCAGCTCCACCCGGGCGACGCGCCGCTGCCGCCCGCCATCGCCGCGGAGATCGCCGCGCTCGACGTGTCGCGCGTCGATGCCCGGCAGCGGATCGCCGCGGTCAATGCCGAGTTCAAGGCCATCCACGCCATGGCGGATGGGCCGGAGCGTGAAAAGGCCCGCAAGGCGCTCAACGAACAGGGCAACCAGCTCGCCTACGAAGCGTTGCGGCGCGACGTGCTGCGCGCGGTCTATTCGCCCGCGCAGTTGCAGGAACAGATGGTGTGGTTCTGGTTGAACCATTTCAGCGTGTTTCGCGGCAAGGCGCAGCTTCGCTGGTTGGTGGGCGACTACGAGGAGCGCGCCATCCGACCGCAGGTGTTCGGGCATTTCAAGGACCTGGTGTTGGCTACCCTCGAGCATCCGGCCATGCTCCAGTATCTCGACAATGCGCAGAATGCCGCCGGGCATCTCAATGAGAACTACGCCCGCGAACTCATGGAGTTGCACACGCTGGGTGTCAACGGCGGCTACTCCCAGGAGGACGTGCAGAACCTCGCCCGGGTGTTGACCGGCGTCGGCGTGAATGCCGGCGAGGCGCCGCGGCTCCGGCCCGAATTGGCGCGCCTGTACCGCCGCAGCGGGGCGTTCGAGTTCAATCCCGCCCGGCACGACTTTGAGCCCAAGAGGCTGTTGGGCCGGCCGGTGACGGGCCGGGGGTTCGAGGAAGTGGAGTCGGCGGTGAGTCTCATCGTCAGCCGGCCGGCCTGCGCGCGCTTCATCTCCCGGCAGTTGGGATTGTACTTCGTGGCCGATGATCCGCCGCCGGCGTTGGTCGAACGCATGGCGCAGACGTTCCTGCAGACCGACGGCGACATCGCCGCCGTGCTGCGCACCCTGTTTCTGGCGCCCGAATTCGAGGCGACCTTGGGCGGCAAGTTCAAGGATCCGATGCGCTTCGTGGTCTCCTCCGTGCGCTTCGCGTACGATGGCCGCCCGATCAGCAACACGCATCCCCTCGTCAACTGGCTGAACGGTCTCGGCGAGGCGTCGTACGGACATCAAACCCCCGATGGCTATGCCCTCACCGAAGTCAATTGGGCGAGCGCCGGGCAGATGAGCCGGCGCTTCGAGATCGCGCGGGCGATCGGCGCGGGGAATGCCGGCTTGTTCGATCCTGAGAGCGGCGCTCCCGCCACGGCTGCGGGCTTTCCGCAACTCGAGAACCGGCTGTACTTCGAGGCGGTCGAGCCGTTTCTCGCCGCACGCACCAAGGAGGCGCTCGATCGCGCCAGTTCACAGCAGGAATGGAACACGTTCCTGCTTTCCTCACCGGAGTTCGGCTATGAATGATCGACGGCGCCGGCTGCTCAAATGGGGGATCCTGGCCGGGGCTGCGGGGATCGCAGGCCAGGCGGGCCGGCTATACGCCGCGCCGGCTGGCGGCCCGCGCCTGCTCCTCGTGTTCCTGCGTGGCGGTTACGACTCGACCAATCTGCTGATTCCGTATTCCAGCAGTTTCTATTATGAGTCGCGACCCCACATCGCCATCCCGAAGCCGGACGCCGCCTCCAACACCGGGGCGCTCGCCCTCGACGCCGATTGGGCGCTCGCGCCGGCGGTGCGCGACTCCCTGGGTGCGCTGTATGCGGCGCGCCAGGCCGCCTTTATTCCGTTCGCCGGCACCGATGATGTGTCGCGCAGCCATTTCGAGACGCAGGACAGCATCGAACTGGGTCAGCCGACCGGCGGCGTCCGCAACTTTCGATCCGGGTTCCTCGGGCGTCTTTCCGGGGTGCTGACCGGGAATTCCGCCATCGCGTTTACCGACGCGCTGCCGCTCGCCTTCGAGGGCGTGGCGACCGTGCCGAACCTTTCGTTGAAGAACGTCGGCAGACCGGCCTTCGACGAACGCCAGGCGGGCATCCTGCGCGACATGTATGCCGGACATCATCTGGAGGCGGCGGTGACCAGCGGCCTCGAACTGCGTCAGGAAGTGGCCCACGACATGGCCGGAGAGATGAATGCGGCCAATCGCAATGCGGTCAACACCAGGGGCTTCGAACTCGAGGCGGAGCGCATGGGCCGGCTGATGCGGGACAAATACCGGATCGGTTTCGTCGACGTGGGGGGCTGGGACACGCACGTGGGCGAGGGCGGGAGCGAGGGTACGCTCGCGGGCAATCTTGCGAGCCTCGGCAAGGGGTTGCAGTCCTTCTCCGCGTCGCTGGGTGCCGAGTGGAGCAACACGGTGGTGGTGGTCCTGTCGGAATTCGGGCGCACCTTCCGCGAGAACGGCAACCGCGGCACCGATCATGGCCATGGCACGGTGTACTGGGTGCTCGGCGGCGCCATCGACGGCGGTCGCATCGTCGGCGCGCAGCAGCGCGTCGATCATGGCACCCTGTTTCAGGACCGAGACTTTCCCGTGCTGAACGATTACCGCGCGGTGCTGGGCGGCTTGTTCCGCACGATGTGGGGTCTTTCCTCCGACCAGAGCGCACGCGTCTTTCAGGCCGAGCCCCTCGACTTGAAGTTGGTGTGATGACCGCGCGGCGGTGCCGGGCGCGCGGCGTGCCGTGGCGGGCGTGAGTCCGGCGTCGGACTCTCGACCCTAATGAAAGTGCATATTCCCGTTGCCGAACAACGCGAGCAGTCCGGTGACGATCAGGTAGATCGCGACGATGTAGTTCGAAAGGCGCGGGGCGGCGACGGTCTCAGACGCCGGCCTTGCCGAGTGACTGCAGTTCGTCGAGCCAGCGTCGGCGCGCCGCCGGATCGAGCGTCGCCGGAAACTGGCGGTCGAAGCGGGTGCCCGCCGCGCCGGATCCCAGCCGACCGATCAACGTGACGTTCACGGGGCGGAAGCCGGCAAAGCCCAGGATGTGGGTCTTCAGGCTCTTCACGCCGCGGGCGTGATAGAGCCAGCGATAGACGAAGGCCGGCATGCCCATCGTGACGACGATGCGTGCCGATTTTCCCCGGAGCAGCCGCCGGGGTCGGGCGGGCTCCTCGCCTCCGAAGATGAAGCCGGGGCGAAAAATCTGTTCCAGGAACGCGTGCAGCAGCGCGGGAAAGTGTCCGAACCAGAGGGGGTGGACGATCAGCAGGTGGTCCGCCCAGTGTAGGGCCTCCTGGGCGGCGCGCACGGCCTCCGGGGCCTCGCCCTGATAGAGGTCCTCGGCGCACCGCAGGATCGGAAAAGTCAGTTGGGCGATGTCGATCAACCGGACTTCGTGGCCGGCGGTGCGCGCTCCCCCGGCGTAGGCGTCGGCCAGCGCGTGGGCGAAATGACCGCCGGCCGGGTCGGGGTGGGCCAGTAGTATCGTGATGCGTTTGGACATGCGATGGATACTACCGGGCCCCGGCGCGCCAAGCCGCGAATTCAGGCGCGGCGGGCGCCCGCCGCGCACCCTGCACGATAGCCGAACACCATGCCCGGCCCCAGAGTGCCACCGGCGCCGCCGTAGGTCATGCCCATGGGGGAGGCCATCACGTTTCCGGCCGCATAGAGGCCCGGAATCGGTCGCCCATCGACGTCAAGCACCCGCGCGTCGTTGTCGGTCTGCGGACCGCCTTTCGTGCCGAGGGCGCCACTCTTCACCTCGACCGCATAATAGGGACCCTCGCCCAACGGTCCCAAGGTCGCGCGGCGATCTCCGCGGAAGGCAGGGTCGCCCCACCACAGGTCGTTGGCGCTCTCGCCGCGCCGGAAGTCCGGATCCTTGCCGTTGGCCGCGTTCGCGTTGAAGCGGGTGACCGTTTCCTCGAGGCTGGCGGCGTCGATCCCGAGCCGCGCGGCGAGCTGCGGCAGGCTGTCGGCGCTCGGTATCCAGCCGGGGGGGTGGGAGCCGCCGCCCAAATGGTCGCTCAGCCCGCCGACGAAGGGCCATTTTGCATAGTAGCTGCGGTTGAAAATCAGCCAGCAAGGCAGATTGGCGTACTCGAACCGGCTCACGTCCTGTTCGTGAAACGCTGCGCCGAAGGCATTGTAGTTCGATGCCTCGTTGGTGAATCGCCTGCCGCGCCGGTTCACCATCAGCGATCCGGGCATGGTGCGCTCATACGTGAGCAACTGCCGGCCCATCGGGTTGACCTCCGTCGGCACCTCGATCACGGGCATCCACCAGGCCTCGCGCATGTTGCCCAACATCGCACCCACGCGCATCGCCATCTTCAGGCCGTCGCCGGTGTTCGTTCTTATCGACACGGGATGCGTCAGAGGGCCGCGCATGAAGGCGCGGATCAAGTCCGGGTTCCATTCGAATCCGCCGGTCGCAAGGATGACGTTGGCCGTGCGTGCCTCGAAAGGACCTTCCCGGCCCTCGAGGCGCACGCCCGTGACCGCGCCATTTTCCATCAGGAGCCGCGTGGCGCGACAGCCGGTGCGCGGTTCGATGCCGCGGTCCAGGCAGGCGCGCAAGAGCCGGCCGATCAATGCCAGACCCATGCCGCGTTCGTCATTGGCGTGCCGCCTCGCCTTCACCTCGGGCGTTGCCGGCGTCGGCACCGACTGGCCCAGGGTCGTCTCGCCGATGGTGATCGTGAAATCAGGGTAGTACGGCGATGTGCCGACCCGGTCCCGCCACTCCCCGAGTTCGCCGTAGGGAAAAGGCGGGCACTCGAGCGTGCGGCCGCCCTGAGGTTTGCCGCCCGGAAACTCCGGATGATAGTCGGGAAAGTCCGGAATGGTATAAAACCGGACCGGCGTGCGCTCCTCCAGGAACCGCATCATCTCGGGCCCGGTGTCTATGTAGGTCTCGGCCATGCGCGCATCGATCATGCCGTGCGACAACGCCATCAGGTAGGTCAGTGCTTCTTCGCGGCTGTCCTTCTTGCCGGCCGCGAGTTGGTGCGGATTGTTGGGTATCCACAGCTGACCGCCGGACCAGGCGCTCGTGCCGCCGACGGTGTCGGCTTTCTCGAACACCGCGACGCGTGCGCCTGTCTCGTGAGCGGCGATCGCAGCAGTCAAACCCGAGGCGCCGGTGCCGAGTATCACTACATCATGGTCGATCATCCGGGTTCACCTCGGTTGAGCGGTGCGAGGACGCGTCGGCCGGCGTCCGGGAGGTATGCGGTACGGTCATGGTCACGGCATCCCGCGGACCGGAAGGCGTCATGGACGCTGCGGACCTTAGCGCCGGGTTACGGGCAGGGGTACTGTGAAATCTGGTAGGTCACCCCATCGACGGGCGTCCTCAGAGACTGACCTCGACGTCATCGCCGACGCAGCGCACCGGGTAGGTCTTGAGCGACTGGATGGCGGGCGCGCCGAGCACGGCGCCGTTCCGGCAGTCGAACGATGCGCCATGCAGAGGGCAAATGAGCCGATGGCCCCGCAGCCGGCCTTCGTGCATCTTCGCGTAGGCGTGCGTGCAGACATCGTCGAGCGCAAACCAGCCTTCCTTGGTGTGACACAGCACGAGGGCGCGCCGGTCGATTTCCACGGCGCGCATCTGTCCTTCCGGCAGTTCGCCCGTGGAGATCACCCGCCGAAAAGTGCCCTCGTTCATGAATTCGTCCGCCCTTGGAGTGTCTCGGAGGATGATTTTTGCACGGCGGGGCGGGGGCCGCCACCCGGCGGCTGGCCGCGGCCCCTGCAACTACGCAATGTCCCAGTTGCCGTGAGCCCGCAATTTTGGCTCCCTAGCACGCATGGCCGTCATTGGATTTCATCACGTCGCCGTCTCCACCCCCGACCTCGATCGATTGGTGGCGTTCTATTGCGGGCATTTTGGATTCGAGAAGGTGTTCGAGTTCGACTGGGGCGTCGGTGCCACGGCCTTCGATCGCATGCTGGCCGTCGACAACACCGCGGCCCGGGTGGCGATGCTGCGCACTGGCAACTCGTTTTTGGAAATCTTCGAATTCTCCTCGCCGGCGCCCGTACCGCAGGACCCGAACCGGCCGGTCGTCGACCATGGGTTCACTCACATCTGCATCGCCGTGGACGATGCGTTGGCGGAATGCGCGCGACTCGAGGCACGAGGGGTGCGCCTCCATTGCCCGGCGATCAGGTCGGGCCTGCCGGTGTGCGGCACCTATGGACGTGATCCCGACGGCAACGTGTTCGAGGTCTTGGAGATCTGTGACTCTTCGCATCCGCTTGATTTCGCCAATCGCCGGTTGGCCGCGCTCCGAGGAGCACCGGCTTGAACCGGATTTCGCTCGCCTCGGGCGTCGTCCCCGAATGCGGCCCCCTCGACACGATCAGGGCCGCGGTCGTCGGCGGATTCGATGCCGTCGGCCTGTGGGTCGAACCGCCCCTCTGGACGCCGCAGTTGATGCGCGAGGTGCGCGCGGCGCTGGCCGACAGCGGCTTGGAATTGCTCGACGTCGAAGTGATCTGGCTGAAGCCCGACAGCGACATGAACGAACACCTGCGCAGCGTCGACATCGGCGTCGAACTCGGCGCCAGGAACGTGCTTTGCGTCAGTTCCGATCCGGATGCGGGCGCAACGGCGGCGCGGCTTGCGGCATTGTGCGAACGTGCGCAGTTCGGCGGCATCCGGGTGGCCCTCGAGTTCGGCATCTTCACCGCCGTCAAGACCCTCGGCGCGGCGCTCTCCGTGTTGGATGCCGTCGCACACCCGGCGCGCGCGCTGTTGATCGATCCGATTCATGTCGACCGTTCCGGCGGCACGGCGGCGGACATTGCCGCCGTACCGCGCGCACTCCTGCCGTATGCCCAGTTTTGCGATGCGCCCGCGAACCGTCCGGATCCCGATGATTTCGATGCCGTGATCCTCGACGCGATCGATTTGCGCATGCAACTGGGCGAAGGGCGCCTGCCGCTGACGGCGATGCTGCAGGCGCTTCCGGCCGGCATTCCCCTCGCCATCGAGCTGCGTTCCAGAGCGCTGCGCGAAGCGCACCCGGATCCGGGCGAACGGGCGTTGGTGACGGCACGGGCCACCCGCGCCTGGCTTCTCGATCATTCGCCGTCCTAACATCGATCACGACGCACGAGCGTTACCCGGGAGCCGATTCATGTCGTCAGTGTGGGGATTTCGCCTGTCATTCGCGGCTGCCTGTGCGCTCATCGTCGGCCGTTCCGCGCAGGGCGCCCCCCCATTGCAGGGGGGCCCCGACGCGCAGGATGGCGCCACCGGGTCCCGGTCGCCGGCCGTGTTGTACCGGACCTATTGTGCGGGATGTCATGAGGGACAGGTGCCGCGGGCTCCCCACATGATCTATTTCCAAACCATCGGCCCGAAGACCATCCTCGCCGCGTTGAGCGGCGGCGCGATGCAGGTGCAGGGCTCCGCGCTGTCGTCGGCGGAGCGGCGCGCGCTGGCCGAATTTCTGGGCGCCGCCAAGCTGCCGCCGGAGGGCATGCCGGTCAACGTCAAGCGCTGCATCGACGGGGCTTTCGACCTCGATCGCGTGCCCGAGGGGGACGGCTGGGGCATGACCCTCGGGAATACGCGTTTCGTCGATGGCCGCATCGCGGGATTGAAGGCCGCGGATCTCCGTTCGCTGCGCGTCAAATGGGCATTTGCCTATCCGGGGGCCACCCGGGCGCGGGCGCAGCCGACGGTCGCCGGCGGCAGCGTATTCGTCGGCAGCCAGGACGGCACGGTGTATGCGCTGTCGCTCGATACGGGCTGCCAGCGGTGGAGTTTTCAGGCCGATGCCGAGGTGCGCAATGCGATCAGCATCGAGCCGTGGGTGCGCGCGCAGCGTGAAGCGACCCCCAGGGCCTTCTTCGGCGACCTGCACGGCAACGTCTACGCGGTGGATGCGCGCACCGGCGCGCTCGTCTGGAAGACCCGGGCCGATGAGCATCCGAACGCGCAAATCACGGCTGCGCCGCATTTTTACAAGAACCGGCTCTACGTTCCCATTTCGTCCAACGAGTGGGCGGCGGCGGCCGATCCCGGGTATCCATGCTGTTCCTTCCGCGGCGGTGTGGCGGCGCTCGACACCCGCGACGGCCGGATCGTGTGGCACGCGTATTCCATCCCTCAGGTGCCGCGGGCGACGGGGGAGAAGAACTCGGCGGGGGCGCCGCGGTGGGCGCCGGCCGGAGTGCCCATTTGGAATTCACCGACCATCGACGTGAAGAGGAACCGCTTGTATGTGGGCACCGGTGAGGCCTACACCTCGCCGGCGGGTGCAACGAGCGATGCGGTGCTGGCGTTCGACCTGACGGATGGCCATCTGCTGTGGTCCTACCAGTCCATTGCGCACGATGCATGGAACATGGCCTGTTTCATCGGCGGGGGTCCGAATTGTCCCAGAGAAAACGGCCCTGATCTGGACATCGGCGCCTCGCCGATCCTGCATACGCTGCCGTCCGGAAGGCAATTGTTGTTGGTGGGAGAGAAGTCCGCGGATGTCTTCGCCCTGGATCCGGATGCCGACGGCAAGGTGGTTTGGAAGGTGCGTTATGGCCGGGGCGGTATTGCCGGCGGGGTGCATTGGGGCATGGCGGCCTCGCCGCGCTCTCTGTTCGTGCCAAATGCGGACACGACGATCACGGGGAAGGAGGCGGGGATCGCCAAGCCCGGCCTGTTTGCCCTGGAGCCTGCCACCGGCGCGATCCAATGGTTTGCGCCGGCGCCCAATGTGTGCGCCAAGGAGAACCTGCCGGCCTGCGACGCCGGCTATTCGCCGCCGCCGACCGCCATTCCCGGCGTGGTGTTCCAACCGTCGTTCGACGGCTGGCTGCGCGCCTACGGTGCGGCGGACGGCAGGTTGCTGTGGTCCTTCGACACGACCCGGGAATTCCGGACGGTGTCGGGGGACGAGGCTCACGGCGGCTCGATCGATGCGGTCGGCGCCACGGTCATCGACGGCCGGGTGCTGTTGAGCTCCGGCTATCTGTTCGGCGGGCGCATGCCGGGGAATGTGCTGCTGGTCTTGTCCCGGAACGGCCGGTGACATTCCCGGCCGGCAGGCCGATCGCCAGTTGGTAAATCAGCAGTGGAGGTAGGACTCGTGAACGATCATCAAGCGCTGCGCGCACTCATCGACAAGCAGGCGATAACGGAAGTCATCCATACCTATGCGCGCGCGTTGGATCGCTGCGACCTCGGGTTGTTGCTTTCGTGCTTTCATCCCGACTCCACCCACGATCATGGCGAGTTCGAAGGATCGTCCCGCGATTTCTGTGAGTGGGCCATGGATCTCGTGTTGCGTCTGACCGCGACGCAACATCACATCGGCAACATACTCATCGAACTCGACGGCGACGTGGCGCAAGGTGAAACGGTCTGGGTGGCCTACCACCGGATTCCGGCGCAGGCTGGCGGCACGGGCTTGGTCGCCGGACGGGGCGAGGAGACGGACCTGTTCATCGGCGGACGCTACCTCGACCGGCTTGAAAGGCGCGCCGGCACGTGGAAGATCGCGCGTCGGGTGGGAATACACGACTGGCAGCGATTCGAGCCCGCAAGCGACGGTGGATTCTTCGAATCGCCGGCCCGCAAGCGGGGCGCGCGCGGTCCGGCGGATCCGTCCTATCGTCCGCAGTGATCGAGCGCCCGCGCGGCCCCGTAGCCCGCATCGATGCTCCCTAACGGGCCGCGGCCAGGTAGTCATTCAGCACTTCGTGGAAATGCTGCACGCGCCGTTCCTGATGGCACAAGTAAAAATCGCGGAATCCGGCCGAGTGCAGGCCGAGCTGTTGAATCGCGCTGACGCTGAGATCCTGATCGGCGGTGCGTCCCAGGGACTTCTGGCCGTATTTCACGAAGTCGAGTGGGGCATCCTCGACGGGCAGGTCCGGGCCGCCCGCGGGAGAGGGCGTGAACTTGCGGCCTTCGATTTCCGGCACCATCCACCAGTGATCGAAGAAGCATTTCTCCGGATCCGACGGATGCGGGCGGGGGCGCAGCAGTTGCACGCCGTCCGGGCCGACGGTGATCACGGAATTCGGGAACAGGTTGTAGATCACGTAGTCGCTCAGCTGATAGTCGGCGAGGTGCTCGTAGTGCTTGAAGCCGCGTCCGGGCCCGAGTTTGCGCTTCTGCTTCTGGATGTCGGTACGAATGCGGGCGATGCCCTGGGCGCCCACGTACTTGCCGGCGTCGAGACCCCATTCCGCCATCAGGCTCACCAGCGGCTCCGCGACCGACTCTCCGTGGTAGATGCGAGCGGGCCGGTAGGCGGGGAACCAGCCGCGATTATGGCCGTTCGCCAACAGATCGAACTGGCAGGTGTTGCCGTCGTTTTCGATGTAGGGGATCAGCTCCGGGTGCAAGGTCTGGACGTGGTAAGCCTCGTTGAAATTGTCCGTGATGAGCTTCCAATTGCACTCTGACTCCGCCGTCATGTTGAGGACCCGTACCATCTTTCCCATGCGGTATGAGCCTATTTCGCGGACGATGGCGGGACCCAGGCTCGCCGCCAGCGTGGGCGCTCCGGCGTCCATGTTGAACCAGACCATTCCGAACAACTCCTCGCAGCGAATTTCGCTAAGGCGCAGGGTTGCGCAGGGATCGCCCTGGCGGAAATCGTCGGCATTCGGCACCGACGTCACGGCGCCGGTTCGGTCGAACTGCCAGCCGTGGTAGGGGCAGGTGATGCGATCCGCGTGTCCGTCCGGTCCCGCAAGCATGCGCGTGCCGCGGTGCGGGCACACGTTGAAAAACGCCTTGAAGTGACCGTCTGCCTGGCGGACGATCAGGATCGATTCCGGTCCCAGATCGGCCACCAGGTAATCGCCCGCCTCCGGCGCATGACAGGACATGCCGCCGATCTGCCAGGTACGCATCCACATGTGCGTCCATTCCTTGCGATAGTACTCGCGCGAGGTATAGCGCTCGCCGGTGATCGGATCCATGCGCAGCGTGGGTTCGGTCAGTTTGTCGGGACGATCGGCGTTGGCGTGCATGGTTGTTTCCAAGGAAGGTGAGGATCCGAGGACCGTTCTAGCCAATACCCACCGAACTGCAACCTGCGATTACTGCTAGTCGGCCGGGCACCTCAACTCCCGCGGTACAGGCTATGCTTCGCCGCAAGTCCCGCCAGCGACCGTCCGAATGACCTCATGACGCCCGTCACGCTCAACCCCCTGTTGCGCGACCAAGTCGCCGCACGCGGATCGAAGGTCGCGCTGACCTTCGGCACGCAATCCCGCAGCTACGCCGACCTCGAGCGCAATGCCGCACAGATCGCGCACGGCCTCCTGGAGCGCGGCGTCGAGCCCGGCGATCGGGTGGCCTATCTGGGCAAGAACTCGCTCGCCTATTTCGAATGGTTTTTGGGCGCGATGAAAGCCCGCGCGGTCACGGTGCCCGTGAACTGGCGGCTCGCCGAACCGGAGGTGGCCGGCATTCTCCGCGACGCCCGGCCCAGGGTGCTGCTCGTGGAGGATGAGTTCGCGTCCCTGGCCGCCCGCGCCGCACCCCAAATTCCGCGCCTGGTCGCCGGCGGCGAGCGCGATGAGTTCGCGGCGTGGTGCGGCGTCCAGTGTCGCGATCCGGTCGATCCCGAGGTGGATTGGCACGAACCGCTGCTGCAGTTGTACACGTCGGGCACGACCGGACGGCCGAAGGGGGCTGTGCTCACGCATCGCAGCCTGCTGGCGCTGCGCGGCGACACTGAGCGCCTGCCGGACTGGTACCGCTGGTCCGATGCGGACGTGAGCCTGATTGCCATGCCGGTGGCGCACATCAGCGGCACGGGCTGGGGTCTGTGGACGCTGCAACACGGCGCCACCGGGGTGATCCTGCGTGAGTTCGATCCGCGGGTGGTGTTCGAGCAGCTCGTCGCCAACCGCATCAACAAGGTGATGATGGTGCCGACGGCGATGCAGATCGCGGTACGCCACCCCCAGGCGGTCGGGACGGACTTCAGTTTCTTGAAATACCTCTATTACGGAGGCGCGCCGCTACCGGTCGAACTGCTCACCGAATGCGCGAGGGTCTTCGGTTGCGGCTTCGTGCAGATGTACGGCATGACGGAAACCGCCGGCACGGTCGTGGCGCTCGCGCCGCAGGACCACGACCCGCAGCACGGCGAGCGTCTGCGCTCGGTCGGCCGCGCGCTGCCGGGCGTGGAACTGCGGATACTCGATGCGTCGGGTGCCGTGCGGCCCCGCGGCGAAGTCGGCGAGGTCGCGATCCGTTCCGCTTCGAACATGGCCGGTTATTTCGACAATCCGGCGGCAACGGCTGAGACCGTCGACGGGGAGGGCTGGCTGCGCACGGGCGATGCGGGTTACCTCGACGGCGACGGCTTTCTGTTTCTCAAGGACCGGGTCAAGGACATGATTATCTCCGGTGGAGAGAACATTTATCCCGCGGAGGTCGAGCAGGCGATTTTCGGGCACCCGGGCGTGGCGGAGGTCGCGGTCATCGGCGTGCCGGACGACAAGTGGGGCGAGACGGTCAAGGCCTTCATCGTGCCGGCGGCCGGCACCACGCCCGATGCGGCGGGGGTCATCGCATGGGCCGCGCAGCGTATCGCCAGGTACAAGCTGCCCAAAAGCATCGAGTGGGTCTCGGCGCTGCCGCGCAATCACACGGGCAAGGTGCTCCGGCGCGAACTGCGGGCGCGGATCCCTCCGGGAAAAGCACCGGTATGACCGGCCTGTCGATCACGCTGACGGACCCTGAGGTCCGGAAATGTCCCTATCATGCCCATGATGTGATCCGGGCTGAGTCCCCCGCCTACCGGGATCCCGTCACAGGATTCTACGTCGTCACCCGTTACGACGACGTGCGACGGTTGGCGCTCGACACGAAAAACCTCCTGAGCGGGACCGGTCTCATGCCGAGTCTCGAGGGCTCGCGAAACGAGGCGGTAAACCGCCGCTACGCCGAGCACGGGTGGGCGCCGATCAGCACGCTGGTGACCGCCGATGCGCCGGCCCATCGGCTGTACCGGCGACTCGTGGAACGGGCGTTCTCCGCCAAGCGGGTGTCGGGCATGCATGACTACATCCGCGTGCTCGCGTCGGATCTGATCGACCAGTTCAGCGCCCGCGGGGAGGTCGAGTTCGTCGGCGAATTCGCCGTTCGCCTGCCGGTCATGGTGATCGCGGACCAATTGGGCATTCCGCGCGGCGATCTCGTCCTATTCAAGCGCTGGTCGGACGCCGCCATCGAGCTGATCGATCCTCTGCTCGATATCGAACGGGAACTGGTCCTCACCGATCTCATCATCGACATGCAGAATTACTTCATCGAGCGCGCCGAGCAGTTGCGGCGGCACCCGGCGGACAACCTGTTCAGCGATCTTGTGAATGCCGAGGTCGAGGGTCGCCGGCTCGATGATCGCGAGCTGTGCAGCATCCTGCAGCAGCTGCTGGTCGCCGGAAACGAAACGACCACCAGCGCGGTGGGGAGCGCGATGATCCTGCTGATCCAGGAGCCCGGGCGCGTCGACGGACTCGTCGGACGCCCCGACCGGATCGCCGCGTTCGTCGAGGAGGTGCTGCGCCTGCGCGCGCCGGTGCAGGGATTGTTGCGGCGCGCGGTGGTCGACATCGACGTCCGGGGCGTGACGATTCCGAAGGGTTCGATCGTGCACCTGCTGTGCGCGGCGGCAAACCACGATCCCGATCACTTCGCGCGTCCGCATGACGTCGATCTGGCGCGGCCCGGCGGATCGAGCCACATGACCTTCGGTGTCGGTGTCCACCACTGCATCGGCGCCCAGCTGGCGCGCGCCGAGCTCGCCATCGCGCTCGACGAACTCACCCGCCGTCTGCGTAACCTGCGCTTCGCCGACGGCGCCAACAGCGTCGATTACGTGGTCTCCTACACCTACGCTCCCGGCAGAGTCCAGGTTCTTTTCGACAGGCGCTGAGGAATGCGCCCCATCGCCATCGTGCAGCGCTTCATCGACGTCTGGAACTGCGACGACCTGGAGGCGGTGTTCGCCGCCCTGAGCGCCGACATCGTGTATCACAACCTGCCGATGGCGCCGTTGCGGGGCATCGCGGCGGTGCGCGCCTTTTTTGCGCAGGCGGGGCCGATGACCGGCAATTCCTGGGAGGTGCTCAACATCGCGGCGCACGGGTCTGTGGTCCTGACCGAGCGGATCGACCGCTTTCGCCATCAGGGCAAGTCGGTGACGTTGCCGGTGATGGGGGCGTTCGAGATCGAGGACGGCAAGATCAAGGCGTGGCGGGACTATTTCGATCTGGAGACCTATGTCAAACAGCTGCAGTGAGCGCGGGAAATTGGCCGGAAAGATCGCGCTGGTCACCGGGGGTGCCGCCGGTTTGGGCGAGGCCATCGCGCGTCGCTACGTTCGCGAGGGCGCGGCGGTCGTGATTGCCGACATCGACGAGCCGGCGGGCCGGGCACTCGCCGCGGAACTCGGCGGCGCCGCACGCTTCCAGCGACTCGATGTCACGAGCGAGGAGGGATGGCTCGCTGCGCTGGCGGCCGTGAATATGTGGCACGGCGGGCTCGACATCTTGGTGAACAATGCCGGCATCACCACCGTGGGGTCGGTCGAATCGCTCACGCTCACCCAGTTCAAGACCATGTTGGACATCGACCTGGTGGGCGTCTTTCTGGGCTGCAAACATGCCATCGGGTCGATGAAGGGCCGCGGCGGGTCGATCATCAACATGTCCTCGATGTGCGGCATCCGGGCGCAGGCGGATCTCGCCGGGTACAACGCGGCCAAGGCGGGCGTCACCCATCTGACCAAGGCGGCGGCGCTGCACTATGCGCATGCCGGCTACGGCATCCGCTGCAATTCGGTGCATCCCGGGGCCATCCGCACGGCGATGCTTGAGAAAGTGATGGCGCAGGTGCCGGACCCGAAGGCGTTGTACGACGGCTGGGTCGCGGGCCACCCCATCGGAAGGCTCGGCTTGCCGGAGGAGATCGCGGCGATCGCGCTGTTTCTGGCCAGCGACGAATCCGCCTTCGCGACGGGCGGCGAATTCGTAATTGACGGCGGCGCGTCGCTGTGAATCGCAACGGACAGCGCTGCGTCCATGCGCTGGGCCTGCTCACCCTGATCGCCGGTGCCGCGTTGGCGGACTCCCCGCCCACCTTGGTCGGTGAAGTGCGCGGCACCGGTTCGGGACCGATGGAGGGCGTCATCGTCATCGCCCGGCGGGAGGGCAGCCCGGTCGCGACGGCGGTGAGTACCGACGACCAGGGACATTTCGCTTTTCCGGGCGATCGTCTGCGGTCAGGCAGGTACCGTCTGTCGATCCGCGCGGTCGGCTTCGCCTTGCCCGAGGCTTCGCCGGCGCCGGCCGTCACCGTCGGGCGCGGCGTGCCCGCGCGGGTCGACCTGGCATTGATCCGGGTCACCGATCCCAACAGTCTGGCCGCCCAACTGACGTCGCTCGAGTGGCTGAACAGCTTTCCAGGTAGCGAGGCGCAGAAGGATCTGATCACCCGCAATCTGGTCAATTGCGCCTTTTGTCATTCCCTGGAGCGGATCGCGCGTTCCTCGCACACGGCGGAGGAGTTCATCGAGGTCATCCGGCGGATGGGCACCTACGAGACGGACCATTCCTCCGCCGAGCGGGTGCAAATCGTGGCGCCCCCGGCGCCGCGCGAGGGGTTGCAGTGGTGGGGTCGGGATGCACGGGCCATCGCCGACTATCTCGCCAGCGTCAATTTGTCCTCCGGCAGAACCGCGTGGGATTACGAACTGCGACCGCTGCCGCATCCGGCGGGCAAGGCGACCCGGGCCATCATCACGGTGTTTCCCATCCCCCGGCAGCCCAGCGTGATTCACGACCTCGACGTCGATTCCAACGGCAACGTCTGGTACGGCAACACGGCGTGGGACTTCATCGGCCGCTTGGACCCGCGCAGCGGCCGGTTCTCGGAATGGCCCGCACCCAATTTCCTGCCTCCTGCCGCGCCCGGGGTTGACCGTATCCGCGGCGTCCAAGACATACAGGTCGACGGCGCGGATCACGTCTGGGCCGCCGTCGGCGGCACGGGGCTCGCGATGTTCGCGCCGGAAACGGGAAAATGGCGATCGTTCCAACTGCCGGTCGTCTGGAAGAATCCGTTCCTCTCGCCGGTGCGGCCGGGCGATGTCGGGATCTGGGCGACCGGCCTCGGCGCCGTGCCGGATGGGGACCTGCGCCATGAGCAGGCGTTCCGCCTCGATCTCAAGACCGGCGAACTCAGCGCCGGCATTCCGCTGTTCGACGACAAGCCGTCCCCCGCCGATCCGGCACATGCGCATCCCCTGAATTACTGCTACATGATGGATCAGGACCAGGCCGGCAATTTCCTCTGCACCGCGCCCGAGGCGTCCTCGATCGCACGGGCCGACGTCGTCTCGGGCCGGGCGACGCTGATCCCGGTTCCGACGCCGCACGCCTACCCCCGGCGGGGCTATCGCGACGACCATGATCGCTTCTGGTTCGGGGAGTTCTATGCCGACCGGGTCGGCATGATCGATTTGAAGACGAATCGGGTCGTTGAGTATCCCATCCCGGAAAAATACGTCTCGCCCTATTATGCCCGGCCGGACCTGCGTGGCGGCGTTTGGATTTCCAGCCTCGGATCGGACCGCTTGTTGCGGCTCGATCCCGCGTCCGGGGAGATCACTCAGTACCTGATGCCGGTCGAATACGATGCCCGCAAGGTGGTGGTGGACCGCAGGGCGAAGCATACGACCGTATGGCTGCCGAACAAGAACCACTCCGAATTGATCAGGGTCGAGGTGCCGGACTGAAAGCCATGGCGGCGGCTACATCCCGGGCAGAGGTCGGGCGCCCGCGATGTCGTACACCTGGATGGTATGGGCGCGCATGGCCGGGGCGAAACGGCTGAAAAATGCGGTGATCCACGGCTGCCGGAGGTGCTGGATCAATGCCGCGTCGTCGTCCCAGCTCTCCAGCACGTTCACCAGGCCGGCCGCCGCATCCTCCACCAGCAGTGAATAGTGATGACAGCCCTTCTCGGCCCGGACCCGGCCGATCATGGCCGCGACCTCGTGCTGAAAATCCGCGATGACGGCGGGATCCAAAGTCATCGTGCCGGCGACGAAAATCATGGGTGTTCAGGCCTTCAGGTATTTGTCGATGGTTTGGTGGAACTGTCGGATTCGAATTTCCTGATAGTCGCCCAGGTTGACCTTGCCGGTCTTCGACGCCTTCAGGCCCTCCTGGACGTAGGGCAGGTTCTGCATGTCCTGTTCGAACACGGACCCGAGAACCCCGAGTTCCGGCGCGTCGGTCCACCGCTCGGCATCGGTGAGAAGCTTCATCGGCACGCCGTGCGGCCTGGGTTTCCCGGGAGGCACGCGGGTCAGGATCCGCACCTCCATCAGACAGTGATCGACATCCCCCCAGGGGCGCCAGCGATACACGATGTTCGGCATGTAGCCGCCCCAGGGCGCGAAATTCGGGAATACGTTGTAGACGAGTCCATCCAACAATTCCGCATCGGTTGCCTGACTATGGTCGTGCCCGAACGTCTTGGTGTAATTCTCGCGCATCGCCTGACCGAGCGCACGGCGGGCGGTCATGCCTTCCGGCACCTTCACCGCGAAGGCATCGCCGCCGGCATCATAGTTTTCCGCGGAACGGCCGTTGAACTTGATGAATTCGTCGACGATCCATTGTTGCGGCTTGCCGCTGGGGTCGACGTGCGGGGACATGATCCCGAACGGCACCAGATTGACGTTCACGTTGTCGCCCCACGTCCAGTACGCACTGTTTTCATCGCCGGTGAAGGGCAGCAATTGAGGATGCGTGACGATGGTATGCCAGGCCTCCATGAACGCCTCCATCGTCACCTTCCAATTGGCGGGTACGACCTTGGCCACCCAGATCGCCGTGGTGCATTCCTCGTGCCGCCAGCGCTTGAAGTGCTCGGGCAGCGGGGCGAGGTATTCCTCGAGGCTCGGGCCGACGGCGTTCTCGCGCAGGAAAATATAGCCGCCCCAGCGGCCCACCTGCGCCTCGGGCAGCTTCAAGGCTTCGTTGGTCAGGTGCGAAAAATCCCAGCGGCAGGGGATCTGGTTCAAGGTGCCGTTCTTGTTCCACGTAAATCCGTGAAATGGGCAGCGGAACTGGTCGGCGGTGCCGTCCTGGGTGCGCAGCTTGCGGCCGCGGTGCAGGCAGACGTTGTGAAAGGCGCGAACACCGCCGTCATCCTGGCGTGTCACGAGGTAGGAGCGGCCCGCGTTCTCGTAGATCACGTAGTCACCGACTGCCGGCATGTCCTCCTCGCGCGCCGCGAACTGCCAGACATTGGGCCACATCTTGTCGCATTCGGCCTGTGCGAAGCCGGATCCGGTGTACCGCTCGGCGGCCAGCGGTTCGGACCCGCGATAGGTGTAACTTTCCTGCGCGAGGAACCCGGGAACCGGGCGGGCGTCGGCTTTCATCAACTCCGGCCAGCTGATTCCGGGTGATCGGTTGCGGCCGCCTCGGGTGGATCCGTGTTCGGTGTTCGACATCGGGGGTTCATCCTTGGGTCTTAGAGACCTGCGTCATATCGAGTAGTATCTCCTCCGTGCCGGCGGGCGTCACCTAGCCGAAAGCATAGATTCGCCGGCCCGAAAAATGGGTCACGCTCCCCTCGAGATTCACTGTCCCGAGCAATCGACACTGGAAACGCAAATGTCCAAACGCCTGGAAGGTAAAGTAGCCCTGGTGACCGGTGGAACCTCCGGTATCGGCGCGGGTACGGTGCGGCGACTGGCGGCCGACGGCGCCCGCGTCGTATTCACCGGTTCGAATCGCGAGGCGGCCGAACGCATCAGCGCCGAGACCGGCGCCAGCTTTCATGCCCACCGGGTGGAGGATGCCGCCGCGTGGCCGGCGCTGTGTGAAAGCATCCTGACCCGGTTCCGGCGGCTCGACGTGGCTTTCGCCAACGCCGGCATCGAGGCGGGCGACGGCAGCATCGAATCGATCACCATGGACGGCTGGAATGCGATCCTCGCGGTGAACCTGACCGGCGTCATGCTCACGGCGCAGGCCGCGGTGCGCTGCATGCGCCGCAATCCGGGCGGCGCGACGGGATCGATCATCGTCAATTCGTCGATGAGCGCCTACCGGCCGATGGGCAACTTCATCGCGTACTCGACGACCAAGGGCGCGCTGATCGCGCTCACGAAGTCGGTGGCGATGCACTGCGCCAATCAGGGGACCCGGATCCGGTGCAATTCGATCCATCCCGGCGTCGTGGAGACCGACATGATTCGCGGCGTGATCGACCGCGCGCCGGATCCGAAGGCGGCGCGGGCGCAATTCGAGGGCATGGCGCCCTTGAAGCGCATGGCGCGGGTGGAGGAGGTGGCCGCGCTGGTGGCATTCCTCGCCTCGGACGAGGCCGCGTTCATTTCCGGCTCCGAATACGGCATCGATGGAGCGACCACCGCCGGGATGATGGGCGTATGAAGCGGCTCGAGAATCGGGTGGCCCTGGTCTCGGGCGGCTTGCGCGGCATCGGTCTCGCCGTCGCGGAGCGCTACCTGGCGGAAGGCGCCAAAGTCGTCCTCGCCGACCTGCCGGGCCCGGATGACGGCGGCGTGGTCTCGACGCTGGCCCGGCTCGGCGATCATGCGAGCTACTGCCAGCTCGATGTGGCGCAGGAGGCCGCCTGGCAGGGGGCCGAACGCCGCGTACGGGCGACCTTGGGCCGACTCGACGTGCTCGTCAACAATGCCGGCGTCGATTGCACGGGTGCGGTGGAATCGCTTGATTTCGCCGCGTGGCGCCGAATCATGTCCATCAACGTCGACGGCGTTTTTCTCGGCACGAAGACGTTCACGCCGCTCCTGGCGCAGACCGGGAGGTCGACGCCGTTCGGATCGAGCATCATCAACATGAGCTCCATCATGGGCTTGGTCGGCTATGCCGATACCTCGGCCTATAATGCCGGCAAGGGCGCGGTCCGCCTGTTCACCAAGTCGGTGGCGATCGAATTCGCCAGGAAGCGCATGCCGATCCGCGTGAACTCGATCCATCCCGGGTTCGTGAAGACCCCGCTCCTCGAGATCGGGATGCAAAGGTGGGTGGCGATGGGCATGGCCGAGAAGGCGCAGGATCTCATCGACGGCATCGCCTCGGCCACCCCGAACGGACGTCTGGCGGAAGCGTCCGAGATCGCCGGCGCGGCCTATTTTCTCGCCTCGGACGACAGCAGCTACTGCACCGGCTCGGAGCTCGTCGTCGACGGGGGTTGGACCGCCGCTTAGGTCGTCACTGCGCCCGCATGGCGCCGCCGTCAAGCGATCTTCAGGATCAATTTGCCCTGATTCGCGCCGGTGAACAATTTCATGAACGCTTCGTAGGTATTTTCGATCCCGTCGACGACATCCTCGTCGATGTGGAGCCGGCCCTCGCGGATCCAGCTTGCGATCTGCGCGCCGCCTTCCGCAAAGCGCGGCACGTAATCCATGATGAGAAAGCCGTGCATCGTGGCCCGCTTGACGATGAGCTGCCAGAGGTTGCGCGCCCCGATCTTGCCCGCGGCGCTGTTGTACTCGCTGATGAGTCCGCACAGGATGATCCGTGCCCGCGGCGCCAGGTTCATGAGTGCCGCGTCGAGAGCGTCCCCGCCGACGTTTTCGAACACGATATCGACGCCGCCGGGCGCCGCCGCCGCGATCTCGGCTGCGAGTTCGTCGACCCCCTTGCCGCGGTAGTCGATGGCCGCGTCGAAACGATAGTCCGCCACCAGGCGGCGGCATTTCTCGGGTCCGCCGGCAATGCCGATGGCGCGGCAATTCTCGATCTTGGCGATCTGGCCCACGACCGAGCCGACCGCGCCGGCCGCGCCGCTGACGAGCACGGTCTCGCCCGGACGCGGCCTGCCGACTTCGATCAGACCGAAGTATCCGGTGAGGCCGACAGCGCCCATGCCCGACAGAAAATAGCTCGGCGAGGGTGAGCGTGAGATGTCGATTTTCTGGGTGAACCCGCCGGGGGCAACCAACGAGTAGTCCTCTATGGCGTTGAGTCCGAGGACCCAGTCGCCGATCTTGAAGTCCGGATGGCTGGAGCTGTGGACCTGACCCACCGTCGTCGCGCGCACCGGGTCGCCCAACGGGATCGGCGGCATGTACGAGGGCGCCGCGTCCATCCATCCGCGCTGCGCGGGATCGAGCGAGATGTAGCGGTTGCGCACCACAAAGGATCCGCCGGCCGCCTCCGGCAGGGCTGCCTCGACCAGGGAAAAATCGGCCGGTACCGGCGCTCCGTGCGGCCGGCGAGCGAGCAAAAAGCGTCGATTGAGCGTCATGGGCCGGCATTCTTGCACGCGGCACAGCGGGCGCAACTAGCCAAAGTATTAGACGCCTCCGCCGCGCTGCGCACCGCGCGGCACCTATTCTATGTGTTAGTTACAAATTGCCAGCGTTGGGTCAGTATCCCGCCGAGCCGGCGTCAACAATATTTGTTGCGAAGTTACGACGCCAAGGCGGTTTACAACGGACTGTCGGTCTCTCGGGGGGGTCATGCATTTCAAGTCGCAGACGATTTCTTACGGACTTTTGTCATTGAGTGCGTTGTTCATCGGCGGCACCTCGCTGCCCGCGCATGCCGACCCTGCCGCCACGGCGGCCGCGGCATCCGATTCGGGCCTGGAGGAAATCACCGTCACCGCACGGCGCCGCGACGAATCGATTCACGACACGCCGCTCTCCGTCACGTCGCTGAACACCGCCATGCTCGAGGCGAAAGCCGCCGTGAACATCGGCGACCTCCAGGGTGCGGTACCGAATGTCCTCATCACGCAGCAGGAATCCGGAGCCTCGGCGGCGAATATTTCGATCCGCGGCCTGACCTTCGCCGACGTGGAGAAATCCTTCGATCCGACGGTGGCGGTCGTGGTGGACGGCGTGTTTCTCGGGACGAGCACCGGTCAATACCTCGATTTCTTCGACATCTCGGATTTCGAGGTGCTGCGCGGGCCGCAGGGAACCTTGTTCGGGCGCAACACGATCGGCGGCGTCATCAACGTGACCCGAAGCAAACCCACCGGGGAATTTGGCGGCAAGGTGGAGCTGAGCTACGGCAGCTACGACACCCGCACCGCGCGAGCCGTGCTCAACGCGCCGTTGATCAAGGATGTGCTGGCCGCCAAGTTGTTTTACTTCGACACGAAGACCAACGGCTACTACCGGGACGCGCTGACCGGTGCCGACACCGGCGGCAGTCAAAACCAGAACTTCGGCGGAGCGCTATTGTTCACGCCGGGCAACGGCTTCGACGCGTTGCTGACGCTGGAGCGGCAGGTGCAGTATTTCGTGCCGATGAGCTCGAACATCACCAATTCCTCCGAGTTGTTCGGTTCGATCTACGCCGGTGCGGGCCTGACCAACGAGGTGAACCGGAACACGACCACCGATCTATACACCTATTTCC
>JBBIKV010000034.1:0-37121 GCA_037445285.1 Nevskiaceae bacterium | reverse complement strand
ATCCTGCTCATCGCCCTGACGCTGGTGTTCCTGCTGGCCACCGCCACGCTGCTGCCGTTCTCCGAGTTCAGCGCCGACGTCGCCGGGGCCGGGTCGCCCGTCACGATCACCGTGCTGGTGGCGCTGTTGGTCTGTCTCATTCCGACCACGATCGGAGGTCTGCTGTCGGCGATCGGCGTCGCCGGCATGAGCCGTATGATGGCCTCGAACGTGATCGCCACCTCCGGCCGGGCGGTGGAGGCGGCCGGCGATGTCGACGTGCTGCTGCTCGACAAGACGGGAACCATCACCCTCGGCAATCGCCAGGCGGCTGCGTTCATTCCGGCCGAGGGGGTGACGGAGCGGCAGCTGGCCGATGCCGCGCAATTGAGTTCCCTGGCCGACGAAACCCCCGAGGGACGCAGCATCGTCGTCCTGGCGAAGCAGCGATTCGACCTGCGCGAACGCAGCCTCAACCGGCTGGAGGCCGTGTTCGTGCCGTTTTCCGCCCAGAAGCGCATGAGCGGCGTCGACCTCGGGTCGCGCGAGGTGCGCAAGGGAGCCGCGTCGGCCATGCGGCAATACGTCGAGTCCCTGGGATTGCCGTTTCCCCCATCGGTGTCGCAATCGGTGGACGAGGTCGCCCGGCAGGGCGGCACGCCGCTGGTCGTGACCGATGGCGGACGAGTGCTCGGGGTCGTGGAACTGAAGGACATCGTCAAGGGCGGGATCAAGGAGCGGTTCGGCGAGCTGCGCCGCATGGGCATTCGCACCGTGATGATCACCGGCGACAACCGCCTCACGGCGGCGGCCATTGCCGCCGAGTCCGGGGTGGACGAGTTTCTCGCCGAGGCGACCCCGGAGGCAAAGCTCACGCTGATCCGCCGGTATCAAGGCGAGGGTCGATTGGTGGCCATGACCGGCGACGGTACCAATGACGCACCGGGCCTGGCGCAGGCCGACGTCGCGGTGGCCATGAACTCGGGTACTCAGGCCGCGAAGGAAGCGGGCAACATGGTGGATCTCGATTCGAATCCCACCAAGCTGATCGAGATCGTCGAGGTCGGCAAGCAGCTGCTCATCACCCGCGGCGCCCTGACCACGTTTTCGGTGGCCAATGACGTGGCGAAATACTTCGCCATCATACCGGCCGCATTCGCGACCACGTATCCTCAGCTCGCCGCGCTCGACGTCATGCGGCTGACCAGCCCGGGCTCCGCGATACTCTCCGCGGTGATCTTCAACGCCCTCATCATCGTGTTTCTGATTCCGCTCGCCCTCAAGGGTGTCGCCTACCGCGCGCTCGGCGCGGCGGCGCTGCTGCGGCGTAACCTGCTCGTGTATGGTCTCGGCGGCATCGCGGTGCCCTTCGCCGGGATCAAGCTGATCGACATGACGCTGGCCGCATGGCGGCTGGTCTGATTCGGAGCAACGGCCCATGAATTCCCTGCTGCGCCCCCTGTTGGTTCTGTTCGGCCTCCTCACCCTGCTGACCGGTTTCGCCTATCCCTGGGCGGTGACGGGCATCGGCGCGCTGCTGTTCCCCGACCAGGCGCAGGGCAGCATCGTGACGCGTGACGCCGCGGCCGTGGGTTCGACCCTCATCGGTCAGTCGTTTCAGGAGCCCCGGTATTTTTGGGGCCGGCTGTCGGCCACCGCCCCGATGCCGGACAATGCCGCCGCCTCGGGCGGCTCGAATTTCGGACCTCTCAATCCGTCCCTGATCGACGCGGTCAAGGGCCGGATCGAGGCCCTGCGGATGGCGGATCCCGGCAACGCGGCGCCGATTCCGGTGGATCTGGTGACGGGGTCGGGCAGCGGTCTCGATCCGCACATATCGCCCGCCGCCGCGTTATACCAGGTGGCGCGGGTGGCGCGGGCGCGTCACCTCCCCCCGGCCTTCGTGCGCAACCTCGCCCTCGCCCACGTCGAGCGGCCTCAATGGGGGCTGTTCGGCGAGGCGCGTGTGAACGTTTTGATGCTCAACCTCGCCCTGGATCGCGCACAATGAGCCCATGAAGGATCCCGGCGGGCATCGCCCCAACCCCGATTCGCTCCTGGCGAAGGTGCAGCTTCAGGAGCGCAACGCGCGGCGCGGGCGGCTGCGCATCTATTTCGGCTCCTCGGCGGGTGTCGGCAAGACCTTCGCCATGCTGCTCGCCGCGCGCAAGCTGCAGGGCGAGGGCTGCGAGGTCGTCGTCGGCGTCGTGGAAACCCATGGGCGTGCCGATACGTCGGCGCTGCTCGACGGACTGGAAGTGCTGCCCCCCAAGTGCGTGTCCCACCGGGGCAGGACGCTCACGGATTTCGACCTGGATGCGGCGCTGGCGCGGCATCCGGCGCTCATCCTGGTCGATGAACTCGCCCACTCGAACGTGGCGGCATCCCGTCATCCGAAGCGTTGGCAGGACGTCCAGGAATTGCTGGCCGCGGGCATCGACGTGTTCACCACCCTCAACGTGCAGCATCTCGAGAGCCTCAACGACGTGGTGGGCGGCATCACCAACGTCCGCGTGTGGGAGACCGTGCCGGACACCGTTTTCGACGCCGCCGACGAGGTGGTGCTGGTCGACATTCCGGCGGATGAACTGCTCGGGCGGCTGAAGGCGGGCAAGGTGTACCTCCCGCAGCAGGCGGAGCACGCGATCGAGCATTTCTTCCGGCGCGGCAATCTGATGGCGCTGCGCGAACTCGCGCTGCGCCGCACCGCCGACCGCGTCGAGGGCGACGTGCAGGCGTATCGCGTCGACAAATCCATCGGTTCCATCTGGAAGACCGCCACGGCGCTCTTGACCTGCGTCGGTCCCGATGCCGGGGCGGAGCGGGTGGTGCGCGCGGCGGCGCGGCTGGCAAGTCAATTGAATGCGGACTGGCACGCGATCTACGTCGAGACACCGGCACTTCAGCGGCTGCCGGCGGCGCGCCGCGAGACCATTTTGGCGATCCTCAATATGGCGCAGAATCTCGGCGCGTCTACCGCGGTCATCGCCAGCCCCGATGTCGCGGAGAGCGTGGTGGCCTACGCGCGCAAACACAATCTCTCCAAGCTCGTCATCGGCCGCAATCCCGTCCGCCGCCTGTGGCCCTGGCAGCGCTCGAGCGGCCAGAGGCTGTCGCTGCTGGCGCCGGACATCGACCTGATCGAGATCGGGAAGAGCCAGGTCGCCGGACCGGGCGACGGCATCAAGCCGGTGGCCGTCGCGCCGGCCGTGCCCGGGCCGGAGGCCCTGGGCCGGCGTCGGCGCAAGCGTCTGCGCTACCTGTGGGCCACGATCGCCTGCGGTGCCGTCACGGCGCTGTCGATGCCGCTCGCGGCGCACTTCGACCGCTCCAACATCGTCGCCATCTACATCCTGACCGTGGTCCTCGTGGCGGTGCGCCTCGGCCGCGGACCGTCGGCGCTGGCCGCCGTCCTGTGCGTCACGGCGTTCGACTTCTTCTTCGTGCCGCCCCTCTATTCCTTCGCGGTGAGCGACGTTCAATATCTCCTCACGTTCGGCATCATGCTCGCGGTGGGGCTCATCACCGGGCAGTTGACGGCGGGCCTGCGGTCCCAGGCGCGCGTGGCCCTGCATCGCGAGGAGCGTGCCGCCGCCCTCTACGAGCTCGCGCGGGCTCTGTCGGGAGCGGTGCAGGTCGATCAGGTGGTGACCATCAGCGATGAGTCCATCGGCCGCACGTTTCACGCCATCGCGGCGCTGATGCTGCCCGACCCCATGGGCAAGCTCGTCATGTCCGGGCGTTCGTCGCCCTCCCTGGTCGTGGACGCCGGGATTGCACAGTGGGCCTTCGACAAGGGTCTGCCGGCGGGCGTGGGCACCGATACGCTGCCCGGCAGCGAGGTGCTGTACATACCCTTGCGCGCGCCGGTGCAGGCCCGCGGAGTGCTGGCGCTGAGGGCGGAAAACCGGCGGCTGCTGCGCATACCGGAGCAGCGTCAATTGCTCGACACTTTCGCGGCGCTGATCGCGATCGCACTCGAGCGGGTTCACTACGTCGGGGTCGCTCAGGACGCCCTGGTCCGCGTCGAATCGGAGCGCCTGCGGAACTCCCTGCTCGCGGCCCTGTCCCATGACCTGAGAACCCCCCTGACGGTGCTGGTCGGCCTGGCGGAGTCACTGTCCCTGACGAAGCCGCCGATGTCGACCGAACAGAACGAGACGGCGGAAGCCATCCAGGAGGAAGCGCGGCGCATGAGTACCCTCGTGGGCAACCTGCTCGACATGGCGCGCATCGAGAGCGGGGAGGTGACCCTCAATCTTCAATGGCAGCCCCTGGAGGAGGTCGTGGGATCCGCGCTCGATTCGGCCCGGCAGATGTTGAAGCGGCATCTCGTCGAGGTGCACCTGCCGGCCGATCTGCCGTTAGTGCGGTTCGATGCGCTGCTGATCGAACGGGTGCTCGTGAATCTTCTCGAAAACGCATCGAAGTACACGCCGTCAGGCAGCACCGTGAGGCTGTCGGCGGAGGCGGGCGAGGGCGATCTCAAGGTGTCCGTATCGGATGATGGACCGGGACTGCCGGCCGGGAGCGAGGAGGCCGTGTTTCAGAAATTCACCCGTGGCGACCGCGAATCGGCGACGCCCGGAGTGGGTCTCGGCCTCGCGATCTGCCGTGCCATCGTCGAATCCCACGATGGCACGATCGTTGGCGTCAACAACCGGACTGGGGGTGTGACGTTCACGTTCACGCTGCCGCTCGGCAATCCGCCGCTGGCCGCCGCCGAGCCGGAATCGGAGATGTTGCATGGCTGAGCCGCAGCCGGTGGCCATTCTCGTCGAAGACGAACGCCAGATCCGGCGCTTCGTGCGCACGGCGCTGGAGGCGGAGGGGTGGCACGTCGTCGAGACGGAGACGTTGCGCCGGGGGTTGTCCGACGCGGCGACGCGCAAGCCCGATCTCATCATCCTGGATCTCGGGTTGCCCGACGGGGATGGAATGGACTTTATCCGTGATGTGCGAGGCTGGTCGAGGGTTCCCATCATCGTGCTGTCGGCGCGCGTCGGCGAACAGGACAAGATCGAGGCGCTGGACGCCGGCGCCGACGACTATCTCAGCAAGCCCTTCGGCGTGGGCGAACTCTTGGCGCGGGTGCGCGCCAGTGCGCGGCGCACCCACGCGACGCCGGGCGCGCAGGGGGCGACATTCACCTTCGGCGACATCGAGGTCGATCTGGGTCTGCGCACGGTGCGCAAGGGGGCGGCGGCGGTGCATTTGACCCCCATCGAGTATCGATTGTTGGGTCTCTTGGTGGCGAACGCCGGAAAAGTGCTCACGCATCGGCAGATCTTGCGCGAGGTCTGGGGACCTTCCCACTCCGAGGACGGACATTACGTACGCGTCTACATGGGCCACCTGCGGCACAAACTCGAGGACGACCCGGCGCAGCCCAAGCACCTCCTGACGGAGACCGCCGTCGGCTACCGGCTCGTTGCCAACGCCCGCACCTAGCGACTTCCGCGTCGCGGGCGAAACGGCCGCAGCCGCCGTCGAGCCCCCTCGAGATCCCGCGCGGTGTCCACATCGGCGCCGGCCGAGGGCATGTCCACCAGCCGGACCGATCCGCCGGGCAGTCCGCGCACGAACTCCCTGAGACCGTGGTCCCCCGTCACCTGCCGCGCGCGGACGAACAGGCGATGCGGCAGAATGACCGGCGTTCCCGCGCCGGCGTTCACGCGCCGCGCCACGACGTGCCGACGGCCGGCGCGCCAGCGAGCCACCAGGCGGGCGACGTCCCGTTGATCGAGATCCACCAGATCCACCGGTACGAGCAGGACGGCGGCCGCATGCCGGGCGCGGTCGATGCCTCGACGTACCGAACTCGACAAGCCGCGGGCGCGTTCGCGGTTGGCGACGAATTCGATGGAACGCGCCCACCGCCCGATGCGGTAGCGGCCGGCCCTGGGGGGCACGACGACGAGGGTCGCCTCGGCAAAGGGCGCGAGCGTGCCGAGGGTTCTCTCGAGCAGGCTGCGCCCATGGATCTTCGCAAGCGCCTTGGCCCGACCGAGACGGGCGGAAAAGCCGGCTGCGAGAACGACGATCCGCAGCCCGGACACCCTGCGGTCATTCGTTGATATCATGCGCGCATGCCCCAGGACCCCTTAAGGCTGAAGCGCAGGCCGTTTTTGACGCCGATCTGGTTGTTGGCATTCGGCTGGCTGGTGCTGGTCGGCCTGTCGGGTTGGGCCGCGCTGACCTGGGCGACCGCGAATTCGACCACCGTCATCGTCGTGCGGCACGCGGAAAAGGAGCGTGATTCCGGCGCGGATCCGCCGCTCACGGCGGCCGGCCAGGCTCGAGCCGAGCGGTTGTCGCGACTGTTCGGCGCCGGCCGCGCACCGGGACGGGTCGATGCCATCTACGTCTCGCCGACGCTGCGCAGTCGGATGACCGCCGCGCCGTTGGCCGCCCGTTTGGGGTTGACGCCGATCGTGGGTCCGGAACACGACGCCCGGCGCCTGGCGGCGCAGGTGCTGCGCGAGCATGGCGGTGGCAGGATCCTGGTGGTCGGTCACAGCGACACCGTGACGGACATCGTGGAAAGGCTGTCGGGCGCAAAGAACCTACCTCGCATCGCGGATGATGAGTATGGCGCGATGTACATCGTGACCGTGCCGCGCATCGGCCGCGCGAATTTTCTGCGGCTGGACTATTAGTCCCTAGATCGCGGGAGTCCGCAGCATGATGGCCTTGCGCACCAGATCATTGTGGCGTTGGGTTCGGAAATCCGCCAGGACGCAGTCGCGGATCCGCCGGCTGCCGTCGATCAAGAAGGTCGCGCGGCGCACGCCCAGGCCGAGAGGCCCGTTGACGCCGTACATCTCGATGACTTCCTTGCGCACGTCGGACAACAACACGAAGGGCAGACGGTGCCTCGCCTGGAACTTCGCATGCGCCGCCGGACTCTGCGGACTGATTCCGATGACGCGAAGGCTGGCCAGTTTGAGGTCGGTCTGCACATCCCGTAGTGAACAGGCCAGGGCCGTGCTGCCCGGCCCGTGTTCGGCAGGATAGAAATAGAGAATGGTGGTGCCCAGATTCAAGAATTCCGTGAGCGACCGATCATTCCCTGATGCGTCCGGAAGCGTGAATTCCGGGGCCCGTTCGCCGGCCTTGAGCATTTGACAGTGCCTCCTCGAGCCTTAATCGTAGCCAGTTTTTGGTGTTCGTGCCCGCCATGGCGTGACCGCCGCATTGCTGGTACTATTCGTCGCCCTTTTAAGGGGGAGTAGCTCAGTTGGGAGAGCGTCGCGTTCGCAATGCGAAGGTCGAGGGTTCGATCCCCTTCTCCTCCACCACACCGCGACGGCCGGAGTCCCCGGGATTCCGGCCGTTCGTCTTGGCCTCGGTAGCTCAGTGGATAGAGCGAGTGCCTCCTAAGCGCTAGGTCGCAGGTTCGATTCCTGCCCGGGGCACCACCGCCATGAGAAATCTCACCATGAAAACTCTCCTCGCCTTGTTCTTTGCAGGCGCTCTTCTGGTCCGGTCGGGAGCCGCGTTCTCGGAGCCCCCGTCGGCTGCCTCCATACCCACGGCCGACCTGCTGCAGCCCGCCGAACTCGCGGCGAATCTCAAGAGTCCGTCCGTGGCGAAGCCGCTCATCCTGCAGGTGGGATTTCACAAGCTGTACACTCAGGCGCATATTCCGTCGGCCGAATATGCCGGCGCGGCCGGTGACGCCGCCGGCCTCCAGTTGCTGCGCCAACGGGTGGCGGCGCTGTCGAAGGATTCCGCGATCGTCCTCTATTGCGGCTGCTGCCCGTGGACCGACTGTCCCAACATCGCCGCCGCCTATGGTGCGCTTCACGCTCTGGGGTTCGCCCGGGTCAAGGTTCTCTACATCGCCGAGAACTTCGGCGACAACTGGGTCAAGCTGGGTTATCCGGTGACGTCGGGCGGCTGAGATGCCGGACCTACGCGCCGTCTTGGCGGCTCTCTGTCTCGCAGCGTCGCCGGGTTCCGTGGGCTTGGCCGCATCCGTCTCCGCAGACGGCAGCCCGCGCACCGCACCCGATTTCAGCCGTACGGATATCCAGGGCAGGCCCTTCAGCCTGCGTGATTACCGGGGCAGGCTGGTGCTGCTGAATTTCTGGGCCACGTGGTGCGGACCGTGTCTGCTCGAGGTGCCAAGATTCGCGGCCTGGCAGCACACCTATGGACCCGCCGGACTGGAGGTCGTGGGCGTGTCGATGGACGATCACGCCGCGCCGGTTAGGCGGATCTATGCAAAATATCACTTGAATTACCCTGTCGTGATGGGCGACGCGCCGCTCGGGACGGCTTTCGGCGGCGTGCTCGGACTCCCCCTGACTTTCCTCATCGATCCGCACGGCCGCATCGTCGCGCGCTATCAGGGAGAACCCGATCTGAACCGGATCGAATCGCAAATCAAGGCGCTGCTGCACCGGCCATAGCCGGCTTGCGGGGAACCGCCCGCTCGCGCCTAACGCAGCAGTTGATGCTGATGCCGCCGATCTTCCACCCACTTGCGCAGGTCCGCGTCCACCACCATCGCCCAAAGCGACAACGCCGTCACGACGATGCCGGTGAGGACGGAGTTGGAACGCTCCGCGACGAAGGGCGCAAAGCCGAGCGCCCAGGGCGCGATCATCAACCAAAGCCCGAATGCGGCGCTGGCCAGATCCTCCCAGGGACTCCGCGCATCGACGAGGTAGCGGCTGACGGCGATCACCAAGATGATGGCCGCACCGACCAACCAAGTGTTCCAGACCGCATCCAAATGACTGGTTCCGAAATGCAGAAGCCGGGGCGACATCATCAGCCACAAACCCGCCAACGTGATCACGAGGTCGCGCAATCGCTTCATATCCATGATTCCTCCTCATTCGGCCGGGAGACCCAAAGCAGGAAAGACCAACGATCCGACAGTGACGGGGCGATTATACTCCCCCGTCGCGGCGCCTTCGAGGCCGGTCGATCGTGCGTTGCACGATCGACCGGCCTCCATCAATCCTCCGTATCTCCGGCCGCCGCGACGGGCGGCCGCCGTCCCTCGACGGCGCCGCGACCGATCTCCGCCGCACTCGACCAGTTGATCGCATAGAGCACCAACTGGGTGCCGCTGGTCAATCCCAGCCGCCGTTTGATGCGCTGCCGGTGGGACTCGACGGTCTTGACGCTCACATTGAGGGAATTCGCCGTCTCGCGCGTGCTCAGACCCTGGCCGATCAGGTGCAGGACCTGCAGTTCCCGGTTGCTGAGGCGGTCGATGGGGTTGGTCGACGGAGTCGTCGTTCCGGCGGCCAACTTGCCGATCATGGCGCTGCCGACGTGGTCGGAGACGTAGAGTCCGCCTTCGAGCACGCGGCGCAGCGCGAGAAGCACGAGGCTCCCGGGGGACTCCTTCATGATGTACCCGTTCGCGCCCACCGACAGAAGCCGTTCGGCATACAGCATCTCGTCGTAGACGGAGAGAACCAGAATCGGCAGGCGCGCATGGTGCGCCCGCAGGTCGCGGATCATCTCGATGCCGCCGCCGTGCTTGAGGCTGATGTCGGCGATGACCACGTCGGGACTGGACTCCAGAATGGCCATGCGTGCCTCGCGGGCCGATGCAGCCTCCGCACACACCGTCAAATCCCCCTGGTTTTCCAGGATTCTCCGCAACCCCTGGCGCACGATCGGATGGTCATCCACGATCAACACGCGGCGGGGCGCCGGTTTCCCGTTCAAATGCCGCCATGCCCTGGTCGAGGTCATATTCGATTCTCTCGCCTCATTTTCTGTCCATGCCTTTAAAGCGACGAACGGCAGAAAATCCCATCAAGGACGGCGGGCGATTTTCGGGGAAGATTCGGCGACCGCAGATTGAGGCGTCCGCGGATGGACGGGGCGGTCACTCATCGGCGACTCCGCCATGTCGCAGACTGCTGGGACGCAGCGGACGCCATCCGTGCCGGGCTCCGGGATTTCCCCTAATGTCGCCGCGAAGGTTGACAAAAGCGCCGGCAAGTTGCATTCGTAGCACGAAGAATGGTCGCCCCATGGCGGGCGACACGAGGAAATCTAGGGATTCGAGCGCTGCCTCGAGCATGGCCGGCCGGGAGTGGACGATGGATATCTGGACCTCATTTTTCAGCCGAGCGGGATTCGTCGCGCACGGCTATTGCCTGACGTGGTCGCCGGGGCTGCTCTGGTCGATGGTGGGATCCGACGCGGTGATCGCCGCCGCGTATTTCACGATTCCGATCGCCCTCGTCAGCTTCGTACGGCGGCGCCGCGCACGTTCGTTGCACTGGGTGGCGGGTCTGTTCAGTGCCTTCATTTTCGCGTGCGGCATGACCCACGTGATGGACATCTGGACCATCTGGCATGCCGACTATGGCCTCCAGGCGCTCGCGAAATTGGTCACCGCCGGGGTGTCGATGGCGACTGCTGTGGCGGTCTGGCCGTTGATTCCGAAGGCGCTGCAAACCCCGACCGTCGATCAACTCCAGGCGGTGATCGACGCCCTGAAGTGCGAAGTACTGAAGCGCCGGACGATGGAGGATCATCTGTTCGACGTCGAACAGAGTCTCGCGGTCGCGCTGGCAAGCATCGGCGCCGGCTTCATTTCGACGGACCGAGAAGGGCGGGTCACGGGCATGAATGCCGTCGCCGAAGGAATCACCGGCTGGTCGCAGGCCGAGGCGCTCGGACGCGGCGCCTGGGATGTCTTCGCCCGGGAGGATCGGCCCGACGCCTATCTGACGGCGAATCCTGTGGACGTGCTCATGGGTCTAGGATATGACATCGAGGCGGTCCATCACGTGGTGGCGGTGTCCCGTCAGGGCGTTCGCACCCCCCTCGAGGTCCGGGCGGGGCTGAGTCGCGGGACGGACGGCAGCGTCCGCGGACTCGTCTGGATCTTTCACGACGTGTCGCGTCTCATGCAGGCGGAGACCGAGTCGAACCGGCTCGCGGCGATCGTCGAATCATCACACGATGCCATCATCAGCATGACCCTGGAGGGAAGCATCCGCAGTTGGAACCTTGGCGCGCAGGCGATGTTCGGGTATGCCGCGGAGGAGGCGATCGGCCGGCCGGTGCAGATGCTCATACCGGAGGACCGTCAGGCCGAGGAGATGCGCATTCTCGCCGAGCTGTCGGTGGGGCGTCGCGTGCCGCCGTTCGACACAGTGCGCCTCGCGAAGGGCGGCGAGCGCATCGACGTATCATTGACGATTTCACCGCTGCGCGACGCTCACGGCCGCCTCATCGGCGGTGCCAAGATCGGGCGCAACGTCACGGAGCAGCGCCGTGCCGAGGCGGCGTTGCGCGAGAGCCAGCTGCGGCTGCGCTTCATCCTGGACGCCGCGCAGATCGGCGAATGGGAGTCGGATCTCGAGACCGGCGTGGTGACGCGTTCGATGCAGCACGACCGCTGTTTCGGGTACGACACCCCGGTCCGCACCTGGAGCGCCGCGGAGTACATGGCGCATGTGCATCCCGACGACCGGGCGGAGGTCGCACGCAAGACCCAGATCATCCTCGGAAGCACGGCGGAGTGGAACTACCAATGCCGCGTGGTTTGGCCCGATGCCAGCATCCATTGGATCCGGGTCAACGGCACCACGATTTTCGACGGCCGCAAGCCGGTGCGCCTGGTCGGCATCATCGCCGACATCACGCAGTGGAAGCTCGCCGAGGAGCTGACCCTGCGGGCGCTTCGCCTGGAGGCGGAGAACCGGCAGGTACACGAGGCAAGCCGCCTCAAAACCCGCTTTCTCGCCAACATGTCGCACGAACTGCGCACGCCCCTCAATGCCATCATCGGGTTCTCCGACCTCCTGTACATCGGTGCGGTGCCCCATGAGTCCGCCAAACATCGGGAGTTCCTGGGCCACATTCGAAACAGCAGTCATCACCTGCTGCAATTGATCAACGATGTGCTGGATCTGTCGAAGGTGGAGGCCGGCAAGATGGAATTCGCACCCGAGCCGCTGTCGCTCGCCGAGGTGGTCAGGGACGTGGGCGACATCATGCATGCGGCGGCGGAAAAGAAGAACGTCAAGATGACCTTCGACATCGAACGCACCCTTCCCGAACTGGTGCTCGATCCCGCGCGCCTCAAACAGGCGCTGTTCAACTACCTATCGAACGCCATCAAATTCACTCCGGAAGACGGAAGTGTCACGGTGCGCGCGCGCCTCGAGGGGACGTTCCACGTGCGCATCGAGGTCGAGGACACCGGCATCGGCATCGCCGCGGGCGACCTGCCGCGGCTGTTCTCGGAGTTCGAACAGCTCGATCAGGGCATGGACAAGCGGCATCAGGGCACGGGGCTCGGGCTGGCGCTCACCCGCAGGCTGGTCGAGGCGCAGGGAGGTCGCGTCGGCGTCCGCAGCGATCTGGGGCGCGGCAGCGTCTTCTATCTGGTGCTCAATCTCGTTCATGGGACGGATTTGGCACGCGCCACGGTCTGAGGGTCGCGCTTCAAAAGACGGTGGAGCGGAACTGCCTCTCGAGGAGTTGCAGCCGGGAGGCTGCCTGCGGCCGGGTGGGGACGGATGCGGAACGGTGTTGGGCATCGATTTTCGCGGTGAGCAGGGCGATCAGGCGCTGTGCCGCCGGAACCGCATCGATCGAGGTGGTACAGCCGCCGTCGGCGCCGACTTCGAGGTAGGCGAGCGGTTGCTCGTAAAAGGAGCGGCCGTCCACGATGACGGCGAGCGCCGGGTTCAGCGAGGCGGCGTGGGCCGCGCGGACGGAGGCGCGCATTGCCTGCAACTGGCTATCACGGCACAGGGCGCCGCTCGAGGACAGTTCCAGCACATCGAACCAGGTGTCGTGCACGAGTTGCCGCAGCACGCCGTCGCTGCTCGGGAATTCGCAGCACACGTCCCACCCGTCGCGCCAGAACAGCTCCGACGACATGCTGGCATTGAGACCGTGAGGTTCGCCGGGCTGCGGCGCCACCAGCACGTTGCGCTCCGGCCGCAGTGCCGAACTCTCCCGGCACAGCAGCGTGCTGAGCCGGTGCACCTCCACCTGCAGGCGGCCGAGGGCGGCCGTGAGCTGCAGCTCGTTGACACGGTCCTCGTTGGACCAATCGCCGAGACAGCGTGCGGCGGGTTCGAATACTTCGTGGAACAAGGGTTCGAGCGCCGCCCCCTGCCCGATCAGTTCATCCAAGTAGCAGGTCGTGTCGCGGGCATCCACCGCCAGCAGGCGATGGGCAATGTCGGTGCCGGCATCGCGATGCGCATGCCAGATGGCGGGGCGCCTGCCGGTCAGCGGGGGCAAGGGCCGTTCCGAATGCATTGCCGCCCCGGCGGCTGATGGCGGGTGGGCCAGCCGAAGCTGCGGCAGCACCACGTCCGCGAAGAGTCGGTCCCAGGCATCGTCGACCAATGCGGCGGGTCCGATGCACAGCGGGCCGAGCACGTCCTGCGGCGCATCGATCATCCCGAGGATCGCGTCGACACCGCCCCGATTGCGGCGGACGAGTCGCATGTTCCAGGATCCGAAGGAGCGCTTCGGCATGCTGCGTTCGTGCAGGATCTCGACCTCGCAATGCCGGGGATCGCGGCGAATCGACTCCCAGACCCGCATCAATCCCTCGCGCGGACCCTCGAGCCACTGGAAGAAGCAACCCTGATCATAGATCAGGAGTCCCGTGAGGCTTTCCTGACGATTGCGCTCCTGCGCCACCGTCAAAATCCGATCCAAGTCCAGCTGGCTTTGCGGGCGGCAGGCGCGGCTGCGGTAAGTCAGCATGGCGACGGGTCGGATCTGCGGCTCGAGCGGCGGCGTAAGGTCGCGTGAATTCGCGAATGGACCGGGGATGAGCGCAGATTCTTGATGCACCATGGCCAGCGTCCCTTCGGTGTTTGTTCTAGAGTTGGGTTCGCGCGAACGACCCAGAGTGTCATACGATCAATTCACGGCGTCAAGTCGAGGAGCGGACCCGCGCGCGAGTGGCGCTGCGGACGCGTCGGCGTTGTACCATGCAGGCCCGGAGGTATTCTATGCATGACGAAGCGGACATCACGATCAACGGCACCAAGCTGAGCGATGCGGAATCCATGACCATCCGCGTTGCGGTGGATACGCTGGCGAATGTGCTGGCCGAGGATCTCGAGCCGGAGGGGGATGGCAGGACCTTGGCGGATCGATACATGTCGTCGCTGCTGCGGATCCAAGCCCTGCTCGAGAGTCGTGAACCGCGCAAACAGTAGCCGCTGCCGGGGATTCAGGGAACAGCGCCGTGTCTGCCGGCTCTGTGCGGCAAAGTCATCTTCGCGCGGAATAATTGTAACTTCAATAATTTAGAACATTATGCTGAGAAAAACATTTACATGGTTCGTCGGTTCCGTCTGCGCGTGCGTGTGTCTCTCTGCGCAGTCGTCCCGCGCCGAGGAACCCTCCGGGATCAGGACCGCCCTCGAGGATACAGGGCAATATTTCACCTCGCCCGTGAGGTGGGATGCCGAGGACTGGACCTATTTGGGCGTGGCTGTGGCCGCCGTGGCGGCTGCGCACCAGGCGGATTCAACCGTCCGCTCGCACTTCGCGACCGGCTCGCGTGCGGTCCTGAACGGGGGCAAGGACAAGGGCAGTCTCACAGACGCGCTGCCCTCGGTGGCCTTGATCGCGGGCACCTGGGCCACCGCCGGGTATCTCGGCGACGCCGACGGTTACCGCGAAACCTGGAGACTGGTGGAGGCGGGTGTGTTCAGCACGGTCACGGCGGAGGGACTCTCCTATGCCGCGGGGCGCGTCCGGCCGGATGGCACGACCTCACCCAATCGGTGGCGGGCGGGCGGCAGTTCGTTTCCGTCGGCGCATGCCAGTGCCGCGTTCGCGATCGGCATGACATTTGCGGAGTCCGGCAACGACGATTATCGGTGGATCCGCCGCATCGTGGGCTACGGAGTGGCCGCGGGAACCGCCTATGAGCGCGTCAAGGGCAATGTGCACTGGGTGTCGGACACGGTGGCGGGGGCGGCGATCGGCATCGCCACGGCGCGTTTCGTGCTCAACCGTGAAAATGGCCCTCACGTCGGAGACATCTCCCTTCAGCCGCAGAAGGGCGGCTGGGTCCTGAGCTACAACATGCCGCTGCGCTGAGCGCGGGGCCCGATCCGACGCCCGGGTCCGCGCCCGCGTGTGCGGACCTTTCGACCCGCGACTTTCGAGAATTGGATAGCATTCTATTCGTATTGGCGTTATATAGCATTCTACCAAACAGGAACCGCCATGCTAGACCGTCCCTTCAGTCCCGACACCCTGATCGTCTCGCGCCGGGAGCGCCCGCCCGTGATCGAGCGCGGTTGCGATATCTGCGTGATCGGCTCCGGAGCCTCCGGCATTTCGGCCGCCCTGGAGGCGGCGCGCGCCGGCCGGCGCGTCATATTGGTCGATGGACTGCCGTCCCTGGGCGGCCAGGCCGTCAACTCCATCATCGGCATGTTTTGCGGACTGTACACGCCCGGCAGGGACGGGCGGCAGTTGACCCACGGGATCGCGGACGAAATTCTGCATGACCTCGGCGCCACCGACGACGTCAAGGTGGTGGCGGGCGGCGTGATGAAGGTCGCCATGTACAACGAGGTGGCGCTGGGGCGTTGGGTCGAGAAGGCGGTGCTGGCCGCCGGCGTGACGCCGCTCACCGGAGCCCTCATTCGCCACGTGAACAAGGATGGACGCCGCCTCACGTCGCTCGATGTGGCGACACGCCACGGGGACGTGCGCATCTCCGCCACTGGGTTCATCGATGCCACGGGCGACGCGGCCGTCACCTGGGAGGGCGGCTTCGATTGCCAGGTGCACAAGGAGGGACAGATCTACGGGTCTCAGATGCTCGTCATCGAGGATTTCGATGACGCGAAAAAGCCCGGTTGGGATGAAATGGCGGCGCGGATTCGTGACCGCGGCGAGAAGTACGGGATGATGCGGCGCGACGGATTCGCCGCCAGCTATCCGGGGCGCAACATCGCCATCGTCAACATGACGCACATCGAAACGCCGCTCGATCCCTTCGACGCAGCCGCCAAGCAGATCGACGGCAAGGAACAGGCCGACCGTACGCTGGTGTTTCTGCGCCAGGAGTTCCCCGACGCGTTCGGCCGCGCCAGGGTCCGGGCCTATGGCCTGCCCGGCATCCGCCAGACTCGGTGGATCGTCGGCACCCATCGCCTGACGACCGCGGAAGTGCGGGCCGCGACGACATTCGGCGATGCCGTTGCGCGTTGTTCCTGGCCCCTCGAGCAGCACCACAACCGCGAGGGCTACGTCTGGGAGGTGTTTCCGGACGACCATGTGCATACCATTCCGCTGGGTTCGCTCACGGTGGCGGGCGCCGACAACCTCTGTGCGGTCGGGCGCTGCATCGATGCCGACTCCGCCGCTCTGTCATCCGTGAGGGTCATGGGCCCCTGCATCGCGATGGGGCGTGCGGCCGCGCACGCCCTGGACCTTGCCGGCTCGCGGAGCGTCCACGCCCTCGACATCAAGGCGCTGCAGGCGAGGCTACGCGACAACCTCGAATTTTAGTCTTCCACTCCGGAGAATCCCTTGTCCGAACTGCGCAGTCTCGCCGCGAATTCCCCCGTCCGTCGGGCCCAGTGGCGGGCCCTCGGTCTGTCGGAAGCCGATCTGCTGAAGCCGAAGATCGCGGTCGTCAACTCCTCGTCGGAGCTGGCGATCTGCTTTTCCCATCTGGACGGCGTCGCGAAGGTGGTGAAGGAGGCGATTCGCGCGGCCGGCGGCGTGCCCTTCGAGGTGCGCACCACGGCGCCTTCCGATTTCATCACCGGGGCGGGTTGTTCCGGATCGTACATCCTCGCCGCCCGCGACTTGGTGACCAATGACATCGAGGCGCAGGTCGAGGCGGCCATGCTCGACGGAATGGTCTGCCTGACCTCCTGCGACAAGACGCCTCCGGGGCATTTGATGGCGGCCGGCCGGCTGAACATCCCGACGCTGTTGGTGATCGGCGGCTACCAGGCGTCGGGAATGATCGGGGACCATCATGTGGACATCGAGGACCTTTTTTCCGGATCGGTCGGAGCGGCGCTGGGCAAGCCCGGCAGGTTTCGAATCGAGGACATGACCGAACAAGCCATCCGGGGTCCCGGCGTGTGTGCCGGCATGGCGACGGCCAACACCATGCATTGCGTGGTCGAGGCGCTGGGCATGTGCGTGCCGGGCTCTGCGCCGGTGCGCGCCAACAGCGAGAAGATGTTCGATGCCGCGCGCCGCTCCGGGGCGCGCATCGTCGCGATGGTGGAGGAGGGGCTCACGCCGCGCAAGATTCTCACCGAGGGGGCCTTTCGCAATGCCGCGGCGATGGTGCTCGCGGTCTCCGGCTCGATCAACGCGATCAAACATCTGCAGGCGACGGCTGTCGAGGCGCAGAGCGGCGTCGACGTCTATGGGTTGTGGGAGCAAATGGGTCGAAGGGTGCCGATTTTGAGCGCCGTACGGCCGAACGGCGCGGTGCGCATCGAACAGTTCGAGGACGCGGGCGGCGCCGCGGCAATGTTGAAGCGCCTCGCACCGCTGATCGACGTGCATGCGATGACCGCGATGGGCCGGCCGCTCGGGGAGGTGCTGGCGTCCATTCCCGAAGGCGACCTCGAGATCATCCGACCGTTGTCGAACCCTGTCTCGCCCGGGCCGTCGATCGCCATCCTGCGCGGCACGCTGGCGCCGGAAAGCGCCGTGGTCAAACTGGGCATCCGCGACGGGAGCCGTCCCGAACATTTCGACGGCCGCGCCGTCGTCTACGACGACACACAGGCCGCGATGCGCGACATCAAGGCCGGCAAGCTGCAGAAGGGCTCCGTGCTCGTGCTGCGGGGTCAGGGGATCAAGGGGGGGCCGGCCATGGGTGGAGGAGCCTCACTCATCCTGTTCGCGATCGACGCGGCAGGGCTTGCGAAGGACGTGGCTTTCGTGACGGACGGGCAACTCTCAGGTCTGTGCTTGAAGGGCCTGACCGTGGCCGAGGTGGCGCCGGAGGGCGCGACCGGAGGGCCTATCGGCAAGGTTCGGGACGGGGATCGTATCGTGATCGATGTCGCCGGTCGGCGCCTCGATCTCGACGTATCCGCCGCCGATCTGGCGGCACGGCCGGCGCCGGCCGCCGGGTTCCCGACGCCCGCCAAGGGTTACCTCGGAATCTACCGGCGCGACGTGCAGCCGATGGCCACCGGTGCGGTGCTGACCGACCTCGGAGATTGACGCATAACGCGCTATCCTAGGGCGCATGTCAGCGGCACCCCAGGGATGAACAACGCCAAACCGCGCGGCGGCCCGCGCTCGCTGTTGAAGCGCGGGCCGAGGGCCCCCAAAACGCCCTCGAGCGCGGCGGCGCCCAGTGTCATGGAGCCGCAGCGCGCTGCGGTCGCCAAGGCGCCGGCGCAATCCGCGGGTGTGCGCAGGAGCGTCGATGACGCGGATCTGCGCATCCGCAATTACCGTCGCCACTTCACCGAAGGGTTGGCGAACGAGGCCTACTTTCGCGCCACCCGTTCGATCGTCACGGCGGCCCGACGCTGGCGCAAGCTCGCCAACGAACGGGTCAAGGTGATCGGCCAGACGATGGCGCGTTGGGAAACCCTGTTTTTGGTGGCATTGTCGGGCGATGAAATGACGCAGGGTGAACTCGCCCGGCTGATTTCCATCGAGGGACCGACCATGGTGCGCATGCTGGATGTGCTGGCCAGGGACGGATTGATCGTGCGCCGTCAGAGTTCGGCGGATCGCCGGGTGACGACCAACCGGATCACGCCGAAGGGAATGCGGGCGATCCGCGAAATCATGGACATCACCGACAAGCTGCGCGGCGAGGTGATGGGCAATATCGACGGCGGGCGGCTCGAGGTGTTCCTCGACGTTCTGACGCAGATCTTGCGCAACATCGATGAGATGAGCTATTCCGGCATGAACTGCACGGCTTATCCGTTTGCCGATGTCCCGCATCCACCCCGGTCTCGTTCATGAACCTTCGTTGGATCATCTGCCTGTCGCTTGCCGCCCTGCCGTTGCTCGCGGCGCCGCCCGCGCCGCCGACCCGGTCCGATGCTCCGGCCCCGCTGCTGGGATACAGCGCCCGGGGCTCGGTCGACCAGGTGGGCTGGGAGAGGCGATTTCGCGACGGAATTTCGCCCGAGAACATCCGCGAGAACATGCGCCGTCTGAGTGCGCACCCGCACCACGTGGGGTCCGCCTATGACGAGAACAATGCGCGGTGGATTTTGGCGAAGTTCAAGGAGTGGGGCTTCGACGCGAGGATCGAGACCTTCGACGTGCTGTTTCCGACGCCGCGGACACGGGTCTTGGAAATGCTGCATCCGACCCGGTTCGCGGCGGCGTTGGCGGAACCGGTCATCGCGGTCGATCCGACCTCGGATCAGACCGCCGAGCAATTGCCCTCCTACAACGCCTATTCGGCGGACGGCGACGTCACCGCGCCCCTGGTCTACGTCAACTACGGCAATCGCGACGACTACGAGGCCCTCGATCGTCTGGGGATCTCGGTCAAGGGCGCCATCGTGATCGCGCGCTACGGGGAAGGGTGGCGGGGCATCAAACCGAAGGTGGCCGCCGAACACGGCGCCATCGGGTGCATCATCTATTCCGACCCGAGCGGCGACGGCTACGTCAAGGGCGACACTTTCCCCCTGGGCGGATGGCGCCCCGCGGGGGGCGTCCAACGCGGCAGCGTCATGGACACGGACTATCCGGGCGACCCCCTGACTCCCGGCGTCGGCGCCACCGCGAACGCCAAGCGTCTCGCGCTGAAGGACGCGACGACGATCACCAAGATTCCGGTGCTGCCGATATCCGCGGCGGACGCCCTGCCGCTGCTGTCCGCCCTGGCGGGGCCCGTGGTTCCGAAGGCCTGGCGTGGCGGACTGGCGATCACCTATCACGTCGGGCCCGGGCCTGCCGTCGTTCACCTCCAGGTCAGTTCCAACTGGGACATCAAACCCGTCCACGACGTGATCGCCACGCTCAAGGGGGGTGGCGCGGCCGACCAATGGGTGCTCCGCGGCAACCATCACGACGCCTGGGTGAACGGGGCCGACGATCCCGTCGCCGGGCAGGCGGCCATGCTCGAAGAGGCGCGCATGCTCGGGGTACTGCACCGGCAGGGTTGGAGGCCCGCGCGCAGCATCGTCTATTGTGCCTGGGACGGGGAGGAACCCGGCCTGTTGGGATCCGTCGAATGGGTCGAGACGCATCTCGAAGAACTCGAGCGCCGCGCCGTGGCCTACGTCAATTCCGATACCAACGAACGCGGGTTCCTGTCGGCCGGCGGGACCCAGGATCTGCAGTCCATGGTGAGTTCCGTGGCACGCGACGTGGACGACCCCGAGACGCACATGTCGGTGTACCGGCGCGCTCATCTGGCGGCCATCGGCAACGCCAAGGACGCGGAGGAGCGCGGCGCCTTGCGCGCGAGCGGCGATCTGCAGGTCGAGGCGCTGGGCGACGGATCGGATTTCACCGCGTTCCAGGATTACGCCGGAATCCCGACCCTCGACCTGTCGTTCGGCGATGAAGACGACGGCGATCAGTACCATTCGGTTTACGACGATTTCTACTGGTACACGCATTTCGTGGACACCGATTTCGCGTACGGACGGGCATTGTCGCAAACGGCCGGCACGGTCGTCTTGCGCCTCGCGGATGCGCAGCTGCTGCCGGTCGACTACGCACCGCAGGCGTGGGCCATTGCGAAGTACGTGACCGAACTCGAAAAACTCCTGAAGGACGACCAGGAGGAGTTCGCGGAGCGGAATCGGGAAATCGAGGAGGGCGTGTTCACGGCGCTCGATGATCCGCGCCGTCCCACCCGGCCGCCGCCTGCAGAGGCGGTCCCGCCCTACTTGAATTTTGCGCCGATGAAGAATGCGGTCGCGCTGCTCTCGAAGAGCGCCGAGCATTACTCGCGGGCGCGGGCCGCCTTCGACGCCAAGGGGTCGCCGGCCCTGCCGGCCGAGGCGCTCGCCGTCGTCAACGGCGATTTGCTGCGGATCTCGCGATCCTTTCTCGACCCTCAGGGCCTGCCGGAACGTCCCTGGTTCAAGAATCAGGTCTATGCGCCCGGCGCCTACACCGGCTACGGAGCGAAGCCCATCGCGGCGGTGCGCGAGTACATGGACGAAAAGAAGTGGGCCGAGGCGGATGCCCAAATACCCCGGGTTTCGAGGGTGCTCATCGGCGTCGCCGCCGGAATCGACAAGGCCGCGGATGATCTGGAGCGCGAGCTGCGGAACCTGCGCTAGATAAAATGATGCGGATCTGCGATCGTCCCGCCATGGGAGGCGCATTGCTGTGCCCCGGACATGAAGGACGAGTTTGAAGTTTTTCCAAAAGTGCTTGATCGTCGCCGCGGCGATGGCGATTCCGCCCGCCGGCGCGGCGTTCGCCGGTGATGCGCCGGCCGTCGAGCCGAAAGCCGCCGCCATCGCCGCGCCGCCGGTGCAGGGACCGGCCGCGGGCCTGGCCGATTCCGCCGCGCTGCGAGCGACGGTTTTCGGCACGCCGCCGGGGGACATCGCACCAATGCCGGCGGCCGTGCCGCTGATCGAGATCAATCTTCCCATGCCGTGGGCGCGGCCCGTGCCGGATTTCTTCTGGTTCGACAGCAAGCTGCGCGTCTGGTTTTCAGCGCAGCCCGGGCCGGCGCCGCTCGCGATCGTGATCGCCGGCACCGGCGGCGACGGCAACACGACGGCCATTTCCACCCTGCGCGGGGCTCTGTACGGCGCCGGGTATCATGTTCTGACGTTGCCGTCCCCGACGTTTCCCGGCTTCATCGTCTCGGCGTCGAGCACCGGCGTCGCCGGCGATCTGATACAGGACGGCAGCGACCTCTACGCGGCGATACAGCGAATCATCGTGAATCTCCCGCACCATCCCGAGATCACCGAGATCGACATTCTGGGCTACAGCCTGGGGGGTGCGAACGCCGGTGTGGTCAAGTCGATCGATGCGCGGGAAGGCAAGCTGCACATCCACCGGGCCGTGATGATCGAACCGCCCGTCAGCCTGTTCGACTCCATCGGTCGCCTGGACGAATTGTTCGCCATCAGCATCGGCTCCGGCGACGCCGGGGTGGAGCGTCTGTATCAGCGGCTGTACGCGCAGCTCGCCAATCTCTACCGGTCGTCCGACCGGGTGGCGATCGACGAAGGGTTCCTCCTGGGTGCCGCGGCGCAGGTGCTGCGGGGGGATGCCGAATTCTCGGCGGCCATCGCGCTCACGTTTCGCATCGATCTCATGAACATGTTCATGGCGGGCGACATCTACGCGCAGACCGGGGTCGTCACCGATCCGCGGCGTCCGCCGTCGGTCGGCCAGCCGCTCGAGCCCATCGAGCGCGTCCTGCGCGGCAAGCCGTTTTCCGAATATTTCACCCGGGTTTTCGCCCCCTATTATCTGCAGCACAGGCCCGACGCGACCACGGCATCGTTGGTCGCGAACAACCGGCTGGCCGTCATCGGCGAATCGCTGCGCAGCGATCCCGATTACTACGTGCAGACGAATGCCGACGACCTGATCCTCGACGCACCGGAACTCGCCTGGCTCGAGGCGACGATGGGCACCCGGATTGCCGTCTACGACCACGGCGGCCATCTCGGCAATCTCGGCTCGCGGCGGCAGGTCGCCGACATGCTCGACATGCTGGCGGGTCGCTGGACGGGAACGGCTCGATGAAGTCGGTCGTCGCCGTGTGGCTGATCCTGGCGCTCGGTGGCTGCGCGAGCGACGGAATCGTCATTCACCGCATGCCTCCGGAAACTCCCGCGGCCGACAATGCGGCGGCGGTGGCCCGGGCGCAGGCGCTGGCCGCCGGCGCGCTCGCCGTCCGGGACACATCCCAGGGGGCCGGCGAGGCGGTGGTGCCGTTGACGCCCGCCGATTCGCCGTCGATGCGCACCTACGATCCGTGGGAGCGCTTCAACCGGTTCAATTATCGCTTCAACGCGGGATTCGACGAATCGGTCTTCCTGCCGGTGTCGAATGCCTATCGTCGGCTGCCCGCGCCGCTGCGTTCCGGCGTGCATGACTTCTTCGGCAATCTCGCGGAGGTGGACAGCATCGTCAACTATGCGCTGCAGGGGCGTTTGGGCCGCGGCGTGCGCAGTCTCGGCCGGTTCGTCATCAACTCCACCCTCGGCATCGGCGGATTGTTCGACTTTGCCTCGAAGTTCCATCTGCCCGCCGCACCCACGGGATTCGGCACCACCCTGGCTAAATGGGGCATGCATCCCGGACCCTATCTGGTGATTCCGCTCCTCGGGCCGTCGACGTTGCGCGGGGCGGTGGGCCTGCTCGGCGACTACGGCACGTCGTACGGCATCAACATCGCGAATCTATACCGCGGCAACGAGTCATGGCCGCTCGGCGCGGTGAACGCCGTCGATCAACGCGCGAACATCAGCTTTCGCTACTACTCCACCGGATCGCCGTTCGAATACGACAACATCCGCTTCCTGTACGTGCGCAAGGTGCTGCTGGAGGATGCGGGTCTGCATCGCAGGGACCCTCCGAAAAAACACCGGCCGGATCTCCCGGCGGGCGAATGACGCGATGCGAATTCGTTGGCGTATCTTTTCGTTTCTGTTCGGTTTCGGGTTCATCGCATACGTCCAGCAAAAAGGCATCACGGTCGCCGCGGAACGCATGATGCCCGAGTTGGGCTTGAGCCAGCTGCAGATCGGCTGGCTGGAGCAGGCGTTCGTGCTCGGCTACGCCATTTTTCAGATGCCCGGCGGCGTATTCGGGCAGCGCGTGGGAGCGCGGTGGACGTTCGTCATCATCGGACTGGCCGCATTCCTGGCCACGATCGCCACCCCCCTCGCTCCCGGACTGTTCACCGGCACCGGTCTGTTCGTCGCCTTGTTGGGTGCGCAAGTGCTGCTCGGATGCTCTCAGGGGGCCATCTTTCCCGTCTCCGCGGGTGTCTTTGAAGCCTGGTTTCCGCAGAACCGCTGGTCGTTCGTGCAGGGGCTGCAGACCATGGGGCTGGGACTCGGGGCGGCGCTTACGCCGCCGCTGATCGCCTCGCTCATGGGCACCCTGGGCTGGCAGTCGGCGCTCCTGTGGGCGAGTCTGCCGGCGCTGGCGCTGATCGCCGGATGGGGCTGGTACGGGCGCAACACGCCGCGGGAACACCCGGGCGTGACGCCCCGCGAGTTGACCGAGATCGAGATGCGGCCGGCCACGGCCGGCGGCGATCCGGGCCGGCCGGCCGGCGGGTCGGTCGAGGCGGTCGTGGATTCCTCGATCGGCGTCAGACAGCTCCTGGGCCTCATGGGCGATCGCAACGTGCTGCTGCTGGCGATGTCCTATCTGTGCATGAATTACACCTTCTACCTGCTGTCGAACTGGGTGTTCCTGTATCTCGTGCAGGAACGCAAGTTCTCCCTGCTGGAGAGCGGCTGGCTCGCCACGGCGCCGCCGCTGGCGGCCGCCCTCGGCGCGGGAGTGGGCGGTCTGGCGACCAGCCTGTGCTGCCGGCGTTTCGGCGATCGTTGGGGCTACCGGCTGGTTCCGCTGGTGGCCCTGCCGAGCGCCGCACTATTGCTGATCCTGGCGGTGAATGCGGCCAATCCCTACCTGGCGGTGGTGGCGCTCGCAACCTGCTTCGGCTGCGTGGAGCTCACCGAGGGAGCCTTCTGGGGCGCGGGCATGACCGTCGGCCGCGGCGACACCATGGCGGTATGCGGCTTCATGAACACGGGGGGCAACCTCGGCGGTATCATCAGCATTCCCATCGTCGCGTATTTTTCCGGCCGCCACCTGTGGTTCACCGCCTTCTTGATCGGCGTGGGGTTCGCCCTGGTGAGTGCGCTCGCCTGGCTCGGCATCGAAGTGGCGTCCGACAGTTCAGGAGATCCGCATTGAACTCGATCATCGTAACCGGCGCGGCGCAGGGCGTGGGGCTCGCGACCGCCGCCTTGCTCGCGCGCACCCGGCACCGGGTCGTCCTCGTGGACCTGCAGCCGCTGGATCCCCAGCTTTCCGCGCTTCGGGAATCCGGCGCCGACGCCGTCGCGATCAGCGGTGACATCGCGTCGGAGGACTTCGTGCGCGGCCTGGCGGCGCGGCTCGAGCGCGACTATGGCGGGGTCGAAGGCCTCGTCAACAATGCCGGCGTGAGCTGCATCGCTCCCGCCGAGGAAACCACCGCCGCCCAATGGCAGCGGGTGATGAACGGGAACCTGTTCGGCCCCTTCCTGCTCTGCAAGTACCTGGGGGCGGCCATGCTGGCCCGGCGCCGCGGCAGCATCGTGAACGTGGCGTCCGTGGCCGGCCTCGCCGGCGTCAGTCATCGCAGCGCCTACAACGCCTCGAAACACGGGCTCATCGGGCTCACCAGGACCCTGGCAGCGGAGTGGGGCGGCCGCGGAGTGCGCGTCAATGCGGTGTGCCCCGGCTGGATCAAGACCGAGATGGATGTGGCCGATCAGGGCAGCGGTGCCTATTCCGACACCGACATCGTCGATCGCGTTCCGATGGCCCGCTTCGCGACTCCGGGCGACGTCGCCGAGGCGATCGCATTCTTGCTGGATACCGAGCGCGGCGGGTTCATCAATGGCGTGAGCCTGCCGGTCGACGGTAGTTGGACCGCCGATGCGAGTTGGGAGAGCCTGCGGCTGCGAACCCGGACCTGAGCAGACACGCCGATGTGGCTGCACGAGACATCGAGGCGTGAACGCCGCATGCTGTTCGCTTGTTTCCTGGGTTATGGCGTCGATGGCTTCGATTTCATGATCTACACGTTCGTCATTCCCACCCTGCTGGCCGCCTGGAGCATGAGTCGCGCGGAGGCGGGCTACATCGCCACCGGAGCGCTCCTCACCTCCGCCATCGGCGGGTGGGGGGCCGGCATCCTCGCCGACCGCTTCGGGCGGGTGCGCGTGCTGCAGGCGACGGTGCTGTGGTTCTCGGCATTCACGCTGCTGAGCGGCTTCAGCCGTTCCTACCACGAGTTGCTCCTCTACCGCGCACTTCAGGGCATCGGTTTCGGCGGAGAGTGGTCGGTGGGTGCGTTGCTGGTGGCCGAAAGCATTGATGCACGTCACCGCGGCAAGGCGGCGGGCCTGGTGCAGAGCAGTTGGGCGTTCGGCTGGGCCGCCGCCGCAGTGAGCTTCTGGACGGTCTACGCGTTCGTGCCGCCGGCACTCGGCTGGAAGGTGCTGTTCTGGATGGGCAGCGCACCGGCATTGCTGATCCTCTACATCCGCCGCAACGTCCGCGAATCGCCAGCCTACCTCGCCTCGAGGCGGGCGGCGGACGGGCCGCGACCATCGCACCGCGCCACGGCCATTTTCACTCGGCCGCTGCTGCGCACCACCGTGCTCGCGAGCCTGCTCTCCTGCGGGATGTTGGCGGCGTACTACTCGGTGACCACCTGGTTGCCGACCTATTTGAAGGTCGAACGACACCTGTCGGTGCCCGATACGTCGGGTTACCTGCTCGTCGTGATCGCCGGTTCGATCGCCGGCTATCTGACGGGCGCGTGGGCGTCGGATGGACTCGGACGCCGCCGCTCCATCTCCCTGTTCGCGGGTGGCGGCATGCTGCTGGTCATGGCGTATACGCATCTGCCCATCACCCAGGCAGGGATGGTGTCGCTCGGCTTTCCGCTCGGATTTTTCCTGTCGGGCATCTTTTCCGGCATGGGGGCGTTTCTGACCGAACTCTATCCGAGTGCGGTGCGCGGGTCCGGGGTCGGGTTCTGCTACAACGGTGGACGCGCGGTCGGCGCTTGGTGTCCCGCCCTCGTAGGGGCCTGGAGCGAGCACGAATCCCTGGGTCATGCCATCGGCGGGATGAGCGTGGCAGCCTACGCATTGGTCATCGCCGCCGCCTGGAGTCTGCCGGAAACCCGCGGCCGGGTGTTGACCGCCGATGCCGTGACATGACCTCCGCGCGCTGGCAGTTCTGGATCGATCGCGGCGGCACGTTCACCGACCTGGTCGCACGGGCGCCGGACGGCGGCCTGCGTTCATTGAAACTGCTCTCGGCAAGTCCCGGGCAGTACGAGGATGCGGCCGTTGAGGGAATCCGGCGGCTGCTCGGACTGTGTGTCGGCGAGGCCATCGGTCCCGCGCAGGTGGAGTGCGTGAAGATGGGCACGACCGTCGCCACCAATGCGCTGCTGGAAAGGCGCGGCGAGAGGACCGCGCTGGTGATCACGCGGGGCTTTCGCGACGCGCTGCGGATTGCCACGCAGGCGCGGCCGCGACTGTTCGAGCGTCGCATCGTGCTCCCCGAGCCCTTGTATGAACGGGTGATCGAGGCCGACGAGCGCGTCGGCGCCGAGGGCGAACTCATCACCCCGTTGGATGAGGCGGGGCTCGCCGGCGCCCTGGCGTCGGCGTTCGATTCGGGCATTCGCGCCTGCGCGATCGTCTTCATGCATGGCTTCCGCCACACCGCGCACGAGCGCGCCGCGGCGGCGCTCGCCGGGCACATCGGATTCACGCAAATCTCGGTCTCGCATCGGGTCAGCGCCATGATGAAACTGGTGCCGCGCGGCGATACGACGGTGGTCGACGCCTACCTGTCGCCGATTCTGCGCCGCCATGTCGATCGGATTGCGCAGCAGATGCCGGGCGTGAGCCTGCTGTTCATGCAGAGTTCCGGAGGGCTGACCGAGGCAGGCCGGTTTCGAGGCAAGGACGCGATTCTATCCGGTCCCGCGGGGGGCATCGTCGGCATGGTCGAGAGCGCGCGTGCGCAGGGCCATGACCGGTTGATCGGCTTCGACATGGGCGGTACGTCGACGGACGTGAGTCACTGGTCGGGAGAGTACGAGCGCAGCTTCGACACCGAAGTCGCCGGCGTGCGGGTGCGCGCCCCCATGATGAATATCCACACGATCGCCGCCGGCGGCGGGTCCCTCATCCACTTCGACGGCGCCCGCCTGCGGGTGGGGCCCCACTCTGCGGGCGCGGATCCCGGGCCCGCCGCCTATCGCCGCGGCGGCCCTCTCACGATCACCGACGCGAATGTGCTGCTCGGCCGGATTCAGCCGGCGCATTTTCCACAGGTCTTCGGTCCGCAGGGGAACGAGTCGCTGGATGCGGCGGTGGTCGCGCAGGGCTTTGCCGCGCTGGCTCGCCGCGTGTCGCTCGCCACCGGACGGCGGATGAGCGCCGAGGACGTCGCCGTGGGCAGCCTCAAAATCGCCGTCGGCAGCATGGCCAATGCGGTGAAGCGGATATCCGTGGCGCGCGGCTACGACATCACCCGCTACGCTCTGCAGTGTTTTGGCGGTGCCGCGGGACAGCATGCCTGCCTGGTCGCGGATGCGCTGGGCATCGAACGCATTCTGTGCCACACGCTCGCCGGGGTGATGAGTGCCTATGGCATGGGTCTCGCGGATCAGACGGTGATGCGCGAGGCGTCGGTCGAACGGGAGTTGAACGCTGCGGGTCTGGCCGAGGCCCGAACCGCGGCGGCCGCGCTCGAGGCCGTGGCCGGCCGGGAACTTGCGGGGCAGGGCATCGCGCGCGAACGCATGCGGGTCATCACGCGCGTGCACGTGCGCTATCAGGGGACCGATACGGCATTGCCCTGCGAGCTGGGCGATTGTGCCTCGATCAGAACCGAATTCGAGGTCGCGTACCGTCGGCGGTTTGCATTTCTCATGCCCCGGGTGCCGCTGGTGATCGAGGCGGTCAGCGTGGAATGTGCGGGCGGGAGCGGGCATGCGGCCGCCGGTATGCTGGCCACCGGGTCGCCGGCCGCCGGTATGCCGGCCACCCCTATTTCGGTGTATTGCTTCGGGGACGATGCGCCGGCCGGTTGGCGCGCCGCCCGGCTTCTCGTGCGGGAGCACCTGGGCGCGGGCGCCTGCATCGAAGGACCCGCGGTCATCGTCGAGCACAATTCGACCATCGTCCTCGAGCCGGGTTGGCGGGCATTCCACACGGCGCCGGGGTGGCTGGAACTGCGACGGTCGGCCGGCCGGCCGGCCCGCTTGGGCATCGATTCACGGGTCGATCCGGTGCTGCTCGAGGTGTTCAACAACCTGTTCATGAACATCGCCGAACAAATGGGCATGCGGCTGCAGAACACGGCGCAATCGGTCAACATCAAGGAGCGCCTGGACTTCAGCTGCGCCTTGTTCGATGCCGCCGGGTCGTTGATCGCCAATGCGCCGCACATGCCCGTGCATCTGGGCTCCATGAGCGAATCGGTGCGGTCCATCAAGGACCGCAACCCTGCCATGCGGTCGGGTGAGGTGTATGCCCTCAACGATCCGTATCACGGCGGCACGCACCTGCCGGACGTGACTGTCGTGACGCCCGTGTTCTTGGATGATGCCTTGCCGGCGTTTTTCGTGGCGTCGCGGGGTCACCATGCCGACGTCGGCGGCATCACCCCGGGGTCCGTGCCGCCGTTCTCCACCGACATCGGGCAGGAAGGGATCCTGATCGACAACTTCAAACTCGTCGAGGGGGGTGAACTGCGCGAGGAGGCACTTTGCCGGCTGCTCGGCGCGGGTCCCCATCCCGCGCGCAACGTGCCGCAAAATGTGGCGGACCTGCGCGCCCAAATCGCCGCCAACGAAAAGGGTGCGCAGGAGATCCGGGCCATGGTGCGGGAATTCGGCCTCGATGCCGTGCAGCGCTACATGCAGCACGTGCAGGACCACGCCGAGGAATGTGTGCGCCGCGCAATCGCCACCCTGCACGACGGCCGGTTCGTCCTGCCGTTGGACAACGGAGCACGGATCGAGGTGGCGGTGCGCGTCGACGCCGCCCTGCGCAGGGCCACGATCGACTTCACCGGCAGCAGCGCGCAGCTTCCGAACAACTTCAATGCGCCGCGCGCCATCACCGTGGCCGCCGTGCTGTACGTGTTTCGCACGCTGGTCGATGACGACATTCCCCTCAATGCCGGATGTTTGAAGCCGCTCGAGATCATCGTGCCGGAGGGCTCGATGCTGAATCCGCGAACTCCTGCGGCCGTCGTGGCCGGGAACGTGGAGACCTCGACCTGCGTCACCAACGCCCTTTACGGCGCGCTCGGCGTCATGGCCGCCAGCCAGTGCACGATGAACAACTTCACGTTCGGCAGCGCCCGCCACCAGTACTATGAAACCGTGGCCGGCGGCTCGGGTGCCGGAGCCGGATTTGCCGGTGCGAGCGTGGTGCAGACCCATATGACCAACTCGCGCCTCACGGACCCCGAGGTATTGGAGACCCGCTTTCCGGTGCGGGTGGAATCGTTCGCGATGCGTTCGGGCTCCGGAGGCGGGGGCCGCTGGGCCGGAGGCGAAGGCGGTATGCGTCGCATCCGATTCTTGGAGCCGATGACCGCGGCCATCGTGAGCAACGGACGCAGTCGGGGCGCTTTCGGCATGGCGGGTGGGGGCGCGGGCGCCCAGGGCGAGAATTACGTCGAACGGGCGGACGGGCGGATCGACCGGCTGGGAGCGATCGCGCAGGTGGAAATGCGCCCCGGGGATGTTTTCGTCATCAGCACGCCCGGCGGCGGCGGATATGGGATAGTCGGGAAATCGACCGATGACGTTTCGAATGGATAGGGGAACATGGCCATGACTGAACAATCGAGCCCGGCGGTAAGCCTCGAAGTGCGCGACCGCGTGGCCTTCTTGACCTTTGCGCGTCCTGACGCCGCGAACACCATCAACCTGCAATTCGGCCATGAGTTCCTCGCGGCGGCCTTGGCCATCGAGTCCAACCCCGCGGTGCGCGCGGTGGTCGTGACGGGCCAGGGCAGGAACTTTTGTTTCGGCGGGGACCTCAAGGGCATGGTGGCGTCGGGCGCGGATGCACGGGCGTACTTGAGCGGGCTCACCACGAACCTGCATGCCGGCATGGCGCACCTCGCCCGGTTGGACGCACCGGTGATCGCCGCGGTCAACGGCACGGCGGCCGGCGCGGGATTGGGCTTGGTGCTGGTGGCGGACCTGGCGATCGCGGCGCGCGGCGCAAAGTTCGCCCCCGCCTATACGGGGGTGGCCCTGACGCCGGATGCGGGCTGCACGTTCCTGCTGCCGCGGGCCATCGGCTACAAGCGGGCAATGGAGATCTTCTTGACGAACCGTGTACTCGACGCCGCGGAGGCGCTCGAGTGGGGCCTCGTCAACCAGGTCGTGGACGAAGCAGGGCTCCTGGACACCGCGACGACGTTGGCCAATCGCCTGGCTGCCGGCCCCGTCGGGGCGTTCGGGGCCGTCAAACGATTGATGGCGGAGTCGGAGCCCGGACTCGAGGCGCAATTCGGACGGGAGAGCCGCTCGATTGCCGCGCGCGGCGCCACGGCCGAGGGTCGCGAGGGCATTGCCGCCTTTCTGGAGAAGCGCGTGCCCCGCTATTGATTCCTTCGCCGACTCGAGAAGCGCCATGAAATACGCCACCGCCGATTTGTCCGATGCGCATCCCGCTGCGCAGGTTGCCGAACCGCTGTTTGCCGACTTCGGCGGCGTGGCGTGTTTTCACGGCCGCGTGGCCACGCTCAAAGTGTTCGAGGACAACACGCTGGTACGCAGCCTGCTGGAGGAGTCGGGCGAGGGGCGCGTGCTGGTCATCGACGGCGGAGGATCGATGCGTTGTGCGCTGGTGGGCGGCAATCTCGCGAAGCTCGGCGCCGAGCATGGCTGGGGCGGCGTGATCGTCAACGGGTGCATTCGCGACCGGCAGGAAGTCGCCCAACTGCCCATCGGCGTCAAAGCGCTGGGATCCCATCCGCGACGGTCCGAGAAGGGTCTTCACACCGGCCATCGGGGGCGAACCGTCACCTTTGCCGGAGTGACCTTCCGGGAAGGTCAGTGGCTGTATGCCGACCTCGACGGCGTGCTGGTCTCCGAATTGCGGCTCCCGACGGAAGGCTGAGCCGCGCTCATTTCGGGCCCATGCGGATCGCGCCGTCGAGGCGGATGGTCTCCCCGTTCAGGGTCGGGATCTCGACCGCGGACTGTACCATTTGGGCAAATTCCTCCGGCCTGCCCAGACGCGCGGGAAAGGGGATTTGCCGGCCCAGGGATTCCTGCACGTCCTTGGGCATTCCCGCCAGCATCGGCGTCATGAAGATCCCCGGGGCGATTGCCACGCAGCGGATGCCGAAGCGGGCGAGTTCGCGCGCGATGGGCAGGGTCATGCCGGCGATTCCGGCCTTGGTGGCCGAGTAGGCGACCTGGCCGATCTGTCCCTCGAAGGCCGCCACCGAGGCGGTGTGCACGATCAGACCGCGTTCGCCATCCTCGTTCGGTGCATTGTGCTGCATGATGGCTGCGGCGGACTTGTCGCAGAGAAAGGTGCCGATCAGGTTGACCTTGACGACTCTCTCGAAGAAATCCCCGCTCATCGGCCCATCCCTGCCGAGGAGCTTGCCGGATCCGGCGATGCCGGCGCAGTTGACCAACAGGTTGATTCCGCCGAGAGCCTGACGGGCCGCCTCGACGGCGGCGCCGACCTGCGGTTCGCTCGTGACGTCGCATGGGACGAAGGTCGCGCCGATTTCCTCAGCGACGGACCGTCCCGCCGCGTCCTGCAGGTCGAGGATCGCGGCCTTGCCGCCCGCCGCGATCACCCGTTCCGCCACGGCCCTGCCGAGGCCCGAGGCGCCGCCGGTGACCACCGCCAAGGTGCTGCTGAATTTCATGCGATTTCCTCCAGGTGGGCGAGCGGATGCAGCCGTGCGCTCCAGCGCTCGCGAAAGAATGAGTCCACGGACGCCTGCGTGACCTCGGCCAACGAACCGGGCCGCCAGCGAGGGGCGTGGTCCTTGTCGGTGAGCAGTGCCCGCACGCCCTCGACGAAGTCGCCGTGTTCGAAACACCGTTCGATCATGCCGATTTCCATGCGGAAACAGGCGGCGAGATCCAAGGTTCCGCCGCGCTGCATCTGTCGCAGCGTCACGGACAACAGCGTGGGCGAACGGGTGCGCATGAGTTTGGCCGTCTGTTGCGCCCATTCCCGGTATTCGGGGCGCGCTTCGGCCTCGAGGGAGCCGAGGATGGCCGCCACGCTCTCCTGGGAGAAGTGGTGGTCGATTGCCGGACGCAGCACGCCCAACGCGGGGGCGGGGAGTTCCCGGGCCGCGAGCGCATGAATCAGCCGGCGCACGTCGGCGCGGCCGTCATCGGTCCACGGTATCGAGCCCAGTTCATCCGGCAGCACGGCGAGGGACCCGGGCGGCAGATACACATCGGCCAGTCCGGCGTAGATCGCATCCGCGCCGCTGATCTGCAGACCCGTCAGCGCCAGATAGGGACCCAGGGCGCCCGTCAGCCGTGGCATGAAAAAACTGGCTCCCACGTCCGGGAACAGGCCGATCCCGACTTCCGGCATCGCCATGCGGGTGCGTTCGCCGACGACCCGCAGCGAGGAACCCTGCGCAAGTCCCATTCCGCCCCCCATGGTGATTCCGTTCATCACGACGACATACGGCTTCGGATAGCGGTGCAGCGAATAGTCGAGCGCGTATTCCGCGGCGAAGAATTCACGGTGCATCGACCCGGACTCGCGGACGCTTCGATGCAGCGCACGGATGTCCCCCCCGGCGCAGAACGCCTTGTCGCCGGCCCCGCCCAGCACGACGGCTCTGACGTCGGAGTCGCGGGCGAATCGCTGCAGCATGGACCGCAGTCCGGTGATCATGCTGAGCGACAGCGCGTTGAGCGCGCCCGGCCGGTTCAGCGTGACGAAGGCCACATGGTTGCGGCATTCGCAGAGAATCTCCGCCGCGGTCACCCGTTCTTCCACACCGGCTTGCGCTTCTCCAAAAATGCACGGACGCCTTCCTGCTGATCGGCGCCGTCGAACAGGTCGAGGAACCGTTCACGCTCCACCGCCAGTGCCGCGCTCCGCGGGGTTCCCTGACGCGCCTGGTGAATCAGTTTCTTGCTGAAGTGGACGGCCTGCGGGCTCAGTGAACACACCCGCTGCGCGATGCCGAGTGCGGTGGTCAGGCTCTGACCACGCGGCACGACCTGCTCGACCAGGCCGATCCGCAGCGCCGTCTCTGCGTCGACCCGTTCATTGGTGAGGATCATGCGTTTCGCCCAGCCTTCTCCCACCAACCAGGGCAGCGTCTGGGTGCCGCACCCGGCGGGCAGCAGCCCGACGGACGGCTCCGGCAGGGCCATCTGCGAGTGTTCCTCTGCGATCCGCAAATCGCAGCACAGCGCGCATTCGAGTCCGCCGCCCATCGCATACCCGTTGATCGCGGCGATGACCACCGGCCTGGCTTCCTGCAGGGCTTCGAATGCCGCCCCGAATCGCTGCACCACCATCCGCGCCCCGGCCCTGTCTCCGTCGGCAAAACTCTTCAGGTCCGCCCCCGCACTGAAGAATTTTTCCCCCTGACCGGTGATCACGGCCGCGTACACTTCGAGGTTGCGGTTCAGGTCGGCGATGAGGCCGGCGAGTGCGGCGAGTCCCTCCGCCGTGAAGGTGTTGGCCGAGGGGTTGTTCAGGGTGATGACGGCGACGTGGCCGTCGATTTTGGACTCGATCATGGACTTCTCCGGGTGTCGGTGCGCATGTCAGGCGGCGGATTCTACCCCCGGGGACCGATCCGCCGTGTGGCAAATTCGCGCAATGCGCGCGGTGAAATCGGTCCTTTGCTTCAATTTTCAGGTTCACTAGAATGCCCGGGTGGGTCGCCTCCTGCGGCCATCATGCGGTGATGCGAGGTACCCCCGATGAATGCCGTTACCCTGTCCGCCCAGCCGGTCCCGTATCAACCGACCCACAAAGTGCGCTTCGTGACCGCGACCTCGCTGTTCGACGGGCATGACGCGACCGTCAACATTATGCGGCGGGTGCTCCAGGCGTCCGGCGCGGAAGTCATCCACCTGGGGCACAACCGCTCGGTGCAGGAGATCGTGAGCGCGGCGATCCAGGAGGACGTGCAGGGCGTGGCCATCACCTCCTACCAGGGGGGGCACGTCGAGTTCTTCAAATACATGATCGATCTGCTGCGTCGGAACGGCGGCGAGAACATCAAGGTGTTCGGCGGCGGCGGCGGCGTGATCGTCCCCGCCGAGATCCGCGAATTGATGGCGTACGGCGTGACGCGGCTGTACTCGCCCGAAGACGGCGCCAGGCTCGGGCTGCAGGGCATGATCGACGATGTGCTGCGTTCGAGCGACCATGACCCGTGCGCGCTGGCGCCCGCCGAAGGCGAGGCGCTGGAGGCGCTGCGGTCGGGTGACCGGCGCCGGTTGGCGCGGGTCATCACCGCGGTGGAGAACCGCGCCTATTCGGCCAGGGCCCGGCAGGGGCTGATGCAGGCGGGCGCCGGCATCCGGACGCCGATTCTCGGCATCACGGGCACCGGGGGCGCCGGCAAGTCCTCCCTCACCGACGAACTCATTCTGCGGCTTCGCCTGGACCAGGGTGACCGGCTCCGCGTGGCGGTGATCTCCATCGATCCGTCCCGCAAGCGCACGGGCGGTGCGTTGCTCGGCGACCGGATTCGCATGAACTCCATCGATTCGGACCGGATATTCATGCGCTCGCTGGCGACGCGCGACACCGGCACGGAATTGTCGGCGGCGTTGCCGGAGGTGCTCGCCTGCTGCAAGGTCAGCGGCTTCGATCTCATCGTCGTGGAGACCTCCGGCATAGGCCAGGGGGAGTCCGGCATCGTGCCGTTGGTCGACGCGTCCCTCTACGTGATGACCCCGGAATTCGGCGCGGCCTCGCAGTTGGAGAAGATCGACATGCTCGACTTCGCCGACTTCGTGGCCATCAACAAATTCGATCGCAAGGGGTCGGAGGATGCACTGCGCGACGTGCGCAAACAATACCAGCGGAATCACTCGGCGTTTTCCGAGGCCTTGGAGAGCATGCCCGTGTACGGCACCATGGCCTCGCGCTTCAACGACGACGGGGTCACCGCGTTGTACCAGGCGATCCTGCCCCGACTCGCGGGCAAGGGACTGCAGCTCGTGCCCGGCACGCTGCCGGTCGTCCCCGTGAAGTCCTCGTCGCGCGGACGGGCCATCGTGCCGCCCGAGCGCGTGCGCTACCTGGCGGAGATCTCCGAGACGGTGCGGGAGTTCCATCAGCACATCGCGCGTCAATCCCGCATCGCCCGCGAACGGCAGTCCCTGAGGACCTCCCGGAACCTGTTCGTGCGGGCGGGGCATCCGGTCGCGGGTTTCGACGAATTGATCGCCTCCAAGGGCGTCGAACTCGATCGGGCGGCGGCCGGGCTCCTGGAGCGCTGGCCCGAGACGCAGGCGCTCTATTCAAAGCCCGAGTACGTGGTGAAGATTCGCGACCGGGAAATCCGCACCCAACTCACCCACCTCTCGCTCTCGGGCACGCCGATCCGCAAGGTTTGCCTGCCCCGCTTCGAGGACGACGGCGAGACGCTGCGTTTTCTGCTGAAGGAGAACGTTCCCGGCTCCTTCCCCTTCACGGCGGGCGTGTTCCCCTTCAAACGCGAGGGCGAGGATCCGACGCGCATGTTCGCGGGCGAGGGCGACGCCTTCCGCACCAATCAGCGCTTCAAGCGGGTCTCCGAGGGCATGCCGGCGCACCGGCTGTCCACCGCCTTCGATTCGGTGACCCTCTATGGCTGGGACCCGGACCCGCGTCCCGACATCTACGGCAAGGTCGGGAATTCCGGCGTGTCGATCGCGACGCAGGACGACATGAAGGTCCTGTATTCCGGATTCGACCTGTGCGCCCCGACGACATCGGTGTCCATGACCATCAACGGGCCGGCGCCGATGCTGCTCGCGATGTTCATGAACACCGCGATCGATCAGCAGCTGCAGAAGTTTCGCGACGAAAACGGCCGCGAACCGACCGGGGAGGAGAGCGCCGGGATCCGCGCGTGGACCTTGTCGAACGTGCGGGGCACAGTGCAGGCGGACATTTTGAAGGAGGATCAGGGTCAGAACACCTGTATCTTCTCCACGGAGTTCGCCCTGAAGATGATGGGCGACATCCAGGAATATTTCGTGCGTCATCGGGTGCAGAACTTCTACTCGGTGTCCATCTCCGGTTACCACATCGCGGAGGCCGGGGCGAATCCGATCTCGCAGCTGGCGTTCACGCTCGCGAACGGCTTCACCTACGTCGAGTCCTATCTTGCACGCGGCATGGACATCGACGACTTCGCGCCGAACCTGTCGTTCTTCTTCTCGAACGGCATGGATCCGGAGTACGCCG
>JBBIKV010000033.1:36682-38066 GCA_037445285.1 Nevskiaceae bacterium | reverse complement strand
TGCTGCTGCGAGGCGCCGAGCAGCCGGAGGACGCCGTTGGCCAGCAGATTCGTCGCCCACACGAAGGGGTAGAGCAGCCACAGCAGCGGCGTGTAGATGTACGCCGCCGGCAGGGCGAGGCGCTCCGGGTGCAGGGCGCCGTAGGTCTTGGGCGCGACCTCGCAAAAGATCAGGAGCACCAGGGTGAGCACGCCGGCACCGGCGGCCACGTAGATTTCACCGCCGAGTCGCAGGGCGATGAATCCCACCAGCATCGGCGCCGTGACATTCACGATCGTGCTCAACAACAGGATGAGTCCGATCAGCCGGTCGGGGTGCGCCAGCAGCTTCTCGGCGAGGCGCGCGCCGCGATGGCCCGCCTTCGCGCTGTGCCGCAGGCGATAGCGGTTGAGGCTCATCAGCGCGGTTTCGCTGCCGGCGAAGAAGGCGGCCAGTATCAGCAGCAATCCGAGACCCGTGCACAGTAGACCTAAGGAGGGATGCGGCATTGTCGTCGAGATGCGCGGTTAGTCGCTGCGTCCCACCGACACCGCGGCTCAACCCCAATGCCGACCAAAAACGACTTCGAGCGCGAATTTGGCCCCGAAGTAGGCCAGGATGAGGAATCCGAAGCCGCTCAACGTCCAGCGGACGGCGGAGCGTCCGCGCCATCCGTAGCGGATCCGGCCGATCAGGAGGATGGCGAACAACACCCAGGCGATCATCGACAGCACCGTCTTGTGGATGAGGTGCTGTTCGAACAGATTGGTCACGAACACGAAGCCCGTCAGCAGCGCCAGGGTGAGGAGCGCGAACCCCGCGCCGATGAGCCGGAACATTACCTTCTCGAGCGCGTCGAGGGGCGGCAGCAGGCTCGGCAGGTCCGTCAAGCGCCGCGCTCGCAGGCGCCGGTCGAGGAACACGAGGAGCACGGCGGTGACGGCGGCGGCAAACAGCAGCGCCGCGGCGCCCATGGACAGCAGGATGTGGGCGGTCAGGTCCCAACCCGCCACGTTCTCCTCGGCGTAGGTCCGGCCGGATCCGGTGGCCGCGGCGCCGAACGCCGAACTCGCCAGCAGGATGGCGCCGAGGACCCGGTTCTGCCGCTCGATGCAGATGAAGCAGGCGAGCACGGCGAGCGTCCAGCCGAGCAGCGAGAAGGCCTCGAGCAAGCCGATCGACACCGGACCATGCTGGCGCATCATGTACACGATGGCGTCGGAGTGGGCGAAAATGGCGGCGAAGGTCAGCGCCCAGGCAACCGGTCCGAGGCGCGGGTTGGCCGCGCTTCGCAGCATGACCCACGCACTGGCGGTGTAGAGCAGGTACAGGATTATGGCGAGGATCACGGCGTGGAAATAATGCCACAAGCCATCAGGTGCGCCTAGCCGGCGTGCGAATCCGA
>JBBIKV010000033.1:0-36672 GCA_037445285.1 Nevskiaceae bacterium | reverse complement strand
CTAGGCTCCCGGCCTGCCTGAGAATCCGACTATACTATCGGCACCATGTTCGACCGATTGACATCCAGCTTCTCCACGGCGCTCAACGCCTTGACCGGGCGCGGTCACCTCACCGAAGACAACATCGCCGATACCGTTCGCCAGGTGCGTCTGGCGTTGCTCGACGCGGACGTCGCACTGCCGGTGGTCAAGACCTTCACCGAGGCGATCAAGGCCCGTGCGGTGGGCGTCGAAGTCGCGAAGAGCCTGACTCCGGGCCAGGCGTTCATCAAAGTGGTGCACGAGGAACTGGTGCGTCTCATGGGTGAGACCAGCACCGGCCTGAACCTCCGGGCCCAACGGCCCGTGGTCGTGATGCTGGCCGGTCTGCAAGGCGCCGGCAAGACGACCACGGCCGGCAAGCTCGCGCGCTGGCTGATCGAAAAACAGAGGAAAAAGGTGCTGATGGTCAGCACCGACGTGTACCGGCCCGCCGCGATCCTGCAGCTGCAGACCCTGGCGTCCCAGGTCGGCGCGGGCTTCGCGATGGGCGAGGCCAGCGAAGCGCCGGTGACGATCGCCCGCCGCGCGCTCACCGAGGCGTCGCTGCAGGCGTACGACGTCCTGTTGCTCGACACCGCCGGTCGGCTGCACGTCGATGCCGAGATGATGGCCGAGGTGCGGGAATTGGAAGCGGCCATCAAGCCCCACGAGCGGCTGTTCGTCGTCGACAGCATGGCGGGTCAGGATGCCGTCAATGCGGCGCAGGTGTTCAACGAGGCGCTCAGCCTGACCGGCGTCATTCTGACGAAGGCGGACGGCGACGCCCGCGGCGGAGCGGCGTTGTCGGTCCGGCAGGTCACGGGCAAGCCGATCCTGTTCGTCGGCACCGGCGAGAAATCCGAGGCCCTGGAGCTGTTCCAGCCCGAGCGCATCGCTTCGCGCATTCTCGGAATGGGCGACGTGTTGTCCCTGGTCGAACAGGTCCAGGGCCAGGTCGATCAGGAAAAGGCCGAAAAGCTCGCCAAGAAGATCAGCAAGGGCAAGTCCTTCGATCTGGCGGATTTGCGCGACCAGTTGAGTCAGCTGCAGAAGATGGGCGGCATGTCGGCGTTGCTCGACAAACTGCCGGCCCAGATGCAGGCGAACGCCGCGGCGGCGGCGGGGGCCGTCGATGCCAAGACCTTGAAACGGCAGATGGGCATCATCGACTCGATGACCCCCCGCGAGCGCCGGCGGCCGGAAACGATCGATGGATCGCGCAAACGTCGCATCGCAGCAGGATCCGGGGTTCCGCTGCCGGAGGTCAACCGGCTGCTGAAACAGTTCGATCACATGCAGAAAACCATGAAAAAGCTCGCCAAGGGCGGCATGCTGAAGAACATGATGCGCGGCATGAGCGGCCGGCCGCCCCCGGGCTTCGGGCGCCCCTAGAGGGCGGCGTTTGGGGTTTATTCGACATTTGTTGCCCTTGGGGCTGGGTTTTCATTACAATTAGCGGCTAGGCATTGCAAGGTGAAATTACGATGGTGACGATTCGTTTGACTCGGCGCGGCGGTAAAAAGACGCCCTTCTATCACGTGGTGGTGACCGACAGCCGCAAACGCCAGGGCGGCACGAGCTTGGAGAGCGTCGGGCTCTTCAATCCGGTCGCGCGCGGCGCCGAAGTCAAGCTGCGGCTGAACGTCGCCCGCATCGAACATTGGGTGTCGCAAGGCGCACGCATGTCCGACCGCGTGAAGTTCTTGCTGACCTCGTTCCGTAAACAAGCCGCCTGAGGGCCGTAGCGGCGAGTGGGGGCGGCGGTGAGCGCTGACACGTCTACGCTCATCGAACTCGGAGTGGTCGGCGCTCCCTTTGGCGTGCGCGGCTGGGTGAAGCTGCGCTCGTTCACGGATCCCCCGGATCGATTGTTGCAGCACCGCAACTTGCAGCTCGGGTCGGGCGACACCTGGACCGCCTACCGGATCGAGGCCAGCGGACGCAGCGGGGGCCAACTGACGGCGAAGTTGTCGGGCGTCGATGATCGTGACCAGGCGCAGGCGCTGCGGGGCGTGCAGATCTGTGTGCGGCGCAGCGAACTGCCGCAGCGCGACGATAAGGATTTTTACCGCGCCGATTTGATCGGCTGCGAGGTGGTGAATCTCGTTGGCGCTCGCCTCGGCAGGGTGCAGCACTTCATCGAGACGCCGGCGCAGGTCCTGATGGTGGTGCGCGGTGAACGGGAGTTTTGGGTGCCCGCCGTGCCGCAGCATCTGCGGCGCGTGGACCTCGAGGCACGCCGGGTGGTGGTGGATTGGAATGACGAGGCCGGCCATCCGGCGGCCGGCTGACTGCGGCCGGTGAGCCGCGGCTGCCGGAGTTCGCCTGTCATGTACATCGCGGTCGTGTCGTTGTTTCCCGTCATGCTGCGTGAGGCGCTGGCGCATGGAGTGCTCGGCAGGGCGGTCGACCGCGGGCTGCTTGCGGTGGAGTGCGTCGATCCCCGCAGCCATGCGCTCGATGTGCATAGGACCGTGGATGATCGCCCCTACGGCGGCGGTCCGGGCATGGTGCTGAAGGTCGAACCGCTGCGCAGCGCGCTCGAGGATGCGGCCGCGAGAGCGCCGACCGGCAGCCGCCGCGTGTATTTGGGCGCGGACGGACGCCGCTTCGATCAGGGCATGGCCCGCGAGGCGAGCGCGTGGCCGGGTTTGATTTTGGTGGCGGGACGCTACGAAGGCGTCGATGAGCGCTTCATCGAGGCCGAGATCGATGACCAGTGGTCGATCGGGGACTATGTGCTGACGGGCGGCGAGTTGCCCGCATTGGTGGTCATCGAGGCGATCGGGCGGCTGTTGCCGGGCGTGCTCGGCAGTGCCGAGTCCGCGGTGCACGAGTCGTTCAGCGACGGATTGGTCGATTGGCCGCATTACACGCGGCCGCCGTCGCTCGACGGGCGCGAGGTGCCGGAGGTTCTGCTGTCCGGAGATCACGCCGCCATCGACCGGTGGCGGTTGCAACAGGCCATCGGGCGGACCTGGTTGCGGCGGCCCGAGCTTCTGGAGCGGCGCGGGATGAGCGGCGAGGAGCGGGCGCTTCTCGAGGAATTCAAGATCGAACGTGCGGATGTGCACGGGTCGAATCGGCGATAGTCACAGATGAGGGCAAGATTCATGAACAAGATCATCCAAGAATTGAACGGCGAGCGTTCGCGAGCCAAGTTCCCGGATTTCAATCCGGGCGACACCGTGGTGGTGCAGGTCAAGGTCGTCGAGGGTGATCGCGAGCGCGTTCAGGCCTATGAGGGCGTGGTCATCGCCAAGAAGAATCGCGGCCTGAATTCATCGTTCACCGTCCGCAAGATCTCCCATGGAGAGGGCGTGGAGCGCGTGTTTCAGACCCACAGCCCCTCCATCAGCGAGGTCAGCGTGAAGCGGCGCGGCGCCGTGCGGCGCGCCAAGCTCTATTACCTGCGCGACCTGTCCGGCAAGGCGGCGCGCATCGACGAAAAAATCTGAACGGCGGCCCGATCTTGGGGCCGACCTGGAGGCATTGAATGGGCGTCGGGTCGGCTCTGTCGGGAATTTTCGGTCTGGTGTGGAGAATCCTGGAGGGCATCCGCAAGGCCCTTCATCTGGTTCTGCTGCTGATCATTTTCGGTTTCGTGCTGGCCGCTCTGCACACCTCCATTCCGGTGGTGCCGCGTTCGGCGGCGCTGGTGCTGGCGCCCGAGGGCGAACTGGTCGAGCAGCTGGCGAGCGACCCGGTGCGGCGCGCGTTCGGCCAGGCCTCCGGCGGCCCCGCGCCCGAAACGCTGCTCAGGGACGTGATCGACGCCATTCAGGCGGCCAAGGGCGATTCACGCATCAAATTGATCGTGCTCGATCTCGGCAATTTGAGTCCGTCGGGGTTGTCCAAACTGCAGGAGATCGGCGCCGCCCTGCGCGACTTCCGTGCGGCGGGCAAGCGGGTGGTCGCGGCGTCGGATTCCATTGACCAGACCCAGTACTATCTCGCCTCGCAGGCCGGCGAGGTGTATCTCGATCCGCTCGGCCTCGTGTACCTCGACGGCTTCAGCTACTACCGCATGTTCCTCAAGGATGCGATCGACAAGCTCGGCATCGACGTCAATGTATTTCGCGCCGGCACGTTCAAGAGCTACACCGACCAATATTCCCGCAGCGACATGAGCGCGAGCGAGCGGGAGGAGAGTTCGGCCTGGCTGGATGTGTTGTGGAACGCGTATCAACAGGACGTCACCCGGGCCCGTTCCCTGCCGGCCAATGCCCTGAACGAGTACATCGCGGAGGAGCCGGCGGCGCTGGCGGCCGTCAACGGTGATTCCGCCAGGCTCGCCCTGCAGCGGGGTCTCGTGACCGCGCTGAAGAGCCGGCGCCAGATGGCCGACGAGTTGAAGGGATTGGTGGGCGAGGATCAGGACAGCCATTCGTTCAATGCGATCGCGATGAATCAATATCTCGCCTCGGTGCGCTCGAAGCTCGTGCTGAAATCAAAGTCGGATGCCCGCGTGGGAATCGTCGTGGCGTCCGGCGAGATCCTCGACGGCCACCAGCCGCCGGGCAAGATCGGCGGTGAGAGCACCGCGGACCTGCTGCGCCAGGCGCGCTACGACAAGACCGTGAAGGCCGTCGTGCTGCGGGTCGACAGCCCGGGAGGGAGCATGTTCGCGTCCGAGCAGATCCTGCGCGAGGTTCAGGGATTGCGCAACGCCGGCAAGCCGGTCGTCGTGTCCATGAGCACCTATGCGGCGTCGGGCGGGTATTACATCTCCGCCGCGGCGAATCAAATCTTCGCGAGCCCCACCACCCTGACCGGCTCGATCGGCGTGTTCTCGGTGGTGCCGACCTTCCAGCGCACTCTCGAGAAATTCGGCGTCAAGGTCGACGGCATCGGCACGACGCCGCTGGCGGGCGGCATGCGCCTCGACCGCACGCTTTCCCAGCCCACACGCCAGATCCTGCAGTCCTCGGTCGAACATGCGTACGCACAATTCTTGCAGCGCGTGGGCGATGGCCGCAAGAAGACCGTCGACGAGGTCGACAAGGTGGCGCAGGGACGCGTGTGGGCGGGGGCCGATGCGCAGCGCATCGGTCTGGTCGATCATCTCGGCGGCCTGAAGGATGCGAGCGATGCCGCGGCGAGACTCGCAGATCTCGCGCCGGACTACGACATCGACTACATCGAGTCGGACCTCAGTCTGCGCGAAGAACTCATGATGCAGCTGCGTTCGCAGACCCTGGCGTTCGCCGCGATGGTGGGCCTCGTCCCGCCGCGCGGCGACTTCGAACGGATGCTGGACCCCCTGGTCGAGCAAGCCCGCGCCATTGCGCAGTTGAACGACCCCCGCGGGCTGTATGCCTATTGCTGGTGCCGCGAGCCGCGCACGGCGGCGAGGTTCCAGGGCGCCCGCTGACTTGGTCCCCCGGGCCGCCGGGTCAGCGAGCCGGGGCCGGGGGGGGGCTGCGGTTCGACGGCGTTCCGCGGCGTGCCGATTTGACTAAATACGCCTCGTTCGAGAGGCTCGTCACACATCTGCGCTTTGCTCCGGGACGCGTCCGCCAAATCGATCTCTTCACCGCTTGCCTGCATTGCGTCAGGTGGACAAATCCCTACAATTCAACTGGTGGTCGAAGAGCCACTTGCGTCGCGCGCAGGGAAACGGGATCGACCGATTGACGGGATCGGTGATCGGTGCGGGTGGACAGGGTGATTGCGGCGAAAAGGGAGCCTTCACATTGGATGATCTGAACAGGCTATTCACGACTCGGGCGGGCGGCCGGCTCGAACAGCGGCTGCGCATCGCGCTGGTCGAGGACCATGCAATCCTGCGCGAGGGTTTGAAGGCGCTCATCGAAATCGAATCCGATGTGACGGTGGTCGGCGAATTCGCCTCCGTCGAGCGCTGTCTCGAGCGCATGATCGAATTGCAGCCGGACCTGGTGGTGACCGATCTGACGCTGCCGGGGCGGTCCGGGATCGAGCTGCTCAGGGAGATCGAGCGCCAACTCCCGCAGACCCGCAGCCTGGTGCTGACGGCCCACCAGAATGAAGAATACGTGCGTGCGGCCCTCGGTGCCGGAGCCGACGGCTACGTGCTCAAGGACGCGACGAGTGCGGAGCTGATGCTGGCGATTCGCACCGTGGCTTCGGGGCAGCCGTACTTATGTCAAGCGGTCGCCAGCAAGGTGCTGTCGGGATATCTGGCGAACCACCAGCCCCAGCCTCGATGCCAGCCCGCCGCCCAGCATTCCATCACCGAACGCGAACGCGAGGTCCTGACGCGAATCGCGCTCGGCAATTCGAACAAATTGATCGCGCGGGATCTCGGCCTCAGCCCCAAGACGGTGGAGAAGCACCGTTCCAATTTGATGCGCAAGCTGCAGCTGCACAATGCGGCAGCCATCACTATGTTTGCCATCCGTCATGGCCTGACCGATGGTGCGGCTGCCATGGGCGCGGCGCCGAGCCTGACCGTCCCGGCGTAACCGCATACCCGGCGCGATGCGCCGGACCACAAGGCGACACCCCTCTCCCCCCGGGTGTCGCGGCCCGATCGCCGATGGCCAGCGGTGCGCTTGCAATCCGTATTTCATTTCCCGTCGGCGCAGAGCCGGGCATTCGGGGCGTCTACGTGATTTCCCTACCGCGTTCTACACAGCTTTGCCCAATTGAATGAAGCGTTCACCGAATCGCAAGCGTCTTGACTTCTGGCGAAGATGAGGCCGTAGGGAAATGTCGCCGGATCACAGGGTCGAGGCGACCCACAACACAACACATGGATGAAGCGGATGCACGTTCGTAGACCTTTCATCGGCATGGGGATCCTCGCAATGGCCGCGATTCTCGGGGTGCCGGCGCCGGCCTCCGCCGACGGCGCGGCGTCCGGGGAGCATGCGCACGGTTCCGTGCCGGCCGCGGCGATCGTGACCCGCAGCACAGCACGTTATGTGATTCCCGACGTTCGACTGGTGCGCCAGGACGGCGCGACGGTGACGCTCGCGAAGGAGCTCGACGATGGCCGGCCGGTCGTGTTGACCTTCATCTACACGAGTTGCGGCACCGTGTGCCCGCTCATCAGCCACACCTTGTCGCAGCTGCAGGGGATGTTGGGAGCCCATCGCGGCCGGGCGCATCTGATGTCCATTTCGATCGATCCGGAACAGGACACCCCGGCGCGCCTGCGAGACTACGCCAAGACTTTCGACGCGGGTCCGGAGTGGCAGCACTACACGGGCACGCTGGCGGCGAGCGAGGCGGTGCAGCGGGCCTTCGATGTCTATCGCGGCGCCAAGATGGACCATTCCGCCGCGATGATGGTCCGCGCATCGCCCGGTGCACCCTGGGTTCGCTTCGACGGATTCGCCACCGCCGAGCAACTCCTTGCAGAACTTCCCGGTCCCGGAACGCTGCATGCCGCGCAGTGATGCCGGTCGGGCAGGACGCCTCGGGCCGGACAACCCGCCACAGGACATTTTCCGTACCCCACGGATCGACACCGCGATGATGGAGGATTCGACATGAAGAGCGCTCGACACCTGATCCCCGTACTCTCGGTCTTTGGACTGGCGCTGCTGTCATTTGGCGCCGAGGCGCAGAACTTCCGGGTCCAATGCCCCGCCAACACCTCCCAACATCCCGGCGGGGCCAGCGGCGACGGCAGCACCATCAAGTGCCAACAGATCGCCGGCGGCGACGGCTACGCGACCATGGGCGACGGCCAGCCCATCTACCTGTTTGGCTTCGGACCTTTGTCGGGCCTGCGTGACATGTACAACGGGCTGCCGGGCACGCAACCGTCCAGCACTTTCAACACGACGTTTGGCGATACTTTGAACGTCCCCTCGCTGACCGGCACGGCGGGGGATACGGGGACGCCGAGCAATCTCGTCGGGATGCCGGACAACGGTTTCACGTTTAACGGCGCGATCGGCCTCACCAACGACGTCAACGTCGAGCCTTGGACGGCAGGTGCCACTTACCTCGTGGGCGCCATCGTCCGCACGGCCGCGGGTCTCTACACGGCCGCCAGCCCCGGCACGGCGGGGCCGAACCCGCCCGCTTGCACCAGCGGCACCTGCACCGACGGCGTCATCACCTGGACTTACACGAGTTCCCTGCTCGACGGCCACGTCGATCCGCGCGCCATCATGGATGTCGGCGTCATGAACGCCAATGCGCCGGCACCGCTCATTGCGATCGACGAGGACGACGAATTGTTCCTGACGCTGACCAACGTCGGCATGATCATGCGGCCCGACCTGTTCGAGCAGCACACGATCCATTTCCACGGGTACCCGAACGCGGCGTCGTTCTACGACGGCGTACCCGACGCTTCCATCGCCATCAGCATCGGCGGCAGCTTCACCTATTATTACCTCGCACCCGACGCCGGCACCTACTTCTGGCACTGTCACATCACGCCGCCCGAGCACCTGCAGATGGGCATGGTGGGCCAGCTCTACGTGAGGCCGCGGCAGAACCGCCTGGCGCCGGGGGCGTCGTTGTATGCCGCGTTGACCCAATGGGAGGGAACCGTCACGCCGGCGAATCCCCTCGTCGATCCGAGCACCGCCACCACCCCGACGGCGCGCACCGCGGCGTTCGCGGCCTACGAGCCGGTCCGCAAGCGCTGCGGCAACGACATCATCTGCACCTCGCCCATCCCGCCGAGCAACGCGGCCCAGCGCGCGCCGACCGGCAATTACGCCTACAACGACGGCGACGGGTCGACCTACTACGACGTCGAATACCCGCTGCAGATCCACGGCTTCGATCCGAACTTCCACTTCGTCGGCATGACCTTCAACCCGGAGTCCTTCTCCGACATGAAGGACAAGTACTTCACCTTGAACGGCCGCAGCTATCCGGACACCGTGGGTGGCCATGTGTGCGTGACCGGGGACACCCTGCCGGCTTGCTCGGCGCCGGTGCCGGTCGGCGCCGTGGTGGCGGGCCCGATGCAGACGCAGTCATCGGACGGCACCATGCATGCCTCGCAGCCGCTGCCCAGCGTCATCAACATTCCGGTGAACGGCAAGGCGCTGCTGCGCATCTCCGACCTCGACGTGACCGAGTATCAGACGCTGGCATCGCTCGGCATTCCGATGAAGGTCATCGGACTGAATGCGAGGCTGCTGCGCGACATGGCGGGCAACAATCTGGCCTACAAGACGAACTCGATCACGCTCGCGGGCGGCGAATCGATCGACGTGATTCTCGACGCCACCGGTCTGCCGGTCGGACAGAAATACTATCTGTACACCCCCCAACTCGATCATCTGGCGAACGACGCCGAGAATTTCGGCGGCCTCATGACCGAGGTCAACATCTGCGGTTCGGTCAACCCGACCACCAAAGTCTGCGGAACCTAGGAGAGCAGCGATGCGAGGCCTGAACATGAATTCTCTGGTTCGGCAGTTCCTGTGCGGAGCGACCGTCGCATTGGGTTCCGCGCTCGCGCTGCCCGTCCAGGCGGCGGCACCCGGTATCGTCGGGTCGTCGACCGTGGGAACACCCGGCACCTCCACCTTCAATCTGGATGCCGCACCCACATCCATCACCCAACCGGACGGCACCGTGGTGTATGCGTGGGGCTATGGATGCGCGTCGGCGCCGGTCGGCTTCGCGCCGGCCGCAGTGGTGGGCGCCAATTGCCAGCCCGCGCAGCTGCCCGGTCCCACCCTGATCGTGACGGAGGGGGACACGGTGACGGTGACGCTCACGAACAACTTGCCGGCCGCGGCCGGCAATACGTCGATCCTATTCCCCGGGTTCCAGGTGGCCAGCATCGGGGGTGCTCCGGGCCTGCTGGCCCAGGAGGCGCCGAACGCCACCGCGACCTGCGCCGCCGCGCCCTGCAATACCGTCACCTACACCTTCACGGCGTCCACGCCGGGAACCCACGCCTACTACAGCGGTACGCAGGGCGATCTGCAGATCGAGATGGGGCTGTCCGGTGCGCTGATCGTGCTGCCGAAGAATCAGCAGACGGTGGGCACGGATGGTTCGCACTGCACGCCGCTCAACAACGATCCCGCGAAGAACTTTCACAAGGAGGGCGACTTCCGGCTCGCAACGTCCGCCTACGATCATCCTGCCAGCTGCTACGACCGCGAATACCTGTTCCAGTTCACGGAGATGGACGGGGCGATTCACCTCATGGCCCAGCAACAGGTGCTCGCCGATCAGGCGAAGGCGACGGGCGGCTGCACCAGTCCGTCCGGCTGTCTGGTGGTGCCCACGGAGCCGTATGTCGCCAACTATTTCATGATCAACGGCCGGTCAATGCCGGACGACATGGATCCGAACTACTCGCCGCAGTATCCGAACCAGCCGTACAACGGCAATCCGCACATGCATCCGGGCGAGTTGACGCTGCTGCGGATCATCGGGCAGGGCCACCTGCAGCATCCGTTCCACGAGCATGCGAACCACGTGCGCATTCTGGCACGCGACGGCAACCTGTTGGTCGCCCAGAACGACCCGAACTGCAGCTCGATCACCGATCCCACCCTCTACTCCCACTGTGCCGCGCCGGCCGGGCCGTTGATGTTTACCACCACCACCACACCCGGCCTCGCGATGGACGGCATCTTCTACTGGACCGGCCGCGGATTGAACTGGGACGTGTTCGGCCACGGCTATGCGGGCGATACGACCCCGTGCGTTCCTGATGCCAATGGTTACTACACCTCGGATCCGACCGCTCCCAATTATTATGAGTGGTGCGGAGATCACACCAAGGCCCTGGAAGTGCATCCCTTCGGGCAGGTGGCGAGCGGGGGGCCCGCGACCCTGCCGGATCCGACCATCGTCGTGAACGGCCTCTGGTATTCCGGCAGCCCCTACCTGGGCGCCGAAGCGAACCTGCGCGCCGTCGGCGGCACGCCGCTGCCGGTGGTGGGCACGGCGGCGAATTCACCGACCAGCGAGGCGGGATACGCCTACATGTGGCACTCGCACAATGAACGCGAGATCACCACGAACAACATCTTTCCGGGCGGCATGATGATGATGATGTTGATCGATGCACGTAGTTTCGTCATCAACGAATCGAATTGAGCTTCAGGAGAATTGCGATGCGAATCATGACAAACACGGCAGTCCGGCGTTCCTCGGGCCTGGCTGCCGCCGTTCTCCTGCTGGCCGGCGGCGCATCCTTCGGCCAGTCGGTCGTCAGCCTCACCGCGGCGCCGACCAGCACGACGCTGCCCGACGGTCAGGCTGTGCCCATGTGGGGGTACACCTGCGGGGCGGCAGGCACGGCAGCAGCGGCGGTCGGCGCGAACTGCGCGGCCACGAACCCGCTGGCCGGCGCTGCGTGGTCGCCGGTGGTCATCACGGTGCCGTATACCGGAGCAAATACCAGCCTGACCATCAATCTCGTCAACAGCCTGTCGTTCACGACGACAGCCGGCGTCAACACCGTTCCCACCTCGCTGATGATCGTCGGCCAGTTGGGGGGCGGCCTCGGTTCGGGCGGCACCACCACCCCGAGTCCCACGCACACCGCCCAGCAGGTCACCTGGCCGGTGGCGAACACTGGGGCGACGAATCAGCCGGTGGCGCAGCCCAACCGCGTGCAATCCTTCGGCACGGAGGTCGCGGTGGGCACGACACCCACCGCGCTGGTCTGGAACAATCTGCGCCCCGGCACCTACCTGATCGAATCGGGCACGCACCCGTCGATCCAGGCGACCATGGGCCTTTACGGAATTCTGGTCGTGACGACTCCCGCGACCACCACGCCGGCCTACACCTACACGCCCTGCACGACGCCGGGCCAGCTGGGATGCGACAGCTACGATGCGAATCTGCCCGTGCTTCTGGGAGAAATCGACCCGGTGCAGAATGCCGCGGTCGACGCGGCGGTGCGGACCGCGAACTTCTCTGAGACCAAGCCGTGGAGCGGCCAGCCCGGCGCCTGCGGGAATCCGGCGCCCGGCAACACCAATTACAACACCTGCTATCCACCGACCGTCAACTACAGCCCCCGCTATTATCTCGTCAACGGGGTGTCTTTCGATCGGACGAATCTCGCTGCGGCAACGGCGTCCATTCTGGCGCCGGCCACCGCCGGCGCCACCGTCACCGCATCGACCGGCAATGTGCTGGTCAACTTCGTCAATGCCGGTTCGCACATGCACGTGCCGTCGATGGTGGGTCTGCCATTCACCCTGGTGGCGGAGGATGGCAATCCGCTTCCTGGGCGGCCGCGCGTGCAGAACGAGGTGTTCCTGGCCGCCGGCAAGAGTTATGACGTGCTGGTCAAGCCCGCCCAGAGCGGCGGACTGTACAGTGCCGCCACCTACCCGATCTTCGATCGTGCCTTGAGCCTGTCGACCAACAACCAGCGCGACGGCGGCATGCAGGCGTACGTCGCCGTGGCCGGCGGCGCGGCGGCGGGTACGGTGGGATCGTTGCTGGGATCCGGATCGACCGTGAGCGGTGTCGGCGCCAAGACCTACTTCTGTGCGGCGGGTACGACGTTGGCGGTCACGGATCCCTCGAAGGGCGTCCTCGGCGGCACGGCGGGCGCCAACGGCGCGGCGCTGGTGGGCACCCCGGCGATCACCGGCACGCTGGCATTCCAGTCGAACGGCACGTTTACCTACACGCCGCCCGCCACGGGCGCCTGCGGCGGAACCTTTCAGTTCAGCGTGAACAACGGCACCACGCCGAGCACCGCCACCATTGCCGAGTGCGACAACACGGGCAACACCGCCAACCCGCCGCCGGCGGGATGCACGGTGAGCGGCGCGCCGCTGCTGAACGCCGACAACTTCACGGCTCCCAATGCCAAATTCCTGTCGGTCAATTCGCCGGGCATCCTGCTCAACGACTCCGATCCCAACGGACTCGCGCTGCAGGTCGACAAGGCGACGGTGGCGGTGACGAGCCAGCCGTCCGGCGGGACACTGACCTTGCAGGTCAATCCGGACGGTTCCTTCCAGGCCGCTGCGAGCGCTCCCGGCCAGTACACGTTCCAGTACAACGTCAAGAACACCCAACAGACTCCGGCAGCGGCGGCTGCAACGGTCACGGTGACGTTCCCGGTGGGTTCCGGCCTGAAGCTCACCCTGGTCGATGACAAGCATCCGACCGATTCCAGCTTCAACATCACGGACTACCGCTGGATCATCGAGGAGGACGACACGTTCTGGACGGATCCGAAGTGCCAGGTGAATGCAAGTCCGCGACCGATGGACACCTATGGACGACCCTGTCCCACCCTGCCGGTGGAGTCCGTGGGCTACAATTTCCACACCTCCAACATGAAGGTGATCGCCACCGGTTGCTTCGGCAACATCTCCTGCGAGGCCGGTCAAAAGATCCAGGGCGTCGCCACGGTATGCGACATCGGCAACGGCATCTGCCGCACCGACGGGTCTGCGACCCAACGGGTGGCGTTGACGCCGGATCAGGTCTACCTCGACCCGAACAAGCATTACTTCATCTCGGTGATGCCCGGCGACGCGATCAATCCCACCCTCGCCGCCGTGGGGGGGCCGGTCAGCGTGACCACCGGGACCGGTGCCACTGCGACGACGAGGAAGCGCCCGTTCGACCCGGCGCTCGACTGTCCGGTGGCGACCGATTACACCGCGGGCAGCGGCAAGTGCGGTCACAACATGGGCGGCCATCAGATCCCGCCGCAGTTCGACAACAACCACAATCCCATACCGCCGGCCGTGACCATCGCGCTCGCGGAGACGCCGCTGCCGCCGGCCGACATGGCCGTGTTCGTCTACGAGGACGACTATCCCCTCAACGGTGAAAATGACGCGGGCGGCGGCGTCGACATCCTCGCGCCGAATGAGCCTGGTCTTGGCAGCTTCCAGATCGAGCTGCTGGACCAGGGCGGTCAATTGGCCGACAACAACGGACAGCCGACCTACGACATGTTCAACATGCCGCTCAACAATTCGTTGGCGGGAACGCTCGATCCGAGCACCAAATTGAACGCCTGCCCGATCACCTCCAACCCCGACGGCATCGTCGGCATGATCGTCACCTGCCCGGAATACGAGTCGGACGGCAAGACCAAGTCGCCGTTGGCCGGTCAGGCCGTGATCAAGAACCTGTACCCCGGGCTTTACGAAGTGGCAGCCGCCCCGGCGGCCGACCGCATCGCCCGCGGTGAGGAATGGCTGCAAACCAACACTCTGGACGGCGGCAAGCCCCACGAGGCATTCATCCGCCCGGGCGAGCCCTCCTACTTCCAAGAATTCGGTCCGGGCAATTTCCACGTGCAGATCGGCTTCGCCAATCCGAAGATCATCAACGATCGGCGCACGAACAGCGCGGGCACGGGTCTGTGCGATCCGGCGGCGAAGGGCGGCGGCGGTCTGGTCTGCAATTCGACACTCTCCGGTCAGGTGCACGGCGATCACATGTCCCGCACGCCCGACGAACGCACTTATGATACCGGCAGCTACGATGCGTTCGCGTTCTCGCACTGCTACGTCTCCATCGGCATTCCGGACCAGCAGGACATCGCCTTCGCCAAGTGCGATGCGCAGGGCAACTTCTCGTTCACGGGCCTGCCGGACGGCGTCTACAAGATGGCCGTGTTCGATCAGTGGAACGACATCATGCTCGACGGCCTGATCGCCGCGGTCACCGTCAGCGGCAACACGGTGGTGCAGCCGACCGTCATCCAATGGCGCACCAACATCTACACGCGCACGTACCTGGACGTGAACGGCAACGGAATTCCGGATAGGGACCCGAGCACCAATGCCGACCTCGAGCCCGGCCTGGCCCTCTTGCCGATGGACGTCCGCTACCGCGACGGGAGCATGGCGTTCAAGACCCAAACCGATTTCAACGGGTATGCGTCCAACAACGAGATCTTCCCGTTCATGAACTGGCTGGTGGTCGAGCCGGACACGACCCGCTTCAAGCCCACCGGCATCCATGTCATCTATGACGCCGGCGGCCCGGACGATTGCACGGCCGCCGCCAACAGCCAGTTCGGCGGCAATGCGAAGTGTTCCAAATCGGCGGGTCATCTGGCGACCACGGTGGAGCAGAATTCCCTGCCGGCGGCGCTGCGCGTTCCGGGCGCCGTGTATTGCACGGACGCGGACTGCAGTCTGCCCGGGGATTCCATCCAGAACGGCACCTATTACGCGGGCAAGACGGGCAGTTCCGGCCCGATTCCCTCATCCGGCAACCTGCTGTCGAGCGGCCGCATCGATCCTCCCTGGATGACCACCGAGGGTTGGCAGGGTCTGCTCGGACAGCACAACTTCATCGACTTCGGCATGAAGCCCTTCAAGGCGGCCGCCACGACGACGGTCAACGGCGTGACCACGACGACCCCCGCGGAGAACGGCGGCATCAAGGGCATCGTCGTGTACGCTTCGACCCGGCCGTTCGACGATCCCACCTTGCTGGTACAGAACGCGTGGGAGCCGCTGGTGCCGAACGTGCAGGTGAACCTCTACCAGGAAACCACGAACGCCGACGGCTTCACCAGCCTGAAGCTCGTGGATTCGACCGTGACCTCGAGCTGGGACAAGTGGGCACAGGGCTTCCGCACCGACGGGTCGGGCACCGGCGCCCTGTTGCAGAACACCGACGGCAGCACGAATCCGGTGACGGGGGCCTCGAACAACGGCTACATCCCCAACATGAACTGCCCTGGCCAGGACCCGACGAGCCCATTCTTCCAGACCCTGCAGGGCAGCAAGATGTGGCTCGACACTGCCGACGTGAATGGCGTCAAGAAGGCGCTCGCCTACGATGCGCAGTTCAAGTGCTTCGATGGTTGGGCGATGATGAATCAGATTCAGCCCGCACCCTATGACGGCCAGTACCAATTCCCGAGCGTGGTCGACCGCGATCCGGTGACCGGGCATCCCTCGGGCGCCGGCCAGACCAACGGCACTCCGGGCAGCATGTTGGGATCGAATTGCACCATCTGCGTCGCCAACCCCGATGACGGCAACCCCATGCTGCCCTCCGGCAAGTACGTGGTCGAGGTGGCCGTGCCCTCTGGCTGGGAACTCGTCAAGGAAGAAGACAAGAACATTCTGATCGGCGACGTATTCATCGCGCCGGTGACCCAGCAGTTCGCCGGCGTCGGGAATGTGTTCATCCTGCCGGATCAAGCGACCTTGAACGCGTACTACAATGCGAGCAACCCGCAAAATTCAACGACGAACCTCGGCGTCGTGAATCTGGAGCGCTCCGACTTCAACATGAACACGGACCAGGTATGGCCGTGCGTGGGTGCGGTGCGCACGGTGCCGGACTACCTCAGCCTGTTCCCGGGCGACAAGCAGGTGGCGCCGTTCGCCGGCGCGTCGCGCCCGCTCTGCGACCGCAAGGAGCTGGTGCTGGCCGATCAGATGTCGGCGAACACCAAGTTCTTCATCTACACCAAGAACCATGTCGCCGGGCACTTCACCGGCATGATGACCAACGACATGGCCTCCGAGTTCGATCCGTTTTCGCCGCAGTTCGGCGAGAAGTTCGGCGCGCCCAATCTGCCGGTCAACATGCGCGACTTCATGGGTACGGAGATGAGCCGCGTGTACGGCGACCAGTGGGGCGTGTACAACGGTATGTATTTCTCGACTTGGGAGGTCAATCCGCCGAACCCGACCGGCTACGCACCCCAGATGTCGGTGGCGTGCATGAACGATCCGGGTCCCATTCTCGATACGAACCAGTTCCTGCCGGGCGGCACGACGCCGAACCCGACCTACGGGCAGATGATCGTCGATCCGGCCTACAACCCGGCCTACAGCAATTTCTGCTACGAGCAGTCGTTCATGCCCGGGATGACCGCCTACATGGACACTCCGGTGGTGCCCGTGATGGCGTTCGCCGATCACTACAATCTGCCGGATGCGGAATATCCGGACAGCACGCCGATGGTGAAGCGGGCCGACTTCCTCGGCAACGGCCTCGGCAACGGAATCGGACCCTGGTCGCCGACCCTGACGGCCCCCCTGACCATCACGGCCGTCGGTGACCTGGCGGTGCAGAATCCGCAGTACACGGGGCCCTCGGGCACGGTTGCACCGTACAACTCGAAGACGGTCATCCGTCACTATGGCTTTGGCGCGCAATGCACCGCTCTGTCGGGCAGTTGCGCCGCGATCTCGGGCGTGACCATCGGCGGCGCGCAGGCCACCGTGACCCATTGGACGGACTCGAGCATCACGGTCGCGCTGCCGGCGTCCGCCGATCTCCCCGAGTGCATGGCGCAACGAGGTCAGGAGGACGTTCAATGCGGCGAAGTCGTGATCACGGCGGGCAACGGCAAGCAATCCGTCAGCGGGATCACGGTCACCATCGGCGGTAAGAAGCCCACGTTGGTGACGCCGTCGAGTCCGGTCACGACCACCTTCGGCGAGACCTTCCCGAACCCGCTGCAGGCGGCGATCGATGCGGCCTCCCCGGGCGACATGATCATGATCGATGCGGGTTCGTACCGCGAAAATCTCATCATGTGGAAGCCGGTGCGTCTGCAGGGCGTCGGCGCCGGCGCGGTCATCATCAACGCGGATGCGCAGCCGGCGGGCAAGATGGATCCATGGCGGCGGCGAGTGGACTGTCTGTTCGGTCTGACCATGGCGGGCTGGACCAACAACGGCAATTCCAGCTTCGATGTGCCGGGCGGTTTCACCTGTCCGGACAGCATGTTCTTCCGCGACGACCGTCTGCCGTTCGAGGGATTCGTAGGGTGGGACGCCTCCAGCAACGGCAACCTCGCGCAAATCCTCCAGGAGCCGTCGCTCATGGGCGCCTACGAGGGTGCCGGCCTCACGGTCGTGGGCCGCGGCGTGCGCCAGCCGAACGCCTCGGATCTCTGGGGTCAGACGGGCGGTGCGGGCACGTATGTGAACGGCAGCGTCTACCTCACCAATTCCGCGAAGGACTGCGGGTCGGCGACGACGGGTCCCACCCCGAACGCCACCGATTACGGCACGGCCAACTTCAACTGCAATCCGTCCGGGGTCGACGGCGTGACCGTGACCAACAGTTCCCAGGGCGGCGGCGGCATCTATCTGCATGGCTGGAACAGCAACTTCCAGATCGCCAACGACCGCGTCGTCGCGAATGCCGGCACGTTGTCCGGCGGCATCAGCGTCGGCAACGGCGAATCGCCGCCGGTCTCCTTCCTCGACAACGTGATCTGCGGCCCGACGGTTCCGCAACCGGCGACGCTGTGTCCGCCGATCCCGCGGGGCACGCCGGTGGGCGGCGCCATTCCGTCGGCGCTGCAGGTCAATGTCCACATCCATCACAACCAGGTGATCGACAACGCGTCCATCGGGGATTCATTGTTCTCCGGTTCGCCGGCCGGCGCGGGCGGCATCACCTTGAGCGCGGGTTCGGACAACTACGAAGTCGATCATAACTGGGTGGCGGGCAACCTCACGTCGAGCGACGGCGGCGGCATCGCCCACATGGGATTGACCTTCGACGGCAAGATCCACAACAACGTGGTGCTGTTCAACGAGGCGAACAACCCGACGCTGTCGGTGGACGGCGGAGGCGTCATCGTCATGGGCGCCCAGTTGGACCGGACCCTGGTCAACACGGGCGTGGAGTGCGGCGGCACTACCGACGTCGACTGCCCGCCGGGCATCGGCGACGGCACGGGGCCCGGGCTCGTGATCGACTCGAACCTGATCCTCGGCAACAGCGCGGCCTACGGCAGCGGCGGCGGCCTGCGGCTGCGTCAGGTGAACGGCACCGAGGTGTCGGCATTCCCGACCAAGCCGGCCCTGTGGTACGGCGTCACGGTCACGAACAACATCATCGCCAACAACGTGGCCGGCTGGGACGGCGGCGGCGTGTCCCTCCAGGATGCGTTCAAGACGCAGGTGGTGAACAACACGATCGCCTCGAACGACACGACCGCCTCGGCGGGCGTGCTGTTCAAGACCTTGGGCGCCATCAATCAGGCATCGCCGCCGCCGGGCTGCCTGCCGACCCCGGACCCGACGCAGCCGCAGACCCCGGGCTGCCTCGACCCGAACGCGCCGCACATTCCGCAGCCGGCCGGTCTCGTGACGATGCAGAACACGCCGAACATGATGTCCAGCCTCTCGGCCTACATCTCGCCGGAGTTGGGGTCCCTGGTCGTGACCGGGCCGGTGATCTGCCCGGCCGGCTATGGCTACGGTGACGCCAAGGACGCGCCCGCGTCGTTGGTCAACGGCCGCTGCATCCTCGTCAGCCTGCCGCACCTGGTGAACGACATGTTCTGGCAGAACCGCGCCTTCCACGTCGAGATGGTGGACCAGAACGGGACGCCGCTCGCCAACCAGGGCAGCACCACGCCGAACGGCACGGGCCTGCAGTCGCAGCAGAACATCATCGCGCTGCTGCCGCAGTTCACGCAGAAGTCGACCGGGCAGTGCGTGGACCCCACCGGCCTGAAGAATTCGGACGGCAGCAACCTGCAACTCTACTGGGACGTGGGCGTGCGCATGGACACGCTGCCGAATGCCAACGGGCACGCGCTGTTCTTCGATCCGGCGACCGTGTCCACGGGCTACAACCTGGAAGGGGCGCTCGCCGTGACGGTGGCCAACGGAGCGGTCAGCGCCGTCAAGATTACCGACACGGGCGGCGCCTATACCGGCGTGCCGACCGTCACGTTGGTGGGCGGCGGGGGCAGCGGTGCGCAGGTGTCCGTGACGGTGAATCTGAACCGGAATTCGGCCACCTACGGCTTCATCACGAGAGCGACGGTGGTGAACGGCGGCAGCGGCTACACCAGCGCACCGACCGCCGTGTTCTCCGGCGGCGGGATCACGCCGAACACCGCCGACAACGGGGCGGTGGGCTTGTCGGCCACCAACTCGATCTTCAGCGATGCGTTGAATTCGGCTAATGTGCTCGGCGGCAACAACCTGCCGGCGGCGACGGCCGCCACGCCGCTGGCCCCGGCCGGCGGCGCAGGACTCTTGGTCGGACAGTACTGCAACGGCGCACGGGTGCCCCCAGAGCAGTGTTCCTCGCAGCAGGGGGCGAACAACCAGGGCATGTGCCTGGGCTATTTCACCCCGGCCGGGATCTCCGAGAACGTGGGCGTGCCGCAGGTGTTCCGCTTCCAGGGTATTGCGGCCACGGCGACCGTGGACGAGGGCAACAACTGGATCAATATGAGCTACGGTCCGTTGACCCTGAGTCGGCCGTCGGCGTCGGCAGCGACTCCGCCGACGGCGCAGGAACTGATGGTGAGCGTCCCCGCGGTGGGTTCAGTTCAGGGGGCCTATTCGATCCCGGGAACCTCGGCGGCAGTCAATGCGGGTACCAACGCGAGCGCGCCGCAGACCGACTTCTACGGCAACCGCCGGCCGTTGACGGATGACAATCCAGCCGACATCGGCGCGGTCGAATACCAGGCGCCGGCGGCGGCGATCGCGAGCATCACGGGCGGCTCCTTGTCGTTCGGCAATGGGGTCGTCGGAACCACCAGCGCATCGCAGACGCTGACCTTGCACAACACCGGCACCGCAAGTCTGACCGGTATCGCGATTGCCGCGTCCGGACCATATGCCGCGGCGGGTACCTGCGGCGGTACATTGGCGGCCGACGCGACCTGCAGCATCACCGTGACGTTTTCCCCGACGTCACCGGCCGCGTCGCCCGGAACGCTGACCGTCACCGGCAGCGTGCCGGTGACCGGTTCACCGGTCGCCCTGACCGGCACCGGCGTCGCGGCGGTGAACACGGCGGGATTGACGCCGGGGGTGTGGACGGTGTCGCAGACTCGTAACTGCCCGGGGAAGGGTTTTGGGATCTTTCAGTGTCAATTGGGAGATCCGACGCAAACCTTCACATTGACCAACACGGGGAACGTGCCGCTCACCAATATCACGCAGGGAGTGCTCGGCGGGTTGGCCACGAATGTTGCTGACTACAACGTGGTTCGGTTGTTCTCGACCTGCGGCCCGGCCGGCAATGGTCAGTTGGCGGGTCAAACGACGTTGGCTCCGGGCGGTCAATGTACGGTGGTGGTGCAGTTCAAACCGCTCACCTCCCAAGGGACGGGGCTGAAGCCGGTGATCCTGTCGATCACGGACTCCGCAGGAACTCAGACCACGACCTTGAACGGAACGGCTAAATGAGTGGGAGGTGCGACGCAGTGACTTCGCGAGCGGCGGGTGGCGGTGTACGCTGCGGCCTGTGGCGCTCGAGCGGCGGGCAGCAGCCTTGGCTTGATAGTGCTGCGCTTAGTGCCCCTTTGCGTGATGCGAAGGGGTATGTCGACGATGGAGGGGAGGGCTGACCATGAGATACGCGTTGATCCTGACCCTCGGTGTCGCGGTGGGACTGGGTCGGGTCGCCATCGCGGACGAGCCCGGCGGACCGGGGGCGCCCAGTCCGCAAGCGCTTGGGGCGGTCGAGGCCATACTGGACAAATGTGCTGCGATCGATCCCCCGAATGCCGAGCGCTATCATAGCCAGGCTCAAATGTTGACGCAGGGTGTAAGCCCCGACGACGTGGCCAAGACCCGCAAGACCGATGCCTACAAGCAGGCCTACGACGCCTCCATGGAATCCTTGCGCGCCATCGTCGTCGCGGATGCCGTGAAGACTTGCCGGGGTTCGCTCGGCACGGGCAAGTAGCGTAGCCGATGAAACCCTGGGTACAGGTTTCTGTGGCGGGCGGGCGGGTAGGCGGCGTGGTGCTGGCCATTGTGGGGTGCATGGTCTCTTGTCTGCCGCCGATCGGTGCCGCAGCGCAGGGCGGCGCGCCGCCGCCGGCGCACCCCGTGCGGCAGGTTGCGGCGGGATCGATCGAAGATCGCGTGCAGACGTTCACGAAATCCTTGAGTCTCGATGCGGCTCAGCAGGCTCAATTGAGAAAGATCCTGGTGCAGCAGCGCGACACCGTCCACAAGATATGGAGCGACCCCGCACTGTTGCCGGCGGAGCGGGCGCCGGCCACCCGGGCGGCCAACGAGCGCACGGGCGATGCGATCCGGGGCATACTGAACGCTCAGCAGCAAGAGAAATACAATCCGCCGAAACCGGCCACCACCGCGCCGCCCGCGGGTTCCCGCAGCGTCGAGCAATGGATGGATGCGGCGCGGCCGCATTAGGTGAAATCCCATGTACCGATTTCCATCGCGTCATTCATCTGATTCTCCGTGGACGCCGGAGCGCCGTTGGTGCGGACCGGTCCGAGCGCGGGCCGCGGTGCTCGCATTCACGACGGCGCTGGTCGCTGCAATGGCCGGAGGGAGCCTGTTACCAGTTCGGGCGCACGCCACGCCGACGCGGGCGGCGCTGCCAAATCACAAGGTGAAATCGCTCAAGATGCTGCCGAGCGTCAAGGCCGCGACGCTGGACCCCGCGGCGTTGGAGCGGGCGCGTTCTCCTTATGCCCGGGCTGCTGCACAGCGAGCCGCCACGGGTTTGCCGCCTCCGGGCCACCCGCACGTTCTACAGCGCCGCGGGCCGGACGGGGCCGTCCCTCCGCCGGGCTGAACACGCCTCACCTCCGGTGCGAGTTACATCACGGTTTTCCAGGGCGCAACAGCGTATTCAACACATATGACCATGAACCCAGTGCGAACGTCGAACCCACCGATGGCGGCCCTTTGGGGGTGCGTGCTCGTCACGTTGCTGGCCTCGAACGCCGGCGCGCAATCGACCCCGGACGGGGCATCCGCCGCACCGGCACCGGCGCCCCCACAGACGCCGGCGGCGCGGCCGCGCATGGGGTTGAAAGTACCGCTGACCGCCCCGCGAGGCCAGGCGGTGATTGCACCCGGTGCGAAGGGAGGGTCGAAACCGGCGGCAGGTCCCTTCGTCTACAAGAACACGAGGGGTACCGGGAAGGCACTTGAGTACTACACCACGGTGTGGGGCGTGGATGACCTTAGGGCCAAATACACGAACTCCGGCAACCTCATCAAATTCAGTTATCGGGTGCTCCGGCCGCAGTTGGCCAAAACCCTGGGTGACCACGAAAACACACCGGAGCTCGTCGGCATCCGCAATAACGTGGTGCTGCACATACCGACCATGGAAAAGATCGGCCAGCTGCGCCAGATGAGCGCGGCCGAGGCCAACAAGGATTACTGGATGGTGTTTTCCAACAAGGGCAATCTTGTCAAACCGGGGGACGAGGTGAGCGTCATCATCGGAAAGTTTCGGGCCGACAGTTTGATCGTCGAATGATCCCCAATTGCATGATCCTCCAAAAGAACCCAAGGATATCCTCATGATTCGCTTTCCCATGCTCGCTCGCTGTCTGGTGTCGCTCGCCGCGCTCGCCGCGGCCGCGACGAGCCAGGCTCAGGCCACCTTGAGTGCCGCGCAGATCGTCGAGAAGAACATCGCCGCCCGCGGCGGCGCGGCCGCCTGGCACTCGGTGCAGACGATTACGATGGAAGGGACGATGGATGCCGGCGGCAAGGAGAACCATGCCCTGCCGTTCGTGATGCAGCTGAAGCGGGCGCACAAGAGCCGGCTCGAGATCACGTTCAAGGACCAGACTTCGGTCCAGGTGTACGACGGTGCGCAGGGTTGGAAGGTGCGGCCGTTTCTCAACCGCAACGACGCCGAACCGTTCACCAAGGCCGAGGAGGATTCCGCGGCCGCGACCGATGAACTCGACGGGCCGCTGATCGACTATGCGGCCAAGGGCACCAAGGTCTCGCTGATCGGCAATGATCCGGTCGAGGGGCATCCGGCCTACAAGCTCAAGCTGGCGCTGCGCAGCGGACGGCAGCGACTCCTGTGGATCGACGCCGGCAGCTTTCTGGAGCTGAAAGCAGAGGGCGAACCGCGCATGCTCGACGGCAGGATGCACAATGTGGCCGTCTATTATCGCGACTACAGGTCGGAGCACGGTCTGAACGTGCCGCACGTACTGGAAACCGTGGTCGAGGGCGTCAAGGACACCCGCAAAATCATGATTTCCCGAATCGGGGTCAACGACGGTTTGAACGACGCTCTGTTCCAGAAGCCCCAACTCGCCGCGGTCGGGATGCAGAGTTCGAAGCAGCCATAAGCATGCGCGGCATCGTCAAGGCCGCGGCCGCCGCGCTCGCGGCCGGTGTGTTGGGTGTCGTGCAGGCGGCGGGACAGGCGTCGCCAAAGGCGCCTGCCACGACAGCGGCAGAGGTCATTGCGCGAAACGTCGCGGCGCGCGGCGGGCTCAGTGCGTGGCGCCAGGTGAACACCATGGTGTGGCTCGGCCATCTGGAGCGCGCCGGCCGGAGCGACGGACCGCGCATTCCGTTCGTGATGCAGCTGCAGCGGCCGAACCGCACCCGCTTCGAAATCAAGGAGCAGTACAGCCAGTTCACCCGCATCTTCGACGGCAATCATGGTTGGCGGGTGCGGCCCGGCAACAATGGCCAGCCCGACGTGAAGTCCTTCTCGAAGGGGGAGGTGGATTTTGCCCGCGAGGAATTTGCGATCGACGGCCCGCTCATCGACTACGAGGCGAAAGGGGTGACTGCCGGACTCGACGGCATCGACATGCTTGAGGGTCGCAAAGCCTATCGGCTGTCGCTGAAACTGGCCTCCGGCGTTCCCCGAAAGGTGTGGGTCGACACCGAGACCAACCTGGAAGTCCGTTACGACCGTCCTGCGACCAATCCTCTCGCGCCCGGTGCGCCCGTTTCGGTGTTCTACGACGGCTATGCGACGGTGGACGGCTTGACGCTGCCGAATCGACTGATCACCCGCTCGGCGCCGGAACCCGCACCGGCCGCTTCCGGCGCGGATGGCCCGGTGTCCGCGAAGAGTACAGCTCCTGCGAATGATTCGGTGCGCCAGACGGGAGACCGGCTGGTGATCGACAAGATCATCATCAATCCGAAACTCGACGCGGAGGCGTTCCTGCCGCCCTCCACGCCGATGCATCGGGGCGGCAAAGTGCTGATTCCGGGTGACGGCACACCGACGGGCGCTCCCAGCCGCACGATCCCATGAACGGCTCGCGACTGCTCGCGCTGCTGGTCCTGACGTCGGGATTGTCCGGTGTGGGCGCGGCGGTGCGTGCCTCGCCGTTGGGCGGACACGGTCGCCCGCCCGCCACGGTGGATTCGCCGGTGGGCGCGGGAATTTACCTCCAGGGCGTGTTGGGATCCGGTCAGCCTTTGGTGGGCGAGCGTCAGGCGGCCGAATCGCTTACGGGTCCGCAGGCCGCCTGTGCGAACTGCCACCGCCGCAGCGGCTTGGGCGGCCAGGAGGGGCGCAGCGTGATTCCTCCCGTGACCGGCCGGTTCCTGTTCCATCCCCGCGCCGGCAGCTTCGATGAGATCGATCTGCCTTACGTACCTGGTGCGCGACCCGACCGGGAGCCCTATACGGACGCCACGCTGGCGCGCGCGATCCGCGAAGGAATCGATTCGGCGGGGCACCCAATGAGCCTGCTGATGCCGCACTACGCGCTGACGGATGCGGATTTGGCCGGAGTCATCGTCCATTTGCGTTCGCTCGACCGGCGGGTGCCGGGTGTAACGGACACGACGTTGCATTTCGCCACCATCATCACGCCGGACGCCGATCCGGCGGCGCGCGGCGCAATGCTCGAGGTTCTGAACCGCTTCATCGAGGATCGCAACAATACTCAGCGCCTGCCGGCATCGCAAAACATGATGTCGCCGGGCATCGGTTTCCGGGCCAAGGGCATGTTCAAGGTCACCCGGCGCTGGGAGTTGCACGTCTGGGAGCCGACGGGACCGAAGTCCACGTGGGCCTCCCAATTGGAAAAGGACTTCGCAACTCAGCCGGTGTTCGCGGCGATTTCGGGTTTGGGCGGCGCCGATTGGACGCCCGTGCAGGAGTTTTGCGAGAAGGCTGCGCTGCCCTGTCTCTTTCCGAACGTCGAACTTCCCCCGGCCGGCACGGAGGATGAGTTCTACACGATGTATTTCTCGCGCGGTGTGCGGCTCGAAGCGGACCTCATCGGTCGGCAATTGACGGGAGGCGGGAGTTCGTCCATGGATGGCCTGCCGGCGACGACGCAGGTACGTCAGGTCTATCGGCAGGGTGACGTTGGAGAAGCCGCAGCCGCCGCGCTGGCGGCGACGCTGCGGTCGGACGGGATTCGCGTGTCCGACCGGGCCGTGCCGGCAACCGCTTCGCCGTCGGCCGTCGCTGCCGAGGTGCGCGACCTGCCGGCGGACGGCGCGCTGGTCTTGTGGCTTCGGGCGCCGGATCTTGCCGCGATCCCCAAGGTCGGCGGGAGGGCCGTCTATCTGTCGGAGGTCATGGGTGATGTCGACTCCCACCCGCCGCCGGCCGTGTGGCGCAAGCAGGCGCACATCGCCTATCCGTTCGATCTGCCGGAGCGGCGGCGCGTACGCCTCGATTATCCCTTCGGCTGGTTCCGCATTCGCGGAATTGCGCTCGTCGCGCCGCATGTGCAGGCGGACACCTATCTGGCCTGCGGATTGCTCGCCGAGACCATCAAGCACATGGTGGACACCTTCGTGCCCGAATATCTCGTCGAGCGGCTCGAGGATACGGCGGAGCATCGCATCATCACCGGGTACTATCCGCGGCTGACCCTGGGGCCGCATCAACGTTTCGCCTCGAAAGGCGGCTACATGGTACATGTCGACCCGGACGGCCGGGGGCTGGTACCCGAGGGCGATTGGGGCGCGCCGTGATGCAGGCGGCGCCGTGATTCAATGGGCCATCGGTGGGGCCGATGGCTTGGGGCGCGCCAGCGCGGCCGGGTCCATCGGCGGTATCGGCTCGATCCGCAGGAGTTCCAGGTCGTAGACCAACACCGATCCGGGCGGTATCGGCGGCGGCGGGTTGTTCCCATAGCCGAGTTCGGGCGGGACGAACAACTCCCACTTGGCGCCCGGCTTCATGACACGAAAGGCTTCCTGCCAGGCCTTGAACACGCCATTGACGCGAAAGGTCGCCGGATGACCGTGGGTGTCCGAGCGGTCGAACTCGCTGCCGTCGATGAAGCGCGCCCGGTACCGTACCGTGACCTGGTCGTTGGGAGAAGGGGGCTTGCCGCCCGGCTCGCCCTCGGCGAGCACGCGGTATTGCAGGCCCGAGGGCAGTGTCACGACTCCCGGCTGTTGCGCATTGCGCTCGAGAAACTCACGGCCTTTGGCTCGATTCTGACCCGCCAGGGTATCGTGCGAATCATGCATGAAGCGGAGCGCCGCATCGCGCTCCTCCGGGGTGATGGCGCGGCCACTGACCGCATCCTTCAGCCCGCGTACCAGGTCGTCGACCGACAGGTTCGAGCCGAGCCCATTGTGTTCGAGCTGGCTGCCCAACATCAGACCGACGTCGTAGCTTGCGCTTCCGGGTGAACCGGCGGGCTGGGCGGCCGGCGCAACGTCGGGGGTCCCGGCAAGCGCCGGCACTGGTGCGATCGCGGCGCCCAACAGAGTCAGCATGCAGGCAGGCGTCCAAGCTCTATGCATCATTCTCGGCTTCTCCTGGATCGGGGCGGGCGGCGGCTTGGGGAATCATACCCAGGATTGTCACGGGCGCCTACGATGACCACAACTCGTCGGGCCCGTCGGGCAGGGCGGCGACTACGGTGTTTTACTACCTTCGAAGGGTGGATCGACGGCGTACACTCCGCGGATGCGGACATGGCAGAAGGTGATGCTTCTGACGGCCCTGGTGGCCGGGCCCGTTTCGGTCCATGCGGGTGTCTACGCCTTCGTCGACGACCAGGGTGTCGCCCATTTCAGCAACGTGCCTGCGGACGGCCGATACCGCCTGCTCATCGAGACGCCGGAGGACTCCCCGTCTGGCGACACCACTGACCGGCGAAGCGACTGGCTGGCGCGTGCCCCCCAGTACGATGGTCTCATCAATGGAGCGGCGAAGGATGCGACGATTCAGGCGGATCTGGTGCGCGCCGTCATCGTCGTCGAATCCGGCTTCAATCCTCGGGCGGTATCGCGAAAGGGCGCCGTCGGCCTCATGCAACTGCAGCCCGCCACGGCCAGGCGCTACGGGGTGAAGGACATTTACAATCCCGAACAAAACGTGCGCGCCGGCGCGCGCTACTTGAGCGACCTGCTGATCCGGTTCGACAGCAATCTGGAACTGGCGCTGGCCGCGTACAACGCCGGCGAGGAGGCGGTCGAGCGGTATGGCCGCCACGTGCCACCTTTCCGCGAGACGCTGGCCTACGTACCATCGGTCATGAAGGTCTATCAACGGCTCAAACGGCAGGCTCACGCCGCCACTTGAAAACCTGGCCGACGCCGCCGTGGTGAGGTCGGGGTCACTTGACGACGCGAATTCGAATGTGCTCGGCGAGCGTTATCTGGTCATCGGGCTGCAGTTCATGCCGGAGCACCCGCTGCCCGTTGACGCAGATCCCGTTGGCGCTGCCCAGATCCTCGATTGTCGAAACGGCACCGACGGTCACGATTTGGCAATGATGCCGGCTGATGAACGACTCATCCAGACAGACTTGATTGTCGAGCGCCCGACCGATGGCGATCCGGCCGTCTTGCAACGGCCATGCGGCGATATGTTCATCGCCGCGGGCGACGATGATTTGCGCCACTCCGGCCGTCGCAGCGCCCGAAGTCGCAGCACCCGACGTCGAAGCAGCCTGCGTCGGCGGACCGGTCGGCGGGTCGCTCGGCCCGGGCCGCTCGCGGGCCACCGCCTCTGGCCAACGTGAATCCTGGGTGGCGAGCAGCACTTCGGCGGCGCCGGCCTGACCCGCCGCGCGCTGGCAGGCCGCGTGCAACGCGGCATCGCAGAGTACATTGATGAGCCGGGCGACGCCGCCTGTCTGCCGGAAGATCATTTCGTACGCCTCCGCGCTGAACAACTCCCGTCCCTCGCCCGCCGCGACTTGAATGCGGTGACGAACATACCCGTAGGTGTCGTCCAGGGACAGGGGGCTCAGATGGACGGGGTGCGACAGATCATGCCGCGCGAGGCGCTCGATTAACTTGTTCCCCTGGAGCTGCCGATTGGGTCTGCCGACCAACAACAATCCAAAGCGCGGAGCGCGGGTCAACAGCTTTTCGAAGGCGAGCATCGTATCCGCGGTCAGAAGATGCGCGTCGTCGATGACGAGCAGCGGCGGGGTTTGCCGGGGGCCCGCCGCGTCGAGCAGCGCGGCGAGTTCGGTCACCAAGCCGGCGTAATCGGCCCGTAAATCGACCCCGCGGGACCCCAATTGCATCAGAACCGCCTGCAGCAGCTCGGTCGGGGAAATCTGCGGTTGATTCACCCGGCAAACGGCGAACCGGTCCGACAGGTCGCCCAGCACGTCCTCGAGCAGCAGCGTCTTGCCCACACCGGCGGATCCGAGAAGCAGGACTGCGCGCGAGCGGCGGCGCAGGAGGGAGAGCAGCCGGCCGCGGCTTTGCAGGTATTCCTTGCCCGGGTACTGGAAGTCGGGGTCCGGCCTCAGGCGAAACGGCAGCTTGTCTAAGCCGAAAAATTGCTGGTACATGTCCACACGCCAAATGATGTCTATCCGGGGGTCCGTGCATCAGCGGATCGATCGCGGTCCGCAACAACAATATACCGGGTCGTCCGACAATCGCCAGGCAGGGACTTGGACATAATTGACTTGCAACGCTCGACCCGTTGGCAAGTTCGCGCTGTAGGCACTCCGCGGCGCGCGGATCGATGCAAGATCGTACCGTGTTTTCCTACCTTCGCCCGCTGGGGCAACTGCGTAGAGTGCGGGGAGAACGGGAGCGGTCAACATGAACATGCCAGCACGATGCGGTCGGATGAGGCCTATCGCCCGGGGGGGGGCTTCGCGCCACCGTCGCTGTCTGCAGCGCGCGTCTCCCGGCTTTACGCTGCTCGAACTGCTGGTGGTGATGGTCATCATCGGCCTCCTGGCTGGGTTCGTCGCGCCGCGCTATTTCGCCCAGGTGGGCAAATCCCAGGTGAAGGCGGCCAAGGCCCAGGTCGATGCACTCGACAAGGCGATCGAACAGTTCCGCCTCGACATGAACCGGCTGCCGACCACCGAGGAGGGCCTGAATGCCCTGAACGTCGCGCCCGCGAACGAGCCCAATTGGGCCGGTCCCTACCTGAAGAAGGACGTCCCCAAGGACCCGTGGGGTCATCCCTATGTGTACGTGGCGCCGGGAACCCACAACAACGACTTCGACCTGATGTCCTACGGCAAGGACGGTCAGCCGGGCGGCGCGGGCGAGAACGCCGACATCGGTAACTGGTAGCCGCCGATGGAATACCGCGCCAAGACCCTGGATCGCGACCATTCGGTTCTGTCGCGACAGGTCGATGCGGTGGACGAAGCGGACGCCCGCCGCCAACTGGGGTTGCTGGGCCTGCGCGTGATTTCCCTGGCACCCATGCGTCAGGCCCGGATGTTCGTCCGGCAGACCAAGATGCCTTTAGTCATCTTCAGCCAGGAGTTGGTGGCGCTCCTCGAGGCCGGGCTGTCGTTGGTTGAATCGATCGAAGCGCTCACGGAGAAGGAGGGCAGCGCGGCATTGCGCCGGCCGCTGGAACAGATCCTGGGGCGGCTGTACGAGGGCCAGACGTTGGGCGCCGCCCTCGCGGAACACCCGGCGATGTTTCCGTATCTGTACGTCGCCACCGTCCGTGCCAGCGAGCGCACCGGCTCACTGCGCGAGGCGCTGACCCGGTTCATCACCTATCAGCAGCAGGTCGACGCCCTGCGCAAGACACTGGTCAATGCCTCCATCTATCCGGCGGTGCTGCTCGCGGCCGGCCTGCTGGTGACGCTGTTCCTGATGGGCTACGTGGTGCCGCGGTTCAGCGCGATATACGAACAGTTGGGATCCGACCTGCCCCTCGCGTCGCGGCTCCTGCTGCAATGGGGTCAGATGCTCGATGCGCACACGCTCCCGGTGATTGCGGTCGGCGCCGCGCTGCTCACCGGCATGGGATATGGGTTGTCGCGGCCCGCAACGCGGGCGGCGCTCGGCGCATGGCTGGCGCAGCTGCCTACCATCGGTCGGCAGCTGCGCCTGTATCAGCTCGCCCGTCTCTATCGCACGGTCGGCATGCTGCTGCGCAGCGGCATGCCGGCGGTGACCGCCATGACCATGTCCGCCGGATTGCTGGGCGAGACCCTGCGGCCCGCGTTTGCCCGGGCGACCCTGTCGGTGAGCGAGGGGCAGTCGATCGCGAACGCGATGGAATCCGAGGGCCTGACCACGGCGGTGGCCGCACGCATGCTGCGGGTCGGGGAGCGCAGCGGGAACTTGGGAGAGATGACCGAGCGTATCGCCGCGTTTTACGACGAGGAAATCGGGCGCTGGGTCGCCATCGTCACCCGCTTGATCGAACCGCTGTTCATGACGGTGATCGGACTGTTGATCGGCGTCATCGTGGTGCTGATGTATTTTCCCATATTCCAGCTGGCCGGCAGCGTGCAATGAACGCCGTCGTCCCACTCGACCTCGTCGCCGCCGTAGGAGTCGCCAACGAGGCGACCAATGCCGGTCCACCGGCACCCCCGCCGACGGCCCACCTCGACGAAGCGCTCATGGCCCGCGCGCTGACGGAGGCCGCGCGCGCGGGCCGCTCGCCGATGGACGTGTTGACGGAAACGGCCGGGCTGCCGCCCGCTGACCTGGCGCGCCGGCTCGCCGCCGCCTTGGATTTCCGGTTCGTGGACGGCGAGGAACTGGCCTCCATGGAACCGGCGTTCGACGTGCTGCCGCCGTCGGAGGCGACGCGACGCTGCTGCGCGCTCGTGCAGGCGCCCGCCGGGTTGCTCGCCATCGTGGCCAATCCCTTCGATGCGGCATTGCGCAGCTGGCTCGAAGCGCGGACCCCGGACGTGCTCGATTGGGCGGTGGCCACCGCGCACGAGTTGGCCAATTTCATCACGCGCCGCGCGGAAGGGCTGCGCGCCATCGATGCGGTATTGTCGCAGGCGGCGGCGGGCGCCGGCGACAGCGCCGGCCCGGACAATCTGTCCTACGTGTCGATCAGCGAAGATGCCAGTCCGATCGTGCGATTGGTGCATTCGACCGTCTACGACGCGCTGCGGGCCGGTGCCAGCGACATCCACCTGGAGTCCACTCCCGGCGGACTCACGGTGCGCTACCGCATCGACGGCGTGCTCGTGAACATCGCCTCCGTCAGCGGCCCGGTGGTGGCGGAGCAGGTGATCTCCCGCATCAAGGTCATGTCCGAACTCGACATCGCCGAGCGGCGCGTGCCGCAGGACGGGCGATTCACGATCGCGCTCGACCGCAGGCCCATCGACTTTCGAGTGTCGATCATCCCGAGCATTTTCGGCGAGGACGCGGTGCTGCGCGCGCTCGACAAGCAGGCGCTCACGGAGCGGCTGCAGGGACTGCGCCTCGACGTGCTGGGCTTCGACATGCACGTCGTGACCCAGTTGCGCCGTCTGAGCTGCCTGCCCTACGGTATGCTGCTGGTGACGGGCCCCACCGGCAGCGGCAAGACCACCTCGCTGTATGCGGCCATTTCCGAGACCCAAACCGGCTCCGACAAGATTGTGACCATCGAGGACCCGGTCGAATACCAACTGAAGGGCGTGCTGCAGATTCCCGTGAACGAGAAGAAGGGGTTGACGTTCGCGCGCGGCCTGCGATCCATTCTGCGGCACGATCCGGACAAGATCATGGTCGGGGAGATCCGCGATTCCGAGACCGCGCAGATCGCCATCCAATCCGCATTGACGGGACATTTGGTGTTCACGACCGTGCATGCGAACAACGTGTTCGACGTGGTGAGCCGCTTCACCCACATGGGCGTCGACACCTACAGCTTCGTCTCCGCGCTGTCCGGCGTGCTCGCCCAGCGGCTCATCCGGGTGGTGTGCGACCAGTGCGCCGAACGGCACGTGCCCTCCCGGCAATTGCTCGAGGAATCCCAGCTGTCGGTCGCCGGCAGCGCCGCGTACAACTTCACGATCGGACGCGGTTGCCCGCATTGCCGCGGCAGCGGCTACCGGGGGCGCAAGGCCATCGGCGAGCTTCTGGTGCTGAACGACGAACTGCGCGAGGCCATCATCAACCGCGCGCCGGTGCGCCAACTCAAGGAGCTGTCGAAAAAAGGCGGCGTGCGCCTGATCCGCAGCGTGGCGCTCGATCTGGTGAGACGCGGCGAGACCACGCTCGAGGAGGTGAACCGTGTCACCGTTATGGCGTGACGAGGTGGGGGTCTACCTCGCCCAGCGGCGGGTGTGCATGGTGCGGATTCGTCGCGGCATGAGGCCGACCGTGGCGCTCCAGGAGAACCGCTCGGAGCCGCTTGCCGCCCCGGGCTGGCAGGGTGCGCTGGCGCTGCTCGACGCTCAACTGGCGCAGCCTGGCTGGCGCCATGCGCGCCTCCGGCTGGTCATCGCCGATCGATGGGTCAGGTATGTGGTGGTGCCCTGGTCCGATGCACTGACCTCGGCGGCGGAGCGGCTGGCGCACGCCCGGGAATTGCTGGCCGGTGTTTTCGGCGCACCGGCGGACGACTGGACGGTGTCGTTGTCGGATGCGCCGCCCGGGATGCATCGGCTCGCCAGTGCGGTGCCGACCGCCTTGATCGACGGCACCCGGGAGCTGGCGACCCGCCACGGCATGAGCCTGGCCTCGATTCAGCCGCAGCTGATCGCCGCGTTCAACACGTGGCGCCGCTTCCTGCCGGCCGGAGGGACGGCGTGGTTCGTGACGGTCGAGGTAGGGTCGCTCGCGGCATTGCGGCTCTGCGATCAGGGCGTCGACCGGGTGCATGCGGTGCGCATCGGCCCCGACTGGGGGCGCGAGCTCCGGCGGCTTCAGACCTTCGGCCGTCTCGCGAGTGCGAATCCGACGGAGGGTCAGGTGTACGTGGATGTGCCGGCGGCCCTGCAGGGGTTGCGCCCGGCGTCGTCGGCGGATCTGGAATGGCTCGAGGAGGCGAATCCACCGGTGACCACGCTGCATCAGCTCGAGCACCTTCGCCGGAGCGCCGCTTGAGGCATCCCATTCATCTGGAGTTCTCGGGAGGCCGGCGCCGAGTGTCGCCGGTGGGGGCGGCGCTGTTGCTGCTGGGCGCCGCGTCGCTCGGCGCAATCCTGCTCGAATACCGGACCGAGGAGCAGAAGCGCGAGGGATTGGAATTGCGGCTCGCCGCCGCCACACGGGCCAATGCCCCCGCTCCGGCTCCGGGCGAGGCCATCGCGCAGGCCCGCATCCTCGTGAGCGCGCAGCAGGCGGCGCGGGATCTGGCGACCCCATGGACCCGCCTGCTCGCGGACCTCGAACAGGCGAGCAAGGACAGTCAGGGGCAGGTGTCGTTGCTTGGCGTGGAGCCGGACCACGCCAAACACAATGTGCGCATCAGCGCCGAGGCACGGACGCTCGCGCTGGCCGTGGCGTATGTGCAGCGGCTGCAGACCAGCCGCTCGATCGAATATCCGATGCTCGACCGGCACGAGATCCGCGCCGACGACGCGCAGCATCCCGTGAGATTCGAATTGACGGGCGCTTGGAGGGATCAGCCATGAACTCGTCACAGCCGTCCCCGGCGGCGCTGCCAACCGCGGTTTCGGCGCTGCCCGTCGCCGCCGTGAAATCGGCCGTGCAGCTGCGGGTGGAGCATCTCTTGGTGCGCGCGGGACCGCGGGTCCTATACCAGCTCATGCGGGTCGGGCCGGCGGGACTGTGCGGACTGGCAGCATTCGCCGCGGCGGCGATCGCGTCGGTTACCCTGCTGCTGCCGGCTCACCGATCGGTGGCGACGCTGCGGGGGGAATTGAATCGGGCGGGCCATCCCGCGCCGACGGTCGCGGCCGCGGGGCCTCAAGTCGCACGCAGTCCCGGCCAATTCGCGGCATCGCTGCCGACGAGGGAGCAGGTTCCGGCGCTGCTCGGACTGGTCATGGTGCAGGCGACCGCAGCCGGAATAGCGCTGGATCAGGGAAAGTACGTCTTCGTCCCGCCGGCCTCCGGTCGTTTGGCGAAGTACTCCTTCGAGTTTCCCGTCAAGGGGGAGTACGGGAACATCCGTGCCTTCATCAACAAGGTGCTGGCCGCGATCCCCGCCCTGGGCCTGGAGAAATTGCAGATCGAGCGCAAGAACGTCGGCGACACCGCGGTGAACGCCGACTTGGAATTCGTCATCTACCTGAGGGGCGCGTGATGGTCCGGAACCTCACGGCACGCGCCAAAGTCCTGATCGGCATCGCCGTAGGATGCGCCGGCTATGTCGTCCTCATGCCCGACGGCGGACAGACCGTCGAGCCTGCGCGGGGTTCGGACGCGATGGCGCAGGCCCGCGTGCGCCATCCGGTGACCGGGAAGGGCACGCTGTCCGGTGTCGTCCTGCCACTCCGCGCAAGCGACCGGGTCGTGCAGGGCGATGCGGCGTCCTCGCTGTTCTCGCGGCAGTCATGGTACGTGGCGCCGCCCGCCGCACCGCCGCCGCCCGTGGTCTATCAGGCGCCGCCGCCCCCCACCGCGCCGCCGCTGCCCTTCACGTTCATGGGCAGTTATCGGTCGGAGAATGCGGTGTCTACCTACTTCCTCACGGCCGGGGATCGTGTGTACGACGTCAAGGTCGGGGACACATTGAACAACACCTACAGCGTGGACGACGTCAAGGCCGGCCAATTGCTGCTCACCTACATGCCACTCAAAATTCAGCAATCCATTGCTGTGGGCGAACAATGATGAAGCGACACCTCGGCACTTTCCTGATTCCCAGCATTGCGCTCGCCGCGCTTGCCGGCTGTGCGGCCAGCAAGCTGCACCGCGACGGCCTCTCGGAAGTGGAGCGCGGCAACTATGAGCAGGGTGTGTCGGAACTCTCCCAGGCGGTGGCCCACGATCCCGACAACATGATGTACAAACTGGATCTCGCGGCCCGCCGCGAGGCCTCGATACAGAAATTGATAGGCGCGGGCGATGCGGCGCGCGCCGCCGGCCAGTTGGATGCGGCCGTGGCGACCTACCGGCGCGTCCTCTCGCTCGAGACCGCCAATCAACGGGCGCTCCGCGGGATCGAGGGCGTCGAGGCGGACCGGCGACACGCCATCCTGGTGGGTGAAGCGTCCAAGGCCGTCGACCGCAAGGACTATGACGCGGCCGACGCGCTCCTGCGGACCGTGCTCACCGAGGATGCCGGCTACGGCCCGGCGGTCGCTCTCGGCGCGCGGATCAACCTGGCCCGCGGCGCCACCACCGTCGCTCCGCGGCTCAAGACCCGCAACAACGCCAAGGTCAGCCTGCAATTCCGCGACGCCCCCACCAAGATGGTGTTCGAGGTGCTCGCCCGGCAGACCGGCATCAACTTCATCCTCGACAAGGACGTCAAGAGCGACGCCAAGACGACGATCTTCGTCCAGGAAGTCCCCATCGACGAGGCCATCGATCTGGTGCTCGACCAGAACAGCCTGGCCCGCCAGATCCTGTCCTCGAACATGGTGCTCATCTATCCGAATTCGCCGGCCAAGCAGAAGGATTACGAAGAGCAGATCGTGCACACCTTCTATCTGACGAACGCGGCGCCGAAGGACGTGGAGAGCATGTTGAAATCGATGCTCGGGGCCAAAACGCTGTTCGTCGACGAGCGCACCAGCGTATTGGTGATGCGCGACACGCCGGACGCGGTGCGCATGGCGGAGAAGCTCGTGGCCTCAATCGACGTGCCGGAGCCTGAGGTGCTGATCGAGGTGGAGGTGCTCGAGATCGCCCGCAGCAACCTGTTGAACCTCGGCATCACGCCGCGTTGGCCGCCGACGCCGGGGACATGGTCGCCGTGAGCGACGAGGGCGGC
>JBBIKV010000032.1:0-38352 GCA_037445285.1 Nevskiaceae bacterium | reverse complement strand
CCGGACCCTGCGACGGCGCGAGCGCCGCCACGACGCCGGCGAGCGTCAGGACCGCGAGCGCCGCGGGCAGCGCCGAGAGCATGCCGCGCCGCTGCGCGGGCTTGTGGCGCGCGACGAACCACGCCCGGATGCACGCCCCCGCGAAACTCATCGCCATCAAGACCAGCCAGTTGTACCGTGCGCCGTAGGTCATCGCATAATGGTTGCTGATCATCACGAACAGCACCGGCAGCGTGAAGTACGTGTTGTGCACCGAGCGCTGCTTGCCGCGCAGGCCCGGCGCGGCCTCGGGTTCCCGACCCTCACGCTTGGCGCGCACCAATTCCCGTTGTCCGGGGATGATCACGAACAGCACGTTGGCCACCATGATCGTGCCGAGGGAGGCGCCGAAGATCATGAACGCGCCGCGGCCGCTGAACAGGCTGCACAGCCCCCAGGCCTCGGCGCCGATCGCGCCGGCCAGCACGAGCCCGAGCGCGCGCGGACTGCGTCCGAGACGCGAGCGGCACAGCAGGTCATACACCCACCATCCGCCGGCGAGCACCGCCAATGCCGCCGCAATCGCCGCCGGCTTCGTGAGCGGCGCGACCGCCGGATCGATGAGATAGGCCTCGGCCCGCCAGAAATACAACAGGCAGAGCAGCGCGAAGCCGGACAACCAGGTGGTGTAGGCCTCCCAATAAAACCAATGCAACGTCTGCGGCAGCAGCGGCGGGGCGATCCGGTATTTGCGCGACCGGTAGAAGCCGCCGCCGTGCACCGCCCACAATTCGCCCGCCACACCGGCGCTCTCCGGGCCCTCATCGACGGGCGGCTCCAGGTGGTTGTCGAGCCAGACGAAATAAAAGGATGCGCCGATCCAGGCGATGCCGGCGATCAGATGCAGCCACCGCACCCACAGCCCGCACCAGTCGAGCAGGTAGGCCGTCACGGAGATGCGCCGCAGGCGGCGCAATCGACGGATGCGCAGCCCAAGTCGGCGGCCTCGGCGAGCGGCCGCACCGCGTCGATCTCCTCGATCCGGCCGGCATCCCGCAGCAATTGCGCGGCAACGCCGACCGCGATCGCCGCCGGCCATTTGCTGCCGATGCCGTCGATCCCGACGGGACACACCAAGCGTGCGATCACCTCGGCGGCGAGACCCCTGCGCCGCAGGCGTGAGCGGAAGCGGGCCGACTTGCTCCGGGATCCGATCAGTCCGGCCCACGCGAAATCGTTGCGCTGCAGGATCGCGTGACAGAGCCCGAAATCGAGCGGGTGGCTGTGCGTCATCACGATGAACCGGGTACCCACTGGGGCATCCGACACGCTGGCGACCGGATCCGCGGCACACAGGGCCGTTACGTGGTCGGGAACGGGTGAGGGAAACGCCGCGGCGCGCGCATCGATCCAGGTCAGGCTCAGCGGCAGCTCGGCCACGATTCGCGCGAGCGCCTGCCCGACATGGCCGGCGCCGTACAGCCACACGGGCGGCAGGTCGTCGTTGAGCGGCTCCTCGAAGGACACCAGGCCGCCGGCAGAGCGGCTCACACGGCCGCTCGTCGATGGGGACGGCCGCCGGGTGCCCCGCAGGACGCGGCGCTCCACTCCGGCGGGCGTGAGCGTGCTCACGAGGGTCGCCTCACCCTGACATGCCGCCCGCTCCAGAGCCTCGAGCGCACCGAGTTCGGCGCGCGTGACCCGCTCCAGCCAGACGTCGACCACCCCGCCGCAGCATTGACCGAGGTCCGCGCCCAGCACCACGCGCATGACGAGCGCCGACCCCGCCGCATCCTCGAGCAAGGACCGGGCGGCGGTGATCGCGTCCCATTCGAGCCGTCCGCCGCCGATGGTCCCCTCGATGCCCGTCCGACCGACCAGCATGCTCACGCCGGCTTCCCGCGGTGCCGAGCCGCGCACCGCGGCCAGCGCGACGCGGACCACCACCGGCTCACGCCGCAACGCGCCCATCAACCGTCGCAACCAGCGCGCCGACCGGCCGGTTGAAGGGTCGATCGCGCTCATGCCGCCTCCGTGACACGCAGCGCGGCGATGGCGCGCAATACCGACTCGGGCGTGGCGGGGGCTGCGAGTTCCGCCCGGGCCCCGGCCGCCCCGCAGCCGGCGATCGCATCGCGAATCGCGCAGAACACCGAGATCGCGAGCATCAGGGGCGGCTCCCCCACCGCCTTGGAGCGGTGAATCGTGTCCTCGAGATTCGGCGCCCCGTCGTACAGGCGGACGTCGGCATGCCGCGGCCAATCGCGCGCCGTCGGAATCTTGTAGGTCGACGGCGCATGCGTGCGCAGTTCACCGGCGGGGTTCCAATACAGCTCTTCCGAGGTCAGCCAGCCCATCCCTTGCAGAAAGCCGCCCTCGATCTGCCCCCGATCGATCGCCTCGTTGAGCGACCGGCCCACGTCGTGCAGGATGTCCACCCGCAACAACCGAGACTCGCCGGTCAGCGTATCCACGGCAACTTCGCTCACCGCCGCCCCATAGGCGAAATAGAAAAATGGCCGGCCGCGCAGCGTCGCTTTGTCCCACCCGATCTTCGGCGTCCGGTAGTGGCCGGTGGAGGACAATGAGATGCGGGCCCGGTAGGCCTGCTGCACGAGCTCGGCAAAGGCCAGACGACGCACACCGGCGAACACCCACCCGTCGCGATAGCGCACCTCGTCCGCGCGGACGGCAAAGGTCTCGCAGGCCAGCCGGGTGAGGCGTTCACGGATCGTCCGCGCGGCGGCCTGCGCCGCCTTGCCGTTCAAGTCGGTGCTGGCGGAGGCCGCACTCGCGGAGGTGTTGGGCACCTTGGACGTGTCCGTGGTCGACACCCGGATCGCCGCCGGCGGCAGGCCGAATTCGAGGGCGACGACCTGGGCCACCTTGGTGAACAACCCCTGACCCATCTCGGTGCCGCCGTGATTGAGGAGCACCGTACCGTCGTTGTACACGTGCACCAAGGCGCCCGCCTGATTGAACATCGTCGCCGTGAAGGAGATCCCGAACTTGACCGGCGTCAGTGCGAGCCCCCGCTTGATGAGCGGGTTGTCGGCATTCCACTCGGCGATCTGCCGGCGACGCTCCGCGTAGCCGCTGGTTGCGGCCAGGCGCTCGACCAGCGGCCCGATGACGTCGTCCTCGACGGCCTGTCCGTAATGAGTGACATTGCGGCTCGTGGTCCCATAGAAGTTGCGGCGCCTGACGGCAAGCGGATCGATGCCCCGCTCGCGGGCGATGGACTCGAGGATCTGCTCGATCACCATCATCCCCTGCGGGCCGCCGAAGCCGCGGAACGCGGTGTTGGACACCGTGTGGGTCTTGCAGCGATGCGAGACGATCTCCACGTGTTCGAGGAAATAGGCATTGTCGAGATGCATGACCGCCCGATCGTTGACCGGACCGGAAAGGTCCGCGGAATGGCCGCAGCGCGAGGCGAGCACGACCGTCAGGGCGATGATCCGGCCGTCGGCATCGAAGCCGACGGTGTAATCGGCCAGGAAATCATGCCGCTTGCCGGTGATGAGCATGTCCGCGTCGCGATCGAGGCGCAGCTTGACGGGCCTGCCCGTCTTGCGGGCGAGGATCGCGGCCGCCGCGGCGACCAGTGCGGGCTGCGTTTCCTTGCCGCCGAAGCCGCCTCCCATCCGGCGGCACTGCACCGTGACGTCGTGCGCCCGCCTGCCCAGCGCCTGCGCCACGATCTGCTGAACCTCCGACGGATGCTGCGTCGAACTGTGGATCAACATGGCGCCATCTTCCTGGGGCACCGCAATGGCGATCTGACCCTCCAGGTAGAAGTGATCCTGACCGCCGATGTGCACCGTACCGGTCAATCGATGCGGCGCCCGCGCGAGCATCTCCCGCGGCTCGCCCCGCACCAGCTGCTGCGACGGCAGCACGTAGCTGTGCGCAGCCAGTGCATCCCGGATATCCAGGATCGCGGGCAGCGGCTCGCAATCGACGCGGGCGCGGCGCGCGGCCAGTCGGGCGGTGCGATGGGAATCCGCCGCGACGGCAAACAGCGGTTGACCCGCGTATTGCACCTCCCCGGTGGCGAATATCGGATCGTCGTGGACGGCGCTGCCGTAGTTGTTCTCGCCGGGTACGTCGGCGGCCGTGGCGGTGGCCACGACACCGCCGGTGGCGTGAACCGCGCTGAGGTCCAGGGCGCGCAGGCGCCCATGCGCGATGCCGCTGATCCCGAAGGCCGCATGCAACGCATCGGCGGGCAGCGCAATGTCGTCCGCATACAGCGCCTGACCCCTGACGTGCAGGTGGGCGCTCTCATGGCCGGGCACGGCGCCCTCGCTACGGGCATCCTCCGAGGGCGGCGCGCCGGCGGCGTGCGGATCGCGGCTCATACGGCCGGACCTTCCACGGCCGCCCCGGCGCGCGTGATGTGGCCATTGCCGGTCTGCTCGAGATGGAAACGCCGCAGCAGATTGGCCGCCACCTTCAGCCGGTACTCGCCGGTGGCGCGCAGATCGGTCATGGGCTGAAAATCCTCCGCGAGTCGCGCCGCCGCCTGGTCGACGCTCGCCTGGTTCCACGCCGCGCCGAGCAGCGACCGCTCGGCCGCGCGCGCCCGCGCCGCCACCGCCGCCATGCCGCCGAAGGCGAGCCGCACCGCACCGACCCGACCATCCTGCACCTGCACCGCGAACGCGGCACAGACCGCGGAGATGTCCTGCTCGCAGCGCTTCGACCACTTGTAGCTCGCGACCCGGCACCCCGGCTGAGGCGCGGGCACCCTGACGGATACGATGAATTCCCCCGGGGCCAGGTCCTTGCGCTTATAACCGAGATAGAACTCATCGAGCGGCACACGCCGCGTCTGGGCGCCCCGCCGCAGTTCAAGTTCCGCGCCGAGCGCCAGCAGCACGGGGATGGCATCGCCGATCGGCGAGCCGTTCGCGAGATTGCCGCACAAGGTCCCTGAATTGCGCACCGGCACCGACCCGAAGCGCTGCGCCTGTTCGGCCAAGGCGGGATGGAGCGCGACCAGCGCGGCCCAGCCGTCGGCCAACGAGACGGCCGCACCGACCTCCAGTCCGGACGCGGTGCGGCGAACGTGTTTGAGCTCGGCCACCGCACCGAGGTAGACGATCGACGACAGCTCCCGCAGGTGTTTGGTCACCCACAGGCCGACGTCCGTGCCGCCCGCGAGGATCAGCGCATCGGGTTCGCGCTCGAGCGCTTCGGCGAGCGCGGCAAGCGTGGTCGGCGCGACGAACCCCGGGAGCCGCAGCGATACCGTGCGCCGCAGCGCACGCAGCGCGGCGCGGCGCGAATCCTCCAGCGGCGCCGTCCGGCTCCACGTGTCCGGGGCCGGATACCGCGCCATCGCGGTCCCCGCATCGATGATGGGACGATAGCCCGTGCAGCGGCACAGATTCCCCGACACGGCGTCCAGCACCTGATCGCGGTCCGGCGTCGAGGATTGCAGATACAAACCGAACAGGGACATCACGAATCCCGGCGTGCAGAATCCGCATTGCGAGGCGTGGTGGTCGACCATGGCCCGCTGCACCGGATGCAGGCGGCCGTCAGGTCCCGACAGGCTCTCCACCGTCACCAACTCGTGGCCGTCGATCGTCGCCAGGAATCGAATGCAGGAATTCACCGCCCGGTAATCCACCCGGCTGCCGTCGGCGGCGAGTTCGCCGACGAGGACCGTGCAGGCACCGCAATCCCCCTCGGCGCAACCTTCCTTCGTGCCGGTGCGGCGCGCTTCGTCGCGCAAATACTCGAGCACCGTCATGGTGCGCGGCAGCCCTGTCGCGCGCACGCACCGACCATCCAGCAAGAAGCGAATCTCCCCCGACCCACCGTCCGCAATTGGGGCAGTCACGCGCGCTCAGCCCCCCCGGTAGACGGAGTAACTCCAGGGCGCGATCAGCAGCGGCACGTGGTAGTGCTGATCGGGACTCGCAATCCCGATGCAGATCACCGCCTCTTCGAGGAAGGCGGGCGTCGGCAGTGGCACGGCGCGGGCACGAAAGTACGCGGCCATGTGGAACGTGAGCGTGTAGCGGCCGGCGTGAAAGGCGGCGCCCTCCAGCAGCGGCGTGGACACCCGTCCGTCCGCGCCGGTGGCGGTGCTGACGAGCAGCGTCGGCGCACCCGCAACGACTTCGTGCAGATCGATGCGCACGCCGGCTGCCGGCAATCCCGCACTGATGTCGAGTACATGCGTGGTGAGTTTGCCCATTGGCAGGGATGCTAACGACAATGGCGACGCGGTTGCAAACATTCTCGGACCTCCCGGTTCGATCCGCTCAGTTGACGCCCGCATGCACCAGTCGTCCGGACACCCACACCTCGCGGATATTCGTACGGCAGGCCCCGTAGAGGATTTTTTGCAGCATTTCCTCGGCCGCGTCCCGGGGATCGAACCGCAGATTGCCGTTCGGCACGGCACCGTCGATCACGATGGCGTCGAACTGATATCCCGCGGCGAACACCCCCACCGGCAGATCGAGAGCCACGCCGCCGCCCGCCGTGGCCAGCCAAAACGCGACCGGTGCATCGATGCGCGACCCGGCACGGCGGCGCGCCTGCCGCGGCAGATCGGGATCGACGCCGGATTCCAGCAGGCGGGAGGCAATGACTGCGTGCCGCGCGTTGTCGAGGATGGACGGACTCGCGCCGCCGGCGATATCGGTGCCGAGTCCGACATGCACGCCGCGATCGAGCATCCGGCGCAGCGGGAACACGGCGTCGGAGAAGTAGACGTTCGACAGCGGACAATGAGCGATGCCGGCGCCCGCGGCGACGATGCGCCCGACATCGTCGTCGGCCACGAAATTGCCGTGCGCCAGGACGGTGCGCCGGGTCAACAGGCCGTAGCCCTCGAGCGCCGCCGTGTCCGAGACACCGCAGCGCCTCTGCACGTAGCCGTGCTCCCAGTCGCTCTCCGAACAATGAGTCTGGACGTGACAGTCGGCCTCGGCCGCCAGGGCACCCAGGCGGCGCAGCAATTCGTCGGAGCACGAGGGGATGAAGCGGGGGGTGACGACGGGCAAAACGAGCCCCGCGCCATTGCCGGACAGCGAACGGACATACTCGATGAAAGCCCGGGTCTGCGCTTCGGCGTGGGCGGCCGACGGATCCCTGTAGTAGGACGGACACTGATCGATGTCGTCCATGGCAACCCGCCCGATCAGCGCCCGCTGCCCGCGGCGCAGACAAATATCCGCGAGCCGCTGAGTCGCAGGCAGATGAATGGTGCCGAAATACAGCGCCGTCGTCGTGCCGTTTGCGAGCAGACCGTCGACCAACGGCTCATAGATGGACTGCGCATAGGCGACATCGGCGCATCGTGCTTCGAGCGGGAAGGTATATTGCTGCAGCCACTCCTCCAACGGGAGGTCGAGCGCCTTGCCCAACTGGGGCCACTGCGGTGCATGCACGTGCAAATCGACCATCCCCGGCAGCAGGACCTGATGCGGCCGCAGCCTCACGAGACTGTTCATCTCCGCGAAGCGCTGCGCCTCCCGGGCCGCCAGCGGCGACTCGCGCCGGTGCACCGCCTCGATGACGCCGCCCTCGCCGACCACGATCAACGCATCCGGCAGTGCCTCGAGCCGGCCGCACTGCGGCGCATGCAGTGCCGTGGCGAGAAACGCCCGGTCAGCCAACGCGCACCGCCAGCGTCCGCGAGGCGGCATTCACGCGTTCGATGAGCGTCTCGATCTCGGCGGTGACGAGCCGCCGGCGATCCACGACCCTGATGCCGTCGATGTAGCTGTAGTCGACCGTATGCGGTTGACAGAGGATCAGCGCGGCCACGGGATCCCAGTGAGCACCGGCGAATTCCGCCTGGTCGAGATCCAATGCGATGAAATCGGCCGACATGCCGGGCGCGAGATGCCCGATGTCGTCGCGGCCCAACACCAGCGCCCCGCCACGGGTCGCGAGCTCCAACGCCGCGCGTGGGTCCATGGCCGCGGCATCGCGCTCGCCGACGCGCGCCAGCAGGCAGGCCATGCGCGCCTCGTTCAACATGCTGCTGCCGTCGTTCGAGGCGGCTCCATCCACGCCCAGCCCCACCCGCACTCCATTCTCGAGCATTCTCCGAACGGGCGCGACGCCGCTTCCGAGACGCATGTTGCTGCTCGGGCAATGCGCCACGCCAGTGCCCGTGGCGGCGAACCGGGACACCGCCGCATCGTCGAGATGCACGCAATGGGCGTGCCACACATCATCGCCCACCCAGCCCAGCGACTCCGCATACTGACCCGGCGTCATGCCGAAGCGCTTCAGGCTGTACTCCACATCCAGGTCGTTTTCGGCCAGATGGGTGTGCAGCCTCACGCCCGGATAACTGCGCGCCAGCCTGGCCGATTCCTGCATCAATTCACGCGAGACCGAGAATGGGGAACAGGGTGCCAGCGTCATCCGCGTCATCGCATGCCGGGAGTTGTCGTGATACTCCTCGATGAGGCGCCGACTGTCCCTCAAGATGGCCTCTTCGTCCTCCACCAGGGAGTCCGGCGGCAACCCGCCCAGGCTCTCGCCCACGCTCATGCTGCCCCGGCTGGCATGAAAGCGCATGCCGATGTCGCGCAGCGCCCGAATTTCGTCATCCAGGCGGCAGTCGTTCGGAAAAACGTACAGGTGGTCGCTCGAGGTCGTACAGCCCGACAGCATCAATTCGGCGGCGGCCATTTGCGCACTGGCATAGACCGCACGCGCATCCATGCGGGCCCAGATCGGATAGAGTTGCTTCAGCCACGCAAACAATTCGCAGGTCTGCGCTCCGGGAATGGCCCGCGTCAGCGTTTGATAGAAATGATGATGGGTGTTGACGAGCCCCGGAAGCACGATGAACCGGCCCTTGAGGTCCAGAACCTCGTCCGCCTCCTCCGGAACGGCGCCCGTGATCCCGATCTGCTCGACGGCGTTGCCCCGCACCCGCATCGCCGCATTCCTGATTTCCCGGCGCTCCGCGTCCATCGTGACGAGCGTGTGGATGTTCTTGACGAGCAGCGTGGTCATCCGCGGCTCAGCCCCGCCTGCCGGGCAGCAGCAGGTTGAGACACAGCGCGCACATGCCGCCGGTGGCGACGCCGGACGAGAACATCTGTTTGATGATCGAGGGCATCGCGCCGACGATTTCGGGCACGAAGGTCACTCCGAGGCCGAGTCCGAAGGACAGCGCGGCGATGGTGGAGGATCGGCGGTCCATGGTCACGCCCGAGAGTATCTTGATGCCGGCGACCGCGACCATGCCGAACATGAGGATGGTCGCGCCCCCCAGCACCGACTGCGGCATCGCCTGTACGACGCCGCCCACGGCGGGAAACAATCCCAATGCGATCAGGATCACGCCCACGAGGGTGCCGACGTGGCGGCTGCCGACGCCCGTCAACTGGATGACCCCGTTGTTTTGCGCAAACGTCGTGCTCGGGAAGGAGTTGAACACCGCCGCGATCAGCGAACTGACCCCGTCGGCCATCACGCCGCCGCGCAGGCGCCGGAAGTAGAGCTCTCCCGTGATGGGCTCGCCGGCCAGGGCTGAGGTCGCCGTGAGGTCGCCGATCGACTCGATGGCGGTGATGAGGTATAGGAAGGCGAACGGCACGAGGGCCGCGGCCCGGAATCCCAGGCCATACCGCAGCGGCGAGGGCAGCGAGATCCAGGGGAGACTGCGCAGGTCGGTCATGGCCACCTTGCCGGCGAGAATCGCAATGATATACCCGCCGGCGAGTCCCGCGACGACGGACATCGTCCGTATCCACTCGCGCCGGCTGCCGTTGAGGACCACGATGAGCACGATGACGATCAGCGCCAGTCCCAGGTTTTGCGCCGACCCGAACGTCCCGTCTCCCCTCGCGTCGAAACCTCCTCCCAGGCTCGTGATCCCCACCTCCACCAGCGTCAGCCCGATCAGGGTCACGACCACCCCCGTCACCAGGGGCGTGATGATCCTGCCGGCCAGGCGGATGAATGGACTGACCAGAATCGGCACGATCGACGCGGCCAGACAGGTGCCGAAGACCACGCCGAGTGACTCCCGTTGCGTGCCGCCCGCCGCCGCCACGGATGCCGCCAGCGAAACGATGGGACCCAGGAACACGAAGCTGGTCCCTTGGATGCTCAGCAGTCCGGAACCCACGGGTCCCACGCGGCGGGTCTGCAGGATGGTGCCCACGCCGGACATCAACAGCGCCATGCTGACCAGAAAGGTCGCATCGGCCCCGGGCAGGTGCAGGGCCCTGGAAATGATGAGGGGCGGCGTGACAATGCCGACGAAAACCGCGAGCACATGCTGCAGAGCCACGAACAACGACAGGCGCAGGGGCGGCTTGTCGTTCAATCCATAGATGAGGTCGGTCGGCACGAGTGCCGGCCCAGACTGTGCGTCGTTGATGTGAGTCCCTTACCGATCCGATGGTGCCAGACTCCCCCTGACGCCCAATATACGACGCACAAGGCCCACTGTCTCGGGATTCTCCCTCCGGGACGGCCATCCTCGTGACGGTGCCGCCCCGTCACTCCCCGGGCGGATCGAAAAAATTCTCGCCGACCGGCTTGTGCTCCAAAATCTCCTCGCGGGTGAGCCCTTGGATCTCGTGGGGAAATACCAGCCATTTGTCGGTATCCCTCACGAAATAGTCCGGCACCAGCGCGCTGCGATTGCGCAACGGCTTGTAGTAGACGGTCGCGATTCGAATGTTGTCGGGCAGATTGCGCTTGCAGCGCCGCTTGAGCGTGTCGAGCACGGCCTCGAGGCTGCGACCGGAATCGAACACGTCATCGACCAGCAGCAATTCGTCCTCCGCGGACAGGCGCGACACCAGGTAGTCGATGGCATGGACCCGGACGGTCTTGTCCTGCTGACCGATCCCGGTATAGGAGGAGGTGCGGATGGCAATATGATCGGCGTGAATCGCGTTGTACTCCAGCACCTCCTGCACCGCGATGCCGATCGGCGCGCCGCCCCGCCACATCGCCACCAGGAAGGTGGGCCTGAAACCGCTGCGCACGATCTGCCGGGCAAGTTCCATCGAATCGCTGAGCAGGGAATTCGCCGAAATGAATAGTTTTTCCATGCTCATATTCAACCACGAACGCGGCGCTTTCGCCTCGGCCATCGCCCTGCGGTCCTGCAGGTCCGCTCGACGCTTCGGGCGAACCTCGATACTCTGCGGCGAGAACGCCGCTGCGAGCGGCGAGCGCCCACCGACGGAGCAACAATGACCGATGATGCGGACGATCCCCGGATATTTCTTGCGGCAGAACGTTCCCTGCTGGCGTGGAACCGGACCTGTCTGGCCATGATGGGATTCGGCTTCGTGATCGAGCGCTTCGGATTGTTCCTGCGCCTGATGGACCCCACCCACACGCACCCGACGCACTCCGGCGCATCGTTTTGGGTCGGTTTGGCGCTCATGCTGTTTTCCTCGACGCTCGCCTTCCTGTCCACCCGTACGTTCCTGGCGATCGTGCGCAGCCTCGCGCCACGACAGGTGCCGCCGACGCGTTTCGCGCGCCTGGCCCTGGCCGCCAACGTGGGAGTCGCGGTCGCCGGATTGGCGCTCACCGGCTATCTGGTGGCGACGACGCACTGAGCCGCGGCCTCGGCGGCTGCCGTGCACGATGCGGTTGTTCGACGCCGGCGATGATGAGATCCCGCACGGATCAGCCAAGATGCCCCGTTTTGCAATAGACCAGGGCACCGGCCGCGCTCGCCGGCGACATGCTGGCGCCCGGCGGCAGGCGCAGCCAGGTGCCGGCGGGCCGCGATATTCCGTCCACGATCAAGTCCCCCTCGACGACGAAGAATTCGCCCCCTCGCGGCAGGATTTCCCGGGGGCCGGCGCAGCCCGCAGCGAGGCGACGCATCACGACCCGCTCCCACGGCGCCTCGAACAGCAGCGCCTCCGTCCAACCGGCGCCGCCGCGATGCCAGAGCGCGGGATCGCGCGTGTCGAGACGCACGAGCGCGGTTTCCTCGGGCGGCATTTGGCGCAACTTGACGAAGATGACGGCGCCGGGTGCGCTCGAGGGAGAGTGGCGGGAACCCGGTGCGTTACGCACGTAGTAGCCGGCGGGAAAGTCGCCGGTCTCATCGGAGAACACCCCCTCCAATACCAGGAACTCTTCGCCCGCCCCGTGCGTGTGGGCGTTGAAGGACGAACCGGGGGCATAGCGCACCAAGGACGTGGCGCGGGCGACCTCATCGCCATCGCGTTCCAGCATCCGGCGCTCCACGCCGGCCATCGGCGAGGCGACCCACGCAAGGGTGGCACTGTCGACCACGGCGGGAATGGTCATATCGGCATTCAGGCGCATCAATCATCCCCCATGTCGAGTCCTGCGGGTGCGGCCGACGGAATCATAAACCAATCGATGCGAACCGGGAGGACACGCGCATCGGCGTCGGGACCGTCCAGTTGCGACTCAGGCCGGCTTGGGGTGGCCGCTCACTGCGGCGCGGGCGGAACGCAGCATCGACACCGCCGCATAGACGATGACGACGATGACCAACCAGCGCATCAAGGACAAGTGCTTGGAAATCAGTCGTACCAACGGGAACGCACAAAGGACACCGAGGACACCCCCCAGTGCGACACCGAGCGCGGCACCGTGCGAGAAGCGCCCGGATCGGAGAAACCCGAGACCCGCAACGGGAATGAGCACTCCGTCGCTCAGGAACATGATCGGGTACGCGGCGATCGGGTGCATGCCGAGCAATCCGAGCAGCACCATGCTCGGCGCATAGTTGCCGATGCCGATGCACATCAGCGCGCCGAACACGCCGTTGGCCGACACGGCGACCGCGAAGCGCCAGCCCGACAACCCCATCGCTGCGCCGGACGGAGGCAGCACATCGAGCGCCGTCATCCCGAAGAAGAACGCCGCGATCAGCAGCGCCACGCCCATGAACAGTTGAATGACCCGTCGAGGCATGCGGCTGACGACACCCGACCCGAGCCAGGCGCCGACGCCCGCACTGATGACCATGCTCGCCAGCAGGACCGGCTCGACCCCGAAGGCGCCAAAGAACAGCAGAGAGCCGAGAAAGGACGGAACGAAGCTGCCGACGTTGAGAGTACCGGGGATCAGTTCATCGTCCGGCCTGCCCCGCAGCTTGAACACCGCGGTGATCTGGGCATAAGAACCGATCCCGAGCGTATCGAGAAAGCTGGTTGCGAACCCGATCACGCCATCGGTCCATTCCGGGCGCCCGTGCACCCGGCGCCGCATCCACACCGCGGTCCACCCGACCATCGCCGCAACGTTGACGACCACCAGGACCACCAAGAGCACGCCTCGCGCGGTCAGCATGCGGCGCTCCCGGCATTGCAGGTATTCGTGTCCGGTCTCATGGCGGTCAATCCCTCCCGTATGAGCATCCTAGATCAATTGGGGCCAGATTTTTTTAGTGGCGGAGAGGGTGAATTGACTCGGGCCGAGGGACCTCGCCCTGCGGGCGTCCCTAGCTCCGTTAAAAAAATTACGGCCCCGTTGGGGCCTTGATTTTCTTAGTGGCGGAGAGGGTGGGATTCGAACCCACGTGCCGGAATTACCCGACCATCCGATTTCGAGTCGGCGCCGTTATGACCACTTCGGTACCTCTCCGTTTACTTATAGCCGCGCGTTAACTTATGCCTCGATGGCATCTGTGACGCGATCCGCGGAAGACCTAAAAACGCATTTGTCAATAGTCCGTTGAGGCCAATAAACCGGTATTCTATCCCATCGGCAATGGGCGCGCCTGACGATCATAGGCCCCCAGCCACACGGACTTTCAGCAGCCAACGACCGTGCGTAAATTCAGAATCTCGAAATCCTGGATCTGGTGGTCCAAAGTAGGCATCGCGGCCTCCGCGGCACTGATGCTGGACACCTGCACCCCGCTGCCCAGCATAATCGAGCAGATCAAGACTCTGGGTGAATTGCGTGTGGTCACCCGCGACTCGCCGCTCGCATTCTATCGCGATGCGGACGACCTGCCGACGGGCCCGGAATACGATCTCGCGCGCCGCTTCGCGGATCAACTCGGAGTAAGGCTGCGCATCACGCCGCTATCGAGCTACGCCGAAATTTACGGGGCCCTGACCTCGGGCCGCGCCCATTTGGCGGCGGCTGCATTGAAGGTGCCGGTCAAGCCGATCCCCGGCGTGGAGTTCGGACCGATCTATCAACGGGTGAAGGAGCACCTGATCTATCGGCGCGGCGCGGTACGGCCGGGATCCCTTGCGGACATCGGCAACGGCGACCTGGAAATCGCGGCCGGTAGCGCCCATGCGAAAAATCTGCGGGCGGCGCGGGACTCCCTGCCGAACCTGGCGTGGGTCGAGAATGCGAGCACCGATTCCCAGGCGCTGCTGGATGGAGTCGCCGATGGCGGCATCGATTACACGATCGCCGATTCGACCGAATTTGCATTGGCACACGATGCGCACCCCGATCTGCGGATAGCCTTCGACTTTCCGGGCAGCCAGTCGCTGGCCTGGGCCGCGAGTTCGCGAGATCCCAGCTTCTTGAACGACATGCATGCCTATTTCTCGGGCTTGAACGCCACCGGCGAATTGGCCGCCATCGTCAAACGCTACTACGGGCGGGCGGAGGATTTGCAATTTGCCGGCGACCGCGGCTTCCTCAAGAACGTGCAGAACCGGCTGCCGTTGTACAAGAAATGGTTCGTCGAGGCAGCCGCGCAAAGCAGCCAGGACTGGCGCCTGCTGGCGGCCATCGGCTACCAGGAATCGAAGTGGAATCCGGCCGCCTCCTCCACCGCCGGCGCCAAGGGCCTGATGCAACTCACCACCGACGGCGCCACCGCGGCGAATGTCACCAACCCGACCGATGCCCGCCAAAGCATATTCGGCGGGGCACGCTATTTCAGCCAGGTCTACGCCAAGATTCCGAACCACATCCCCGAACCTGACAGGACGTGGTTTGCACTGGCCGCCTATAACATCGGCTATGGGCACCTCGAGGATGCTCGCGTCCTCGCGCAGAAGGCCGGCAGCGACCCTGATTCATGGGACGACGTGCGTGAATTCCTGCCGCTCCTCGAACAGGAATTCTGGTACACCCAGACAGCCAACGGCTACGCCCGTGGTTGGGAACCGGTGCGCTACGTGGATAACGTGCGCGACTACCGCGACATGCTGGAATGGGCGTGGGGAAGCAGCGGCGCCTCGCTCAACTGACTCGGGGCTTCGTCACCGCCGCGCCGCGAAGAAATTGCGCAGCAAATCGCCGCACTCCTCGCTCAGGACCCCGCCGAACACGTCGATGCGATGCGTGAACTTTGGCTCTCGCGGCAGATCGACCGCACCGCCACACGCACCGGTCCTGGGGTCCCAGGCGCCAAAGACCACCCGCGCGACCCGGGCGTTCAGGACGGCGCCGATGCACATCGGGCAGGGTTCGAGGGTTACGTACAGCGTCGCCCTCTCGAGCCGGTAGTTCTTCCGCAACGTCGCGGCGGCGCGCAGCGCCACGATCTCGGCGTGCGCCGTGGGGTCATGATCGCCGACGGGACGATTCCAGCCCTCGCCAAGCACCTCCTCCCCGAGGGTCACCAACGCACCCACCGGCACCTCGCCCTGCCCACCTGCCCGACGCGCGAGTACGAGCGCGCGGCGCATGAAATCCGCATCGGTGGACCCGGTCATCGGCGTCAGAGTTCCCCTGGATTCGGCGCCCATGGGCTGGAGTGCCTCGATGGGAGCGTTCCGTGCGGGCAGTGTAGCGGATCGACGCCCGGCGTGCGGGCCGCGAAGCTCGCGGGCTTGCGGCCGCAATTTGAATTTCACGTAGAATCGGCCGACCTGCCGCGCAGCGCACGCGCAAATTCTGAGGACTGGCATGCGACTCATTGCATTGATAATCATCCTGACCGCATCGTTTCCCGTGATGGCCGATGAGGGCATGTGGACCTTCGATAATTTTCCGTCCAGTACCGTGCAAAAGACTTACGGGGTGCCGATCTCGCAGGCCTGGCTGGACCATGTGCGCCTATCCACGATCCGGCTGTCGAACTGCACCGCATCATTCGTCTCTTCCGACGGCTTGATCCTGACGAATCACCACTGCGTGGAGTCCTGTCTGGCGGAGCAGTCCTCCAAGGACAACAGTCTCATCGACCGGGGCTTTGCCTCGAGGACCCGGGCCGAAGAGAGGCGATGTGCGACGCAGGTGGCCGATGTCTTGGTCGGCATGGAAGACATCACGGCCGCCGTCGCAAAGGCCATCAACGGCCTCGGGGACACCGCGGCCAATACGGCGCGCAAGAAGATCCTGACGGAACTCGAGCAGTCGTGCGAACGCGCCAGCGCCAAGGCGAGATCCGGTCCGCTGAAGTGCCAGGCGGAGACCTTGTACCAGGGCGGGCAATACTTCATCTACAAATACAAGCGCTACGACGATGTGCGCCTCGTGTTTGCGCCGGAACAGGATATTGCGGCCTTCGGCGGTGATCCGGACAATTTTCAATTTCCTCGCTGGTCGCTCGATTTTTCCATGCTGCGCGCCTATGAGCACGGCAGACCGGCAAAGACCCCCAACCATCTGCAGATCGACTTCGATGGGCCCCACGTGAACGAATTGGTTTTCGTTGCCGGTCATCCGGGAACCACGCAACGCCTGGAGACTCGGGCCCAGTTGGAATTCGAGCGCGACGTGACCCTGCCCGGCACGCTGCTTCGCTCGGCGGAGCTGCGCGGACGGTACATCCAGTTCGGCAGGGCGACGACGGCGGACGAGCAATTGGTCGAAGGCCCGCTCAACAGTCTCGAAAACGGCATCAAGGTTCGCCGCAAGCTGCTAGATGCCTTGCACGACGACGCCATGATGGCGCGCAAAACCGCAGAGGAAAACGCCCTCAGGGCCGGATTCCCGGCCGGCGGCATCGATCCGATCGGTCAAATCGAATCGGCCACGGAACGCGAGCGGGCGCTGTACATGCCGTATCTTTTCCTGGAGGGTGGCGCCGGCTTCAACAGCATTCTATTCCGCTACGCCCGCCATCTGCTGCGCAGTGCGGACGAACGGACGAAGCCCAACACGCAGCGGCTGCGCGAGTACACGGATGCTTCACTGCCCCGCCTCGAACAGCAGCTGTATGCGCGGGTGCCGGTCTTGGCCGAGGTCGAGGAGCTCACCCTGTCGTTCTCGCTGCAACGCATGCGCGAGTGGCTCGGTCCGGATCATCCGGTCGTCCGGCGGCTGCTCGCCAGGGACTCCCCGGACAGTTTGGCCACGCGGCTCGTGGCCGAGACCAAGCTCGATGACCCGGCGGTGCGCAGGCAACTCTGGGAGGGCGGCAAGGCGGCGCTCGATGCGTCGCGGGACCCCATGATCGAACTGGCCCGCTCGGTCGACGCCGATTCGCGCGCCATTCGCCGGCAGTTCGACGACGAGGTCGAAGCGCCGATTTCGGCGGCCTCCGAACGCATCGCCGCCGAGCGGTTCAAGATCTACGGCACCCGGCTGTACCCCGATGCCACGTTCACGCTGCGCCTGAACTACGGCACGGTTCAGGGATGGATCGAGGACGGTTCCCCGGTGGAGCCCTTCACCCGGCTCGGCCGCGCTTTCGAGAGGGCCACCGGAGCGTCGCCCTTTCGGATTCCAGACAGCTGGATGAACGCCAAGGACCGTCTGGATCTCGACACGCCGTTTTGCATTTCCACCAACAACGACATCGTGGGCGGCAATTCGGGCAGCCCGCTGGTGAACTCCGCAGGCCGGATCGTGGGACTGATGTTCGACGGCAACATCCACTCGATATCGGGAGACTACTGGTTCGACGCCGCCAAGAATCGCGCCATCGCGGTGCATCCCGCCATCATTCGCGAAGCCCTCGATAAGGTTTATGGAGCCCGCGCTCTGCTCACCGAGATGACGGCCGAGTGAGTGTTTTCGATCTCCTCGATTACTTTCATTTTTGGCATTAACACTACCGATTCCTCCATCTAGTCGAGTAGCGACGCGTACTCTATCCTTTCCGCGTCAACATTCAGCACTTACGGGGAATTCGAATGAAACGCCATTTTGCCGTCCTGGCCCTGTTGAGCTCGAGCGGCCTTGCCGCCGCCACTCCCGTCACCTACCACATCGATCCCGACCACACGCACCCGAGTTTCGAGGTCGATCACTTCGGCGGTCTGTCGGTGTGGCGCGGAAATTTCAAGCACACCACCGGCATGGTCGTCCTCGACACGGCGATGAAGACCGGAACGGTGGACGTCACCATCGACACCGCCAGCATCGACTTTGCGCACGACAAGCTGAACGAACACGTGTCGAGCGCCGAGATTCTCGATGTTGCCAGGTTTCCGAACGCGACCTACAAGGGTACCTTCGGCGGCTTTGCCAACGGCGCCCCGACCACCGTCGCCGGAGACCTGACGCTGCACGGCGTCACCAAGCCGGTCGCCCTGAAAATCGGTTCGTTCAAGTGCATCCAGCACCCGATGATCAAGAAGCAGGTCTGCGGCGCCGACGCGAGCGGCACCTTCAACCGCGCCGACTTCGGCGTGAACTACGGGCAGCAATACGGCTTCAACCAGGACGTCGTTCTCCACATCCAGGTGGAAGGCATCAAGGCGGATTGACGCCGCGGGCCGGACGGAACGTCAAACATCCGTTCCGGCCCGCAGTCCTTCGTAAACGGCCTCTTCCGCGGTGCGCGGCGAGGCCGCATCGCCGATGAGACGGATTTCCGACGGCAAGCCCTCCAAAGTCTCGTAAAGGTCGTTGACGGGCACATGACCGGTGCAAAGCACCAGCGTATCCACGGACTCGATCACGACCGGCTCGCCGCTCGTGACATGCTGCAGATAGACACTGTCGGCATCGCTGCCGAACAGGCGCAGGTAGGTGAGGACGTTGACGCCGAGTTTGTGCAGCGACGCCACGGCGGCATCGCGCACGTAGAGGGGCAGCGTCTCGCCGACCGCGATCCCGCTCACCGCCAGCCGCACCGACCGGCCGCTTTGCGCCAGGCGTTCGGCGATGCCGATGCCGATCCAGTCCGCCCGCCAATCGATCACGACCACCGAATGCCCGGGATCCACGGTCTCATTCAACACCTGCCAGGCATCGACGATCTGCAGGCCTCCTTCGCTGGCAAATTCGGGACGGTACGGAATCGCCCCGGTCGCCACTATCACCACATCCGGCCCCTGCCGTTCGATCAGGCCGCGGTCCACTCGCAGGCCCGTGCGGACCTCGACACCCGCATTCGTCAATTCACGCTGCAAATTGGTCGCGAGGCCGCCGAATTCAGCCCGTCCGGGCAGCAATTGCGCGAGTAGTGCCTGCCCGCCCAAATGCGGTTGCGACTCGAACAGGGTCACGCGATGTCCGCGCTGCGCCGCGACCACCGCCGCCTTCATGCCGGCCGGCCCGCCGCCAACCACCAGGACCTTGCGTCGCACGGCGGCCGGCACGGTCGCTCCAAACTGGAGTTCCCGGCCGCTCACCGGGTTCTGGATGCACGATATCGGAAATCCCTTGTGAAAGTGCCCGATGCAGGCCTGATTGCAGGCGATGCAGACCCGGATGTCGTCGCCGGCGCCGCGCCGGGCTTTGTCCGGCATCTCGGGATCGCAGATCAGGGCGCGCGTCATGCCGCAGACGTCGGCCTGTCCGCGCTCCAGGATGGCCTCGGCGTCCTGCGGCTGATTGATGCGGCCGGCCACGAAGACGGGGATCGCCACCCGGCGTTTGACGTTCGCGGCATAGGGTGCGACGTAGGCCGAACCCAATGACATGGGTGGTGCGATATGGATGGCGCCGCCGAGGCTTGCGGAATTACCCAGCGTCACGTTCACGTAATCGATGAAGTCGGCGAGCCTGAACACGGCCTGGAGGCTTTCGTCCTCCGTCAGGCCCTGGGTGTCGGCCTCCGTGCCGGAGATCCGCAGGCCCACGACGAAGCGATCACTCACCTTGCCGCGAATGTCGGCGATCACCTCGCGCAGAAATTTGAGCCTGCCGTCGAGGTCGCCGCCATAGTCGTCGCTGCGCAGGTTGATGCGGGGATTGAGAAACTGCGAGGGCAGGTAGCCGTGGCTAGCCACGATCTCGACACCATCGATGCCGGCCGATTCCATGCGGCGGGCGGCATCGCCGTAGCCGCCGACGATCGCTCGGATCATGCGACGATCGAGCGGGCGCGGCATGACATGGAAGCGCTCGTTCGGAACGCACGATGGCGCGTATGCGACGCTCAGGAGTCCCCCGTCCGCTTCGGCGATCTCCCGGCCCGGGTGGAACAGCTGGGCGAACAACACGGTGCCGAAGCCATGTACGGCGGCGGCGACGCGCCGGTAGCCTGCAATGCACGCATCGTCCGTGGCCATCAGGACGTGATTGGTATAGCGAGCGGTCTCGTGGACGCCCGACACCTGCAGCACGATCAACCCCACGCCGCCGCGGGCACGGGCCTCCTGATAGGCGACCAGCGCGTCGTTGACCGTGCCATCGACGGGCAGCGTCGTGTCGTGTCCGGTCGACATGATGCGGTTCTTGAGCGTGCAACCGCGAATTTGCAGCGGCTCGAACAACCGCGGATACGATCTTCCCACAGCGCGTGATTCCTGACGTTCCAAAGGAGCCATTGTCACCCGTTTCGGCGGCGGTTGCCTACCCCGGCAGACGCCGTCAGGGGCCCTTCGGTGCAAGAGGGACCTGAACCTCGTTGGTCCTCAGGAACCAGGGAATCCAGGGCGGATCATAGTAGGCATAGACCGGCGCACCGGCTGGCGTCAATCCCCGGGCCCTGATGAAGGCTGCAAGATCGGACTCGTGCGAGCGCAGGTTGGCATCGGTCCAAAACCCGGAGAAACTCACGACGGCCACGCGACGCGCGGGGACGGTCGACAAATGGATGCGGCCATCCTTTGGCTCCGGCAGCGCATCCAAAGTGTAGGCCGCAGGCATGGTGAAGCTCACTTCCCAGGCTCCATCGCCGCCAATCTGCTGCACCGGCGAGGTCATGGCGATCTTCTCCCCCGCGCTCTGCGCGACGGGTGCCGTCATGGCGATCTTTCGCGACCCCTGGTTGGCCCCGAATATGTACGCAGCCAGGATCCGAAATCCCGCATTAACGGCATCGCTGCGCGACCCCGTCACCCTCACCACGGCGACGATCGCCGGCCCGTAGTCGCGGACCTCGAAGGGTTGAGCCGCGAGTTCCACCGAGTAAACAGGACGTTCCACCGCCACGCATCGCCCTCCTGCGCCGATCATCAGAATCAACGAGAATGCGGCGGAAAATATCGCCCGCCCGCGGCTCGTGCGGACCGTTTTCACTCCGGGCGTCACCCTGCCGAACGGGTCAACGGGGCTCCTGGATGTAGACTGCGCGTTCGTGAGAGAACGCCTTGAACCCAAAGACCCCGTGATAGCTTCCCATGCCGCTTTGGTTGACGCCACCGAAAGGCAGTCTGTTTTCCAGGTAATGAGAGAAGACTCCATTGATGGTCACGCCGCCCGATGATGTCCCGCTGAGCACCTTGTCGATGTTGTTTTGAGTCTTACTGTACATGTAGAGGGCCAACGGCTTGGCCCGGCTGGAGATGTATTCGATGACTTCGTTCATGTTCTGGTAGGTCAGAACCGGGACTATGGGTCCGAAAATTTCCTCCTGCATGATCAGCATGTCGGGAGTCACATCGGTGAGCATCGTCGGATGGATCGTGCGGTCAGCGGGCTCCAGCGTGCCGCCCACGGCAACCTTGGCGCCCTTGGCAATGGCGTCGTCGAAGAGCTTCTTGATCCGGGCGAAATTCTGATCGTTGACGATCTGGGCGATGCTTTCCTTCTTGATGCTGCCGTCGTCCCGGTACAGATTCTCCTTCACCTTGGCCCGAAACTCCTCCACCAAGCGGTTCTTCTGCTGCTCCTTGACGAACACATAATCGGGGCAGATGCAGGCCTGACCCCCGTTGAATTGCTTGGCCCCCGCCAGATCCCCTGCAACCACCTTCACATCCGCATCGTCATCGACGATGACGGGAGATTTTCCTCCCAATTCCAGCGTCACGGTGGACAGATGCTTGGCCGCCGCCGCCATCACCAGCTTTCCGACCCGCGTGCTTCCCGTGAAGAAGATGTGGTTGAACGGGAGGTCGAGCAGGGCGGTAGCCACCTCGACACCACCTTCGAACAGGGCCACCTCTCTTTCGTCGAATGCCCGGCCTATGATCTTGGCGGCAACCCTGGCCGTCGCGGGACACAGGTCCGTGAGTTTTACCATGCAGCAATTTCCGGCGGCCACGGCCGCCGCGACAGGCCCCAGAACCAATCCGAGCGGAAAGTTCCAAGGCCCCAGGATGAGGCACACCCCTCGTGCCTCGTGGACGATTCGCGCCTTGTCGTTCTTGTTCTGGGACGGAAGCACCTCGACAGGCTTCATCCACTCGTCGAGATGACCGATGTTTCTCTCGATATTGGCGGTCACGTTCAGCAGCTCGGTGACTCGTATCTCACCCTCGGGCTTGCGTGTGTCCTGTTTCACAGCCGCCACGATCTCATCGCCATGAGCCTCCACGACCGACTTCAACTTTCTCAGCTTCTCCTTCCGTTGCTCGGCGGTAGCGGCCTTCGTCTCCCATTGATGTGCTTGCTGCAGAGCGAAAACCCGCTCGATGTCGGCAAATATGCCTGGAGCAATCTGTCTGGAAGGAGTGGACACGGTAATTTCTCCATTGAATGAACCACGATTCCCCGGGGCTTCGGGGAAGCGCTCGTATTATGAGTCATCTTGCATGCGAGGTGTGGAAATGAGCACCTGGCACGCTTGCGCACCCGCAGCCGTCCCGCGCCGCGCCGCATCTCGTCACGCGCCACGGAACCCGGGGCGGTGCTCGTGTCTCAATGCAGTTTCACGGTGGGGGTGGGTCGCTCTGAATTTCGGATCAGCAGGCTGCGCCAGAATGTGGCAGCCCGGCCGTGCAACGCGGACTCGTGCATCTTGTAAAGCGAACGGTAGACAAAGCGGGCGACCATGCCCTCGATGAACAGATTTCCTTGAATGAGCGATCCCATCAGGCTGCCGACCGTGCTGTACTTTCCGAGCGAGACCAGGGAGCCGAAATCGCGGTATCGGAAGTCCTGGAGTGGATGCCCCGCAAGGCGCGCCCGGATCTGCCGGAATGCGTGTGCCGCCATCTGGTGGGCCGCCTGGGCCCGAGGCGGAATGGCTCCGGACCCGCCCGGCAGTGAACAGTGCGCGCAATCGCCGATGGCAAAGATGTCGGGGTCGCGCGTGGTTTGCAGGGTCGGCAGAACCGCGAGCTGATTGATACGATTGACTTCCAGTCCTCCGAAGTCCTTGAGGAAGTCGGGAGCCTTGACGCCGGCCGACCAGACGACGAGTTCCGCCGGAATCAACTCCCCATCGACCAGGAAGACTCCGTCCGGACCGACCCGGGCGACTCGCGCGCGGGTGCGCACCTCGACTCCGAGCGACTGCAGGACGGCTTGCGCCGAGGTGGACAGCCTTTCGGGCAGGACGGGCAAGATGCGGTCGGCCGCCTCGATGAGCACGATGTGCACGTTTCGGGCAGGGTTGATGCGCTCCAGCCCATACGAGATCACCGTCCGCACCGTATTGTGCAACTCGGCCGCCAGTTCGGTCCCGGTGGCGCCCGCGCCGATGATCGCCACATGCAGTTGTCCTGGCCACACGGGCTCTGCCTGAGTGTTCGCCCGCAGGAACGCATTGACCAGGCGGCGGTTGAAGCGGCTCGCCTGCTCCGGTGTTTCGAGCGGGATGGCGAACTCACGGACCCCGGGTGTCCCGAAGTCGTTGGTGATGCTGCCGACCGCCATGACCAGCATGTCGTACGCCAAACGCGATTCCGGCGTAATGATCCGGCCTTCGTCATCGCGCATCTCGGCGATCACCAGGCATTTTTCGGCGCGCTCCAGGCCGATCACCTCGCCGTAACGATAGGTGAAATGGTGCCAGTGGGCCTGAGCCAGATAATTGAGCTCGTGTTGCGAGCGTCGCAACGCCCCCGCGGCGACCGAGTGCAGAAGGGGCTTCCACAGGTGGGTGCGCGCGCGATCAACGAGTGTGATGCGCGCCAGACCGCGCTTGCCAAGTGTGTCGCCGAGCTTCGTAGCGAGTTCCAGGCCGCCGGCACCGCCGCCCACGACGACGACGTGACGTGGTGACGCACTCATTGACGTGGTGACGCAATCATTGCGGATGACACAGCCGAGTCTCCCTACGGAACCACCCCGCCCCGGCGTCTGGCCCTCAATCGACGGCAACGCGCCACGGCGGGTCTTGGTCCCGGATACTTTTGAACATCCTACCATCCGAAATATATGTCGATGAACTGGATTTGGTAAGCCCCTCCTCCCCGTTTTCATGGGGTGGCCGAACGCTCCAACCAGGCGGCGCGCCTGACCGCACTCTCGCGCATGCGTGTCACTCTGCGGATGCTGGATCGGCCAGGACTGCGCTCACGATGCCGAATACGGACCGGGTGGAGCTTTCGAGGGATTGCAGCGCCCGTGTTGATTATAGAGTGACGGCTCGCATGCCCTGTTCGTGGTATCGCGCTCCGATCGTCACGCCCAACGGGAAAACCGCATCCAGCCTGCTGCACTGCTCAGGCGTCAGGGAAACCGACAATGCACCGAGATTATCCTCCAGATAAGTCGTGTGCTTGGTTCCTGGGATGGGGACGATATCCTCGCCCTGGGCCAACACCCACGCCAACGCCGCTTGGGCGGGAGTACACCCGATGTCCTCCGCCAGCCGCTTCACCGCTTCGGCCAGATGCAGGTTGCGCTCGAAATTGACCCCCTCGAAACGAGGGTGACGGCGCCGCCAGTCGTCCGGCGGAATGTCCTCGATCGATATGAAGCGTCCGGTCAAGAATCCCCTCCCCAGAGGACTGTAGGCCACAAAGCCGATGCCCAATTGTCGGCAGGTTTCGAGAATCGCCACTTCCGGATCGCGTGACCACAGGGAATATTCGGACTGCAGCGCGGCAATGGGATGAACCGCGGCGGCGCGGTGAATGGTTGCCGGCGCCGCTTCCGACAAGCCTAGAAACCTCACTTTGCCCTGTTGAACCAGCTCGGCCATGGCGCCGACCGTATCTTCGATGGGTGTGTTCGGGTCAACGCGGTGCTGATAGTAAAGGTCAACATGCGTCACCCCGAGTCGCCGTAGGCTTGCCTCGCATGCCTGCTTCACGTACTCGGGCCGCCCGTTCACGCCCAGGAATTCGCCGTTCGGGCCGCGGACATTTCCAAATTTCGTCGCGAGTATGACCTGGCCTCGTCGCTGACGCATGGCCCGTCCGATCAATTCTTCATTTTTGCCGACGCCATACATGTCGGCGGTATCAAGGAAATTTACGCCCATTTCCAGCGCCCGATGGATGGTGGCGATGGACTTCTTATCGTCGGCGGCACCATAGAATTCCGACATGCCCATGCAGCCCAATCCCATGGCCGAGACGTCGAGCCCGGAATTCCCCAATTTGCGCATTTTCATCGCTGCGACCCCCATGATGGCGGGGAGCATCATCCCGGAGTGAGCCTGAGAATCCACTTGTCTGGCCAGAAGTCATCGCAAGATTCTCCACCGTGCTGGTGTCGCCTCGACCGTTCCGATCGGAGCGGCGGTCAGCCACCCGCTTCGACCGACAAATGCCTAAAAAAATCCCTCGAGCAGTCCTCCGCCCCGGCTTCATGTTGTGGGGTTTCGCGTTGACTCAAAGCCGTCGATCAGCGAGGGCTTATGCGAATGCAGCGATCCCATGGCGGGCGTTGCGGCTGTCACAACCTTCATGCAGGATATTCTCGATCCGAGCGTGCCGCAAAAACAATGGGACACGCTGCCGCACGCGGCTGCCGGAGGACGATCTACATTTCGGGTGCGAGAGTCGGTGCACATCGGAACTCACAACACCGTTCAAGGGAAGAGGAAGCAGTAATGAGCATGGAGCTACCGTTGGTTGTTCGAGCGGTCCGTTGGACGCACATTCTCGCGGGGTTCGTGGCCTTCTTCATTGCCCCCGTACCGTTGCTCACAGCCAAAGGCGGCAAGACGCACCGGCGCTGGGGCAAGATCTACTTCTGGGCAATGGCAGTCGTCGCTGCCTCCGCGATGGTGCTCGCGTTGTGGCGCCCGGTTCTGTTCTTGGCATTCATCTCGGTTTTCAGTTTCTACGTGGCGTTTCGCGGGTATCGGGTGCTGTCTCGCAAAAATCCATCGCAGGGACAGGGTCCTGGAGTTCTTGACTGGACGGCTGCGGTGGTGGCTCTGCTTGGCGGCATCGCGCTGATCGCGCTCGGGATTGCTCGGCCTGGTCCGGTGTGGACGCGATTGGGCGTGGTGCCGATTGTCTTCGGGATACTCGGCGTCGGGCTTTCGGCGGACGACATTCGGTCGTTTCTACGTCCTCCGGCAGACAAGAAATTCTGGTGGTACGCCCACATGGCCGGAATGATCGGTTCGTATATTGCAGCGGTGTCGGCATTTTCGGTCGTCAACCTGCATTTTCTGCCAACAACCATCCGCTGGCTGTGGCCAAGTGCGGTCGGAGTGCCGGGGATTGTGGTATGGATCAGCCATTACCAGAGAAAATTCGGCCGGGCGAATCGGCCGGCCGCACCAGTCCAGCGAGTGGGCGGCGTTTGAAACGCCGTTGCGGCTCACAGCGACCAACCGGGCGACGTGTCCGCCCCTGATGGAAGACTAAGGCTTGGTCTCAGCAATTGTCTGTTGCGCGCGTAGCCAGACCGTGTACTAAACGGTCAAGCGAGCGCAAATACAGGTCTTGAAACGTGGCGCGAGGCGCCGCGATCCTCCCAGACAAATACAGCGAGATCAGGCCATGCGCGTGCGCCCAAATGCTGAGTGCAGTCTCCGCGACGGCGTCCGATCGAAGGATCCGGCGCTCCATCAATTCGGAGACCACCCCCAACAAAATGTTGAAGGTCGGCGATCTGCCTTCACTGAGGTCATGCGGGAATGCGAAAGCATCGGCTCGCGGGCTTGAAAACATATACCTGAAGATCTGCGGGTGATCGAGTGCGTAATTCAAGTACCCAAGCATTCCGTGCATCCCCGGAACCTCTGCCCGAGCATTTGCACGGGCGAAGTACCCCGCGATCCGCGGGTATTCGGCGGCCGTCGCCGCGCGTAACAGGGCGTCGCGATTTTTGAAGTGCTTATAGGTCGCCATCGTCGTAACGCCGGCGGCGGCGGCGACAGCCCGCATGGTGACGCCGTCCACTCCGTCGGGTCCCTCCATCAGTTCGAGCGCGACGGCGAGGAGTATCTGCCGTGTCGAGCGAATATTCCGTCGGGCCATGTACTGAATTCCGCACCGTTGCGCGAACAACGCGTCTAGTGTACATTGTACACCTAATGAAGCGTTACCTGGATCGAATTGTGCGCGGGGCCTCCATCGTTACGCTGGTTTATGGCGTGATCGTTGGGGGATTGATTGCCTTTGGCACGGCAAAACCCCCGGCCGTTGCCCCCGCCATTACGAAGCCATTCGCGGACATTGACACCCAAGCCCTGCCTGAGCTGCTCCGTTACAAGGCGCGCGACGGAATGCCTCTGTCCTATCGCGAGTACCGGGCATCCGATAGGCAGGTGGCCGTGCTGCTGCACGGATCGGCAGGCAGTAGTGTCGATATGCATCCCCTGGCGCTGGCGCTTCAGCGCGAGGGCATCACTGCTCTCGTGCCGGATCTGCGTGGGCATGGCGCAAACCGCCCTCATGGCGACATCACTTATGTCGGCCAACTCGACGATGACCTGTCGGACCTCATCACTGAAAAAAAGCCGGCGTATTCAAACTCCAGGTGGACGATCCTGGGGTTCTCGTCAGGAGCCGCATTTACGTTGCGCTTTGCGGCCGAATCGCCCGCCGGTCGGTTGGTTGATCGCTACGTGCTGGTCTCGCCGTATCTGCGCTACGACGCTCCCTCGGTCCGAAAGTTGGAACAGGGCTCTCCCGCACCACAGAGTTGGGCGTCCGCGTCCGTGGGCAGGATTGTCGGGCTGACAATGCTCAATCAATGGGGTGTACGGAGGTGGAATGGTCTGCCGGTGCTTGCCTTTCCCGTACCCGTGAATATCGAAGCGGCGACCAGTACCTACTCGTGGCGCATGTATAGGAACTTCGGAGCCGACGACGATTACCTCGCCGACATTCGCAGAACGGTACGCCCCATGACCGTGTTCGTGGGCGGTGAAGACGAACTCCTCGACCCCCGAAAGTTGAAGGGAGAATTTCAATCGCAGCGTCCCGACGTTCCGGTGTCGATAATTCCCGGATTCGGTCACTCCGACATGGTGACTCGGCCGGCCGCGATCCTCGCCCTCGTGACGACGTTCAAGCAGGGCGGACTTGCCCCGCCTTGAGAGGCGGGTTGACCGCATCGACGTGCACCGCTGCCTCGATCGCGGCAACGTCGATCTTCTTCATGGTCATCATCACCGCGAATGCCCGTTTGGCGGCTTCGCCGCCCCGCGCCATCGCGTCGGTCAGCAACTTGGTAGTGATCTGCCACGAAAGGCCCCACTTGTCCTTGCACCAACCGCACTGGCCTTCCTGCCCGCCATTGAGCCCGATGCAGGGCACGCCGAGCACGGGGAACTCCACGACCAGCGCATCGCCCTCCTTGCCGTTCGGGTAGTCGCCGGGAGCGCGCCACACTGCGCCCACGGAACTTCCAGGAAATGTCCGGGCATAGAACTTTGCCGCGTCCTCGGCTTCGTGGTCATACCACAGGCACACGGTCGCTTTGGGAATTCACGCGTTCATGCTGCTGCGCCCTGCGGGCCCACCACACCAAAAGCCGCACCCTGCGGATCGACGGCGATGACGACCCAGTCACCGCCCGGCACCTGATGCGGGCCATTCATCACTTTGCCGCCGCCCTTTTCGATGGCCGCTTGCGCCGCAGTGATCGACTGGACACCGAAATAGAACAGCCACGCGCCGTTGGGGCTCTGCGGGGGCTTCTGCATGATGGCGCCGAGGCGTACACCGCCGAGATCGATGAAGTCATAACTACCCATCGCGCCCATCGGCATGCTCTCCTTGAATTCGAAGCCGAAGTGCTTCGAGTAGAACTGCTTTGCGCACGGCTGGTCGGGGCTCGCAAGTTCATTCCAGCGCACATGCTGCGCGGTGGAGACATCGAATACATCACTCCTCGCGCCGGACTCTCCCGGCGGTGGAATCGGCGCCATCACGTAGAAGGGCGTACCCATCGGATCGGCGACCTTCGCAATCGCGCCGACGGGCAGAACTTTGCGAGCCATCAGCAATCTGCCGCCATCGTTCTCGATGGACTTCACCGCCCCATCGACGTCGACGACGTGCAGATACCCCAGCCAGGTGGGATGCGCGCCATGTTCCACCATGTCAGCCGTCAGCGCGAGCACTCCGCCGTTGTAGCCACCATCGCCGCGGGCGATCATGCGGTAGTCCATGCCACCCTGCGAATCGGCGCGATCTGCGATCTTCCAGCCGACCACCGCCCCGTAGAATTTTGCGGCCGCCGTGGCGTCGCTGGTCATCAGTTCGTACCAGATGAAGCTTCCAGTAGCGCTCATTGCAAAGGCTCCTTGCGGCATAAAAGCGTGAGATAGGCCTTCAAGTGAGCGAGGGCCTCGAGCAGCGGTGCGTGATCGCCCTGCGCCTTTGACAGGACGAAGCCGCCCTGGAGCACCGTCCGGGTGTAAATCGCCAGGCTCCCAGCCGTGACTGGCAAGCGCGGCGGGCGACGTTCGAGGGCGGCGCGAAAGTCGATGTAGCCGTAAAAGCGATCGAGTGGATCGGCGTGCTTGTGACAATCGGCGCTGGCAAACAGCGGACCGGTCACACCCGCCGCAGCGCAGAGCTGATCGACGCTGGTTGCAGCCATGGGCGAGAATCATAACCCTCCGGTCAGTATGGCTCAAGGGCAGGCGCACGTCGATGGGTTCCGCGCTCTGCCTCGCCTCGTTGGCACCGGAATCCCATTCGATCGTGCCCGAGACCCCGACGCATTGCCTCTTCCCGGAAAATACCCTCGTGCACCGCCCCTTTGGTGGGCGGCCATTGCGGGCGCGTCGATCCGCCGGGCCATGACGCGTTCCGTTACGTATGCCCTACGCGGCCGAGCCGCCTCGTCCCGAAGACTTGGCATTTGCGAACTGGAACACGACTTCGGAGTTTCCGACCCGGTAGCCTGCGCATTCGTTCAATCACACAGTCATATACATGAAGATGAACAACGATTTGGTTTCGACCCGATTTTACATCGGCGCCAGTGTCGCGCTTGCGTTGAGCGGCTGCGGCGGCGACGAACCCCTGCCGGCGAGTGTTTCCGCGCCGGCGCAGACCTTCTCATTGAGCAGCACCATCAAGGGCTTGAACAGCAGCGGACTTGTACTCGCAGTTGACGGTTCGCAGGTCACCGTCGCAATGGGCGCCACGAGCGCCAACCTGGTCTCGGGGCTTTCGTCAGGTTCCGCCTATGCAGTCAGCGTCGCCACACCGCCGGCGGGCGAAAACTGCAGCGTAGCCGGCGGCACAGGCACAATCGGCTCGGCGAATGTCGGCAACGTGGTGGTGACCTGCTCGGATCAGTCATTTGCGCTGGGTGGCAGCATCTCCGGACTCAATGGCGCGGGCCTGGTGCTGACCGATGGCACCGACGTGCTGACTGTGTCCGCGGGCGCCACGAGCTTCGCGATGCCGACGCAGGTGGCCTACACCAGCAACTACAACGTGACCGTCAAGACACAGCCGGCGGGCCTGACCTGCTCCATTAGCAGCGGCACCGGCACCATGCCGGCCAGCGCGGTCGCCAATATTGCGGTCAGCTGCTCCGACCAGCCTTTCACCGTCGGCGGTACGATCGCGGGACTAGGCAACAACACCGGCCTGGTGCTCAGCAACGGCACCAATTCACTGACGGTGTCCGCCGGCGCGACCGGTTTCACGATGCCGACAGCCGTGCCCTTCGCTTCGCAGTACAACATCAGCACGCAGAGCAGTCCGGCGGGACTGACCTGCAGCGTCGCGAACGGCAGCGGCACGATGGGCGCTACGAACGTCACGGGCGTGACGGTCACGTGCTCCGATCAATCCTTCAGCCTGGGCGGCACGATTGCCGGACTGACGCAGGCCGGATTGGTACTTGGCAATGGCGCTGATACCCTCACGGTTCCCGCGGGCGCCAACACGTTCACCATGCACGCCCCGGTTGCCTACACCGCCGGCTATGACGTGCAACTGCAGACCAATCCGACCGGCGAAACCTGCGCGGTAAGCCGAAACAGTGGAACGATGCCGAACTCCAATGTCGCCAACGTCTCCGTCACCTGCTCCACCGCCACCTACACGATCGGCGGGTCGATCAGCGGCCTCGGCACCTCCGGGCTGGTTCTGCTTGACAACGGCAGCGATGCCACGCACATCGCGGCCAATGCCGGCATGTTCACCATGAACACGGGACTTCCCTACAACAGCACGTACGCGGTCACCGTCGGCGCACAGCCCTACGGCATCAGCCTTGCCTGCACCCCGACGCAAAGCAGCGGCACCGCAACCGCAGCGGTTAGCAGCATCGTCGTTACCTGTGCCACGGTCGCTCCGATCCAGACGGCCATCGCCGGCTGGGTCAAGACGCCCATCGATGCGATCTTCGATTCCAACGGCGACATGTTCGTCGCGGATTACAGCGACGGTGTCGTCAAGGAACTCCGTTACCAGAATGGAGGATATGGCGCGCCGGTCACGATCGCGTCGGGCTTCATCACGCCACAGGCGCTGGCGCTCGACGCGAGCGACAATCTGTTCGTCGCGGACAAGGGACATGGCACCGTCGCCGAAGTGCCGTACACCGGCGGCAGTTACGGGACCCCCATAACGATTGCCAGCGGCTTCAATACGCCCGAGGGCATTGCGGTGGACGGGAGCGACAACGTCTTCGTGGGTGATACCGGCAACAATGCGGTGAAGGAGATCCCGAACACCGCCGGCAGCTACGGCTCCCCGGTCATCGTGGGCTCCGGCTTCTCGCAGCCACGCGAAGTTGCCATCGATCGCAGCGGCAATCTGTTCGTCGCGGACTACGGCAACAATGCCATCAAGGAAATTCCGTACAGCGGGACCTATGGCACCCCGGTCGCCTTGGGCTCCGGCTGGCACAATCCTCTCGGTGTGTCCGTGGATGCGAACGGCAACGTGTACGTTGCGGACACCTACAACGGCGCCGTCAAGGAGATACCGCTATCCGGCGGTGTCTATGGTGCCCCCGTGACTCTCGCCTCGGGCATCACCACTCCCTACAGTGCGTCAACCGATCCGAGCGGCAACGTGTACGTGACCAACGATGCCGTCGTCCTGAAGATTCCCTTCACCGGCGGCAGTTTCGGCACACTGGTGCCGTTCAGCTTCGCCACACCCCACAGCGTGGTGAGCGACTCGGCGGGCAATCTGTACGTGGCCGACTATGGCAACAATGCCGTCGAGAAGATCCCCTACAGCAACGGGGCATATGGCGCGCCCCAAAGCCTGGGATCGGGCTTCAGTACGCCGTTTGGCGTGGCAGTCGATGCCGCGGGCGACGTGTTCGTGGCCGACACCGGCAATGCCGCGGTGAAGGAGATTCCGTACAGCGGCGGCGCCTACGGTTCACCCGTCACGCTGGGCGGCGGCTTCAGCTTCCCCGACGGCATCGCCGTGGATGCGGCCGGAAACGTCTTCGTGGCGGACAACAACAACGGTGTCGTGAAGGAGATACCGTACGCGAACGGCACCTACGGTGCACCCACGGTCATCGGTTCGGGTTTCAGCGCCCCTCAGTCGGTGGCAGTGGATGCCGGCGACAACGTGTTCGTCGCCGATTCGGCCAATAACGTCGTCGTGAAGATCCCATACGCCAATGGGACCTACGGCGCCACGGCAACGATCGCCTCCGGCTTCAACGCCCCGTACGGGGTGACCGTGGATGCCTACGAGAACCTGTTCGTGGCCGATGCGAACAACAATGCGATCCGTGAAATTCCCTACAGCGCAGGCGCCTATGGCTCGATGATAACGATCGGGTCAGGCTTGACCGCGCCACTGGGCGTGGCTGTGGATATGAACGGGAGGCTCTTCGCGATCGATGCGAACACCATCTGGATGTTCACCCCATAGGATCAATGCCGGAAAGCAAGGGCCGTCGCGTTGCGATGTGGCGGGCGGCTCGAGCTTTTGAACGGATGTTTGGGCAATGGTGGAACGCCTAATTTCGAATCCCCGACCCCTTGCACCTCATTGAGGAACATATGATTTCAACCCCGGGAATTACGTCTCGAGGGCGGTGCCAGCGCAGGTTGGACAGTCCGATGGACCTGTCGGTGCCGGCATTGACGGCTTCGTGCGCCCTGTATCGGCGGCCGAGCACGGCAATTCCACCGGCAAGAACGTTCTTTCCACGGCCTCACAGGCGCACTCCGGAATGCGCTTCGGCAGGACGGCAATCGCTTATTTTTTCGGCATCTTTCTGAAATCCATGTATAGCGCGTTCCAACGGTGACCGTCGGGATCCATGATCCCGCACCCATACATGAATCCATTGGATTCGCCAGGTTCACGAAAAAGTTCGCCGCCCGCGGATCGGGCGCGCTTTGCAAGCTCATCCACCTGCGCTCTGCCTTCCATGCCGACCGAGAATAGAACTTCTGTCCCATAGCGGCAGTCGGCAAGGGCATTGTTGGTGAAGCCGACGAAGATGCTCTCGGCGAAAAGCATCAATACGATTTTCTTCTCTCCGATCGCAAAGCACGCTGAGTTTTCGGTGTTGCCAGGTCCTGGATTGCGAGCAAGTCCGATGCCTTCGTAAAACAGAACGGACTTGGCCAAATCCTTCACTGGCAGGTTTATCCACACATCTTTGATCATCAATGTGCTCCAATGGTCGGCAGTAGTGCTGCGGTGCGTCGAAATCCCTTGTCACCAGAATCTCGCGATCGCCATTTGGTCATGTTACGGAGCGGCGATATACAATTCAAACGCATCATCATCAATAGCTACCTCCTGTCCGTCGTCGACGAGCAGCTGGAGCTGCCGGGTCGGGTGCGGCAAAAAGATCAAACCTCAACCTCAACTGCAGGTATCCAACATGCCCAAGCTCGTTGCCCGTTGTATCGCCATCTCGTTGGACGGATTCTCCGCCGCCAAGGGCCAAACGCTCGATGCGCCTTTTGGCAAAGACGGGTTGCGCCTGATGGAATGGGCCTTTGCCACCAAGTTCTTCGCCCAGATGACCGGTCAAGAGGGTGGTGCCGAGGGCCTCGACAACGAATTCCTCGTCCATTCTTTCGACAACATCGGCGCCACGATCATGGGCCGCAACATGTTCGGCCCGCAGCGCGGCCCCTGGCTCAACGAGGACTGGAAAGGCTGGTGGGGACCGAACCCGCCCTATCACCACACTGTCTTCGTGCTCAGCCATCACAAGCACTCGAGCTTCGAGATGGACGGGGGCACCCGCTTCAGTTTCGTCGACGATGGCATCGATTCCGCCCTGAAGCAGGCTTTCGCAGCGGCCAAGGGCAAGGACGTGCGCATTGGAGGGGGCGCTTGCGCGGTCCGCCAGTATCTGAATGCCGGCCTCGTGGATGAGTTGCATTGCGTGCTGGTACCGATATTGCTGGGCAGCGGCGAAAGAATCTTCGGGGAATGGGATGAGCTCGCAAATGGTTACGAGGTAGCCGAGTACATCCCCTCAACAACCGTCGCTCATGCGCGCATCGTCAAGAAGACCAAGTGATGAGCGCGCTTCGATCGTGCCAGGGAGCTCGGGTTCTCGCTCGCGGAGCTGCGCGGGCTCCTTGAACTCGGTTCGCAGACTCGCGGCGCTCTTCGAGGCAGGGAGTGCTCGCAAGTTGATGGCGATGCCGGGAGTCATGAGATGTGAATGGAACCGCCCGGCGTGACGATCACGCAGACGGCTGACGCACTAGGAATGAGTCGTAAGCACGCATCGCGAATCGTAAACGGACGGGTGCACGTGTCGCCCGATGAGGTCATGGCGACACCACCCCCCCCTTTTGGTTCGTAGGCGGAGTCGCGAAATGCTCAGCGGCGCCGTCTCTTCGCCGAATGCGCGTGACCGTGGCTCGCTACGTGATCGTACGCCAAAGCGAGTGCAACCTTGAGCGGTCGTTCACTGCGCGAGGCCTTGGCGAGCAGTAGACCTCCTTGAACGGCACACAATACGCCGATCGCCAGATCCTTCGGACAGGCCGCGCTCCCCAGTTCGCCGTTCTTCTGCATTTTCGCAAAGCCTTCGGCCAGGCGCTCTTCCCACGAAGTGAAGCCGGCGACGAGCAGCGCGCGAGCTTGCTCGGATTTATTGACCAGTTCGTTTGCCAGGGATCCGATCGGACATCCGCTGTTTGCCGACCCTCGGTTCAGCGCCAGGATGGAATCGCACCACCGATGCAATGCCGCCAGGGAATCGAGCTGCGTCAGCGCGGTGCCTTGAGCGGCCAGCACGCCCGCCACCTGCGCAGATACGACTTCGCGGACGAGCGCGTCCTTATCGGCGAAGTAATGGTAAAGCTGCGATTTACTGACTTCCGCCGCACCACGCACATCGTCGAGGCTCGTACTCTCGACTCCCTTGGCATAGATGAGGCTGACCGTCGCATCCACGATCCGCTGGCGAGTCGCGGCACCGCGGGAGGTGTACGTCTTTTGCGCGCTGACGGACGCCTGTTTCATTGGGCAGTTTATAGCATTATTGGACTTGACCGTCCAATTCAGTCCTGCCATTATGGACCGCGTAGTCCAGTTAAATATCTTTCCCCGCCGTCTTTTCTCCTGGAGCAACGTCATGAGCAGCTCGGCGACTTCTGTTTTCCCCAGTGTTCACGGCGATCAGGTTCCCGCCGGGTCTCGCCGGATTCTGGAGAAGGTGCGGAATGTTTCGGATTCGTTCCAAATCTGTTCGCCGCCCTTTCGAATTCCCCGACACTGCTCGAAGGATATCCGGCGCTCGCTGCCGTCCATGGCAAAGTCACATTGAGTCCCGCGGAACGACAGCCGGTGCTCCCGACCGCCAGCGTCGCCAATGGTTGCGCCGATTACACCGCCGCCCATAGCACGGTCGCCAAGGGGATGCTCAAGGTGCCCAGCGCCATTGTCGCAGCCGTGCGGGCGGGGCAACCGGTGGTCGATGCACAACTCCGCGCTTTTAATCAATTTCACGCGCGAACTCGTACAGAGCCGGGGTCGCCCTCTGCCATGACAAGCCTCTACGACCCCATAGTTCTCGGCGACATGAAACTCAGCAACCGTGCTTTCATGGCGCCATTGACCCGCAATCGCGCCACGCCCAGCGGGGTGCCGGGCCCGTGGGCATCCACTTACTACAGCCAGCGTGCGTCGGCCGGCCTGATAGTCACGGAGGCGACGCAGATCTCGCCCATGGGAAAGGGATATGTCAACACCCCCGGCATCCATTCGGAGGAGCAGATCGCCGGCTGGAAGCCGGTAGTCGATGCTGTGCACCGATCCGGCGGCCGAATCCTTCTCCAGCTCTGGCACGTGGGCCGCATCTCGCACGGCAGCCTGTTGCCCGGAAACGCATCCCCGGTGGCGCCTTCCGCCATCAGGGCACGCGCTCAGACGGTCGTTGCGACGGGCTCTGTCGACGTGTCGGAGCCGCGAGCACTTGGCCTGACGGAAATCCGGCAAACGATTCAGGACTATGGACGTGCTGCTTCCAATGCCAAGGCCGCCGGGTTCGATGGCGTGGAGATTCACGGCGCCAACGGCTATCTGATCGACCAGTTTCTAAAGTCCCAATCGAACGCGCGCACCGATGCCTACGGCGGCAGTGCCTTGAACCGGGTGCGCTTTCTCGGTGAGGTCGTCGAGGCCGTTTTGAAAGTCTGGGAACCAAGTCGAGTGGGGGTACGTATTTCTCCTCTCGGCACCTTCAACGACATGGGTGATGCCAATCCAGAGGAAAATTTTGCGCGTGTTGTGGACGTGCTCAACGGACATCGGCCGGGATATTTGCACGTCGTGGAAGACACTATTCCGGTCGACCAAAAGGCGGACTTCTTTCGACGCTTGCGCTCGGCGTGTGCGCCTGAGCGGGGCGAGCGTGCGGTTTCCGACGGATCTGCCGATGCCGTGGCCTATGGCCGGCTCTTCCGCGCGAATCCGGATCTGCCCACGCGCATGCGACGCCGCGGCCCGTTGAACGTGCCCGACACCAACAGCTTTTACGGCGGCGACGAACGCGGCTATGTCGACTATCTGGAGTGGCTGACGAGCGGTAACTGATTGAAATCTGCGTGACCCGCACTGAGGCAATAACAGTGCCGCGGGCATCAGTCGGCGCGCCGCCTCGACTTCGACAACCTTACGTTACAGGATTACGGCAATGGACTCGACTCAAATATTCTGGATGCAGCTATTTGCGAGCGTCGCCATCCTTGGCATCGTCGCGGTGTGGTACGTTTGGCCGTCGATAATCAGACTTTCGCGTAATTCCGCGCTAATTCTGCTCCTCTTTGTGCATGTCCCTCGCTATGTGGGAATGACTTTGTTGGTTGCGGGTATGGTCGACCCAAAACTGCCCAGAGAGTTCCGCGCCAGCGCGGCTTACGGCGATCTGTTGGAAGCGGCGCTGGCCCTCGCTTCCATTTTTGCTCTGCGGGGCAGCTGGCGAATTGCCGTTCCGCTCGTTTGGGTGGCCAACACGTGGGGATTCGTGGACCTGCTGAACGGAGTACGCGGCGTCCTGCAGTTGAACGTGCCGAGCTTCAACTTGGGCACCTTGTGGTATGTCTACACGTTCTACGCTCCCTTGGTGGTCATTTCACATTTGATGATCTATTGGATCTTGATCAAGTCCCGGTCTTGGAGCAACGACGGCTCACGAATCTGTGGGAGATAGCGTCGTCGATGCATATCGATCCTGGCATGCGACATCTGCAAGGTCGGAGCACGTAGGAGATTTTTCGGGGCAGCGCACGGACATTCGGCTGAACTGGAAGCATCGATGACAACCGGGATCACCTGTCCAGCCGGTCATCAGCATCCGAATAAAGACCAATCCGGGCACGCCGATATGCCCATATTGGCAATCTGTCCCATTCCAACACTTAGGCGTTGCTCTTAGTCATGTCTCTATGTATAGTAAGGTAAGTGACTTACTATTCTAGGAAGCTCGACGGAGTCTTTCGGGCGTTAGCGGACCCAACCCGGCGGGCGGTGCTGCAACGCCTAAGCGGGGGCGCAGCCTCGACACTTGAGCTCGCGCGTCCCTTCGAAATGGCGCTGCCGTCATTCACTCAGCACCTGCAAATGCTTGAGAAGTTCGGACTAGTAAAGTCAAAGAAAT
>JBBIKV010000031.1:19772-38355 GCA_037445285.1 Nevskiaceae bacterium | reverse complement strand
ATCAAGCGACGCTGCGCGTCGATGGCCGGCTTCAAGTCATTCGCCACTGCGTCGACCACGATCGCGGGCATCGAATTAGCTCATCGCATTCACAAACGACAGTTCTCGTTCGGGCCCGGTCGCCGTAGGCGCGGCGATTCTCTCAAGCGGCAATGGGAGCGAGCTCTGGCGTAATGTCTCGCAAACGGCAGGTGGGGAAAGGTCTGTTTTAGCGTCCGCAGATGCACCGGAGCCCTGGCGCGACAGGAACACCAAGCCAAGCCAGGTGATCATGTCGGCGATGATTCCGTGAACGATGACCAAGAAGCCAAGCACCGACCGATCATGCCATACTCAAGCCGTACGGACGCAAGATGTCCCGATCGAAATATTGCGGACGACAAGGCTTGGTTACAAGTAGCCTCGCATATGAACGGTCCCGAGATCGTCATTTCGGCAATCATCGCCTTGTGGCTGACCATTGCGGCCATCGTGATCGTGTATCCGCTAATTGCGGGCAGTATTAGGGTCGGGTTGGATCCTGTTAGCCGGGACAATGACCCTAAGGCGTTCTGGAGCGCATACATCTCCTCGACGACCATGTTCCTTGCCGTACTTTTCGCCGCCTTCTGGGAATGGCCTGCCCAACCAGGCCATAGCCGACAAACACGGCGGCTGGCAACTGCCTGCGAGCTATGCACCCGACAACCTCACCAACAACGAGATGGGATGGAAAACGAGCTGGTGGGGCGAGCGCCTCCAATGGGATGGCGCGATCTATCAGGAGGATTGGAGCCACGCTCAGATTGTCGCTTATAGTGCCGGCGTCATCGCCTTGGGCGCGGTACTCAATGCGGGTAACTACCGGGTGTGAACGGCGTTGAAACTTCCGGCGCGGCACGCATTGCGGGCGCGCTCACCCTCGAGGCCGCGGCCGCCTGGAATCACAGCGAGCTGGTCGAACAGGCGCCGTTCGTGTGGAAGGACGGAACACGGATCGACTTTGGCGCGCTTCACCTTCCGAATCCAGGGGGGGAGCCTAGGAAGCCCGCTCGCCGGAGCCCCGCCCTTCCAGGCCTACATCCGTGCGTGCGATGAGTTCACGTTCCACGACCATCACTCGTTCGCTCAGATCGGCGCGGTGCATCGGGGACACTCCCTCGCTACGACCAATCGGTTGACGCTCAACGTGCACGGCAACTCCATTGCCTATGATCTGCCGGCGTTCACGACCTGTGATGGATCACTCGGTATTGGAAGGGACGCGTGGCTCGTGCAGCTCCATAGCGAGAACCTGACCGACACGCGGGCCGAGCTGTTTGCAAATTATGCGCAGTACTACAAGGCCATCACGGTGGGCCGCCCCCGAACTGTCGGGCTTCGTTTCAGCTATACGCTTGGCGCGCGGTAGCTCGGCCCATCGAGCGCATCCCGCCGATCGAGATTGTTGTTGCGGGTCTTGCGCGCGCACTGCATCATGAGCGCGAGAGCGAGTACGGCCGGCCACATGATGATGAGTGCGCAGATGCCGAGAACCGGTACCCATCCGGCGATGCTCGAGGCCTGCGCAATGAGCGACGATTCGGCCAGCAGTCTCGAGGAAGGGCCCATGCCGTGGCCTTGGTCGGCCAGCGCGCCCGGCAGCCAGAGCAGCAGCCCAAAATGGACGAGTCCCCAGGTGATGGCGCCGATGGAGAGGGCAGCGCGCCGGCTTTGCGTGTCATCAGTCTTCACTCCGCGCTTCCAGAGAAATTTCAATCATGGTATGATAAAAAATCATACCGGAGAATGCGTCATGGCAAGCGTCAAAGTGGCAATCACGCTCGAGCAGGAAACGCTGCGCCAAGTGGACAGCCTGGTCGCGCGCCGCGTGTTTCAGAATCGGAGTCGCGCGATTCAAATCGCGCTGCACGAGAAGCTTGAGCGCGTGCAAGGCAGCCGGCTGGCCGCCGAATGCGCCAAGCTTGATCCGACATTCGAGCAGTCGCTCGCGGACGAAGGATTGGGCGTGGACGCGGCGGCATGGCCAGAATTCTAAGGGGCGAGGTCCGCTGGGCGGATCTGAATTCCGTTCGCGGACACGAGCAGTCCGGTCACCGACCGGTGTTGATCCTGAGTCACGACATTTTTAATGCCCGATCCGGCACCGTCATTGCCGTGGCGCTGACCAGCCAGCCCCAGAAGGCGGAATTTCCCTTGACGCTGGAACTGAAAGCGCCCGAATTTAGTAAACCCACCTGGGCGAAGATCAGTCAGATCCGCACTTTATCTGTGGAGCGGATCGGCAAGCGACTGGTGCGGATACCGCCGGCGGAGGTAAAAAAAATCATCGAGGGGCTCGTTGAAATTCTAGGCGAATAATTTCCCTGGTAGGCTCATGAACATACGAGTCGGCCGCCCAGGCGGATTTCGACGAAGGCTTTGCGTCCACGACAGTAAAGGAGACGGCGATGCCAATCGACATCGACCAGTTGACGGAATCCGAGTTGATCGACCTCAATCACCGCATCGTCGCTCGCCTACAATTCCTGCGGCAGCTCGCGGCGCATGCGACGATGCTCGAGTTTCGGATCGGCGAACGGGTCACCTTTCATCCCGACAGCCGCCCACCGGTGACGGGAATGATCACGCGCTACAACAAGAAGACCGTCAGCATCGTGACCGAAGACGGACAGCGCTGGAACGTAGCGCCAAGCTTTTTGGAGCGAGCGACGCCGCGTCCGAGCGATTTGTCCGACGGCAGCGTGGTGTCAATTCAGGAAAAAAATCACTCTCATAAAGATTTGTTCGAGTGAATGTCCAGGTCGGTGGAACTTCTGATAATCTCGCCAAGCCGTAGCTGGAAAGGGAAAAGGCGCCTGCGCCTGAGTACTACGGGCCGACTCAAGAGCTTTAACGCGGAAGTCCACAGCCCCAACTCCGCGCGGCATCGCATCTTAGACTTTCCCAAAAGGAACCAATGAAGGTCAGGAGCTACTTGCGGCGGCGATTTGCTGTGGCCTGTACGGGAGCCGCGATGATTACGATTGGTGCCTGGTTAATGCATAGCCGCGGGGTCTCGTTAGTGCTCGTATGCTTCGGCTGCTTGATCGTAGGCGGCGTCTGGATGAGAAACACGCGATGTATCCGTTGCTCGGCGCGCCTCGGGGAAGCTGCGCTAGCGCCTTTCGCTGACGCTGACGCCAATCTGCCCGAGCATTGTCCACACTGCTCGGCGAGTTTTGATGAAGAGATATAAACACCGCGGCGCAGGTCACTATTCTGACATTCCCATAAAGAACCGAAATGGAGAATGTATAATTGCCGGTCATGGCGAAACGCCCTTGAAAATCTGCAGCACGAAAATTCGCGCCACCACTCGTAATTGGGAAAGATCGACCGCGCCGCCGCAATAGGAAGGCCGTAGCGCCGCGATCGCAAGCGACCCCCTACCCTTCTCCCTCCCCCCAACGCCGAACCTTCAACCTTTCCAAGCGATCGCGGAAACACCTGACCCCCGATGAGGTTGAGAAGAGTCTCAAAGCCGCGCACCAAGCCGGCCGGCACGGTCCGCGATGGTCACGCTGGGCAATGGGGCGACGAAAGCCATCAATACTCAGATCTCGAGCCTCGGCACCAATCTCTTGATGGTGAACCCGGGTCAGCGGTTGCCGGGTGGGGGAGGGGGGCATGGTGGCGGGGTGCCGCAGTTCACGGAGGCGGACGCCGAGGCGATTCGATCGCAAATCGGCGGTGTCGCGGCCGTCGCTCCGCAAGGCCGGGTCGGCGTGACCGTGATCGCCAATGGCCGCAACTGGGTGACCAACGTCGTCGGCAGCACCAATGAGTGGTTCGATGCGGGCAATTGGAAATTGGCGGCCGGACGCCTGTTCGATCCGGACGAACAGCGAGCGGGATCGGCGGTGTGCATCGTCGGCGAGACGGTCCGGCGCGAACTGTACGGCGGGACGGTGAGCCTGACGGGCCTGGGCGAACAACTGCGGGTCAGACAATTTTCCTGCACCGTGATCGGAGTCCTGGCGGCCAAGGGCCAGGGAGGCATGGGAGACCAAGACGATACCGTGATCGTGCCCCTGCACACCCTGCAGCGTCGCGTCACCGGCACTCGCAGGGTCGGCACGCTGTTGGTGTCCATGCAGGAGGGCAGCGACAGTGCACCGCTCAAGGCCAGCCTTCGCCAGTTGATGCGGGAGCGCCGCAAGCTCGCAAGCGGCGACGACGATAATTTCAATATTTTCCATACCCAGCAGCTTGCGGAAACCCTGTCCGGCACGATGGGCGGGCTGACCAGCCTCCTGGGGGCGGTGGCGGCGGTGAGCCTGGTGGTGGGCGGCATCGGCATCATGAACATCATGCTGGTGAGCGTGACCGAGCGTACCCGGGAAATCGGCCCGCGACTGGCCGTGGGTGCGCTCGAGGGCGAGGTGCTGATGCAGTTCCTGATCGAGGCCGTGGTGCTTTCCGCCCTCGGCGGGGTCGTGGGGGTCGTGATCGCCACCGCGGCCTCGTACGGACTGGCCGGCTTCATGCAAGTCCCCTATGCGTTCGACACCACGATCAATCTCTTGGCGCTGGTCTTCTCGGCCGGAATCGGCGTGGTGTTCGTCTACTTCCCGGCGCGCCGTGCCGCCCGCATGGATCCCATCGAGGCGCCGCGCCACGAATAATGGGCGCACGCCGTGCGACCGACACGGTGCGATAATGACACCATGAGCGATTCGCTGCCGCGTTTGGTGCCTGGTCGTGTTCCCCGGGGTGCGCAGGATTCTGCGCAGGTCGGATGGGCCAGATGGGTTCCCGGGTTGCAGACCCTTCGGACTTATGAGGTCAAATGGCTTTGGCATGACATCCTCGCCGGATTGGTGCTGACCGCGGTTCTGGTGCCGGTCGGAATCGCCTACGCCGTCGCATCGGGTGTGCCGGCGATTTGCGGCTTGTACGCGACAATCGTCGGGCTGCTGGCCTATGCCCTATTTGGACCAAGTCGCATTCTGGTGTTGGGGCCGGATTCCTCGCTGGTCACCCTGGTGTTGGCCGTGACGCTGCCGTTGTCCCGGGGTGATCCAGGGCACGCGATCGCCCTCGCAGGCATGATGGCCCTGGTTTCCGGGACATTCTGCGTCATCGCCGGTCTGGCTCGGTTGGGTTTCATCACCGATTTGCTGTCGAAACCCATCCGTTATGGCTACATGAACGGTATCGCCGTGACGGTGCTGTTCAGCCAGCTGCCGACACTGTTGGGCGTGTCGTGCGGCGATGAAGGGCCGTTCAACGAGCTGTCGGCATTGTTTCGGGCCGTGGCGGCAGGCCACGTGAATTGGGTATCCCTGTCATTGGGGGCCGCAACGCTCGTGGTGGTTCTGTTGCTGAAGCGCAGCCGGTACATACCCGGGGCCCTGACGGCGGTGGTTGGTGCCACCATCGTCGTGGCGGCTTTCGATTTCGCCACGTTTGCCGGTGTCGCGGTTCTAGGGCCCCTGCCTCAGGGATTGCCCGCCATCGCGTTCCCCTGGGTGGCTTCGGCTGACTTCGCTCCGGTGCTGCTGGGAGGGCTTGCCGTGGCTCTCGTGTCATTTGCCGATACCAGTGTATTGTCCCGCGCCTATGCAACCCGCTCCGCGTCCTCCGTTGATCCCAACCAGGAAATGGTGGGATTGGGGGCGGCGAACCTGGCGGCGGCGCTGTTTCAGGGAATTCCGATCAGCGGCAGTGCCTCCCGAACTCCGGTAGCGGCCGCGGCAGGCGCAAAGACGCAGTTGACGGGGGTCGTGGGAGCATTGGCCGTCGCAACCCTGTTGATGGTGGCGCCCAACCTGCTCGAGAATCTGCCCATGGCCACGTTGGCGGCGGTGGTCATGGCTTCTGCCGTCTCGCTCATCGAGATCGCCGATCTGCACCGGATCTACCGGGTTCAGCGCTGGGAATTCTGGCTGTCGGTCACCTGTACGATAGGCGTTGCGGCATTCGGCGCCGTACCCGGCATCGGACTCGCGGTCGGGATCGCGGTCCTGGAGTTTCTGTGGGACGGCTGGCGTCCGCATTACGCCATCCTGGGCCGAGTTTCGGACTTGAAGGGATACCATGACATCACCCGGTACCCGGAGGCTCGAGTCGTGCCGGGATTGGTTCTGTTCCGATGGGATGCGCCGCTGTTCTTCGCGAATGCCGAGTTGTTTCGCAGCCGGGTGCTCGACGCCATTGCGGATTCGCCGACGCCGGTGGTGTGGTTCGTCGTGACGGCGGAGCCGGTCACCAGCATCGACGTGACGGCCGCCGATGTCCTGAGTGAACTCGAAGATACGTTGCTCGCGGCGGGAATCGACCTGTGTTTCGCCGAAATGAAGGACCCGGTCAAGGACAAACTGAAGCGCTTCGGACTGTTCGCGAGGGTCGGCGAGGAGCGCTTCTTTCCCACCGTGGGTGAGGCGGTGGGAAATTACTTGAAGGGTCATCCGGGTCCCTGGGACGATCGATGATTCGATCCCCTGCGATCTCTCGCGGGCAGCTACGGCCGGTGTTCTCCGGGCCGCCCAGGCCCCTCGGCCGGCCGATTGCCGCCCGGCGGGCGACCCCGTGGCCCGAACATGGGCGGTCGATCCCGCCATCTTGATTCGTTTCCATACCAGGGCCTGTTCCTGTAGTACTGGCCCCAATAGTCGCCGATCATGAACGTGATGATCGGAAACCCGATCACCGCGCCATACGTGAGGACGGGCACCTCTGAGCTTTGATAGGGGTAGGCGATGTTGCCGGCATAGACCCATCCATGCACGTCGCCCGGCGCGACGACGTCGCGCCAGCCGAATCCCTGGGTGCAGCCCTGGACCGCCAAGGGCGTCCCGGGTCCCAATCGTGTCACCAACGGATAATCGCGCGCGGGGCCGGCACGCAGGTTCACCCACTTGGTGCTTCGCGCCTCTTGTGCCGCGGCCGTCACCGGCAGGGTGATGGCCAACGCACACAGTAACAGGACGGATTTCATATCGGCCTCCTTGGGCGCGACGACGACGAGCCAGCTTGAATCGGAACGGATCGCCTGTCTGTACGATACCGAACGCTGCCGTGGGGAGAACCCAGGCTGACGGCTCAGCCTGGATATCTCGACACCACGTCCCCACACCGCGCCCTAATCGTGAAGAGCGCTCTTTTCGTTTCCTGTGCTCGCCCTGGCAGGCACATTCGTGAGCTTGACGAACGCCTCCTTGAACTGCTGATAATGGTCGCCCTCGTCGGCGGCGATCTGCCGGAACATCTTCGCGACCTTCTTGTCGCCCGCCTTCTCCGCCTCGTCGGCGAATCCGATGTACATCTTCGTGTTCTCGTAGTTCTCGGCGGACATTGCGTCGGCCAGATTTCGCGCGTCGAATCCCGCCAATCCCGCCGCATCGGCTTCGCGGGCGAAATGCTCCTTGGACTCGACATCCGCCGCCTCCTCGAACAGGCGCGCAAGATCCTCATTGCCCGCTTTACGAGCAGCCTCCGCGTACGCCCGATACTTGAGGTTGGCGTACGCCTCGCCATGCATGGCCGCATCGAGATTCTTCCGGGTTTGTGGCGCGAGATCGGCGGCGGCGGCAATCCCGGCGGCCCCCAATATGGCGGCGACGGCGCCCGCCAAACAAGCAATTTTGAACCGCTTCATCATGTTCTCCTCAGGTGGTTGCCGATGGTGACAACGGGGTCCACATTATTCGCGGGATCTGACAAAGTCCTGACCGTGGGTACTTTCCCTCACAGCATCACCGTCAGTACTTCGTCAGAATCGAGCCGTAATCTCGGAGGCAGTCGGGGTGCAATGCTCCGACGGCAATCACACAGGAGATTCACATGAATACGGCATTCACATCGAAGGCATCAGGCGCGTTGATGGCGCTCGCCGCGGTCGCTTTCTCGCCCATGGCGGCCTACGCCAGTCCTCCGTGCACGAAGGAGCCGAAGACGGCCTGGCTGTCCGAAGCCAAGATGAAGGAGAAGATCGCGACCATGGGCTACCGGGAGATCAAGGTCTTCAAGACCAGCGGGTCGTGCTATGAGATCTATGGGATCGACGCCAAGGGTCACAAGGCGGAGGTCTATTTCAATCCCGTCGACGGCAGCGTCGTCCAATCCAACGACGATTGACCCGGCCGGAGAACCGTCATGAGCGCACGATCGGAATCCTCAAAGGCTTCAATTGCCTCCACGAGCGGCGAACCGGGGTCCATCCGGGTCTGGGACCCGGTCGTGCGCCTGTTTCATTGGACGGTGGTCGCCGGTTGTGCGATCAACCTCGTCATCGAGCAGGGAAACCGGTTTCACCGGGCCGTCGGATATGTCGTCGCGGCCGCCGTCGCGGTGCGGGTGCTTTGGGGCTTCGTGGGTGGGGCCCACGCGCGCTTCACGGATTTCGTGCCGTCGCCGGCTGCGCTGGCCGGATATCTGCGTAGACTCGTTTCCCGGTCGGAGCCGCGATACATCGGGCACAATCCGGCCGGCTCTGTCATGATCCTGGCGCTGCTGGGGTCGTTGATCGCCGTGAGCGTCACCGGATGGATGATGGGACTCGACCGATTTTTCGGCAATGAGACTCTCGAGGAGCTGCACGAGACGTGCGCGATGACGATCGCGGTCCTCGCCGGGATTCATGTCGCGGCGGCGGTCTTCGAGAGCTTCCGTCACCGCGAGAATCTCATCAAGGCCATGTTCACGGGCAGAAAACGCCCACCGACCGGAACGGATGTCGATCATGCGACTGATTCTCATTGAGGACAATCATCGCCTGGCCGAATCCATCGGTCTCGGCCTCGAAGCGGATGGCTTCTCCGTCGATCGATTCGACACCCTGGCGTCGGCGCGGGTGGCGCTGGCGGCAACGCCCTACGATCTGATCCTGCTGGACTTGGGCATGCCCGACGGGGATGGCGTGACGCTCATCGAGAGTCTGCGGCGCGCCAAAGTGACCACTCCCATTCTCATTCTCACCGCCCGCGATGGAGTCGGGGATCGCGTACACGGCCTCGATAGAGGTGCCGATGACTATCTCGTGAAGCCCTTCGCCATAGCGGAACTGTCAGCGCGCTGCCGGGCCCTTCTGCGGCGCCCGGGAGCGAGCCTGGGGATCGTACTGGAATCGGGCAACGTGTCACTCGATACGGTGACGCGGGAGGTGCATGTGGACGGCAGGAACATCCATATGCCGCCGCGGGAAGTCGCGCTACTCGAACTGTTGATGCGCCATTGCGGCCGGGTGGTGGCAAAAACGGCCATCGACGCCGGCATGTACGCTCTGCACGCGGAGGTCACACCCAATGCCATCGACACGGCATTGTCCCGTTTGCGGCGCCGGCTGGGAGGCGGTGGGGCGGACGTGACCATCCACACGGCGCATGGCATCGGCTACATGCTGACCGCGCCGGCGAGTTCGGCCGGCCGATGACCCCCCCTGTCAACGGCGTGCCGGCCCGCAAGGGCGCGCGGTTGTTCTATCAAATCGCGGGCCGGCTCGCCGTCGTGGCGGCGATCTTCGCCGTGCTCCAGGTCGGCATCGTGGTGGCGATGTACGTCAACGATGAGGAGAGCTTGAGCGAGGAGCTCGTCTCGCTCGAGGCGCGTCGGATCGCCGAATCCATCGGGCGAAATGGAATGCGCTTCGATGGCGCGAAGTGGCTCGCGGGTTCCACGACCAGGGCATTCGTCCTCTTCGACGACCGAGGGGCTCGCCTCGAGGTGTTCAATCCCGGCAACGTCCCCTTGCCTGATGCGCCGTTGGCGGACGTTCAGTCCACCACATCGCGCGAAATCCATGGTGATCGGTTCTTTCTGACGGGCGTCCGCCGGGTCGACCTTGGTGGTCGTGCCGGCTGGATTGGGCTCGCGGCCTCCGGCACGGGTTTGCGGCCGTTCGTTCCCGCGCTCTTCAAAGAGGTACGCGACCACGTATTGTTGCCCCTGATTCCGCTGTCCTTCCTGCTGCTGTTCTTCAACGTGGCGGTGGTGCGTCGTATGCTGAAGCCGCTGGAGCGGGCCGTCGAGGAAGCGGACGCCCTCGATCCCACGGATCCGAGTCGACGCCTCCACCAGCCGGCATCTCCCGTCGAGGTGTCATTGCTGTTGATGGCCGTGAATCGAGCGCTTGACCGGGTGGAACGGGCGATCCACGCATTGCGTCAATTCACCGCGGATGCCGCGCATGAGCTGCGGACCCCGCTCGCGTCGATGACCCTGACCATCGAGCGCCTGCCGTCGTCTGCGGAACGACAAAAACTCGAGGGTGATGCCGCCTCGATGTCGAGATTGATCGGCCAGATGCTGGATTTGGCGCGGACCGACGCCTTGGAGGGCATGCGCCAGCACCGGTGTGATCTGCATGAAATCGCGAGCCAGGTAGCCACCGATCTGGTACCGGTGGCAGTCAAGTCGGGACGGACGATTCGATATCGAAACGACGGGAGCGCGGCCGTCGAAGGCCGCGGCGAGTTGCTGGAACGCGCGGTGCGCAATCTCATCGAGAATGCGCTGGTGCACACTCCGCCCGGCACGGAAGTGGAGGTCAGTGTCGGGCCGGGCCGCGAGATCCGGGTGCGCGATCACGGCACCGGCATTCCGGTCGAACTGCGGACGGCGGTTTTCGAGCGATTTTGGCGCGCCGATCGCCAGCGGAGTGGCGCCGGCCTCGGCCTTGCGATAACGCACAAGATCATGGAGGTGTGCGGTGGCAGCGTGCAGATCGACGACGCGCCTGATGGCGGAGCCGTCGTGACCCTTCGGTTTCCGCATCCCGCAGGATCAGCTGCCGCATCAATGATCCCTCGCTGAAGACTCGACCTGCTACCATGGACGTATGAGCATCGGACCTGTTTCGCGGACCGTCCTCGCGCGACGGCTGATTACCCTGACCGACCTGACGAGTCTGAATGCGTCGGACGACGCCGCCACGGTGCGTGCGCTCTCGCTGCTCGCCTGCGCGGCGCCGGTCAAACCCGCCGCGGTGTGCATTTGGGCGCGCGGAATTCCCGCGGCCCTGGATGTGCTGCGAGGCACCGGCATTCCGGTGTGTGCGGTGGCGAATTTTCCGGGCGGCACGGGCACGATCGACGAGGCGGTCGCGGAGACCGCCGCGGCCGTCGCGGCGGGGGCGACCGAGGTGGACGTGGTGTTCCCGTATCAGGCGCTGTTGGCCGGCGACACGCGCACCGGCCTCGACGTGGTCCGAGGCTGCCGCGAGGCCTGTGCGCAGAGCGCCTTGCTGAAGGTGATATTGGAAACCGGCCGGTTGGTCAGCGCCGGGAACATCCGTCTCGGCGCCGAAATTGCCATCGAGGGCGGTGCGCATTTCCTGAAGACCTCCACGGGCAAGACGCAGCCCGCCGCGACGCCCGAGGCGGCGCAGATCCTGTGCGAGGTCATCGGGGCGGCCGGCGGGTACGGCCGTTCGATCGGCTTCAAGGCCTCCGGCGGCATCCGCACCATCGACGATGCCATGAGCTATCTCGCGATCTACGAACGGAGGTTCGGTCCGGGAAGCGCCTTACCCGGGAATTTCCGGATCGGCGCATCGGCGCTGTTCAATGAACTGCTGACTGCGGCGGCGTAGCGGAATCGTCTTCGGAGGAGGGATACGCATGACTGGGTCACCCCGCATTGCCGTGGTCGGCAGCGCCGTCACGGACCTCACGACCTTCACGGAGGTCTTCCCCCGTCCCGGTGAAACCCTGTTCGGCACGGGCTTCGACCTGGGCTTCGGGGGAAAGGGCGCGAATCAGGCGGTTGCTGCGCGCCTTTGCGGCGCGCAAGTGATGATGGTCGCCAAGGTCGGCGACGACTTGTTCGGGCAGGCGACGATCGACAATTTCGCCTCCTTCGGCATCGACACGACGCACGTGTGCATCGTCGAGGGTGCGCCCACCGGCGTTGCCCCGATCTTTGTGGAGCCCAACGGTCAGAATCGCATCATCGTCGTCAAGGGCGCCAACGACCGCCTGATGCCGGCCGATGTCGATGCGGCCCTGCCGGATCTGGCGCGCGCGGAGGTGATCATCCTGCAGTTCGAGGTCCCGCTGGAGACGGTTCGCCACACCATTCGTCTCGCACGTGCCCACGCCATCCGCTGCATCGTCAATCCGGCGCCGGCCGTGCCGACCACCCTGTCCGAACTGTCGCACGCGGACTATTTCATACCGAACGAAGTCGAGGCCGAACTCCTCACCGGCCTGCCGGTGCGCTCGGAGGCCGAGGCGTCGGCCTGTGCGTCCGCGCTGCTCGCGCAGGGGTTTCGGCGGGTCGTCATCACCTTGGGCGCACGCGGTGCGTTGTTGGCGGACGCCGCGGGCCACTGGATCGTGCCGCCGTTTCCGGTCGCGGCGGCCGATACCTCGGGGGCGGGCGACGCGTTCATCGGCAGTTTCGCGGCATTTCTGGCAGAGGGTCTCGCTGACCGGACGGCCGTGGAGCGTGCGAATCTCTATGCCGCCCTGTCGACCACCCGGATCGGAACCCAGAAATCCTTCCCGCGGCGGGCCGAGTTCGAGGCGCAGTGGACCCGCCCGCGATGCCAAGGCGCCACGGATGCGTGAAACCTCGATCGCACGGGGTTCCTTGGTTTCGCTATGCTGGGCGCGCGCGACGTCCGTTCTTTGCTGCGAGGGGCTGAGGATGCAAATGGCTGTGGGTCTGCGATACGCCGGCACGATGCTGTATGGACTCGCGGCGGCGTACGGCGCGGCGGCGGCAGCGACGGCGCCGACGCGTCAACCGCTGTCGGCGATCCAGCCGCCGCCGGCCGCCGCGGAGGCGGCATCGCAGTCCTTGCAATGGCGGATGGTCGGCCCGTTCCGCGGCGGCCGGACGCGCGCGGTCGCCGGCGTGCCGGGAAGACCGGACACTTTGTTCGTGGGGGCGGTCGACGGCGGCGTGTGGAAGACGCAGGACGAGGGCCGCACGTGGACGCCGATATTCGATGCGCAGCCCACCCAGTCGATCGGTGCGATCGCCGTGGCACCGTCGGATTCCCGCATCCTCTACGTAGGCTCGGGCGAGGGACTGCACCGCCCCGATTTGTCGGTGGGCAACGGCCTATACCGCTCGGCGGACGGCGGCGCGACGTGGACGCATCTCGCGCTTGGCGGTGCGCAGCAGATTCCGGAACTCGCCGTCGATCCCGTGGACCCGAACCGCCTGTTCGCAGCGGTCCTGGGTCATCCGTTCGGTCCGAGCACCGAGCGTGGAATCTATCGATCGGATGACGGCGGCCGCTCGTGGACGCGGGTCCTGTGGGTGGACGAGAACACGGGTGGCTCGGGCGTGAAGTTCGACCCTCACGATCGAAACGTGGTCTATGCCGCCCTGTGGAATTCCCGCTCGGGCCCGTGGGAGGACAACAACGAATTCGATGGCACGGCGGGTGGACTCTTCAAGTCGACCGACGGCGGCGATCACTGGCGTCCGCTCAAGCGCGGACTTCCCGACAATCTGTCTCAGATCGACCTCGCGGTGGCGCCCAGCCAACCCGGCCGTCTCTATGCGACCGTCGCGACGACGACACCCGGCGACTACAGCTCCGGGGCGGGACTCGGGGTGTACCGCTCGGACGACGGCGGGGAGAATTGGCGCCGCATCACCGAGGATCCGCGGCCGGCATTGCGGATCGGCGGCGGCGACCTGCCCGTATTGAAGGCCGATCCCTCCAATGCCGACGTGGTGTACAGCGCCACCATCGTCGCCATGAAGTCGGTGGACGGCGGCGTCACCTGGGTGCCATTGCGCGGCGCGCCGGGCGGCGACGATTATCAGAATCTGTGGATCAGTCCGGACGACCCGCGGCACATCGCGTTGGTGGGCGACCAGGGCGCCCTGGTCACGGTGAACGGGGGCGCCACCTGGAGTTCCTGGTACAACCAGCCGACCGCGCAGCTGTATCACATCGGCATCGCGCCGACCTTTCCCTATCTCCTGTGCTCCGGTCAGCAGGAGAGCGGCTCGGTGTGCATCGCGGACCGCGGCAATGACGGACAGATCACGAACCGGGAGTGGCATCCGGTGGGGGTCATCGAGTACGGCTTCGTCGCTCCCGATCCGCTCGACGCGGACGTCGTCTATGGAGCGGGCCGCAACGTGGTGACCCGGACGCACCGGTCGACGGGCCAGGTGCAGAACATCTCCCCCATTCCTCTCAAGGGGCCGCAGGTGCGGGTCGACCGCACGCAGCCGATCTTCTTCTCACCAATGGATCCTCATAGGCTGTATTACGCGGCCAACCGGCTGTACGTCACCGGCGACGCGGGCGCCACGTGGACCGCCATCAGTCCCGATCTGGCGCGCGAGAATCCTGGGATCCCCGCGAGCGTCGGGGACTTGCATTTACCCAAGGCCGGTGAGCAGCGCGGCGTCATTTATGCCGCCGCGGCATCGCCGCGGCAGGCAGGCCTGCTCTGGGCCGGCACCGACGATGGCTTGATCTGGCGTACCGCCGATGAGGGCAAGGAGTGGCAGAACGTCACGCCGCCCGCGCTCACGCCGTGGAGCAAGGTGACGCAGCTCGAGGCGTCGCACTTCGATCCGCAGGAGGCGTTCGCATCGGTCAGCCGGTTTCGCATCGACGACCTGAGACCCTACCTATACCGCACGCGAGATGGCGGCAAAACCTGGCAGGACATCGGCGCGGGCCTGCCGGACGGGGCACCCGCCAATACCGTGCGCGAGGATCCGGTGCGCCGCGGGCTGTTGTTCGCCGGCACGGAGACCGCGGTGTGGGTGAGTATCGATGACGGGGATCATTGGAGTTCGCTGCAGCTGAACCTGCCGCATACTTCGATGCGCGATCTGGCGATCCACGATCAGGATCTCATCGTGGCGACGCATGGCCGGGGGTTTTGGGTGTTGGATGACATCAGTCCGTTGCGGCAATTCGTTCCGGTGCCCGCGGGGCAGGACGCGCGGCTGCTGAAGCCGGCGAACGCCGTTCGCGTGCAGCGCAGCACGGGCACCGACACGCCCATCCCGCCGGACGAGCCCACGGCGCGCAATCCCCCCGATGGAGCCGTCATCGACTACTTTCTCGACCGTGCGGTGGCGGGCGTGACCTTGGAAGTGCTGGATGGCGGCGGCAAGGTGGTGCGGCGGGCGGCCACGGCCGATCCCCCGCCATTCACGGCGGCGGAGCGCGAACGGGAATTGATCCCGGCGTACTGGATCCGACCGCCGCATCCGCCGGCGGCGACGGCGGGCATGCATCGTTGGGTGTGGGATCTGCACTACGAGAGTCCGCGCACCCCGCAGCGGGGGTTCCCCATCTCGGCGGTACCCGGAGATACGCCGCAGGAACCCTCCGGACCGGTGGCGGTACCGGGCGACTATCGCGTGCGACTGACGGTGGGCGGACGGCACTGGGAACAGCCGCTCACCGTCGTACCCGATCCGCGCGTGCGCCTGGATGCCGCCGGCTACGCGGCGCAATTCGAACTGGCAGAACGGCTTGCCGCGGCGCTCGACGACAGTACCGGGGCGCTGCTCCAGGTACGATCGCTCCGTGCCCAAATCAAGGCCTTGGGATGTCCCGCCGGGGTGCCGGCGGACGGACGCGTGCAGGCGTTCGATCGAACGCTGGCGCAATTCATGGAGGGGTCGACCGGCGGGGAACCCGTCGCCGGCCAACCGGCCGGCCAAGCGCAGGGCGACGCGGCCTCGTCGGGTCTGCCTTCGCCGCGCCGCGGCTTGGAGAGTGTCAACGGCGATCTGGCCACGCTGTACGGCCTCGTCGTCGCCGCCGATGCGGCGCCGACGCGCAGCCAGGCGATGGCCGCCGAGAACGTACTGTCGGAGTGGAGGCCCATCGATGCCGAGTGGGAGCGGATCCGCTCGCAGCTTGCCGGGTTGAATGCCGCACGGCGCCGCTCCGGACGGCCGCCGCTGCGGGAGGATCTCGCCCCGCCGCATGATCCCGATCAGGCGGACGTCGACTAGGCCGGAGGCGTCGGTGACCCGGTCGCCTACCGGCCCGTCAGAACGCCGTTTGCAACTGCACCCAGAAGCGCACCGAGTCGCGGGCTCCGACGACGATCGGTGTGGCACCGACCGGAGTGGAAACTGCGGAATTGAGCAGCCAACCATGCGGGGCCAACCAGTTTAGGCCGACACCGACGCCGGACAGGTTGGCCGCGTTGGGACCGGCCGTGTAGGGGTTCTTTTCGATCTGCACCTGAGCGTGATCGAAGAACAGCGCGGTTTGCCATCGACCGAACGGGCCCTCCATCAGTTCGCGCCGCAGTTCGACCGACTCGACGTTGCCCTGGGTGCCTGAGATGACGCCGTTATCATAGGCCCTCACGCTGTAGGGGCCGCCAATGAACAGCTGCTCCGAGCTGTCGAGATTTTTGCTGGCTCCTTGGTAATTGGCGGAGACGTAGAGCGAGGTTTTGGCGAACAGGTTCTGCAGCCGCGACACGGTCATCACGTACTTGGTGAACTGACCTGCCGTAGCGCCGCCGGAGCCGTCGACCAGTCGCGCGGTGGAGTTGTCGAAGATGACGCGACCCAGGGTGACGCCGCCGTTCAGGTTCGTCACGCCGGTGGCATCGCCGACCACCGCGGTCACGGACGCATGCCAGTCCTGTGTGTGGCGATCGGTGTGAACGTCCGAGACGTTGACGTCGTCCCGCAAAGCCGTGTCCTCGAACACGAGATTGCCCGTGACGTTGGCCCCGGTACTGCGCAGGAGGTATTGCTGGATGCCGCCTCCGAACACGCTCGCCGTCCCGTGCGAGCCGAGTGCGATCGCGCTGCCATGGACGATCTTGTAGTCCAGCGTCGAGGCATGGGCCTCCAGTTGGGTGGCCGGTCCGTAGATCGGCAGATCGTAGCCCAGGCGACCGTAATTGAGGCCGCGGCCCTCGGTGAGCGCACTCGCCGACAGGATGTCCCCGAGGCGCAGCGGATTGTCGAGGTTGATGCTGGCGTTGAGCCGTTCGCGCCCGGTGGCGGCGTTGCCGTAATCGTCGGCGGAGACGCTGCCGTTGACGGCGGGAGCCGGTTCGACGTCGACCTGCAGGTTGGAGGTGCCGAGCGTCGTCCCGGGGCTCAGCGTGCCTTTGACGGACGTGGCGGGGAGATCCGAGGTCAACAGCAGGACCCGGTCCAGCGAGGCCTGATCCACCGACATGCCGGGCTTGAGTTGCGAGAGCACGGACCGCGGCACCGAATCTCGAATGCGACTCGCGTTGTGCAGCGTGACCTCGCCGTAGGTCGCCTCGAGGATGGCGAGATGGACGAGGCCATCCTTGATCGTTTGTGCCGGGATGTATGCCTGGGAAAACGGGTATCCGGAGTCCCGATAGAGTTCGGTGATGCGGTCGGCGAGTTTCTGCAAGTCACCCAGGGTGAGGCTCTTGCCCTCACTCGATGCGATGACGGCGCGAATCTTGTCGGCGCTGAGTGCGACGTTGCCGGTGAATTCGATGCGGGTCACCGGGAACGCCTCGGCGGCCGCGCCGGGGCCGCCTTTGCCCTCGGCCATGGCGCTGCCCTCGGGGCGCACGATGACGATGTGCGGGGCTTGCGGGGCCGAGGGCGGAGTCGGGGTGGGGACTTCCTGCAGCAATTGACCGCCGGTTGGCGGGGGCGCGGCGTAGGCGCCGTGGCCGACGAGCGCCAAGGTCAACGCGACGAGGCAATGTCTCAGCGAGGGCTTGCACGCGGAATGTCGTGAGCAGGGCATTGTGGGTACTCGATGTGAGTTCGGGAGGTGGCTCATTCGGCGAGCCCCGTGGGGGCGGCGCGAGCCGTCCGGGCGCTATTCACGCCGCCGTCGATGACCAGGAGGCGTCGGCCGCCGAGATTGGACTCGTGCCGATCGGTCGAACCGGACGTCGAGCGGTCCGCGGAATTCGGGTCCGCACCGCTCCCGCCGCCGGGGGTGCCCGCACTGCCGGCGTTGACCGAATCGTTCATGGGGGCGGTGGACGTGCCGGCGTCACCGGCAACGATACCGCTGCCGGGTGCGGCCGCGGTGCCGAATGTCGCCGTTCCGCCGGGCGCACCCACGCCGCCGGGTTGGGTTGCGCCGCTGAGTTGGGCTCCCCCGCCGATCGTTGCCAGCAGGCCGCCTGAGGTGTTCGGCGACAAGGGTGCGGCCACCGACGCGATCAGGGCGCCGGCGTTGCCGGCCGCCTGGGTCACGGAGTAATTGCCGTCGTTGAACGCACCGAAGATGGCGTAGTGGCCGGCGGCCGAACTGCCATCGGCGGCGGTGGTCCAGAACTGGCGGTACCCGGCAGCGAGCAGGGACGCGAGTGTTTGACCATCGACGAAGCCGCTGAAGCTGCCGCCCAACGCCGGGGGCGTGCCGCCGACGCTCAGCGAGGCGGGCGACGCGGTGGCGACGAGCGGGGCCGGAGCGATGTTGGCGGTGACCTGGGGGGGGCTTGCGATCATATAGTCGAAGGCGGAATTGCCGGTCAGACCGAGCAGCAAGCTGATGTTCTGCCCGGCGTTCGGAGTGGCGAAATTGCCGGTCAAGGAGACCGAGTTGACGTCCGCGCCGATGAGGCCGGCGAGGGTGCCGCCCGCCAAAGCGGCGAGGGTGGTGCCGTCGTAGGTCTTCGATGCGGCGGTCTCGGTGCCGGTGAGGGTCAGC
>JBBIKV010000031.1:0-19672 GCA_037445285.1 Nevskiaceae bacterium | reverse complement strand
CGGCGAGCGTGCCGCCCGCCAGAGCGGCGACGGTGGTGCCGTCGTAGGTCTTCGATGCGGCGGTCTCGGTGCCGGTGAGGGTCAGCGGCCGCGGGGTGATGTTGGCGGCGAGAGTCGGCGAGGTGAAGGAGTAGTTGCCGACCCCGGCGCCGGTGAGCGCGGCGGTGACGGGGATGCCGTTGCCGACGTTGGCGCTCGCGAAGGCACCGCTCAGGGAGATGGAGTTCACGTCCGTGCCGACGAGGCCGGCGAGCGTGCCGCCCGCCAGAGCGGCGACGGTGGTGCCGTCGTAGGTCTTCGACGCGGCGGTCTCGGTGCCGGTGAGGGTCAGCGGAGCCGGAGTGATGTTGGCCGAGAGGTTCGGCAGGTTGGTGACGACGTAATTGCCGGCGGCCGATCCGGTCAAACTGGCCGTGACGGCGATGCCATTGCCGACGTCGGCGCTTGCGAAATTGCCCTGCAGGGACACGTGGTTGGAATCGGCGCCGAGAATGCCCACGAGCGAGCCGCCCGAGAGGGTGGCGGGGGTGGTTCCGTTGTAGACCTTGCTGTTCGCGGCCGCCGTGCCGCTGATCGTGATGCCCTTCGGATTGATGGTGCCGGCGACGCCGGTCGGTTGACTGAACGTGTAGTCTGCGGCCGCGCTGCCGGTCACCAGGTCGTTTACGGTCACGCCGACATTGATGCCTGCGTTGGCGGACACGAAGGTACCGGACTGGGTCAGGGTCAGGTTCGGCAGGTCGGCACTGAGGGCGCCCGCCAGGCTGCCGCCCGTGAGCGTGGCCGAGGTGGTGCCATCGTAGCTCTTGGGTGTGACCAGGGTGCCGGTCACCGTCAGCGGCGCCGGATTGACCACGAGCGTACCCGGATCGTACAAGAAGAAATAGCGGGTTGGGTTGGTCGTATCCGCGGCTCCCGAGGCGGTGATCGGTGCCGAACTGATGTATGCGGTGCTGCCGGTGGTGGTTGCCGTCGCGAGCGAGGTCAGTGAGGCCTGGGTATCGCCGTTGACGAAACCGCTATAGGTCGGCGTCAGCGCCGGCAGGGTCGAACCGTAGGTGGTGGTGACGCTGGGCGCGGTGACCACCAGGACGTTGTAGTCGACGTTGTTGATCTGCACCTGACCATTCAGCGTCAGCGGACCGGTGGTCGAGATGTTGGTGCTGTTGTTGTTCAATCCGAGGATCAACCCGGTGGCGTTGAGCGTCGAGAGGGGCTTGTTCTGGCCGATCTTGCCGCCAAAAGTCACCGTGCCGGTGGTCCCGGCGTTTACCGCCAAGGCCGAGGGCGCCAGGTTGGTTTCCTGTGCGAAGGGCAGGTTGTGACTGGTGGGATTGAGGTCGTTCCACTGCCCCTGGGTGCCGACGAACTGCATCGCCCACTCGCCGGAGCCGCTCTGGGAAAGGTTGGTGCCGCCGTAGTTGTTGGGTTCGGGGGTCCCCGGGTTCCAGTTGTTGAAGGCGCCGTTGATGGCGGTGCCACCGTTCATGTAGCTGCCGGTGTTGCCCGGAGTCGTCGAGCCGTTCTGGGTGAAGAACGGCAGCCCCTGGCCGTTGTTTTGCAGACCTTCGGGTCCCGCGACCCAGCGCCATACGGCGTCGGTGCCGAGGCCGAACACCCGCTCGGCGCCGAGCCAGGACTGCTGGTACTGGACTGAGTAGCTGACCACGGCGTTTTCCAGCCGGGAGGTGATGGTCGCGAGATAGGTATCGCCGGTCGTGGCGCCGGTGCCGGATTTGGCATCCGCCAGTGCCGCGGTCCACGTGACGCTCCCGAAGCCGGTGACCAGTGCATACGAGTTGCCGGAATCGATGGCGCCCGCGAACGAGACGTTTCCGGAGGTTCCCGTGCCATTGGTGGTATCGATGTTCAACCCGCCGTGGTTGGCGATGATGAGCTGCCCGTCGAGCGCCACGCTGCCGCCGGCGGTGGTCAGATTGACCGCGCCGCTGCCGCCGACATACACATCGCCGCCCACGAGGGTGTTGGCGACGCCGTTGATCGTCATCGTGGCGCCGGTGCCGAAGGAGATCGAACCCCCTCCGGTACTGATGCTGTTGTTGAGGATGACGACGCCGACACCGTCGTGCACACCGTTGTCGTTGTCGGCCCATAGATTGACATTGAGCTTGCCGGGCCCGCCGGTGTTGCTGATCGGGCTGTTGACGACGACCGAGTCGGCCGCCTGCAGGGTGAGTGTCACGTCCGTGGGGCTGCCCGCCATGGTGATCGGACTGTTCACCGTGATGTCGCCGATGTTGCCCCCGGAAGTCCCGGTGGTGATCGTGACGTTGCTGCCGCCCTGCAGTGCTGCGCCGATCGAGGAGGCCGTGATGGTCGAGGAGGACGTCGGCACGTAGGTGCCGCCGCCGACGCCGGTGCCCGCGGAGCCGATGTTGACGTCGTACGGATCCAGGAGCCATTCGCCCGCCGCCCCTTTGGTGGCCGCCGCCGAGACATCGATGCCGGCGACGTCGAGCCAATGGCCCGAGGTCTCTATCCTGCCGCCCGCGCCGCCCGCGGCACCGCCTTCGGCGAGCAGCGTGCCGTAGACCCTCGTGGACGACTGTGCGGCGTTCACGTCGGAGCGGACGACGATCTCCCCGCCATTGCCCTGAGCGGTCGCGGACGCGCTCAAGGTGGCGGTCCGATCGACGCTGACGGAGGTCGCCTGCGAAAGTCCCTCGCCGCCCTTCCAGCCGCCGCCGATCCGGATGCTGCCGCCGCCGCCGCTGCCACTGGCGTCGATCCGGGTGCCGGCTGCGACGGTCAGCGATTGACCCGTCACGGTGACCGTGCCGCCGATGCCGGCAGGGGCCGACGCATCGACCGTTCCGCTCACCGCCACGGTGCCCGCGGCATCGCCGGCGCTCAATACGATCGTGCCGTTGCGGTTTTCCACCGTGCGCGCCCGAACGACGCCCGAGGTGTTGACCGTGCTCGCCAAGAGGCTGTTCTTCGCGCCCGCGGTCATGTATACCGCTCCGCCATCCGCGGCCAAAATGCCGCTGTTCTTGGCGAGCGCGGCGAGCGTGCTCTCGTCCACGGCGACCTGCAGCAGCTGATTGCCCGCAAAGGTCAGTGTCGCCGCCGAGCCGGCGCCGAGCGCCACCGTGCCGAGGCGGGCGCTGATGATGCCCTGATTGCCGACCGTGTTGCCGAGAAGTGCGACGTAGCCGCCGTTCGCCGCCGTGATCGTCCCCTGGTTGAGGACGCTGCCGGTGCCGCTGCCGCTGAAGGTCCGGGAGCCGCCACCGGCCGCATTCGCATCGAGGGCCGAGGCGACCAGACCGCCGACGTTGACTTGTGCGCTCTTGCCAAACAGGATGCCGTTCGGGTTGATGAGCCACACCTGGCCGTTCGCATCCAGGTGGCCCAAGATCTGGCTGCCGCCGCTGCCGAGGATGCGGTTGACCGCGATGGCGCCCGCGTTCGGCTGCACGAAGTTCACCGTCTCGTCGGCGGCGACGTTGAAGGTCTGCCAATTCACACCGAGGGCCTGGCTATTCTGATGAATAGTCGTTGTGGCGCCGTTCTGGGTGATCTGCGCGGCACCGGTGGTGACCTGGCCGCCGAGCGGTGCGGCTGGCACGAGGCCGGCGAGGCATTGGGCGCTCACGGCGAATAAAATCCGCAATCGGCCCGGGGTCTTGCGGCGTCGTGCCGGGCCACGTCCCGCGGCCCGGGTCAATTCGGACACCGGTATGAAACGGCCGAGCGCAGAATTCCAAATCAGCCGAAAGATTCGATTCATTGCCGCACGACCCCCGTGTGTGATGGATGCTCGACACGCCTTGCGCGTGTAGCGAGGGTCACTTCAATGGATTTGGCGGGCGGAAACCGAGTGTGGTTTCACATAAGCGCCCTTGGTCAAAACTGTAGAATTATTTTCAGGGGGCACGTCATGAATCGGCGACATGGATCGGTCGGCGGCCCGCGTGACACAATGCACCAAGGTTCCTGTCGCCCGGACCGCCTTCCTCGCACCAGATCAGGAGTCGCAGATGACCGCCGATGAACTCAAATCGCTTTTCCGACAACAATCGCAGGCCGCGGTCAGCCTGAACATTGCCTACATTGGTGTCGTCAACGGCCTGTTCGGTAGGCTGCACGCGCTGGGCACGGCGTCATCGGCGGCATTGGCGAGCGCCGCCAGGCTCGACCCGGGCTATGTGCAGCGCTGGTGCGATGCCGCCTACGCCTTCGAATACCTCGATGTCGACGGCGAGATCTTCCGTCTGACCGCTACGGGACAGGCCATGCGTCCCGAGGCGCCGGACACGCTCATGCCCATCGCGGTGCAATCCGTCCTCTCCGCGCACATGGCCGAGCGGGCCGCCGGCCTGATGCGAACGGGCGAACGACCGGGCGAGCGAGTCCTCGCGGAGCGGGAGACCGTGCTGCCGTGGTTCGGCCCGATGCTCGAGGCGAATTTCGCCGGGATGTTCGAGCGCACCATCTGCCCGGCGGTACCGGCGTTTGCGGCGGTCGATGCCCGTGGAGGACTTGCCGTCGATTTGGGCTGCGGCAACGGCTGGTACTTACGGGCCCTGGCACGCAGTTTCGGCAAGCTGCGCGGATTGGGCATCGACGGCTTCCGGGAAAACATCGTCCAAGCCAGGGCGGCGGCGCAGCACGCGGGATTGACGGACCGATTGCAGTTCATCGAGGGCGACATCCATGCCCTCGCGCTCGACGAACCCGCTGATCTGATCGCCATGAATCGGGCGCTGCACCATGTCTGGGAGAAGGACACCGACGCGCTGTTCGCCTGGCTGCGCGCCAATCTCAAGCCGTCGGGTTACGTCGCGATCTGGGAGCCTGCGTGGCCCGCCGACCGTACCGCCCTGCGAGAGCCCGGCCGCAAAGGGATGGCGTTCCAAAATCTGACCGAGCATGTGCAGGGCAACCATTTCCTGCGCCCGGACGAAATCCAGGCCGCCTTCACGAGGGCCGGCATGCGCTCGCAGCTATACCTGTTCGCGCAGGGAAACGAAGGGATGGTGGTGGCGCATAACTAGCGCCACCGTGCCATCCGATCCGCGGCCCTGCGCGTTCACGCCTGAATTACGGGGCGCGGTCGATCGCCGCGTCGTCCATCTTGAGACGGTAGTACAGCGCCCTCTTCAAGGAGTGGATCGCCAGTTCCGTATCCCGGATGGCTTGCGCCTTGGTGCCCCCGAAGTCGCTCGGGGCCGCGCGCAGCTCGTTGAGCGCGTCACGCATTTCGTGGATCGCCTTGACCAGCCGGGGATGCGCCATTTCCTCGGATCTCATCGAGATCTCCGGTTCCGCCTGCGCGGCGCTCCAATGGCCGGCGAGGCCCAACGCCATGAACGTGCAAAGCGCGCCCGTCGACAGACTGCGGGTGTTGATTGTCATCGATCGTCTCCATGTGTTTTTCAATGAATCGGTCGTTCCGAGCGAAGTCGCCAAGCGTCCCGCTCCCACGGTCCCAAGCAACGGTCAGGAGGGCCGGCGGATGACGCCGATCCTCGGTATCTGACGAAATCGTAATTCCCGGTGCGGTGCCCGCCCACGGATCCCGGCGGGTCGGTTAGTATTCCGCCAGGGTGGGAGGAAGATGAATGGCGCGCATGGCGTTTGTCGGTCTTGGGAACATGGGTCGCGGCATGGCCGGCCGCCTGCTCGACGCCGGACACTTGCTCAACCTCTACAATCGCACGGCGTCACGCGCGGAGGCGCTCGTCCGGCGGGGGGCGCGGTCGTATGAATCGCCGAGGGAGGCATGCCAGGGAGTGGATGCCGTGATCGCGATGGTCGCCGACGATGCCGCTTCGCGGGCGGTCTGGCTCGAGAGGGACGGGATTCTCGCCGCCGACATGGCCAAGGATGCCTTCGCCATCGAATGCTCGACGCTGTCCCATGATTGGGTCACCGAGCTTGCGGCCCGATGCAAGTCGCAGGGGCTTCGGTACATCGATGCCCCGGTGACCGGGCTTCCCGAGGCGGCGGCTGCGGGCGGACTCACCTTGCTCGTGGGTGCCGACCCGGACGAGCTGAACGGCGCACGCGGAATGTTGGATTCTCTGTCCCGGCGCATCATTCGTTTCGGGCCGGTCGGCACCGGCACGGCTTACAAGCTCATCGTCAACATGATGGGCGCCGTTCAGATCGCGTCGGCGGCGGAAGGGATGGCCCTCGCCGAACGCGCGGGCCTCGATCTTGCCGTTGTCGCCGCTGCCATCGCCGCCGGTCAGGCGGCGAGTCCCCAAGTCGTTCGCAATACTCTTCGGATGGTGGCGGGGGATCATGACGACCCCATCGTGTTCACCGCCGCGTTGCGCCTGAAAGACGTCGAGTATGGCGTGAGGTTTGCCCGTGCGGTGGGAATCGGCAGCCCGTTTGGCGCCTTGGCGGAAGGCACCTATCGTCAGCTGTGCGACATGGGATGTGCGCAGGTCAACGAAAGCAGGGTCATCGACGTCTGCCGCTCTCGAAGTGGCCGTTAACCTTTCGATTTTGCTCGTTTTTTGACGTTCTTTTTGCGTTGAGCCGCCTTCCTTTTTGCCTTGCGCCGCATCTCGATGAGCGCATCGACGAGGTCATCCACGGGCTCCCGCCGTTTGGCCTTGCGCCGCATCCAAACGAGGGCATCGAGGAGGTTGTCCACGGTGTTTTGTTTTTTCGCCATGCCGCATGCTAGGCGAAATCAAAATATCCGTCATCTGGGTGCCGCGCGGGCGGTTGCGGTGGATCCGTAACGTCTGCGTACAACATCGAATACGAATCCCGACATGTCCGTGATGTCATCCGGCAATGCAGCGGATGACCTTCATGCGCGGTGGGCTGTAACTGGCGGTTACCTTGTCGTTGGCCCCGACGGCGTGGTCCGACGAGCCGGCGGCGCCCTTTCGATCGCTGCGCGACAATGCGCTCTCGGGGCGCCTCGAGCCCACGGCGCCGGCGACGTTCGCCGGCTACCCCGATGCCCCCGCATTCACGGTCGTTCCGCGGGTGGACCAGCTGACGTTTTTCCCCTGTTCTTCCTGTCATCAGGCGCTGACGCCGAATCCTGAACCTCGCACGCTGGTCGGCGCCCCCCATCCCGCGGTGCTGGACCACGGAGGCGGGCGGTTCTGGTGCCTCGAGTGCCATCAACTGAAGGACCGTGATCACTTGCATACGTTGAGCGGCCAGCCGGTCGATTTCAACGACGCCTACCTGGTCTGCGGACAATGCCATGCCAATCGCCAGAAGGATTGGTACTTCGGCGCCCACGGGAAAAGGGCGGCCACTTGGCGGGGTGCGCGGGTGATCTACAACTGCACGACCTGCCACGACCCGCATAGCCCGCGGCTGAAGCCGAGAGCCCCCGGCAAGCCGCCGCCGGTCAGGGCGGGGCTTTCGCCGATGGCCACCCACTCCGGAGCACCGCCATGAACGCGAACGACGACGCCGGCATCGACCTCGGCAGGCGCGGGAATGGCCGGAGCCGCCGGTGCATCCCCTGCGTGGGGCGGCGCCAATTTGCGGGACATGCTCGGGGACTTCTTCCAGGGCCATTACCAGCGGATGACGCCCGACGAGATTGGGGCCGCCCTGGCGCGCATCGAGCGCAAGGCCAAACGGACCTACGGCGTGGACATTCACTGCGAAGACGTCCGGCCGATTCCCGGCGTCGTGTTCGGCTATGCCCTCAACATCTCGAAATGCCAGGGCTATCGGGACTGCGTGTCGGCGTGCATCCGCGAAAACAATGAATCTGGAGGATTCCGAGCACTACTACGATCCTAAGACGGTGCCGGTCGAGGGCAAGTTCTACATGCCCGTGCAGTGCATGCAGTGCGACAACCCGCCCTGCGTCAAGGCCTGCCCGACCGGAGCCCGCGTCTTCGGCGATCTGATGGACCCGCACAGCGAGATTCGCTATGTGCTGGCCAACAAGAAGGTGTTCCGGCTCAAGGAAGAACTCGGCACCGAGTCAAAATTTTGGTACTACACGGACTGATGGCTGCCGCATGCCCATCGTGCACTTCATCGGGGACGGATTGCGGGAGATGCGGCGGGGCGGCCGCGTCTATTGGATCTGGGTCGCCGTGCTCTCGACACTGATCGTGGTCGGCGCACTGTGCTACGCGCGGCAGCTCGCCACGGGTCTGGTCGTGACCGGCAAGAGCGACCAGGTATCCTGGGGCTTCTACATTTCGAATTTCGCGTTCTTGGTCGGCATCGCGGCTGCGGCGATCCTGCTCGTCGTCCCGCTTACATTTTTCATCGCGAGGACACGAAATCCGTCGTCCTGACCGGTGAGGCGCTCGCCGTCGCCGCGGTCATCGGCGCCATGACCTTCGTCGTGGTCGACCTCGGCCGCCCCGATCGCTTCTGGCATCTGCTGCCCGTCGTGGGGCGGTTCAATTGGCCGACATCGATGCTGGCCTGGGACGTCGTGGTGCTGAGCGGCTACCTCGCCCTCAATATCGGCATTCCGATGTATCTGCTGTTCAGTCATTTCCACGGCCGCGAGCCGGCACCGCGACGGTATTTTCCCTGGATCCTGCTGGCGATGTTCTGGGCCATATCGATTCATACCGTCACCGCCTTCCTGTTCTGCGCCAATTCGGCGCGACCGTTCTGGAACAGGTCGCTGTTGGCGCCGCGCCGCCGGATATCCGGTCTCCCGAGCCGTGATCGAAACCCTCGCGTTGATCATGGGCGTCTGTCTGCAGATCAGCCTGTTCTTCACCGGTGCAGAGCTGTTCACCGATTTCTACAACGAAGGCACGCATGCGGCATCGCTGCGCTGCCTGTATTTCGGCTTGCACGGACTCGGCGCGCTGCGGCCGTTCATCTGGTCGGCCCTGGCGATGAACCTGGTGGCGGTGGTCATACTGTCGGTGCATGCATGGCGGCGCAGGCTGGCGCTGCTCAACCTGGCGTGCGTCCTCGCCTTCCTCGGAATCTGGATCGAAAAGGGCATGGGGCTGGTGGTACCCGGATATATTCCGACGCCCCTCGGTGAAGTGTTCGAGTACACGCCGACCCTCATCGAGATCGGCGTGGCCGCCGGCATCTGGGCGCTGTGCGCGCTGATATTCATGCTGCTCGCGAAGGCGGCGATCGCCTTCGAACGCCGCCCCCCCCCGGCGTCCGCGCAGACTAGGGAGCGAGGATCCAGCCGATCACCGAGCGCAGATCCGCATCGCTGATGGTCCTCGCGTCGGCCGGCGGCATGGGAACGGTTCCCCAGACGCCCTTGCCGCCGCTTCGCACTCTTGCGGCCAGCGCCGCGGCCGCCTTGGGATCGCCCTTGTATTTGGCGGCTATGGCGCCGAAGGTGTCGGCCCGCGCCCCGGTGACGACCGCGAGGCCGCCGGGGGTGAGCCCGAGCAGCACGGCGGCCATGAGCGGGTTGGATGCAGTATTCATGTCAGGCTCCCATCGAATGTCACCGGGCGGACCATCGCACGGACGGCCTGCGGCGGCAATGCCAATTGGCGCTGGCGAATTTCGGTTGTCCGCCTGAACCGTCTCGATCGCGGTTCGCGGCCATGATCCTCCGTGAAGCGCGCCAGTTGCCCTTCGCCGCGGAACAGCTCTTCGGCATTGCCGCGGACATCGAACGCTATCCGGACTTCCTGCGGGGCTGGATCTCGGCTCGGATCATCGCGTCGGGGGACCACACTTGCGTCGTCGATCGCATTCTGCCGGCCGCGGTGGACGACATCCTGGAGGCGTTTGCCGCGCGCGCCCGTCAGCGCAGTGGCGTGCCCAGGATCGCGGCCACCAGTGCGACCCCGCCGAACGTGTGAATGGCAAGCGTGAGCTGGATGCTTCTGGCGAGCACCGGGCGGTCCTCGCGCCGTACCGAGATGCCGCTCGCCGCCCACCCTGCGAGACCCGCCAGGGCCGCCGCCGGCAGGACGTACCACACCGGCAGGATATGCCAGGCGGTCGCGACGCCGCTCACCGCCAGAACGATTGCGGTGAGGGATGCGTAGATCCATCGGGCGCCGACCACACCCCACCGGACCACCAGCGTGCGCTTACCGGCGCGGCGATCGGGTTCGACGTCCGGCACCTCATTGATCACGAGGATGGCGGCAACCCAGGCACTGACCGGCACGCTGATCAACGCGGCACCCAGGTCGACGCTGCCCGCCTGCAGCCAGACCGCACCGAGCACGGGCAGTGCGCCCATCCCCACGGCGACGGACGCCTCTCCCACGCCGCGCGCCGACAATTGAATGCCGGGCAGGGAGTACAGCAGGCCGAGCAGCAGGCCGGCGGCGCCGAAGGCGACGACGCCGGCACCCCGCAGCACGGTGAGCATCACCCCGACGGCCAGCGCCGCGACTGCAAGGCCCGCCGCGATCGCCGTCATGTCGCCGCGCGACAGCAGGCCGGTCTGTATGAACCGCGACCCGCCGGTGAATGGATAGATCCGGTCGTCGTTGTCGCCGTCCGTACCGTTCACGTCGTCGCCCACGTCGTTGAAGACGTTGGTGGCCGCGTGGGCCAGGACCGTGGCCGTCAGCGAGAGCACGAAGAGCAGACCGTCGAAACGATGTAACGCCGCTCCGGCCCACGCGGTCCCGACCACCACGGGTAGAACCGAGGCGGTGAAGAAGGCGGGTCGCGTGGCGAGCAGCACACGGCGCGCGGCGGCCGCGAAGCCTGGGCCGGCCAGCGCGGGAGAGGGTGCATCGATCCTGGGTGCGACGGGCTTCACGGGTGCAGTATTCCGGGGCGGTGCAGCGTCGGGCAATCGTTGTTTGCCGCTCAACCCGACGACTCATCTACGTATTATCCGCGTTGTCCCCCCTGCGTGACCCGTTTCTTATTGCCGCCGGTTCCCCAGGAGCACCCCCGTGACCGTCCGCAGCGGGGCACCTTCGCAAACACAAACCGCCCGGGTCGTCCGGACAGACGCCCGGATCGGTTGGGCGGAGCTGTTTGCCGCCATCGATCGGCGTGACGCATGCGAATTCGCGCGATTCCTGACGCCCACCGCCGAATTCCGCTTCGGCAACGCTCCCGCGGTCACCGGCCGGGCCGACATCGTCGCGGCGGTGCAGGGTTTTTTTGGGATGATCCGCGGGTGCCGTCATGAACTGACCGCCACCTGGGCCGGACCCGCCAGCGCCGTGCGCGAGGGACACGTGACCTACACCGTGCCGAACGGCTCCACCGTCCTGGTACCCTTCGCGAACGTCTTCGAAACCGAAGGGGTCCTCATCTCCCGCTACCGGATATACATCGACAGCGCGCCGCTGTTCGCCATGCTCGGGTGAGCCGGCGCCTGATCGTCATCGTGCCTTCGCAAAGAACTTGAGATCGATCGCGTCCGCCATCGCGGCATAGTCGGCGTCACAGGGGTGCAGGTTGTCTCCGGAGTCGTAGGCTGCCGCCATCCTGCCCGGATCCGACTTGTCCCTGACGGTCAATTCGAAATCAATGACGGCATCGAATTGGCCGCTGCCACGAATCCATCTGTTCACGTCCTGCCGGACGCGTTCGCGTTCCTCGAAGTGGATATCGTTGAACGAGCCCTTGCCGATGCCGATGTCGTTGATGCCCTCGAGGACTATGACGTGCGTGGCGCCTGGCTGTGACGCCACGTCGCGGTCGAAGCAGGCTGCGGAGCGTCCGCGTAGATGGCGCTCACCATCGGTCGCGCCGTCACGGGCTTGAGATCTTGCGGATTGGATTCCTGTGTGGCGTCGCGGCCCCGGAGACTGGCGACGAGGATGCCGCTCTGGCCCTGTGCCTGCACCGTGGGCTCCGGCAGGTAGACGCTGACGATGAGGTCCGCCGCAGGACCGAACGAGTGCGCCATCGGATCGCTGACGAGCGGGGCGCCTTGGGGATCGGACTGTCGCCAACGTGAGGAACCGCAGCCCGCGCGGCCGGCACTTGCGACAGCCCGAGCAGCACCGCCAAGCCCACGATGCGGATTCCCAATGACGGCCTTCCTGTCATGGCGACTCCCGTCGAGCAGTTGTTATTGCAGCCTTGCGGGACCTTCCTAGATCAGGGCGGGAATTATGAACAGCGGCGTTGTGTACCGCGGGATTCCCTGCAGGCATCGTCGTCGATCCGCTGCCGCCGCCCGGCGACAAACCCGCGGCGATGGCTCGCCGCAACACCTCGGGTGCGATGGGTTTTTGCAGCAGCTCGTAGCCTGCCTCGTTGGCGTCCCGCAGCGCCTCCGACGCCGTTTCCCCCGTGATGATGAGGACCGGGAAATTGCCGTATTGCGCTCGGGCCCGGTCGGCGAGCCGTGCGCCGTGGACGCCGTCGCCCAGTCGTAGATCGACGATCAGCCGGTCGGCCTCGGCCGCCGAGCGGGCCGTGGACGTCGCCAGACCCCAGACCTCGAGCAACGCCCGCATGCTCTTGAGAATGTCGACCTCATCGTCGATCACGAAAACCCGCTTGCCCGTCGGGGCGATGCCGGCTGCCTCGCGGTGCGGGATCTCGGGCAGCGTCGGATCGGCGGCCAGTGCGGGCATGGTGACGCGAAAACAGGACCCCTGATCGACGCGGGATTCCAAGGCGATCTTCGCCCCGATCAATTCGCACAGGCGCTGCACGATCGCGAGGCCCAGACCGACGCCGCGGTTGCGGTCCCGACCCGGATTGTCGAGTTGATAGAACTCCTCGAAGATGCGGTCCTGCTCCGCCGCGGCTATTCCCTTGCCGGTGTCCGCCACGCTGAGCACGACGAGCGGCGCGCGGCCGAGCCGCTCGGTGTGCAAACTCACCCGCACGGAGCCCTCCTCGGTATATTTGATCGCGTTTTCGATCAGGTTCCTGGCAATGCGGCCGATGGCCACCGGATCCCCGAGGATCCGTGCCGGGCGGAGATCCTGGATCAGGGCGAGGGACTTGTGTGCCGCTGCCTGCTGGTATTCCGCGCAGACGCCGGAGATGACCCGATCCAGCGCTACGTTTTGGTGCTCCGGCACATAGTAGCCGCCGGAAAGACGCGACAAGTCCAACAGCCCGTTCAGCAGATTGCCGAGTGCGCGCACGATCTGGTCGATGTTGCCGCTCACCTCGTCGAGCAGTTCGGGCGCCGGTCTGGATGCCAGCACGGCGCTGTAGACGGACAGGGCGTGCAGCGGCTGGCGCAGATCGTGGCTGGCGGCAGCCAGCACGCGCGAACGCGCCTGCGCAGCGTGCTCGGCTTCGGCCACGGCACCCCGAACCTCGGCATTCTTGCGCTCGAGGTCACGCACCAGCCGGTCGCGCTGGTGGCGGATTGTCACCGAGCGCAGCAGCAGCTTCTCGCCGTCGGCCGCGGCCATCACGATCACGGCGCAATACAGCAGCGTCAGCCCGATCACGCCCGCAGCCTGGCTGCCGTGCAGCAGCGCCCACGATCCCGCGGCGGGAAACAAGATCGAGGCGGCGTAGGCGGCTACGATGTAACGCGAGGACTGCGACACGGCGACGCCCGCCGCCGGGATGGCGAAGAGCACGATTCCCAAGGCTGCCTGATCGAGCAGCGGCAGTTGCGGCATGAACAGGGCGGCACCGAAGCCGATTGCCGCGCCGGAGACCGCGGCCAGCGCGATGAACGTGCCATGCACGCGGCCGGCGGCGACCGCCGAGGCGCGCTGTAGTACCGACGCCGAATAGCCCGCGCGGATGCCCTCGACCCCGATGGTCAGCGCACCCCACCCGATGAACATCGCGGCGCCGACGAACGCATGGATCATGACGCCGATGCCGGCCACCAGGAGTGCCTGTACCCATGGCATGCGCCGCATCGCCTGAGCGTGCAGCGAGACGAGTTCCACCAGCACCTGGCGGGCGGGCGCGGTCTGCGTGTCGGCGTCGGCGCCGCCCGTCATCCGGGCGCACTTGTCCGAAGCCCGACGTGCTGCAGCGGGCTGGCCTTGATCACCGCTTCGGTGCGGTTGCGCACTCCCAGGGCCCGGAGTATCGCGCCGATGTATTCCTTGGCCGTATTCTCGGACAGCTCGAGCTCGCGGGCGATCAATTTGGTGGGCAGTCCGCGGCTCAGTCCTTGCAGGACCTGCAGCTGCCGCGGCGTCAAGCTCGGCAGCTCGGGCGTGGATCGCGGAGCGCTGATCACTTGATCCGGCAGCGACACCGCGCCGGTCAGCACGCGCCGCAAGGACTGCGTCAATACTTCCGGGGCGACGCTCTTGGGAATGTAGCTCATGGCTCCGGTATCGATGCAGCTACGTATGGTCGCAGTGTCTTCGTTGCCCGAAACGACGACGACGGCAATCTGCGGAGCAGTCTCCTTGATCTGCCGGATGGCGAGAAACCCCTGTTCCTGCTTCAACTCGAGGTCGAGCAGACAGATCTCCAAATCCGGATGCTGCGCGATGAGCGCCAGCGCGTCGGCGACGGTGGACGCCTCCAGACAGCTCACGTTATGTCCGATCGTGGCGAGCAGCATGCGCAACCCCGCGCGAAACAGCGCGTGATCGTCGACGATCAAAATTTTCACGCAGACTCCGGTCGATGGGAAGGCCTGGCCCGATATTACCCCCGGAAACCCCCCCCGCGACACGCGCGCTGCATCCCCCCTTTTGGGGGGATGTTGGGGCGTCATTCCGTTGTTATGGTTCCGCCGCACCAACCAAACCGACAACTGGAGCAAACGATGCCAGGGACGAGTCAGATGCCGCATGCGTCGACCGGCAGGGCCCGCGCCCCGGGGGCAGGCCCCGTGCGACGGGGCTGGGTACTGGCGGCCGTGGCGGCGCTCGGCGTCTCTCACGCGGCCGGCGCGACCGGCGCCACCTCCGGCACTTTCTTTGGGCCGGGCGGCGCCGTCGCCATCGGCACGTTCACGGTTCCACCGACGATCAAATGTCCGAACAGCATGCCGGAGGCGTACGCTTATCCTGACCCGGCATCCTATGAGGCCGCTTTGGAGGTGTGGGATGATTGCGAGGCCAAGCGCGAAGAACTCGTGACTTCCCTCATTCTCGGCGGGTTTCCCCTGGGCAAGCGGCAGCTCGCGCCGGCGCGCAGCCCCGCCGGACCGCTGCCGCCCGTCGCGCAGCGACCGCGGATGAAGGCCGCGCTGCCCAACGCCGCCCCTACGTTGGGCGCCTCCACACCTGAGCTGCCGTTTCTGGGCAATCCCCTGGTGGTGGTCGGCAGTGTGCCGGACGCGGCGGATCCCGCCTCCGTGACCGCAGCCTATTCAGTGCTGCTGCGCCGGCAATCGGACTGCAGTCTGGTCGAGGATCTCGTGTGGCCGAATGCGGCGTCGCCCAACACTCCGGCGGCCACCCTGATCACCTCGCTGCCGGCCGCACAGGACAATTTTCACCGGTTGGCGGGCCTCAAGACGCTGCCCGATGTCTTCGCCCAGGGATGCAACTATGCCAGCTACGGCCAGGCCAGCAGCAGCAACACACTGCTGTTGGGCACATCCGCCTCGGGGGCGGTTATCAGCGCTTCGCTGACCGGAACGGGCGTGACGGTATCGCTCACGGACGTGACGGCAAACACCTTCACTTCGCGTCTGGCGATCCCGAGCTCGACGATCAGCGCCATCGCGGCGGCGGACGTCAACGGTGACGGCATCGTGGATCTGGTCGCCGCGTTCATCACCGATCCGGCGACTCAACTGCCGGGCACCGCGGTCTTCCTCGGCAACGGCGACGGCACCTTCAAGGCCGGTGTCTACTACGACGTGCCCGGCGACGTCACGATCGATGATGTCAATGGTGACGGCAGGCCCGACATCGTGATTTGCGGCGCCACGCCGGGAATCACCACCCTGCTCGGCAAGGGGGATGGGTCGTTCACGCCGGGCGCGCTGTCGGCGACGGGACTGCGGCCCTGCTTCGGCGCGGCGGGCGCTGTCATCACTGCGGATTTCAACGGCGATGGCCGGAAGGATCTGTTGGTGCAGGGGACGGTGGCGCTCGGCAACGGCGACGGTACCTTCACGATGGGCCTGCCGGTCACGGCCGACACCGCATTCAACTTCAGCAGCGGCATTGCCGCCGTCGCGGCCGCCGACGTGAACAAGGATGGCAGGGTGGACGTGGTGGTTTCGCAGCCGGGATTCGTCGCCTTGTTCTATGGGCGAGGCGACGGCTCATTTGCCGCGGGCCCGCGATACGCCGCCTTGCCCGACTACCTGCCCGTGTCCATCGTCGACGTCGACGGCGACGGCAATCCCGACGTGATTCTCGGCGCGGCCAGCGGCGGCATCTACGCGAGCGGCTGCTGTGGGGAAAGCCTGGTACCGCCAATGTCGCAGCTCCTCATGGGCCGCGGCGACGGCACGTTCGTCGATTCCACATACTACGCCGTCGGGCGTTACGCGAGCGGTCCGCAGATCGCCGCGGCGGACTTCAACGGCGATGGCAAGATCGACGTGCTGACGGTGGGCCCCGGCGGCGGCGGACAGGCGAACACCATCGTCATGCTGCCGGGTGACGGCACCGGCCTCCTGGGCGCAGCCGTTGCCAGTGCCGTCAACTTCGCCCCCGGTCTGGTGGTCACTGCCGACATGAACGGCGACGGCAAACCGGATGCGGTGATTGCCGGCGGCAGCGGCGTCGCCGTGCTCTTGAATCAGGGCAATGGAACCTTCGCGGCGGAACAGGACTACCCGCTGCCGAGCTCAGCCGTCAGCCTGGTCACGGGCGACTTCAACGGCGACGGGAAGCCGGACGTCGCGGTGGGCGTCTATCCCGGGCCGGGCGCCGCGGGCGCCTCCGGCGTGTATGTCCTCTGGGGCCAGGCCAACGGGATCCTGGCGGCGCCGGTGAAGATCGATTCCTCGTTTTACCCCGACGGTCTCGCCGCGGCGGATCTCAATGGCGACGGCCGGACCGACCTCGTGGTCGCGGATCAGGGCTTCTTCAGTTACGTAGGCGGGTCGCGGCAGATCAACGGCGCCCTGCACGTCTATCTCGGCAACGCGGCGGGGACGTTTGCGGCGGTCGCCGCGCCGGCGACGCCGGCGACGAATTACAGCGTCGTGGCCCTGGGCGACGTGAGCGGCGACGGCAAGGTCGATCTGCTGGTTGCCGGGACCGTGGCCGGCGCGAGCCCCGGTGCGGCCGGCAAACCAGCCCTTTACACGTTCCTTGGCGTGGGGGACGGTACCTTCAAGGCGGCCGGCTCGACGGCGCTCGTCGGCAACTACGGAATCGGATCCACGTCGATCGCCCTGTCCGATCTCAACCATGATGGCCATGCCGACATCGTGCTCGGTGACAGCACCGCGTTCACGTCCGTGCTGCTCGGCAAGGGCAACGGCCTCTGGGTCGCCTCCCTGCTGGCCCTGGGTCAGCAGCCGCTGGCGCTGACGGCCGCCGATTTGAGCGGCGACGGATTCCCCGAACTGTTGGTGGGTACACTCGATGCGACCGGCAGCGCCGGCCTCGAGGTATTCCTGAACGTCGACACCTGGACGAGCGGAACGGTATTGACCCCGACCACCACGACCCTGACGAGTTCGGCGCCGTCGGCACCGGCCGGGCAGCCGCTGACCCTGACGGCGACAGTGTCGGCTGCCGCCGGCACCGCGCCGCCGGCCGGCACCGTGACGTTCGAGGATGGCGCCATCGCCCTTGGAACGGCCACGATGAGCGCCGGCACCGCCACCTCGACGTTCACGCTCGCCGCCGGATCCCACAACCTCACGGCATCGTACGGCGGCAGCACCGCCTTTGCGGCCAGCACATCCGGCATCCTGACCGTTACCGTCGCCGCCGCAGCGCCGGATTTCACGCTGTCACTGAGTCCGGCGGCGGCCGCGGCGGCCGCGGGTCAATCGCTTACGACGAACATCACAGTCACACCGACCGGCGGCTTTGCCCAGGCAGTGTCCTTGAGCTGCACCGGCCTGCCGGCGGGGGTCACGTGCAGCCTTTCGCCCTCGTCGGTGACGCCCGCGGGCGGCCCCGTGATCTCCAAGATGACGATTGCGACCGCCGCGAGGGTCGCCCTGGGATCACCGGTTCGGCCCTTCGATCCAGGGGTGCCGGGTGGCATCCTGGTCGGCAGCATTGGCGCGCCGCTGGCCGTGCGATCTCGCCGTCGCAGGCACTCCGTCCGCGGAGCGCTGCTCCTCCTCGGCCTGGTCTCGGTCTGCTCGCTGCAGGGCTGCCATCACGACGGTCCGGCCGGCAGCGGCGCTGCGGCCGGGACCCCTGCGGGGACTTATGCGGTGACCATCACCGCCGCGGCCGGCTCGGTGACGCACAGCACGTCGTTCGCGCTGACCGTGCAGTGACACTGCGGTCGGTGATGAAGAGCGTAGCCGCTCCCTTGAGCTGGCGCCGTTCTAGTGCCTGTTCATTGCCGTGGGAACGGACACTCGGCGACCGTCAGCAAAACCCGCCGCCCATGTGGGCGGTGTGCGAAGCGGCACGCTCCGGTGGCGGCGCCGGCCCCGCGGCGTCTGCGGCGCCGCCGCAGGCCAGGGCTGCAATCTCCTCACCCTTGCGCCGCCTTTGTTTCTCGAGCTTCGGCCCATGCACGGTGACCCAACCCTCGTCGCTGGCCACCGACTCGGTGCCCGGGCCCATCCGGCGCGCGCCGTCGAAGGCGAAATCGACGTTCTTCTTCGACTGCGGGCCCCAATATCCGACGCGACCGAGGTCGTAGAACTGGCGCTTGAAGCCGCTCTTGACGAAGGCCTTCAGGCAGCCCATCAGGTACTTTCGCCGGGTCTTGTCGCGCGTCCAGGGGTACACGAAAAACGTCTTGTGCATGAAGAAGCGGCGGTAGTTGTTCATCACCCGGTCGAGCAATTCGGTGCGGTCCATCGCATCCGGTTTCATGATCGGCGTGACGAAATTGTATTTCTCGAAGTCGAACACCTCGACCTTGTCGCCGAGTTCCTGGAACAGGTCGCTGAACGGCCAGGGCGTGTACATGGCCCAGTTGGCCATGTCCGGCTTCCAATCGCGCGCCATCTGGTAAGTTTCTTCCAGGGTCTCGGCGGTCTCGTTCTCGAGGCCGACGATGAACTGCGCCTCGGCGACGATCCCGGCGTCGCGCAGCAGCTTGATCGCCTGCTTGTTCTGCGCGATGGTGGTCTCCTTGTTGAAGCGCTCGAGCTTCAGCTGCGCCGCTGCTTCCGTGCCCAGCGAGACGTGAATGAGGCCCGCCTTGCGGAACAGCGGCAGGAGTTCCGCATCCCGCAGGATGTCGGTGACCCGCGTGTTGATGCCCCACAGTACCGGCAGCTTGCGCGCGATCAGCTCCTCGCAGAAGGCGATGAACTTCTTGCGGTGGATGGTCGGCTCCTCGTCCGCCAGGATGAAGAAGCCGACCTGATGGTCGCGCACCAGCGCCTCGATCTCGTCGACGACCTTCTTCGGGTCGCGCACCCGGTAGTCGCGCCAGAACTTCCATTGGCTGCAGAAGCTGCAGGTGAACGGGCAGCCGCGCGCGAAATTCGGGATGGCCACGCGCACGCCCATCGGGATGTAGACGTACTTGCCCCACTCGAGGATGCCCCAGTCGGGCGAGATGCGGTCGAGATCGGCGACCGGCGCCTCGGCCGGCGTCGCCACCACCTTGCCGTCCTGCAGAAAGGCGATGCCGCGGATGTCTTGCCGGGCGGCAGGCCAAGTGCCGGCGTCGACGGCGCTCACCAGATTGAGGAACACCTGCTCGCCTTCGCCGCGCACCACGCAGTCGATCCACGGCGCCTCGCCCAGCACCTGCGGATACATGAAGGTGC
>JBBIKV010000030.1:19293-38482 GCA_037445285.1 Nevskiaceae bacterium | reverse complement strand
TCTCGCCGTCTTCGACGGGGACCACCGTGCGGGTGAGCGGCAGGATCGAGGGCAGTTTGGTCTCGTCGCTGCAAACGCTGATTCAGCAGGTGGGCTCGACCGGGACGGCAGGCACTGCCGCATCGAACTTGATCGCGTCCTTCAACAGCCTGGTCGGTGCGGGAAACGGCGCCGCGACCGCTGCCACCGGGGCGGCGGCGCCGAACGCCTCGCTGCGGAGCTTCCTCGCGAGTCTGCTCCAGGACGTGCGCAGCGGCGGCGCACAGGGGTTCGGCACGGTGGGCACGCAGGTCAACGCGAGCGTTTAGCCGTCCGCGAGGGGGACACGGCGGGGAACCCTGTTCAATTGACGATCATGAGCGGTCCGGCTAGGCTGAACTGTGCCGGAAAACGAATCTGTGAACGTCGTCAAGAGACTCCCCACACTGTACATACCGCACGGCGGCGGTCCGTGTTTTTTCATGGACCCACCCGCTTCGGATCCGCACCTGTGGGACGGACTGGCGGCTTACCTGCGCGGCATCCCCGACGCGTTGGGTGCGGTGCCGAAGGCGGTGCTGGTCGTCTCGGGTCATTGGGAAACGGCCGAGCCGACGCTCAATGTGGCTGAAAAGCCTGGATTGCTTTTCGACTACCACGGCTTCCCCGAACACACCTATCGATTGAAATATCCCGTGCCCGGTGCGCCGGAACTCGCGGGGCGCGTGCGCGCGTTGCTGGCGGACGCGGGGATCGAATCCGCCGTCGATGGCCGACGCGGCCTGGATCACGGCGTGTTCGTGCCGTTTTTGTTGATCTATCCGCGTGCGGACGTCCCGATGCTGCAAATGTCGCTGCAGAGGGGCCTGGATCCCTCGCTGCATCTGCGCCTCGGCAGGGCGCTGGCGCCGCTGCGCAGCCAGGGCGTGCTCATCGTCGGCAGTGGCATGAGCTATCACAATCTGGCGGCGATGTTCTCGGGAACCGGTGCCGAGGCCGCGGCGGCATTCGATTCCTGGCTGAACGACAGCGTGCGCGACCCGGGAACCCGCGATGCAAGGCTTGCAGCCTGGCGCAGCGCCCCGGGCGGCCGCGAGTCCCACCCGCGGGAAGAACATCTGTTGCCGTTGATGGTCGCGGCGGGAGCGGCCGACGGCGATGCCGGGGTCCGCACCTTCAGCGGGGCGATTGCCGGCAAGGCGCTCTCCGCCTTCCAGTTCGGGTGAGCCGCAGAGTCGGAGCGGTCGGCGGGTGCCGACCCGCGGACGCGAAGGCTGTAGACTGACCGGACCTCGAGGCAACGACCCTGCATGACTTCCGGCACCGGCCCGACGGCCCCACAATCCTCATCGCCGCAGACGGCTGACGCCATTCCCCCCGACGTCCGGACGGAGCGCTTGAACACCAAGGCCGCCGGCGTGATCGGCCTGGCGGTGATGTGCAGCCGCTTTCTCGGCCTCGCCCGCGAACAAATCTGCGCGGCGCTGTTCGGCGGCGGCGCCGCGATGGACGCCTTCACCGCGGCATTTCGCATCCCGAACCTGCTGCGCGACCTGTTCGCCGAGGGCGCACTCTCGACCGCGTTCGTGACGACCTTCACCAAGACCATCGCCCGCAGCGGGGATGCGGCGGCGTGGCGCCTGGCGAACAAGGTGGCCACACTCACCCTCGTCGTCCTGGGGTCGATCTGCGTCGTGGGCATGGTGTTCTCGGCGCAACTCGTGACTCTGCTCGCCCCCGGATTCGATCCACAGAAGGCGGCGCTCACCGCGCAGCTGACGCGGATCATGTTCCCGTTCATCGTGATGGTGTCCATGGCGGCACTGGTGATGGGCATGCTGAACGCGAAGAGCGTCTTCGGCATGCCCGCCATGGCGTCCAGCTTCTTCAACATCGGCTCCATCGTCGGCGGCGTCACCCTGGGCGCATGGATCGATCCGGGTTTTGGTCCTCGCGCATTGATCGGCCTCGCCATCGGCACCCTGATCGGCGGTGCGCTGCAGTTCGCGGTGCAGCTGCCGTCGCTGACCCGGCTCGGTTACCGGTATCACCCGGATTTCCGCTGGCGCGACCAGGGGGTCAACGCCATCCTGAAATTGATGGGTCCTTCGGTGATTGCGGCCAGTACCACGCAATTCAACGTGCTCATCAACTCCATCTTCGCCTCCCAGCTCGGCGACGGCCCGATCTTCTGGCTGTCGATCGCCTTCCGGTTGATGCAACTGCCGCTCGGGTTGTTCGGGGTGGCGCTCGGCACGGTAACGCTGCCGCTGCTGTCGCGCCTGGTCGTGGCGGGACACATGATGGGATTTCGGGATGAACTCGCGCGCGCGATGCGGCTGATGTTCCTGCTCACCATTCCCTCGACCATCGGACTGATGATGCTGGCGGAGCCGATCATTTCCGTGTTGTACCAGCACGGCAAATTCGACGCGCACGCGGCGGCCGAGGCGGGCGGGGCGCTGCGCTTCTATGCCGTGGGACTGGCGGGATACGCGGCACTCAAGGTGTTGGTCAACGCTTTCTATGCGCTCGACCGGCGCAAGACGCCGATGGTGGTCAGCTTTCTGGCCGTCGTGCTCAATCTGTTCTTCAACTGGGTGTTCACCTTCCGCCTGGGCTGGGGGCACCTCGGGCTGGCGTTCTCCACCGGATGCGTCGCGTCCTGCAATTTTCTCGTGCTCTACGTGTTGATGCGCCGCCAGCTTGGCGGCCTTCAGACGCGCCGGATGTTCGTGCTGATCGCCAAATCGGCGGTCGCCGGTCTCGCACTGGCGGGAATCTGCGCCGCCTCGCTGCACTGGCTGCTGTCCGACTGGGCGGTGCAAGGCTTCGTCCGCAAGGCGGGAGCGCTGCTGTTGACGATCGCCGCCGGGGGCGCGGCCTTCGCCGGCTGCGGCCTGTTGCTCAAGATCGAGGAACTCCAGGAGGTCACCGTGGCCGTCAGGCGGCGGTTCGGACGCCGCGCCTGAGCATCGGCCGATTGTTGAAGGGACATGCCACCGATTCCGACCGTCCGGCGGCCGCCCATCCGCGCCGAGCCGAGGGCGCCGGCCCGCATTGGGGCGTTTGGCCATGGCGCTTTCCCACCATGATCGGTAGCATCGCCCGTCATGCGCCGCCGGCGCGGGCGCACCGCGCCTGCAAGGATTGACCGATGGATCGAATTTGGGCCAACCTCAACCTTTTCACGCAGGTCGCGATCGTGCTGATCAGCCTGTCGGGACTCGCGTTCCACGTCCGGTGGAGCCGCCGCGGCGTCGCCCTCGGTCCCACGTTGCTCACGACCATGGGGATATTCTTTTGCTTCGCAGGCATTGCCTGGGGGCTGCTCGACTTCGATCCGAGCGACATCAAATCGAGCGTGCCGCACCTGCTCCAGGGCATCAGAACCTCCTTCTGGGCCTCCGTGGCCGGCATTGGGTTCGCGCTGACCATCAAGATCCGCTACATGCTGCTCGGCGATGCGGCGGCGCCTCCCGGCGACGGGGAGTCGGGCGCGACGATCGACGATCTTTCCGAGCACCTTGCACGCCTCAACCGCCGCGTCTCCAAGGGCGAGGACTCCAGCGTGGTCGACGAGATCGGCAAGCTGCGCATCGATGCGAACCAGGGGTTTCAATCGCTCACGGCATCGTTCGAGAAGTATGCCGAGAAGGTGGCTGAATCCAATTCCAAGGCGCTCATCAACGCCCTGCAGGAGGTGATTCGCGACTTCAATGCGAAGATCAACGAACAATTCGGGGAAAACTTCAAGCAGCTCAACACCGCGGTCGGCCGCCTGCTGGGTTGGCAGGTGCAATACGAGGCGCAGCTCAATGCGCTGATCCAACAGGAGACGGCCACCCGCAAGACGATGAGCGAGGCGGCCCTGCGGTATACCGAGCTCGTCGGCAAGTCGACGGTCTTCAACAACGTCGCGCAGTCGCTCCACGGGTTGCTGGCGAGCCTGGAAACGCAGCGCACCCATCTGGAAACCGCGCTGACCGGCTTTGCCGGCCTGATCGACAAGGCCGCGCACGGTCTGCCCGACATCGAGCGGCGCATCGTCGAGATGACCCGGCAGATCGAGAGCGGCGTGCGCAGCAACCAGGATGTCCTGGGTTCCGCGATGGCCGGTTCCGCGCAGTCCCTTCAGGAACATCAGCGCCAGCTCACGCAATTGATGACCTCGACGCTCGAGACCGCCAATCAGACGCTGAATTCACACCTGCGTCAGGCGACGGAGGACTCGAGAAGACACATCGCGCTGCTGGACAAGGCGCTCGAGGACGAATTGCGCAAGTCCATCGAATCGCTGGGGCGCCAGCTGACGGCGCTCTCGCAGAAATTCGTGCAGGACTACACGCCGCTGACGGCGCAGCTGCAGCGCGTCGTCCAGATGGGCCGTTCGTAAGCGGCGCACCCCTGATGGCGAGACGCGACCTCGAATCGACGCCGATGCTGTCCCAGGAGGCGCATTGGATCCCGCTGAGCGATCTGATGACCGGGTTGATGGTGATCTTCCTGCTGATTGCGGTCGTGTACATGGTGAAGGTGGAGGCCGACACCGACCGCATCAAGAGCGTGGCGATCGCCTACAGCGAGATCCGCGACGCTCTCTACGAGGATCTGCACAGCGAGTTTCACGACGATCTCGGCAAGTGGAAGGCGCAGATCCTCAAGAGCGACCTGACGATCCGGTTCATGGAGCCGGAAATCCTGTTCGCCCCGGGCAGCAGTGAATTGAAACCGGAGTTCAAGGCGATTTTGGACGATTTTTTCCCGCGTTACGTGCGGATCCTGACCTCCCCCAAATACCGCGGTTCGATCAATGAGATCCGCATCGAGGGCCACACGTCGTCTGACTGGACGGGCAGCAGCAATCCGGAGGAGGCCTATTTCAAGAACATGGAGTTGTCGCAGGCCCGCACCCGCTCGACGCTGAGGTTCGTGCTGGATCTGCCGGCGATCGCGGCGGACCGGCCCTGGCTCAAGAAGTACCTGACCGCCAACGGGCTGTCGTCGTCGCGGCCCGTGTTGACGGCCGACCTCGCGGAGGATCCTGAACGCTCCAGGCGGGTCGAGTTCCGGGTGCGGACGGACGCCGAGACCCGGATCGCGAAAATTCTCGAAGTCACGCGCTGAGCCCCGCCGGCATATCGCATGCAGCTGCCCGACTTTTTGAAGGATCCGGAATTGAATGCGCTGCGCGAACGGATGGGGGCGGCCGAACTTGGATCGTTCCGTCTGGCGTTCAACGTGTACCGTTTCACGATTTCGGACCTCGAACAGAGCCTCGCCGGCGGGATCGTCATCGATGACATGAGCAAGGTCCGCACTCTCGACGACAAGACCCTCTCCTACAAGGACCGTCGGGTGCTGCTGCATCTGCGGGACGTCGCGGTGCCGCCGGGGGAGCTGCGCGGCCTGCGGGCGCCGCGGCCGGCATTCCATGTCGCCAATTGCGCCGAGGTGCGGCAGATCCGCGGCCTCGAGGCCGCGCCCGAGGTGGTGCTGGTGGCGCGGGAAGACGGTGAATTCAAGGTGAGGCTGATCGACGGCGGTGTGGCGCACGAATCCGAAGAGCGTTTGAACGTGTGCGAAGCGTGCCTGCGCGAGCTCGGATATGCGGATTTCGACATACCCGGATTTTTCCAGCGCCACGGCCGGAATGTGTCGGACGCCGACGCGCTTCCCGGCCTGGGCTGAATGACCGCTTCCCGCTTCCCGCGGTTGCGCCGCCTGTGGTCGGATCTGAAGCGGCATCCGCTGGCCCGGGTGGGCCCGGGGCTCATCACCGGGGTCGCCGACGACGACCCGAGCGGCATTGCGACCTATTCGCAGGCTGGAGCGCAATTCGGCCTCGGCATGCTCTGGACCATGCCGCTCGCCTATCCGTTGATGTCGGCCATCCAATCCATGTGCGCGCGCATCGGCCGGGTGACCGGGCGCGGGCTCGCCGCGAACATCAAGGCCTCCTTCCCGCCCTCCGTGCTGCGGATCGCCGTCTCGTCGCTGCTCATCGCCAACGTCTTGAACATTGCCGCGGACGTGGCCGCGATGGGCGAAGTGGCGGAGCTGGTGACGGGCGTCGATCGTCACCGGATGACGGCGTTCTTCGTGCTGCTCACGGTGGGCCTGCAGGTGTTCGTCCCGTACCACCGGTACGTCGGCTTCTTGAAATGGCTGACGCTCTCCTTGCTGGCCTATGCGGCGGTGCTCTTCACCGTGCACGTCCCGTGGGGTCAGGTGCTGCGCCAGACCGTCCGGCCGACGTTCACGCCGAACGCCGCGGCGGCGGCCGTCATCGTCGGCATCTTCGGCACCACCATCAGTCCCTACCTCTTCTTCTGGCAGGCCTCGGAGGAGGTCGAGGACATGCAGGCAGGCGTCGCATCCCGTTCGCTGCTGCTCGACCCGCCGGCGGCGCCGGCGGAGCTTCGGCGAATACGCTGGGATACCTGGAGCGGGATGTTCTACTCCGATCTCACCGCCTACTTCATCATTCTCGCGACGGCGGTCACGCTGCACACGGCCGGAATCACCGACATCGAGACCGCCGCCCAGGCCGCGAACGCCCTTCGGCCGCTGGCCGGCGACCTGGCATTCTCCTTGTTCGCTTTGGGCATCCTCGGCGTGGGCCTGCTCGGCGTGCCGGTGCTGGCGGGTTCGAGCGCCTATGCGCTGTGCGATGCCATGGGGTGGCGGTTCGGGCTGGAGCGATCGCTCCGTGAGGCGCCCGGCTTTTACGGCGTCATCGCCGTCAGCGTGCTGGCCGGCCTCGGCATCCAGTATTCACCCATCAGCCCGATGAAGGCCCTGTTCTGGAGCGCGGTGGTCAATGGCGTGGTGGCCGTCCCCCTCATGGCCATCGTCATCTTGCTGGCATCGAAGCGATCCGTGATGGGCGACTTCGTCGCCGGTGCGCCGATTCGCGTGCTCGGCTGGATGGCGACGGCGGTGATGGGTGCGGCGGCCGTGCGCATGTTCATCCCCGACTGACGGGGCGCCGGCGTCCCGGCCGCCTCCGGGCCGAGCAGATAGGCATCGAGCACCTTGCGCGCGATGGGCGCAGCCACCGAGGCACCGAAACCGCCGTTTTCGACCAGCACGGCAACCGCGATCTTGGGATCCTCGGCCGGTGCATAGGCAATGAACCAGGAATGATCGCGCCGCCGCTCGTCCTTGATCTTGGACTTGGTGTTTTCGTTCTGCTTGATGGTGAACACCTGGGCGGTGCCCGTCTTGCCGGCGAACTTGTATTTCGCTCCCAGGCCGGACGCATAGGCGGTGCCGCCCGGGCCCGTGACCGCCACCATGCCGTCGTAGACCACGTCCCATTGTTCCGGCGTCCCGATCTCGATGGGCTTCATCAGTCCCGGAGCGCGCGGCTCGATGGTATTCGAGCCGGCGCGGCGAATCGCCGACACCAGGCGCGGAATCGCGACGATCCGGCCCCGTTCCGCGATTTCGGCGGCGAAGTGGGCCTGTTGCAGCGGGGTGACCGTGATCGCGCCCTGGCCGATGCCCATGCTGATGGTCTCGCCGGGGAACCATACCTGATCGGCGGCGCGCTTGAAGGCGTGCCGCTTCCAATCCGGGGAGGCGTACAACCCGGGCTTCTCGCCCGGAATATCGACGCCGGTCAGTGAGCCGTAGCCGAAGGCCTTCATGAATTCGGCCATCCGGTCGATGCCGAGGCGCTCGGCGACGCGATAGAAATACACGTCGCAGGAACGCGCGATGGCGTGGCGCATGTCCAGATACCCATGCTTCTCGTCGTCGCGGTACTGGTGGCTGCTGCCGGGCAGCGTGAACACGCCATTGCAGTATTCTTGCTGGGTCGGGGTGAGGATGCCGTATTTCTGCGCGGCGAGCGCGTACAGGGGTTTGACGGTGGAACCGGGCGGGTACGCTCCCCGCAGCGCACGATTCAAGAGCGGAATGTCGATGTTGTCGCGCAGCGCGGCATATTGGGACACGGTGAGCCCGCGCACGAAGCCGTTGGGGTCGAAGCCCGGGACGCTCGCGAGCGCGATGATGTCGCCCGTCCTGGGGTCGAGGGCCACCACCGACCCGCGCCGGCCGCTCAGCGCATCCTCGGCGACCTTCTGCACCTTGATGTCGAGCCCCAATATCAAGTCATCGCCCGCCACCGGGGGACGAACATTCAGATGCGGGGTGTATTCGCCCTGTTTGTCGACGGGACGTCCCGCGGCATTGACCAGAATCTCCCGGGAGCCACGCTTGCCGTGCAGCACCTGCTCGTAGGCGGCCTCCACGCCCAGCTTGCCGATCAGACTGGTCCCGGCGTACTCGTCGCCGTCGATCTGCTTCAGGTCCTGTTCGTTGATGGCGCTCACATAGCCGATGGCATGGACGGCCGTCTCGCCCAGGGGATAATGCCGGGCGAGCCGCGTACGGATGTCCACTCCCGAAAACTGGAAGCGGTGCACGGCGAACAGCGCCATCTCCTCCTCGGTCAATTGCAGTTTGATGGGCACGCTCTCGTAGACCTTGTGCAGCATCACGGTGCGCCTGATCGAACCGACTTCCTCCGGGTGCAGCAACCCGATGGTCACCAGCGATGCGAGGGTCGCATCCAGCGATTTGCCGTCGCCCACCTGTTCGCGCACCAGTTCGATCTGGAAGGCCGGCAAATTGTCGGCCAGCACCACGCCGTGCCGGTCCAGGATGAGCCCGCGGCTGGGCGGTATGGGTTCCGTGCGGATGCGGTTGCCCTGCGAGAGGGTCGAATAATAGTCGTAGCGCAGGACCTGCAGGTAGAACAGCCGTGCTCCGACGAGCACGAGCAGCACGCCGGCAAGCAGGCCGGCAACCACGCTGCGAACCGCAAACAGTCGGTTTTCGGCAAAGTAGTTCTTGATCCGGCTTTGGCGGCTTCTCACCATACCGGCGGTCCTTGGCTGTGGATCATGGGGCGTGAATGCGCCGATGCGGCGTAAAGCGCGAGTTTAACATCATCGAGTTCGGCCGGATTGAGACGTGGGTCCTGGGCACGCCGCAGCCCCCGGTAAATCACGGAACGCGAGCGCGCCCAGGAGGAGGGTGGCGAGCGCGCAGGCACAGGCAAACCAATCCCCCCAGGCGACGAACAAGGTGTGTCCACCGGCCATTTTCGGCGCCGATACCAGCAGACCGTCACTCGGCCGCGGCTCGCGATACGGGTCGTCGGCGTAGGTCCGTCTGAGGAGCCGGCCGTTCGGATCGATCAGGGCGGAAACGCCCGAGTTGACCGAGCGCACCAGCGCGACCCGCAGCTCGATGCTGGCGAACACCGAGAGCGCGAGGTGCTCCCAGGGCTCGCTGTGCGCGCCGAACCACTGGTCGCTCGTGAGGTTGACCAGCAGGTCCGGATGCACTTCGCCGACCCGACGGATGAACTCCGGCAGCAGGTCCTCGTAGCAGATCAACGGTCCCAGGCGCCAGGCGCTGCCCGGCGTGGTCCGCAGCGTGAGCAGCCTGGGTCCGGTACCGGCCTTGAATTTGCCCGTGCCCGGCGGCAGCAGATCGGCCAGCCATGGAAACAGGTCGATGCCCGGGATGTATTCTCCGAAGGCGAGCAGTTCGACCTTGTCGTAGCGGCCGGCGGCACGGCCGTCGCGGTCGATCAACAGCACGGAGTTGTACCCGCCTTCCTGGTCGTCGTCGACGGTGTTTGCGCCGATGACGAGCGGCACGGAGATGCCGCGCCGGATCATCGCCACGGAATCGGCGGGAAAATCCGCGCTGAAGCTGCGCGGCAGGGCGATGGGGTAGCTCCCCTCGCTCCAGATCACGACCTGCGCGCCGGCGCGCTCCAGGCGGCGGGATTGTTCCTGCAGCGCCGCCAGTTCGCGCAGCGTCTCCTCGCGCGAGAATTCGCCGTCGGCCGTATACGCGAAATTCGGCTGCACCAAACCGACGTTGAGCGCCGGCGCCCGCGCGATGATCGCGTCCACCTGCCGCATGCGGATTGCGCCGTATCCCAGTGCGGCGGCGAGCAGGACGGCGGCCGCGAGCGCCGACGGCACCGCCGCCCTCGCACGGGTCAGGACGTCGTAGAGAGCGCCATTGACCAGCATCAGGAGGGCGGTCACGCCGAGCGGGCCGGTGAGTTCCGTGATCTGAATCACGAGCGGATGCCATGCCTGGGTGATCCACTGGCCGCAGGGAAACAACTGCGGCACGCTGAACTCGCAAATCACCAGTGCGACCGGTGCGAGTGCGGCCATCGGCACGGTGCGGCGCCTGCGAATCGGGTACACGATCCCCGTGAAGAGCAGAAAAATGATCGCGCGCGTCGCGCAGAAGGCGAGGAACACCAGAGCCGCCGCAATCCAGGGAAAGCCGGCGAATCGCTGGGTCACGTCGATCACCCAGTAGAAGCCGCCCGCTGTTTCGACGACCCCGGCCCACCAGCCCAGCCACAGCGCTCCGGCCAGCGTCGGCGAGCGGTCGATGGCCAGCAGCATCGGCACGGCGGCAACCCAGGCGAGTCCGGCCAGGTCGAACGGCGTACAGGCGAGGAACCAGAGGCAGCCGCTCAGGCTGGCCAGCGCAAATCCGACGAGTCGATTGGATGGAGGCATCGTGGCGCGCAAGCTTAACTCGGTTCGCGGCAGCCCGGCATCTCGGGTATTCTGCCGCCCAATCATGCAAGAAAGATACGATCCGGCGGCCGTCGAGGCGGACGCACAGCGCCATTGGGACGATCACCGCTGCTTCGAGGCCCAAGAGGACGCGGCCCGCGAGAAATATTACTGCCTGTCCATGTTTCCCTATCCGAGCGGCCGGCTGCACATGGGGCATGTGCGCAATTACACGATCGGCGACGTGCTCAGCCGCTTCATGCGCATGAACGGCAGGAACGTCCTGCAGCCCATGGGCTGGGACGCCTTCGGCCTGCCCGCCGAAAATGCCGCCATGGCGAACGGCGTGCCGCCGGCGAAGTGGACCCACGACAACATCGCGCACATGAAAAAGCAGCTCAAATCCCTGGGTTTTGCCCTGGATTGGAGCCGCGAGCTGACCACCTGCAGTCCCGAGTACTACCGCTGGAATCAGTGGCTGTTCCTGCGCATGTTGGAGCGCGGGATCGCCTATCAAAAAACCGGCGTCGTGAATTGGGACCCGGTGGACAGGACCGTGCTGGCGAACGAACAGGTGATCGACGGCCGCGGCTGGCGCACCGGCGCCTTGGTCGAAAAGCGTGAAATCCCGATGTATTACCTCAAGATCACGGCCTACGCCGACGATCTGCTCGCCTCCCTGGGGCAGATGCCGGGGTGGCCGGAGCGCGTGCGCGCCATGCAGGCCAATTGGATCGGCAAGAGCCAGGGTGTGCGGATCGGGTTTCCCTACGACATCGGCGGGGAAAAGGGCGTGCTGCAGGCGTTCACCACCCGCGCCGACACGGTCATGGGAGTGACCTTTTGCGCGGTGGCCGCCGAACATCCGCTCGCCGCACATGCCGCGAAAGCCGACGCCTCGTTGGCGGCGTTCATCGAGGAGTGCAAGCGCGGGCCGGCCATCGAGGCGGAACTCGCGACCCAGGAAAAGAAGGGACTGCCGACGGGCCTCGCGGTCCGGCATCCGCTGACCGGTGCGGCGATTCCGGTGTGGGTGGGCAACTACGTGCTCATGAGCTACGGCGAGGGCGCGGTCATGGGCGTCCCCGCGCATGATGAGCGGGATTTCGAGTTCGCCAAGAAATACGACCTGCCGATCAAGCCGGTCATCGCGGTCGAGGGGCGCGAGTTCTCCCTCGAGGCGTGGGCGCCGTGGTATGCGGAGCGGGGCCGCTGCATCAACTCCGGGGCGCTCGACGGCCTGGGGTTTCAAGCCGCCACCGACGCCGTGGCCGACTCTCTCCGGGCCCTCGATCTGGGCGAAAAACAGACCACCTGGCGGCTCCGCGACTGGGGCATTTCGCGGCAACGATACTGGGGTTGTCCGATTCCCGTGGTGCACTGCGCCGCGTGCGGCACGGTCCCCGTGCCCGACGAACAACTGCCGGTGATCCTCCCTGTCGACCTCGTGCCGGACGGCAGCGGCAATCCGCTGCTGAAGGATGAGGGCTTTCTGCGCACGACCTGCCCGAGATGCGGCGGCGATGCGCGGCGCGAAACCGACACCATGGACACCTTCGTCGATTCGTCCTGGTATTTCCTGCGGTTTGCCTGCAGCGACAACGCCGCTGCGATGCTCGATTCGCGCGTGCAATACTGGTTGCCCGTGGATCAGTACATCGGCGGCATCGAGCATGCGATCCTGCACCTCCTGTACGCGCGATTTTGGACGCGGGTGGTCCATGCGCTGGGTGCGGTGACGTTCAAGGAGCCCTTCGCGAATCTGTTCACGCAGGGCATGGTGTTGAACGAGGTGTTCTTCCGCAAGCCCGACTCGGGACGCATCGAGTATTTCAATCCGCTCGACGTCGAGATCACCGCGGACGCCGCCATGGCCGCTGACGGCGCCTTTGCAAGACCCGACGGCCGCATTGCGGTGCTGCGGGCGGACGGCAGGCCGGTGCAATCCGGCGGCGTCGTGACGATGTCGAAGTCGAAGAATAACGGCGTGGATCCGCAGGCGCTGGTCGACGAGTTCGGCGCGGATACCGCACGACTGTTCACCATGTTCGCCGCACCGCCGGAGCAGACGCTCGAATGGTCGGACGAGGGCGTGCAGGGGGCGTATCGATTCATCAAGCGCCTGTGGAAGGCGGTCCACGAACACGTGGCGGCCGGGGTCGCCGAGCGGCTCGAGAAGGACCGGTTGAACGACTCACAGCGCCTGCTGCGGCGTCAGGCCCACCAGACCCTGGCGAAGGTCACCGACGACATCGGCCGGCGGCGCACCTTCAACACCGCGATCGCCGCGGTCATGGAACTTCTCAACGCGCTCGCGAAACATCCGCAGCAGTCCCCGCAGGATCGCGCCGTGGCCCAGGAGTCGCTCGACATCGCGGTGCTCGGATTGTCGCCGATCATCCCACACGTCACCCATGTCCTGTGGCGTGAACTCGGACACCGCACGGCGCTGATCGACGAGCCATGGCCGGCGGTCGACGCGACCGCCCTGGAGCAGTCGACGATCGAACTCGTCGTGCAGGTGAACGGAAAACTGCGCGCCCGCCTCACGGTGGCGGTCGATGCCGGCGAGAGCGCGGTCCGGGCCGCGGCGCTGGCCGATCCGAACGTGCAAAAATTCGTCGCCGCCGCGCCGATTCGCAAGGTCATCGTCGTGCCCGGGAAGCTGGTCAACGTCGTCGTGTAGGAACCATGAGATTCGTCAGACTTTGCGCCGCCGTGTGCGGGGCGGCCGCCCTGGTCGGTGCGTGCGGATTCCGGCTTGCGGGCAGCGATGCGCTGCCCGACGTGCTGTTCCAACCCTATCTGTCGGTGAAGGATCCGTACACCGACTTCGCGCGCGCCTTCGAGCGTCAACTGAAAAACTCCGGCGCGGCGCTGCAGGAGATCCGTGCCAAGTCCTCCGCGACCATCGAAGTGACCAAGGACCTGGTCGAACAGCGCACGTTGTCGGTGTCGGCGCGCAACATCCCGACCGAATACGAACTGACCTACACCGTCACCTTCGCGGTGCAGGGGCCGACGGGGGAATTGCTCAAACCGCAGACCATCAGCCTGTCGCGGGACTACAGTTTCGTGGAAAACGAACTGCTCGCGAAGGAGCATGAGGCGGATACGCTGCGACAGCAGATGGCGCGTGATCTCGTCGCGATCGCCATGCGGCGGCTGACGAGACTCAAGTAGTCCTGCGGCGCGGCCAACGCATGCTGCTCGTGAATTCCATCGACCGGCTCGAGTTGGCGGCGCTCCTGGACCGCTACGGGTTGAACTTCACGCTGGTGGCGCCGGAGGAGGTCATCCCGGGGTCCTACTGGGGTGAGCGCGAGGCCGGATTGCAGGGCTCCCGGCTCCATGCGCGGCTGGACACCCCGCTGCATTCGGTGCTTCACGAGGGCTCGCATTTCGTTTGCATGACCGCCGAGCGGCGCGCGGGATTGGATACGGATGCGGGCGGCGACCACCCGGAGGAAAATGCCGTGTGCTACCTGCAAATTCTGCTGGCCGCCGTCCTGCCCGGGGTCGGCCGCGAGCGCATGTGCCGCGACATGGATGAATGGGGCTATACCTTCCGCCTCGGCAGCGCGGCGGCCTGGTTCACCGACGATGCCGACGATGCCCGCCAATGGCTGGTTCAGTGCGGGATCATCGACCCGGACGGCCGGGTCACCTATGCCTGCCGGTAGCGCGCGCCGGCTGTCGCGGCGTGGCGCATTGACCGGCGCGCTGGCCCTGACGGCGGCGGCCTGTTCCAAACTCGCGTTCGTCGCCGCCAATGTGCCCGCCGCCTTTGGTTCCTACCGGCGGCATGCGGACATCGTCTATGGCCCGGATCCCGGGCATCGACTGGATGTCTACGTGCCCGATGCGCCGGCCGCCGCACCCCGGCCGCTGGTCGTTTTCTGGTACGGGGGACGGTGGGAGTCGGGCGACAAGGCCGACTATCGGTTCGTCGGCGCCGCCCTGGCACGCCTGGGGGTGGTGGCGATGCTGCCGAACTATCGGCACTACCCCGCGGTGAAATTGGCGGGCTTCATGGCCGATGCGGCGCAGGCCGGCGTATGGTCGGCCGATCACGCCGCGAAATTCGGGGCTGACCCTGGGCGGATGTATCTCATGGGGCACTCGGCCGGGGCGCACATCGCCGCCCTGCTGACGCTGGATACCAGGTACTTTGCGGCGACCAGCCGGCCGCGGCCGCCTCTCGCCGGCCTGATCGGTTTGTCGGGACCCTACGATTTCCTGCCGCTCACCGATCCGGATCTCGAGGATATGTTCGGACCCCCGGCCGACTATCCGCGGTCCCAGCCCATCCGTTTCGTGCGCCCTGACGCGCCGCCGTCGTTGCTGATCCAGGGGCTTGAGGATCTCTCGGTATGGCCGAAGAACTCGATCAACCTGGCCGCCGCCCTGCGGGCGCAGGGCGTGAACGTGACGCTGAAGCTCTATCCCGGCCTGGCGCACGCCGACACGGTGGCCGCGCTCAGCATACCCGCGCGGGCCCGGGCGCCCACGCTGGCGGACATCGCCACCTTCATCCGGCCGCCGGCAATTTGAACATGTCCTGCGAGTTGCTGCTGTCGAAGCGCAGGTCGAGCCGGCGCCTGCCATCCGGACCCGTGACGACGTCGCGTGAAATGAACTCGTAGAATGAGCCCGGCACCGTCATTTCGGTCTCGGAGCCGTCCGGGTTGACGAACGAGCGGCGTACCGGATCCGCTCTGAAGGCGGTCTGGCGAACCGAGCCCGAGTCCGAAATCTCGATCGCCTGTTTGACCGGCCGGCCGAGCGAGCGCTGAGCGCACGCCGTCATGGCGACGTCGGCGACCCGGTCGGTTGCATGATTGAAGGTCGACCCCTCGGTGGCGATCCAGGCGCCTTCGGCGGACTCGGCCAGCAAGATCCGATAGTCCACGAGGCTCGGCCGGGAATGCCAGCGGCCGAAGGCGGCGGCGATCTCGCGCAGCGCCGGCGCCGCGAGGCGCATTTCGCAACGGCCCTGTGCGCCGAATTCGGCAAGGGCGGCATGCGTGCCCGACCCCAACGGATCCCGCGTGCTGCCGAACACACGCAGCGCCGCGGCCTGGAACTCGGGCGAGAACCGGTCCACGTGCAACTCGCTGATGAAGAACTGCGGCAACGTCTCGCGGAATTCGCGATGCACGAAAGCGGTGCCGGTCATGCGCAGGGTCTCGAGCGGATACGTGCCCGCGACCTGGTAGCCGAGCGGCTCCAGAATGCGGCTGAAGGCCGCGACGCCCTGGGGTTGCGCGCCGGTCGGGGCGTCGTCGCCGAACCGAATCGTGCGCAGCGCGCCGTGATCGAAGCTGATGCGTTCGCGTTGCCGCCGCCGGTCCGCGACATAGGCCGCACCCGTCGGCACGCGGCGCAGAAGATCGTTGAACAGCAGGGCATTGAGCGCCATCGCAAAAACGCCGCGCGAGACGGGGCCGGCGCTTTCCACGAGAAAGGTGCGGTCGATCTGCAACGTGCCCAAAATCTCATTCGCCGCCTTGTCGCCCGCGATCAGGCGAGTCAGTTGCGATAGATAGGAATCGGTCATTCAGCTCTCCATGAGGATGCGGCGGCACGCGAAAACGCCGCGGCGATGGCCGCGGAGCACGGGTGGTCGAGTGCCGGCGTAGGCTGATCATAAGCCGCCTGACGGCGCGGGGCCAATGGCTGGCCGCAGCCGCCGCGGGAAAGACCGGACTCGCATAGCTGATATGCCGGAAAGCGTCGCGCGGCTCGGGCCGCGCGCCGACCCTCGGGCCGCGCCGCACCGGTCAGGCGGCGTGGGCGGCCGCCGGGACGTCCATCGCGTAACAGCGCCCGAAGCGATTGGCCAGGAACGCCTCCAGCTTGATGTCCTCCTGTTTGACGAGGCCCGCCTGCGGCAGCTGGCCGGCGCTCAGCATGTCGAGCACGGCGCAGATCCCGCCGGCCGTCGTGATCTGGATGGCGCTGCGCACCCGGCCGCCCAGGGACGCGGCATAGATCTTGTTCGCATAGGTTTCCTGGACCAGTTGTCCACCCCGCATCCCGCTGACCGTGACGAAGACGATGACCACGTCCTGCAGGGTGACGGGCACCGAGTTCTCCAGGATGTCCTTGAGCAGGTCACGCCGATCGCGCAGGCGCAGGTCGTTCAGCAGCGCCTTCATGATGGCCGCATGACCGGGGTAGCGGATGGTCCGGTAATTGAGGTTGCGCACCTTGCCGGCCAGGGTTTCGCACAGGGTGCCGAGGCCGCCGGACGTGTTGAACGCCTCGTAGAGGATGCCGTCCAGGGAGAACTCTTCGAGCTCCTCGAGCGGTTGAGTCTCGCGCAACTGACCGTTGACGATCGCTTCGCAGGGTTCGCAGTATTCGTTGATGACCCCGTCGGTGCTCCAGGTCAGGTTGTAATTGAGGGCGTTGGACGGGAACTTGGGCAGGGCTCCCACCCGCATACGCACGTCCTGAAGCGTATCGAAGCGGGACGCCAGGTCGCTCGCGACGATCGTGATGAACCCCGGGGCCAGGCCGCATTGGGGAATGAAGGCGGTTTGGGCACCGGCGGCCAGTTGTTTGACGGCGCGGGTGCTGGCGACGTCCTCGGTCAGGTCGAGGTAATGGGCGCCGGCCGCCTTCGCAGCCTCGGCGATCAAGCGCGTGGCGTGATAGGGAGCCGCGCTCAGCACCGCAAATTTGCCCTCGAGGATCTTCTTCAGCGTGTCGCCCTGGGTGATGTCGGCGGCCACCTTGGCCACCGGTATGGAGGTTTCCAGGCGGTCCAGCTGTGACTGGGAGCGATCGACGACCGTCACCGCGTAGTCGCCCGACCCGCCCAGCAGTTCGGCAATCATCGAGCCAATCTTGCCGGCGCCGACGATGACGACGGGTTTGACGATTTTGTTCATGGGAACTCCAAGGAAAAAGAGGTATTTTCCCGCAGGGCTACTACGAATGGTAGGCACAGACCAGATGATTTAAAGGTACAATTACGTCAATTCGTATGGTTAGATAGGCAAAACGTCATGGACGTCATCGATGGGAAATTGATTGCGGCACTGCGTGAGAACGCACGGGCCTCCACCGCGCAGCTCGCCCGGTTGGTCGGCCGGTCGCGCACCAGCGTGCAGAGCCGGATCGAGCGCCTCGAGCGGCAGGGGGTCATCATGGGTTATGGGGTGCGCCTCGCGCCCGAACACGGCATCGGTGCGGTGCGCGCCCACGTCATGGTCAAAGTGGGTCCGAAGGAAGCCCGCGCGGTGACGGCGGCCCTGCAGGCGATAGAACAAGTCCGGGTTTTGCACTCGGTGAGCGGCGAGGTCGATTTGATCGCCGTGGCGGCGACCGCCTCCGTCGACGAGATGGATCGCGTCATCGACCGGATCGGGGCCCTTGCCGGCGTCGAGCGCACCACCTCATCGATCATCCTCTCGACCAAATTCGAGCGCTGACTTCCCACCCTTGTAGGGTAAACCCCTATACGGCGATCGAAGTCGGATGTGAATTCGACGTCATGAGCGCCAAGCGTGTCTCAAAACAAAAAAGCTCGACTGCCCTCTGCGCGACGATCCCACTAAGCTGGCGCCATTCAGAGCCGAGGTATTCGTATGGAAGACCTGATTCACGCCATTTACTTGAGTGCCGCGCCGTCCGACATGTCCGAACACGACACCGTCAAATTCCTCAACGAGGCACGCAAGGCGAACCGGAAGAACGACATTTCGGGAATGATGCTGTACGTGGGCGGCTGCTTGCTGCTGGTGCTCGAAGGCGAAGCGGGCAAGGTCGATGCCGCCTGCGGGGCGATTTTCTCGGACAAGCGGGAAATGCGGATGATTCTCAGGGAGCCGATCGCGGAACGGGAATTCCCGGAATGGACCATGGGATTCGAAACCGTCGAGCCGCTCGAAGCCGGCCGGCTGCTGGGCGAACCGCTGCGGTTCGATTCCGCCTCCCGGGTCGCCCATATGGAAGCCGAGAGCGCGAAGACGCTGCTCTCCATCCTCGGCCGGCGCCGCTGGCAATCGGATCGCAGCGGAATGTTTCGGGCCATCCGCCGCACGACCAATCCTGCCGCAAATTCCTGACGCCGACGGCGATTGCTGAAGTCAGGCCCTCAGGGCTGGGCGGCGATCACCGCGATCTCGATCGCATATTCCGGGGCCGCCAGTTGGGCGCTCACCACCGTGGCGCGCGCCGGGGTCGCGCCGCGAGCCACCCAGGTGTCCCAGACCCCGTTCATATGTGCGAACGTCGACATGTCGGTGAGCCAGATCGTGGCGCTCAAGAGCCGCGTCTTGTCGGTCTTCGCCTCCGCTAGCAGGGCGTCGATGGTCGCCAGGATGTCCTTGGTTTGCTCGGCCACGGTCTTGCCGGCCGCCCCCGAGGCCACCTGGCCCGCGAGATACACGGTCTTGTTGTGGATCACCGCCTGCGACATCCGGGTTCCTGCGTGCAATCGCTCAATCGTCATGATCTCTCCCGTTCATGCTGTCAAATGGGGTCGTACACCCGGTCAAACGCGGCCACGAACCGCGGCGCTTGACGGGAGTCACGCGGGAACCTCGGCGCTCCGCGGAGTGGTCGATTTCGTGCGCTTCGTGAACTCGAGCGCCAGTTCCAGACTGTCGAACACGTTCTCCTCG
>JBBIKV010000030.1:0-19283 GCA_037445285.1 Nevskiaceae bacterium | reverse complement strand
CCCACCAGGGCAATCACGCCGCCCCGCTCCAGCTTGTAGCGCACGTTCGGCCTGACTTCCACCAGCAGCACACGGGCGCGGTGGCGCTTGAAGTCGGCGATCATCTCCTCGATGGCAAGCAGGCCCGTGGCGTCGATGAAGGGGACGTTGCCCATGCGCAGAATGAGGGTGGTCGCCGGGCGCTGAATGTGCGCCAGCGTGCGTTCGAGTTTCTCCGCGGCGCCGAAGAAGAGCGGGCCCTCGATGCTGTAAATCACCACGCCGGGATCCGGCGGCGTCACCGGGGCGCCGGGGATGCCCGCGTGATGCAGTTGCTGTTCGACATTGACCGCGTCCGCCATGCGCCGCATGAACAGCAGCGCCGCCACGATCACGCCGACATTCACGGCCACCACCAGGTCGGTGAAGACCGTGAGCAGGAAGGTCAGCAACAGCGTGACCACATCGGTCTTCGGGGCGGTGCGCACCAGCCGGACCACGTGCGGCAATTCGCTCATGTTCCACGCGACCACGAACAGGATGGCCGACAGGCAGCACAGCGGGATCGTCGAGGCGAGCGGCGCCAGCAGCAGAATTACCAGGACCAGCAAGCCCGAATGCACGAGACCCGCGAGCGGGCTGGTGGCGCCGTTGCGAATGTTGGTCGCCGTGCGCGCGACCGCGCCGGTGGCGGCGAATCCGCCGAACAGCGGCGCGGCAATGTTGGCGATGCCCTGGCCGATCAACTCCTGATTCGAGTCGTGGCGGGTGCCCGTCATCCCATCCGCCACCACGGCGGACAGCAGCGACTCGATGGCACCGAGCAGGGCGATGGTGAAGGCCGGGCCGACGAGCGAGAACACCTGCGCCAGGGTCACCGACGGAAAGGCGAAGGAGGGCAGCGTCCGCGGGATGCCGCCGAACGCCGAACCGATGGTGGCCACCCCCTTGAATTGGAAGACCGTCTGCGCCACCGTCGCGACGACCAGGGCGACCAGAGGTGCCGGAATGCGCTTCAGGAACCGCGCGCCGACGGTGAGTATCAGCAGCGAGAGCAGGGCGAGGCCCGTGGTCGCCATGTTGATCGTCGGCAGGGCCTGCAGCAGCGACCACAGCTTTTCGTGAAAGTGCAGGCCCGAGGGCTCCGGCGCGAGCCCGAAGAAGTCCTTCCACTGGCCGACGAAGATGATGATGGCGATGCCCGCGGTGAAACCGACGATCACCGGATTCGGGATGTATTTGATGACCCCGCCCAGCCGGGAGACGCCGAAGGCGACCAGGATCACTCCGGCCATCAGCGTCGCGATCTGCAGGCCGGCGATACCGTGCTGCGCCGTGATGATCGACAGAACGGCCACGAAAGCGCCCGTGGGTCCGGCGATCTGTACCCTGGTGCCGCCGAACAGCGAGGTCAGGACGGCCGCGACGATGGATGTGTAAATTCCCTGCTCGGGGCGCGCGCCGCTCGCAATCGCGAAGGCCATCGCCAACGGCAGGGCCACGACCCCCACGATCACCCCGGCCAGCACGTTGTGGCGGATCTGGGAACGGGTCCACAGCCCATCCGCCTTGGACTGCAGCAGGGCGATCATCGGCTTAGGGGGTGAATGAGGTGCATCGGCTGCCCGCTAGGATGAATCAGGGTCACGCGTTGAAGAATAGCGGTTTATACGTACTTGCCGGACAATAAAAAACGGCGTGGGTCTTATGAGGTACCCACGCCGCCGGGATATCGCACCGACGGGGGAGTTGGCTGGCTTGCCGGCGCGAGATTCTCCTAAACCTTGGCCTTCGCGGTGCCACCGCAAGGCATGACTTATACTGCCAAAAATGCCGGGATGAGCAGCGTACACTTTGTACCGTCCAGTGTAGTTTTTTTCGTTTGACTGACAAGATATTTTATGAAACAGAGGTTTACCCGCCCATGAAGCTTTTTTATGCCGCCACTTCGCCGTTCGTGCGCAAGTGTCTGGTCGTCGCCCTGGAGGCCGGCGTGCGGGGGCGCATCGAACTCGTGCCGGCGGCCGCCCATCCGGTCAACCGCGATCGCGGACTGGTCGCGCACAATCCGCTCGGCAAGGTGCCCACCCTCATCGCCGACGACGGCTGCGCGCTGTACGACAGCGCGGTGATTTGCGAGTTTCTCGACGTGCTGGGCGGCGGCGGGCTGTTGCCGGCCACGGGGCCGCGGCGTTGGGCGGTGCTGGCCGACCAATCCCTGGCCGACGGCCTGATGGACGCGGCGGTGCTGGTGCGGTATGAAACCGCCGTCCGGCCCGAGACCCTGCGCTGGAACGATTGGGTCACGGGCCAGCTCGATAAGGTCGCCAGCGGCCTGGTCGATCTCGAGCAGCGGGCGGCGGATCTCGCCGGTCGCGTCGACCTCGGCACCATCGCGCTGGCCTGCGCGCTCGGGTACCTGGACTTCCGCTTTGCCTCGCTCGGCTGGCGGGACGGGTACCCACGGCTGGCCGCCTGGTTCGAACCCTTCAGCCGGCGCGAGTCGATGGTCGCCACCCGGCCGCCCGCAGCCTAGCGGCCCAAGGCGCGTCGGGCCGGTAGTATGCCGGCCCCGTCGTCCGGCGTCAGTCACGGTCCGTTGGTGGAGCAGGAGTGCGTCGGTGGACGAAGAGGAAATCGTGATCGGGGCGCAGACGCTCGGCGTCGTCTTCAAGGTGCTGGGCGTCGTTCTGGCGCTGGCGTTGGGATTCGCCCTGAGCTGGCTGTGGCGCCGGTTCGGATGATGGGATCCGACGGCGCGCGCATTCAAAACGGATCGGAATGAGGCGTCAATCGCGGTACGCTTGAGGACCCGGCGTCCCATGGTGCGTTTCCCCTTGTACGGACTCTTCGAAAAACTCGTTCCACCCTACCCCGATCGACCGCCGCCGGCTCTGCCGCGCGGGTTTTTTGCGTTCATCTGGACCTGCGCCCGCGGCACGCGGCGCTACCTCGCCGTGATGACGGTGGCCACCGGCGTGATCGGCGCCTTCGAGGCCGGACTCTTCAGCATGCTGGGCCATTTGGTGGACTGGCTGGCGAAGGTGCCGCCGTCGCGCCTGTGGATCGAGCACAAGGCGAGTCTCTTCGTTCTTGGAGCCATCATCGTCGGCAGCACCGTGCTGGTCGGGCTGCAGAGCCTCATCCGGCGGCAGACGCTTGCCGGCAATTTCGCCATGCGTCTGCGGTGGGACTTTCACCGGAACATGCTGGCGCAGAGCTTGAGCTTCTACCAGGACGAGTTCGCCGGCCGGGTGGCGGCCAAGGTGATGCAGACCGCGCTCGCGGTGCGCGACACCTGGATGATCCTTGCCGACATCGTGGTGTACGTGGTGATCTATTTCCTCACCATCATGTTCGTCGCCGGCAGCTTCGATCGTTGGCTGCTGATGCCCTTCCTGGGGTGGCTGGTGTTGTACGCCCTCGCGGTCTGGTATTTCGTGCCGCGCCTCGGCAGGGTGGCGAAGGCGCAGGCGGATGCGCGGTCCCTGATGACCGGGCGCATCACGGACGCGTACACCAACATCACCACGGTCAAGCTGTTCTCGTATTCCCAGCGCGAGGCGCTGTACGTGCAGGGCGCCATGGCGGATTTTCTGCAGACCGTGTTCCGCCAGATGCGCATGGTGACGAGCTTCGAGGTCGTCAATCACGCCCTCAGCATGGGACTGTTGGTCGCCACGGCGGGTGTCGCCCTGTGGCTGTGGACGCGCGGCCAGGTCGGGGTCGGAGCGGTGGCGGCGGCGACTGCGATGTCGCTGCGGCTGAACGGCATCTCGCATTGGATCATGTGGGAGATGGCCTCGCTGTTCGAGCAGATCGGCACGGTGCAGGACGGGATCAACACCCTGGCGCGCGAACCGACGGTGGTCGACCGCCCGGACGCCCGCCCGCTGCGGGTGCGGCACGGCGAAATCCGTTTCGAATCGGTGACCTTCACCTATGGCGGCGCAACCGGGCCGGTGATCGAGGATCTGAGCCTGCACATCCGGGCGGGGGAGAAGATCGGCCTGGTGGGCCGTTCGGGCGCCGGCAAGAGCACCATCGTCAATCTTCTGCTGCGGTTCTACGACATCGAGCAGGGCCGGGTGCTCATCGACGGGCAGGACATCGGCCACGCGACCCAGGACAGCCTGCGCGCGCAGATCGGCATGGTGACGCAGGATACGTCGTTGCTGCATCGATCGGTGCGCGACAACATTCTCTACGGCCGGCCCGATGCCGGCGATGCGGACATGATCGGTGCGGCGCGGCGGGCGGAGGCGCACGACTTCATCATGACGCTCGCGGATGGCGAGGGCCGCACCGGGTACGCGGCGCACGTCGGCGAGCGCGGCGTCAAATTGAGCGGCGGCCAGCGCCAGCGTATCGCCATCGCGCGGGTGATGCTCAAGGACGCACCGATCCTGCTCCTCGACGAGGCCACCAGCGCGCTCGACTCCGAAGTCGAGTCGGCCATCCAGGAGAGCCTGTACCGTCTGATGGAGGGCAAGACCGTGGTGGCGATCGCACACCGACTGTCGACCATCGCCGCGATGGACCGGCTGATCGTGCTTGACAAGGGACGCGTCGTCGAAGAGGGCGACCACCGGCGGCTGCTCGCGAAGGGCGGGCTCTATGCGCGCCTGTGGGCCCACCAAAGCGGCGGCTTCCTGGCGGAGGAACTCGACGACGCGGAGACGGCGCTCGAGGCGGCGGTGAGCCGCGCCTAGGCGCGCAGGCTCGCCACCGCGGCGGGCCGGCGGGTCCTCTTGGCGACCAGATACGCGATGACGGCCACGGCCAGCGAGACGCAGCTGAACTTGAAATCCCGCTGCAGCCCGGGGGTGAAGGCCATGGCGACCAGCACGGCGCTCATCGCGGCGATGGCCAGATAGCTCAAGCCCGGAAACAGCCACATGGTCACCGCCGGTGCCGGCTCGCCGTTGCGCTCGCGGCGCCGGCGAAGAACGATCTGCGACACGGCGACGGCCATGTAGATGAACACGATCACGGCACCCGAGGAGCTCACCAGGAAGTCGAAGACCCCCTGCGCTCCCTGCGTGGCGGCGATGATGCCCAGGAACCCGGCCAGTGCGCCCATCAGCACGGAGCCGACCGGCACCTTGCGGGCGTTCAGTTTGACCAGGAACTGCGGGGCATCGCCGCGCTCGGCGAGCACGAACATCACCCGCGAGCTCACGTAGAACGCGGAATTCATGCAGGAGAGGACGGCGGTGAGGATGATGACGGTCATGATCTCGGGGGCCCACGGGATGTGCATCGTGTTGAGGGCCAGGGTGAACGGCGATTCGCCCGAGCGCACGGTGTTCCAGGGGGTGACGGCGACGATGAGGAACAGCGAGAGCACATAGAACACCAGGATGCGGCCGATCACCTGGGAACTCATGCGCGCCACCGCGCGGCCCGGCTCCATCGATTCGGCGGCGGCGATCGTGGTGATCTCGGCGCCCATCATGGCGAAGAACACGGTGGGCACCGCCGCCAGCACCGCGATCCAGCCGTGCGGCGTGAAGCCGCCGTAGTCGACCAGGTTGCCGAACGTGGAGCCGTGCGGCGAGGTCCAGCCGAACGCGTACGAGGCGGCGATGGCGATGAAGGCGAGGATCGCCGCGACCTTGATGGAGGAGAACCAGAACTCGAACTCCGCATAGGATCTCGCCGACATCAGGTTCACGGCCGTCATCACGGCCATCAACCCCATGCCGATGGGCAGGGGCGGCCAGGAGGGCAGCCAGTGATTGAGGATTTTGGCGCCCGCGATGGCCTCGACGGGCACCACCAGCACCCAGAAATACCAATACAGCCATCCGACCACGAACCCGGCGCCATCGCCGAGCCCGGCGCGGGCGAACTCGGTGAAGGAGCGCACTTTGGGCAGCGCCGTCGCCATCTCACCCAGCATGCGCATGACCAGGAGGATCAGGATGCCGCAGATGCCGTAGCTGATGAAGCTGGCCGGTCCCCCCGCGATGATCGCGGTGCTGCTGCTGACGAAGAGGCCGGCACCGATGATGCCTCCGATGGAAATCATGGTCAGGTGGCGGCCCTTCAACGAACGGCTGAGTTCGTTCGCGGAGCGGTCGGCGGTCGGCGGGGTCGTGGCGGTCATCAGCGGCACCTTTCTGAAGGAAGGGGGGATCTTACCCTGCTTCAACGTCGACCCGGGGATCCCCGAGTTTCGGCACGGTCGGGCTGCCCCACAGTTGGCGCTCCCTGATCCAGGGCAACGGTTGCGCCGGGTGCGGGCTGTCGAATTCCCGCGCCAGGCGGTGTGCGTCCCACAGGGCCTGGTTCAACTGCGCCGGCGCCTTGCAGTCCCCGACCCGGAAAACGTCGTGAATGCCGTTGTCGGCCCATTCGGCCCTGCGGGCCTTCAGTTCGCGCCAGAGCCGATCTTCGGAGTAGCGGGAGGTCACCAGGATCACGGCATCGATTTCCAGGTCGAATTCGCCGCCATTGTCCCGGCGCGGCACGGCGCCGGCCCGGGGTTCGAGCAGATCCGGCCCGAATTTGTACAGGTAGCTGAGGCGCACTGTGCCCGGTTCGATGCGGTCGATCCAATGATTGCAATAGGTCTTCACGCCCTTCTCGAACAGCATGCGCTTGTTGTTCCCGGCCTCCATGGTGAAACCGCCGTATTCCGCGACGTCCGAGGCATCGCAGACATAAGTCACCTGCTTGCCCTGGTTCGCCATCAGTTCGGCGAGCGTGATGCCCATGAAATGCCCGTCGCCGTCGAGCACCAACACCCGCTTGCCCGGAACGGGTTTGCCCGCGAGGATTTGCGTCGGGGTGAGCACGTGGGGCAGGGACACGTCGGCGCCCGGCAGCGGGCCGTAGTTGGCGCCGCGGCCATCCGCCGACCAGTGGTAGCCGGTGGCGATCACCACCCGGTCCGCGCCGTATTCGAGCACGTTCCGGGCGGACATCTCGCCCACGCCCACGTGCACCTCGACACTCTTCCTGAGCCGTGCGAGCTGTGTCTGGCGATAAGTGATGACGCGTGCCCACTCGCCGAGGCGCGGCAGCGTCGCGATCGACCGCCAATGTCCGCCGAGTTCATTCTGGGCTTCGCGAAGATGCACGGTGTAACCGCGCTCGCCGAGAACGCGGGCGCATTCCATGCCCGCGGGACCGCCGCCGACGACGAGGACGCTGCAGGGGCTCGCGGTCCTGGTGAATTTCTCCGGATGCCAGCCCCGCCGATACTCCTCGCCGATGGTGACGTTCTGCGTGCACATGATCTGGCCGCCCTGATTGAACTTCGACACGCAGATGTTGCAGCCGATGCACTCGCGGATGTCCTGCACGCGGCCTTCGGAGATCTTGGTCGGCAGGAAGGGGTCCGCGATCGAGGGGCGGGCCGCGCCGATGATGTCGAGCACGCCGGCGCGGATCAGGCCGACCATGTCGTCGGGGCTGGTGAGACGTCCGTTGCCCACCACCGGGATGCCGGGCCCCAGGATCGCCTTGCCCCGCTTGATGAACGGCGTCATCCAGCCCGATTTGCGAAATCGCGACGCGCCGGCATCCTCGCCCCACTCGGCATAGTCGCCGATCTTGAGCGCGACCAGATCGACCACGCCCTCCTTGCGGAACAGCTCCAGCATCCGCACGCCGTCCTCGTGCGCTTCGACCCCCTCCGTTCCGTGCAGGGTGTCCATCTCGAAGCGCGTGGTGATGCCGCACCGGTCGCCCAGGGCCCGTTTCAGGGCCTGCAGAAGCTCGATGAAGAAACGCGAGCGGTTTTCGAAGCTGCCGCCGTAGCGGTCCGTGCGCCGGTTGAATCGCGGTTCGAGGAACTGCATGGGCAGCGTGTCGTCGCCGGCGGACACCTCGAGCAAATCGAAGCCGGCCTGCTCGGCGCGCCTGCCGGCCTCGACGTACATGGTGATGACCGTCCGGATGTCGAGCTCGTCCATCTCGTACCCGTACACGGACCGGGTCGCGAACAGGGGGGAGAGCCATTGACTGGGACTGCGGCCTGTCTCGCGCGACTCGAGCGACGGGGCATTGCCGCCGCTGTACCAGAGTTGAATGCCGGCGAGGCTGCCGTGGCGATGGGCGACTTCGCACAGATAGCCGAGATTGCGCACGTCGCCGTCGTCCCAGATCCGCGCGGACGTGTACGGATACTCGTCGGCCTCGGGATGGATCGAGCAATATTCCGTGAACACCACGCCCCATCCGCCCTCGGCCTTCATGCCCCGCAAGTGGGCCTGGGCTCCGGGCCGCTCGGAACCCGGGCCGGCGCAATGCGATGTCTGCCAAAAGCGATTGCGGGTCTTTTTCGGGCCGATCGTGATGGGTTCGAACAGGACGTCGTGCTTCGGATCTCTGGCCATTGGGGAATCCTCTCGGATGTGTGTTCGCGGCCCCGCCTTACCCGTGGGCGACCGCCGACGGCGCGGGCGGCGGAGCGGTGGATTTCAGCAGGTGCGCGTCGCCCGAGGGCGCGTGGCCGCGTTCATAGGGTTTGGCCGTCATCATGTACAGGGCGCCGATCACCATGACCGCGAGGGTGGTGACCAGCATCCCGTAGCTCGCATACCAGGGATCGTCCGGGGTCTGCGGCCGCGGCCAAAGAATGTTGACGATGGCGCTGATCCCGTACGCCAGGGCGATGAGATTCACGGCCCATCCCCGACCGCCCAGGGTGTACGGACCGGCGGGGCGCCAGCCCTTGGCGCGCGCCAGCAGCGCGCCCAGCACCACCATCTGGAATGAAATGTAGATGCCGACGGCCGCGAAGCTGATGATGGTCGCGATGGCATCCTGCAGCCAGAGCGCGGACAGCGCGATCAACCCCGGGATTGTGCCCATCACCACCAGCGCGGTGGCCGGCACATGATGACCCGGCGACAGGGCGCTCAAGGACCGGCTGCAGAAAATCATCTGATCGCGCGCGTAGGCAAAGATCAGGCGGCTGCCGGCGGCCTGCAGCGAGAGCAGGCAGGAAATGAACGACACCAGCACGACCACGATGACGGCGCGAAAGCCGTTTTCGCCCATCGCGGCCCGCAGCAAGGTCACGATGGGGTCGGCATCCCTTCCCGAGATCACGGCGCCGATGTCGGGAATCGACAGAACGAAGGCCAGGCAGACCCAGGAAGCGGCCGCGCCGCCGATGTAGATCGTCATGCGCATGGCCTTCGGGATCATCCGGCTCGCGTCCGGGGTTTCCTCCGCCACGTCGCCGCACGCTTCGAAACCGTAATAGCAGAACATCGCGGCGAGCGATGAGGCCATAAAGGCGGGCCAGTAGTGGCCGTGCGTCCGCACGAACGAGGTGTCGACCAGGACCCCGATCGGTTGATGTCGCGCGAACACCAGCAGGTAGCCGCCGACCACGATGGCGCCCACCAATTCGCAGATGAAACCGAACATCGCCACCCGCGCGAGCAGCCGCGTGCCGCTCAAGTTGAGGAAGGTCGTCAGCACGATGAGCGCGATGGCGATGAGCGTGGTGGCGAGCGGCGTGCTCTCGACACCGAAGAGCTGCGCGAGAAACGGCGCGACGCCGGTTGCGGCACCGGCCATGGTGCAGCACAAGGCCCAGAAATAGACCCATCCCGCCATCCATGCCCAGCGCTTGCCCACCAGTCGGCGCGCCCAGGGATAGAGACCGCCGGAGATGGGAAATTGCGAGACGATTTCACCGAAGACCAGGCACACCATGAGCTGTCCCAGTCCGACCAGCAGGTACGTCCACCACATCGGCGGACCCCCGGCGACGAAGGCGCTCGTGAAAATCGTGTAGACGCCGACCACCGGCGACAAATAGGTGAACCCCAGGGAGAAATTTTCCCATTTCGACATGGTCCGGTCGAAGTTCGAGGTGTAGCCCAGCGCCTTCAACTGTTCAGCGTCTCTGTCGACGGAGGACGCGGAAATCTTGTTCGACAAAACGGTTCTCCCAGCAAAGAGATCGGCGTCACCGCCGCTTGCCGCGCCTCCGCAAGTCAGGAAGTGCGGCGGATTGCGCCATCTTATCCAAAAACGGGCCCCTGTCGCCCGGCGGGCGTCCCCCGCACGGCGTTCAGAGGGGGGGCGGCCAAGGCCCCCCCCCGCTCAGCGAGCCGCGGTCAGGCGCCGCCCCGGTCAGAATTTATATTGAAAATCGACCCCGATGGTGCGCGGCTGGTTGGTCGATACCCGGGTGATCGCATAGGTCTGCCAGGCGAATACCGTGTTGTTGATGGTTTGCAGGGCGACCTTGTTGGTGAGATTGGTGCCGAAGAGGGCCGCCGTCCACGGGCCGCTCGCGATTCCCATCCGGGCATCGAGGAGCGCATAGGAGGGCAGCGTCTGACGCACGGCCGCCTGGTCCTGGTTCGGACCGACGACCGAATCGGCGATGTGGAAGACGGCGTTCAGGCGGTCGTTGATGGGAGCCTGGTAGTCGAGTCCGGCCACGGCCGTGTACTTCGGCACGTTGAGCACGCGCGTTCCCGGGGTGATGCCCGACGCCTGCGCGGCGGCGTTCGGGTCGCTGATGTAGGCCTGGGTGTAGGTGCCCGACAGGTCCAACGTCAGCCCCGTGGTGAGCAGCGCCGATATCTCGACTTCCGGTCCATAGGATTTGGCGTTGCCGGCGTTGGTGTTGTAGGGATAGCCGCAGGTCAGCGACAACACCTGCTGGATGTTGGTCCACTTGATGTAATAGAGATCCGCATTGACGGTGATGCGCCGGTCGGCGAAGCGGGCCTTTTCACCGATTTCCGCGCTCCACACCGAGTCCGGCGAGTAATTCGGCTGTGCGGAGACCGAGACCGCCCCGACGCCGCAGTTGTAGGCGAACGGATTGACGGCCAGAACCGAGGCGGTCGGCAGCGGGATGGGCAGATTGAAACCGCCCGGCCGCGAGCCCTTGGCGATGGTGCCGTACAGCGTCAGGTCGGCGGTGGGTTCGTACGCCAGGTTCAACTTCGGCAGCACCGCATTGCCGCTGGCGCTCTGCGCCAGGATCGTGTGATCCTGGTTCACCGACGCCGTCCCGAGACCGGCCTGATTGGCGTAATTCTCGATGGAGAAGTGATAGAACCGCAAGCCGGCCGTGAGTTTGAGGCTGTCGGTGAACTTGTAAGTGCTTTCCCCGAAGATGGCGGTCTGTTTCAGGACATTCGGATTGTTGTCGTTGAACACGACGCCATTGGGATTGGACGCCTGCGCGCTCGGATACGGGGGCAACGTCGGATCCGGATAACGCAAGGTGCTGTTGACGGGCACCTGGCTGCCCGCGGGGCAGGTGCCGGCCACCGGGTTGCTGGCCGACGGCAGGCCGCAGGTCTGCGCGGTCGCGAATCCGGGCGCCTGGTTGTACGTGATGTAGCCGGAGTGCAGGTCGGCGAAATACAGACCCCCCACCCACTCGAGGGGGCCGGTGCTGTTGGAGGTCAGGCGCAGTTCCTCGCTGAACTGCCGCGTCGGATCGACTTCCACATACAGGTTCTGGATGTAATTGGCGACGTTCACGCCATTCACCGTCTGCGTGAGATTGTTGATGTTTTGCAGCGCCTCGGTGGAGTCCGTGGACTGCAGGACCTGGCGCGACCAAAAGCTGGTCGCCGACGTCAGCGTGGCGAAGTCCATGATGTACTCGACCTTGAGGCTCGCGAGCCTGAAGTAGTCATGGTACGGCTCCTGCTGATTGTAGGGCTGGTAGATGGCGAGGCCGCCCGGCTGTTCCTGGAAGTTGTTGTAGCCGTCCGCACGGATGTCCTGGTACATCAGCATGCCGGTGATGGACAGTGAGTCGTTCGGTTTCACCAGCAGGCTGGCGCGGGCGGAGGCGAACCGCTCGATGTTGGATCCCTTGATGTCCGACTGCACCGGCGCGGCCGCGACGTTGCCGCGGTCGCAGTAGTAGGCGCCGCAATTGGCGGGCGCGCTCGGAGTGTAGGACGGGGCGGTCGGCGCCGGGAACGTCCCGGGTTGGGTGACGATCCGGTCGATCCAGCCGCTGACGTATTTCCCGGTGGTCACCACGCGCAGGGCCGCCGTGTCGCCGATCGGCAGGTTCACCATCAGGCTGCCGCCGCCGTTGGTGCTGCCGTGGGAGGTGTCCGAGGCGCTCAGGTCCGTCGCTGCCTCGTAGGTGCCGAGTTTGGGTTGATTGGTGGAGAGTCGGATGGTGCCGCCCATCGAGCCCGAGCCGTACAGGGTGCCCTGGGGACCGCGCAGGACTTCCACGTGATTCAGATCGAACAGATCGGGATCGATGACCGTGCGGCCGTTGAGCGCCACCGCATTGGCGGACAGGGGCGTCTCGTCGAGGTAGAAGCCCACGGTGGCCGCGGTGCCGCCGCCGGCCGACAAGCCGCGCATCTCGTACTCGGTTTGGCCCGGGCCTGCGGTGCGGATGGAGATGCCCGGCACCTTCGCGGCGATGTCCTCGACCGTGGTGATGCCCTGCGACAGGAGTTGGTCGCCGCTGAGGGCGGTCATGCTGATCGCGGTCTCCTGGACGGTGGAATTGCGTTTTTCCGCCGTGACCACGATTTCCTCCAATCCTCCGGTGTCGCCGCCGGCCGCTGCCGGGGCGGCGAGGGCGGGGGTTGCGGGCATCGCAATCCAGGCGGACGCCGCCAGGAGAAAGGCGGCGATGCGCGCGATACCTGTTGCACGGGGGTTCTCAATCATGGACGGTTCTCCCTGAATAAAGTCGATACTGGCCGCGTGTGACGCATGGGTCGGTTACGCAACGATCCGATGCGCGGCTCGTTCTGGAACATCCCGCTCGCGCGTCGTGCCGATCCCCTTGTGATCCGCAGGCCCAATTCGTAACATAGGGTTTACTGGTACGCAAGTTTATTGCGCGGCAGGCACGCCATGTCGACTGTCCTGCGGCGATAACCGACCGTGGCCTGCTCCAAAAAATCGAGAATGATGCATGGTTTGTGCCGCATGGGTTTCCCGCGATTTCTGCGGACCGAAGGCGCCGCCCGCGAACCCTCGCACGGTCGTGGGGCACGGTCCCGCGAATCGTGCCCCGGAACGGAACGCGTGACGCCGGCCGAACGGCGCCGGAACCTGTCCGCCGTGTTGGCGAGCAGTCTTGGGGTGGGCCTGATCTTTGGTTTCCAACCGCCCTTGATCGCCCTCGTCCTGAGCCGCGCCGGATCGTCCGGGGTCGCGATCGGCGCGGTCACGGCCGCGAGTTTGGTCGCCGTCATGCTGCTCGGGCCGTTCTACCCGCTGGCCATCGCGCGCTTCGGTCTCAAGGCGTGCGTGCTCACGGGCGTCGGGTGCGCGGCCGCTATTCTCCTCGTCATGCCGGCATGGCCGAACGCGGGGTTTTGGTGGGCGTTGAGATTGCTGACCGGATGCGCCATGGGCCTGTGCTGGATCTCAGGCGAAGTGTGGCTGAATGTCATCAGCGCGCCGGACGCGCGCGGGACCGTCATGGGAGTGTACGGCACGGTGTTTTCGGCGGGCACGATGCTTGGACCCGCGCTGTTGGCCGTCACCGGCACCCGCGGCTGGCTTCCCTTTGCAATCGGTGCGTCCTGTCTCTTGCTGACGCTGCTGCCGCTCGCCGTGTCGCGCGGGGCGAGCCGCGTCACTCCACCGTTCGCGACCTTGAGCGCCCTCGGCGGAATGTGGCGGGCCATGCCGGTGGTCATGCTGGCCGCGCTGGTGGCGGGCCTGATCGAATCCGCCGAATTGACCCTCCTGCCGCTGTTCGGCGTGAATGCCGGAATGCACGATCGGCAGGCGTTGCTGTTGGTCACGGTGTTCATGGCGGGCAACGTGGCGTTGCAGGCGCCGATCGGGCTGCTGGCGGACCGGTTCGGCCGGCGGTTGATGCTCGGTGTGTGCGCCGCCCTCAGTGCGATCGGGCCGCTGTTGCTGCAACCCTGGCTGGCGGAACCGCGGCTGCTCTGGCCGCTGGTATTCATCTGGGGCGGAACCCTCTATGCATTCTACAGCCAGGGAGTGGCCCTGCTCGGCGAGGGCTTCGCCGAGGCGGAACTGCCGTCCGCTAACACCGTGTTCGTCATGACGTACTGCCTGGGCGGGGTGATCGGCCCGAGCGCCGGCGGCATCGTCATGGACCGCTGGCCAGGCTTCGGGCTGCAGGCGCTGTTGAGCGGGGCCGCGCTCCTGCTGCTGGCGGGGCTCACCGCCGCAGCGCGCCGCCGCCGCGGCGCGGTTCGGTGAGGACCGAACGAGGGGGGGGTGGATTGATCCGTGCGCCCAACGGCCTACAATCGACAGTCCGATCAATAACACGATAAGAAGGCTCACCATGAGAAAGATGACGGCGGCGGTATTTGCGATGTCCTTGTTGGCGGCGGGCCTCAGCGTGGCGGCGGCGCCGCCCCTGATGGTCAAGAAAACGATCACCATCGCGGCGCCGGCGGACAAGGTATGGGAGGCGGCGAAGAATTTCAACGGTCTCAACAGCTGGCACCCGGCGCTCGCCAGCGATGAAATCGTCAGTGGCACGAACAACACGGTCGGTGCGGTGCGGCTCCTCACCCTGAAGGGTGGCGGGACGATCAAGGAGAAGCTGCTCCAATTCGACGAAACCGGACATCGCTTCCGCTATTCCATCGTCGAGGGGGTGCTGCCGGTCAGCCACTACACGTCGAGCTTCGTCGTCACCTCCTTGGGCAAGGACAAAACGCTGGTCACCTGGTCGGGGCGCTTCAAGCGCAAGAACCCGGGCGACAACCCGCCCGACGGCGAGAACGACAAGGCCGCAACCGATGCGATCGCCGGGGTCTATCAGTCCGGTCTGGACAACCTCAAGAAGCTGGTGCAGGCGAATTGATTGATTGCCGGGCGCCCGGGGGTCTCCCCCGGGCGCCGTTCCCTTCGTGGCCCAAGGCGCTGGGCCGTCTCTGGTGCCTCAGGCGGCTCGACGCGGCCCCGCACGGCAACTCCGTGGCCGCCGCCGGCTTCCTCGGGCTGGTGTGGCTCGCGGCGTGGCTGGCCATCGACTGGTGGCAGCGCCAGCCGCAGCCGACGTTCGCCGTCGACGGCATCCCGCTGCTCGGTTGGTATGCGCTCGGGATACTCGCGCTCGCCGGCCTGCTGTGTTGGCGCGCCGCCCCGCGTCCGGCATTCGGCGCAACCCTGGTCCTGAGCATGGCGGCCGGGCTGTTGCCGATGCTGTTCGTTGCCGTCGCCGCCGCCTACCTGACGCCTGCCTGGTTCTGGTGGGCCGCAGCCGCCGTGGCCGTGCACCTGACTCTTTTCCTGGCGCACGGACTGTCCGGCGTCACCGGCCGGTCGCAGAGGGCCGCGGCCGTTCTGGGGGCGATCTTCGTCGCGGCCTTCATCTGGTCGAGCGATGCGCTCGACGCCATTCCGGATGTGTGGAATCCGCGGGATGACGGCGAAGCGCGGTGGGATCCGGCGCCGTCCGATGAGACGCGGGCCGCGCGAGAGACCGCGCTGTTCGAACAGGCGGCCCGCATCGACGAGGCGCTCGAGCATGTCCGGCGGGACGCATCCACCGCCCCAGAGGCATTTTTCCTCGGCTTTGCGGGCGTGGGCGAGGAGAAGGTGTTCGCGCATGAAATCGGCCTGGCGTCCCGCGTGCTGGGCGATCGCTACCGCATGGGCGGCAGGCAGCTTTCCCTGGTCAACGACGTGCGGCATCTCGACGGCGCGCCGTTGGCCAGCGTGTCCGGTCTCGACTACGCGCTTCAGGGTCTCGCCGCCCGCATGGATCTGGACCGGGACGTGTTGTTCCTGGCCATTTCGTCGCACGGTTCCGCGGATCCGGTCATCGCCGTGTCGAATTCCCGGTTTCCGCTCATCGACCTCGCGCCCGCCGACCTGGCGGATGTCCTCGACGAGTCGGGCATCCAGTGGCGGGTGATCATCATCTCCGCCTGTTATGCGGGAGGCTTCATCGACGCCTTGAAAAATCCGCGCACCATCATCCTCACCGCGGCCGCCGCCGACCGGACCTCCTTCGGCTGTTCCAACGACCGTGATCTGACGTACTTCGGCGAGGCATTCTACCGGGATGCTCTGCCGACGGCGGCGTCGCTGCGCGGCGCCTTCGAGGCGGCGAAGAAGGCGCTCGCCCTGCGCGAGGCGCGCGAACACGTCACGCCCTCCGATCCGCAGGCCTATTTCGGCGCCGAGATGGAGGCCAGGCTGGCGGCGCTGCGCGCGAACGCCATCCCCCAAAGCCCGGCCGGCGGGGCCCGCCCCGATGCACCGGCTCAGGCGGCGCGCAGCGCCTCCGCCACCGGCAGACGCGCCGCGCGCAGTGCGGGGAAGAATCCGCCGAGCAGTCCGACCACACAGGCCCAGACGATGCCCGTGACGATCAGCCCGCGGGTGACCGTGAGCTGGAACACCACCTGGGCGAATCCGCCGCCCAGCGTGCTGACCGTGTGCCCGTTGAAGAAGATCCAGGCGAGCGAGGCTCCGATGATCCCTCCCAGCAGCGACAGGGTCAGGGCCTCGATCATGACCGAGAGGAGCACGGGCAGCGCGCCGAAGCCGATGGCGCGCAGCGTGGCGATTTCCATGCCGCGTGCGGCCACGGCCGAGTACATGCTGTTCAGGGCGCCGAACATCGCGCCGATGGCCATGATGATGGCGACCGTGTTGCCGACGACCCCGATGATCTGCGTCAACTGCCTGGACTGCGCGGCGTAATAATCCGGCTCGCGCTGCACGTCCACCTTCAGGCGCGGATCGGTGGTGAGCGCATCCTTGAACGCGGGGAAAGCCGCCGCATCGGTCAGCAGCGCCACCGCGGAACTGTAGCCCGTGCGGTCGATCGACGAGGCCACCGTGTCGACGTCCGCCAGCAGTTCGGATTCGTGTGCATCACCGTTGCTGGTGAACAGGCCCGTGACGATCCAATCGGCATTGCGCAGATGCAGCACACTGCCGGGTGTGAGGCCGCGGAATTGCTTGGCGGCGCCGACCCCCGCCATGAGTTCCCTCACGGCCGGCCGGTAGGTCCTGCCGGCGACGACGGTCAGCTCCGGCCGCACGTCCGCGACCCGCAGGCCGACGCCGCGCAGCGTCACGTTGGCATCGGTGCCGGTGTCGATCTTCGGCACGTTCACGACGGTGACGAGTTCGTCCGACAGCAGCGCCTGACCGCCGGCGCTGCGGCGGATGCCAGGGGCATTGCTGATCGTGTCCATGTCGGCGCGCGTGAGGTTGCTGTTGAGCTCGGCATCGGAGCCGCCGCGCAGGACGATCACGCGATCGGCCCGGCCGCTGTCCGCGAGTGTGTGCCGGAACCCGGCGCCCATCGCCAGCACCGAGACCAGCACCGCCACCACACCGGCGATCCCGATCACGATGACGCTGGAGGCGCCGAGCCGCTGGGGCAGCGTCTGCAGGCTCATGAGACTCACGGCGATCAGCTGCTTGAACATGAGGGGCTCCCGTTACCGGAGGCTCAGCGCGCGTCCGCCAGTGCATCGACGATGTTCAGCCGCATCGCGCGCAGCGCCGGAGGCAGGCCGACGACGAGAGCGAGCAGCACCGCGACGCCGAGGCCGGGGATCAGCGCCCGCGGCGACAATTCGACGCCCTGCAGCCCCTGCTTGATGACCGGCAGCACGGCGAAGCTCAGTCCCAGGCCCGCCACCGCGGCGATCACGCAGAGCAGCAGGGCTTCCGCCATCACCAGACCCAGCACGGTCCCATCGCCGAAGCCGAGCGTCTTCAACACCGCCAGTTCCGGGACGCGTTCCCGCACGGACTGCATCATCGTGTTGCCGGTCAGAAACAGCAGGGTGAAGAACACGGCGCCCAGGATGGCGCGCAGGATGAAGCCGATGTCGCCGAATTGCTTCACGAAGGCCATCGAAAACTCGTTGGCGGGCTGCGTCTTCGTTTCGTTGGGGGAGTTCGCGAACAAGGCATCGATCTTCCGCGAGATGGCCGCCGCCTGCGAGGGATCATCGACCCGCTCCTCGAACCAGCCGACGCTGCCCTTGCCGAAGCTGCGGCCCTCATCGAAGAGCTCATAGTGGAACAACAGGGTGGTCCGTTGGGCGCTGGCCTGGGTCGGATCCTTGATGTCGAACGTGCCGACGATGTCGAAGGTCCAGTCGAGCGAGCCGTTGCTCGACTGCGACCAGATGGTCGAATGCAGCGGGACCCTGTCGCCCACCCTCCAGCCGTATTGTTTCATCAGCGCGACGTTGACCAGGGCGCCGTTGCGGGTGGAGCGGTAGGCCTTCATGGCGCCGTCGGCGACGATGAACTCCCCCTTGTGCAGGTTGAAGTAGGTGTCGGTATCGACCGGCAGCGCGAAGACGAAATTCTTCGATTCCTGGTAATACGCGCCGAACCAGGAGATCCACGTGACCTCGGCGACCCCGGGCACGGTGCGGATCTGCTGCACGTCGGAGAAGGGCAGCGACAGGGTGATCGAATATTTGTTGGTGGTGATGAGCTTGTCCGCACCGGTGACGCCGCCGTTCGGATGCTCGAAGGCGTAGTCGACCGTTTCCAGCACACCGAACAGCAGGAAGGCGATGAGGATCGACAGCAGCGTGAAGATCGTGCGCGTTTTCTTGCGCCACAGCGTGGCCCAGATGAGAGGGAGGTATTTCAAGACGCCGGGTTCACGCCGCCAGCATCCCCGCGTCGAGCAGGGCGCCTTTGTCCATGTGCAGACGCCGCCCGGCGAATTCGGCCGCCTTCGGGTCGTGCGTGACCATCACGATGCTCTTGCCGTGCTGGCGGTTGAGCATCTGCAGCAGGTGGAGCACGTCGTCCGCGGATTTGCGGTCGAGGTCGCCGGTCGGCTCGTCGCAGACCAGGATCATGGGGTCCGCCACCAGCGCGCGCGCGATGGCGACCCGCTGCGCCTGACCGCCGGACAGTTCGGCGGGCTTGTGCTTCGCCCGGTCCGCGATGCCCACGAGGGTGAGGGCGGCCAGCGCATTGGCCCGGCGGCGGGCGGCCGGCAGCCGGGTGAGCAACAGCGGCAATTCCACATTGCGCTGGGCGGTCAGCATCGGCATGAGGTTGTAGAACTGGAACACGAAGCCGACGTGGTTGGCGCGCCAGCGTGCGAGGGCGCCCGATCCGAGCCGGTCGAGGCGCTGGCCGGCCACGGTGATTTCGCCGGACGTCGGCGTGTCGAGTCCGCCGATCAGATTCAGCAGCGTGGTCTTTCCGGAGCCGCTCGGTCCCATGAGGGCGACGAATTCGCCCCGGGCGATGTCCAGGTTCAGGTCCTGCAGCACATCGATGCGCTGCTTGCCGCGAAGATAGACCTTGCCCACGTGGCGCAGGGAGACGATGGCTTCGGTCATGGGTCGCGCACCTTATTCGATCCGGATCCTGACGCCGTC
>JBBIKV010000029.1:0-39415 GCA_037445285.1 Nevskiaceae bacterium | reverse complement strand
TCCCTAGTGACTGAATTTATACGGATTAAGCATTGTTCCCCATCTTAGGCGGTCGGCGGGCAGCGCGTGCAGAATAGCGCCCGGCGACCCGCAAAGGCAATCACATTGAACAATCAATCAGTCAATGCAACCGACAGTCCGTCGGAGCCGTTGGAGGACTCGCGACGACGTCAACTCGTCGAAGTCACCATCGATAGCCTAGCGGAACTTGGTTATGTCGGCACGACGCTCGCGCAAATCGCCGGCCGTGCAGGGGTCTCGGCGGGCCTGGTATCCCATTACTTCGGCGACAAGGATGGACTCCTCGACGCCGCCTTCCGCTCGTTGACGCGGCGGGTGGGCGATCACGTCCGCGCCCGACTGCGCCAGATCAGCACGCCGCGCGCGCGGATCCAGGCCGTGATCGACGCAAATCTTTCGCAGGAGGAGTTCTCGCAGCGGACCGGGACGGCATGGCTCGCCTTCTGGGGACAGGTGCTGCAGGTTCCGAGTCTCAAGCGCGTCCAGTCGGTGTACCAACGCCGCACGCTCACGAACCTGCGCACATCGCTCAAGCGGCTGGTGCCCCCGGACGAGGCCCACAGTCTGGCCGCGATGATCGCCGCGATGATCGACGGCGTCTGGCTGCGTGCGGCGCTGTCCGGATGGCGCGAGGCCGACAGTGAAACGGCGCGTGCTTTGCTGACGGAATTCGTCGACGGCCGTCTGAATTCCGGACCGGCCCGCTCATCGGGATCGGAGGAAAGGACCGGGGCCGGCGGCGCGCGCACCGCGTCACCGGCGGCGGGCGAGCGCTTTGCCACGTTCAATCCCGCCACGGGCGAGGTGTTGGGGTATGTCACGGTGGCGGGCGCCACGCAGGTCAACGCCGCCGTGCGCACCGCGCAGCGCGGCCAGGCCCGGTGGGCGTCGCTGACCGGCGCAGAGCGTGCGAAGGTCCTGCGCCGCGCCGCCGGAATCCTGAGAGCGCGCAACCAGGAACTGGCGGAACTCGAAACGCGGGACACCGGGAAGCCGATTCAGGAAACCTCGGTCGTGGACGTCGTCTCCGGCGCCGACTGCCTGGAGTATTTCGCCGCGCTCGCTCAAAGCCTGAGCGGCGAGCACATCGATTTCGGTCCCCAGGCCTTCGGCTATACGCGCCGCGAGCCGCTCGGCGTGGTCGCCGGCATCGGGGCCTGGAACTATCCATTGCAGATCGCCTGTTGGAAGGCGGCTCCGGCGTTGGCCTGCGGCAACGCCATGATATTCAAGCCGGCGGAACTCACGCCGCTGACGGCGGTGAAGCTCGAGGAGATCCTCCTCGAGGCCGGGCTGCCGGCGGGGGTGTTCCAGGTGGTGCAGGGGTTCGCCGATACCGGCCGTCTGCTGACCCGGCATCCGGACATCCGCAAGGTGTCGCTCACCGGCGAAGTCGGAACCGGCAAGGCGGTCATGGCCGACGCCTCACACACGTTGAAGAACGTCACGCTGGAACTCGGCGGCAAATCGCCCCTGATCGTGTTCGAGGATGCGAAGCTCGACAACGCGGTGGCCGGCGCCCTGTTGGCCAATTTCTACTCGTCCGGACAGGTGTGTTCCAACGCCACGCGGGTGTTCGTCCATGCGTCCATCAAGGCCGAGTTTCTCGCGCGGCTGGTCAAGCGCGTCGGCGCCATGCGGGTCGGCGACCCGCTGGATCCCGCCACCCAGGTCGGCGCCCTCGTGTCCGAACAGCACCTGCACAAGGTGCTCGGCTACATCGACCGGGGCCGAGCCGAGGGTGCGCGGCTGCTCGTCGGGGGGTACCGCGTCACGACCGGCGAACTCGGCAACGGTTACTTCGTCGCACCGGCCGTCTTCGACAACTGCCGGGACGACATGGGCATCGTGCGCGAGGAGATTTTCGGCCCCGTGATGTCGGTCATGGACTTCGAAGATGAACGGGACGTGATCGGCCGCGCGAATGCCACGGAGTTCGGGCTCGCCGCCGGCGTGTTCACGAATGACCTCACGCGGGGTCACCGCGTGATCGCGCAGCTGCAGGCGGGCACGTGCTGGATCAACCATTACAACGTCACGCCGATCGAACTGCCGTTCGGCGGGGTCAAGATGTCGGGGCTGGGGCGCGAAAACGGGCGCGCAGCGATCGAGCATTACACCCAACTGAAGAGCGTCTATGTCGCCATGGGCGATGTCGATGCGCCCTACTGAAGAATTGCGGCACATGTCGCGGGAGCGTGGTTAGTGGCTGACGAGAATTTCGATTACGTGATCGTCGGGGCGGGCTCGGCCGGGTGCGTGTTGGCCGATCGCTTGAGCGCGGACGGAACCCGTCGCGTGCTCCTGCTCGAATACGGCGGGTCGGACAGGTCGATCTTCATCCAGATGCCGTCGGCGCTGTCGATCCCCATGAACATGCCGAAGTACAACTGGTTCTATCACACGGAGCCTGAGCCGGGCCTGGGCGGAAGGCGGATGCACACGCCCCGGGGCAAGGTGCTGGGCGGTTCCTCCTCCATCAACGGGCTCGTGTACATCCGCGGCAATCCACAGGATTTCGAGCGCTGGTCGCGGGAGGGTGCCGCGGGATGGGCGTATCGCGACGTGCTGCCGTATTTCAAGCGGGCGGAAACCCGGCAGGAGGGATCCGACGCCTACCGCGGCGGCACGGGCAAGCTCCAGACGTGCTACGGCAGTCTCCGCAATCCGCTGCACGCGGCCTGGCTCGCCGCCGCCGCCGAAGCCGGCTACCCGCAGTCGGCGGACATCAACGGATTCCAACAGGAGGGCTTCGGCCGGATGGACATGACGGTGGGCGGCGGCAGGCGCAGCAGCGCCGCAAACGCCTATCTGCGGCCGGCGATGAACCGGCCGAATCTCAAGGTGTTGACCCACGCGCTGGCGACCCGGATCCGCTTCGAGGGGCGGCGGGCGCGGTCCCTCGAGTACTCCCACGGCGGTGCCGCGCACCGGGTGGCGATCGGTGCGGAGTTGATACTCTCCGGCGGGCCGATCAATTCCCCGCAACTTCTCAAGCTGTCCGGCGTCGGTCCCGCCGGCGAACTGCGCGGGCTGGGCATCGAGGTCGTGCACGACCTGCCGGGGGTGGGCGAGAATCTGCAGGACCACCTGGAGTTCTATTTTCAGGTCGCCTGCCGGGAGCCCATCACCCTCTACTCGTCGATCAAGCCGCTGGCGCGCGCATGGATCGGCGCCCGCTGGCTGCTGCGCAAGGACGGCCTGGGCGCCACCAATCACTTCGAGACCTGCGGCTTCATTCGCAGCCGTGCCGGTATCGGCTATCCCGACATCCAATATCACTTCCTGCCGATGGCCGTGGCGTACGACGGTTCGACGCTGGCCCAGGAACATGGCTTCCAGGCGCACGTGGGTCCCATGCGCTCGAAGAGCCGCGGTTGGGTGCGGTTGGCATCGACCGATCCGCTCGACAAGCCGCGCATCCTATTCAATTACCTGAGCCAGCCCGATGACTGGACGGAAATGCGCGCCTGCGTGCGGTTGACGCGCGAGATCTTCGCGCAGGCGGCGTTCGACCGATACCGGGGCCGCGAGATCCAGCCCGGCAAGGACGTGCAGACGGACGAGCAGATCGACGAGTTCATCCGCGCCAAGGTGGAGAGCGCCTACCATCCTTCGTGTTCCTGCAAGATGGGAGGGCCCCGCGATCCCATGGCGGTGGTCGATCCAGAGACCAAGGTCTACGGCTTGGAGGGGTTGCGCGTGGTCGACTCATCGATCATGCCGTCGGTGACCACGGGAAATCTGAATGCGCCGACCATCATGCTCGCGGAGAAGGCGGCCGATCACATCCTTGGCAAGGGTCTTCTCGGCCCCGACGATGCCCCGTATTACGTGGGCTCCAACTGGCAGACGGCGCAACGCTGAGGGCCGCGCCGGAGGGGGCTCAGGGCGGCTTCGGGGGAGGGCGCGCGGGTTCGAGCGCACGTGCGACGGCGTCGAGGAACAGGGCCTGCTCGTCGTAGATTGAGTCGGGCTTTTCCGCCTGCTGCCAGGTCGACCATTGCACCATGACGAGGTGCTCCGCGGGATCGATCGCGATGCTTTGACCGTAGATGCCTTCGGCCCAAAAGGACCGTCCGGCAGTCCGCGCTGCACTCCCGGTGTCGCGGCGGCCGGGATCGACACCCACGTACCACCATTGAAATCCGTATTGGCCGTCCGGCGTCGCGGGCGTCACGGAGTCCTTGGCCCTGGTCCAGGTGGTCGATTGCCGGATCCAGTCGGATGGCAGCAGAGCCTCGCCATCCCCGAGTCTGCCGCCATGGGCGACGAACAGGCCGAAGCGCCCCCAGTCACGCAGCGTGGCATTGAAGCCATGACCGCCCATGTCGACCCGTCCTGGAACGAGGGCTTCCCACACGCCGTCGCTCTGCATGGCGAAACGGCTCCATAGCCGGGTCTCGAGATAACGGGCAAGCGGCATGCCGGTGGCCTTCTCCAGCACCCGGCCGGCCAACCAGGCGCCGCCGGTGTTGTAGGACCACCGTTCCCCCGGCCGGGTTCCGGGCCGCCGCTTCAACGAAGCGATGAGATTGAACACGCAGGCATAGGCGTCGGGCCGGGCTTCACAGCGGGTCAGGCGCGCGAAATCGGAGCCGGCGTCGTCGTAGTGTTCGTTCCACTCCACGCCGGAGGTGTGCTGCAGTAGATTGCGCAGCGATACGTCCTCCCAGGCGCTGCCGCGCAATTCCGGCAAATACAGGGTGATCGGAGCGTCGACGGACCCGATGTAACCCTCCTTGAGCGCCATGCCGACCATGATCGACACCACCGACTTCGCCACCGACCGGGAGGTCCACAGCGTTGCGGCGGTATTGCCATGCCCGTAATACTCGTACGCCACCCGGTCATTCTTCAGGATCAGCAGACCTGCGACATTCTGGCGCCGGCGATAATCCGCGAGACCGTACCGGCGGCCGTCCATGTGATAGGACACCGCTGGCAGGGAGGCGTGCATCCGCGGCAGCGGATAGGGCTTGCCGCCGAACCGGTGGATCACATCACCCGGATAGAGGCGGTAGGTGTTGCGAAACCCGACCACTCGTGCGTCCTGATCCCAAGTCAGCATGTCCTGCGCCTGCGGCAGAACGGCGTCGAAGGGTTGGGGACACCGCGACAAGCTGGTGGACAGGCCGGCGATCCGGCAGGGCGCCGGCCCGGCGCCCGCCGTCTGCGCAGCAAGGCAGACGGCGCAGACCAGGGCAAACAGCCCCTGCAAGGTCCGGCTCGCAAGAATGATCTGCGGGGCCGTCATTTGCGCACTGCACCCGCGGCGTCGATCATCGTACCGGGTGGAATTCCGCGGCGATTTCCGCCAGTAATCCTGTGACGTACCCCGCGAAGGAGCGCCAGACCTCCAGGTGAAACGCGTCCTCGCGCGTGCGCCAGAGCACGATTTCCGCCTTCGCCAGCACGGTTCGAGTGCACATGCCCACAGGGAATTGTGCGAGGTCGAGATCCAGGGGACAGGCGGCGCAGAGGATGGTGGCCGCGTGCAAACCGCTCACCTCGAGCCCGAATTGACGGTGGCTGATGTCGACCAACGCGTGGGGGAGGCCGGCCAGAGCGTCTTCGAGGGCGGGCAGCGCGCCTCGTGCAGGTTCTCCGTCCGCCGGATGCAGGTCGAGCAGCAGGTATTCATCCGGGCCCAGCCACAGGGTGGCCCGCGCTCCGCCGAGGATCGCGCGGCAGGCCTCTTCGGCAAAGCCGACGCCCCAGGCGGGCAGGGCGGCGGCCCGCGCCGCCGCATCGCCATAGAACGCCAGGCGGGCCGCCGGCGGCAGCTGTTTCAGCCAGTCGGTTTGCGGCACCGACGGTGCCCGACGGATCGCCACTTCAACCATGGATCCGCGCTCCTGTCGGGTCGTAGAATACGGGCGAAGTGACTTCGACCTCGAGGTCTCCGTCCGGCATGGGGACGTACAGTGTCTGCCCCATCCTCGATCGGCCTCCGGCGACCAGGGCGAGTGCGATGGAATGGCCCAAGGTGCCGCTGGCATAGGACGAGGTGACATGTCCGATCAACGCCATCGGCGGGCGCTGTCCGGGCTTCTCCGCCACCTGCGCCCCCTCTTCGAGCACCTGACCCGCGCTGCGCGTCCGCAATCCCACGAGCTGTTTGCGATTCGCAGCCTGCATCGAGGGACGGGCCAGCGAACGCTTGCCGACGAAATCGTCCTTGGTCTTGCCGATCGCCCAACCGAGACCCGCATCCTCCGGGGTCACCGTGCCGTCCGTATCCTGGCCCACGATGATGTACCCCTTCTCGGCGCGCAGCACGTGCATGGTTTCCGTGCCGTATTCGACCATGCCGTGCTCCCGGCCGGCGGCATGGATGGCCTCCCAGACGGCTGCACCATGATCGGCGGGCACGTTGACCTCGAAGCCCAATTCGCCGGTGAAACTGACCCGAAACAGCATCATGGGCACGCCGCAGATGGAACCGCGGCCGACGCTCATGTGAGGCAGGGCGGAGCCGCTGATGTCGATGCCTTCGACCAACGCTTCGAGAACCACGCGGGCGCGCGGCCCCTGCACCGCGATCACGGACCATTGCTCGGTGGTGGAGGTGAGCCAAACCTGCAACTCGGGCCATTCCGTCTGCCGGTAGTCCTCCATCATGGCGAGCACCCGGGGCGCACCGCCGGTGGTCGTGGTCACATGAAAGCGGTCGGCGGCAAGGCGGGCGACGACGCCGTCGTCGTAGATGAATCCGTCATCCCGGCACAAAATGCCGTAGCGGGAACGGCCCGGACCGAGATTGGTCCAGTTGTTGATGTACAGCCGGTTCATGAATTCGGCCGAATCCGCGCCGACGACCTCGATCTTGCCCAGCGTCGATGCGTCGAAGATGCCGCAGGCGCCGCGCACGGCGCGGCACTCGCGCGCCACCGCCGCATGCATGTCCTCGCCGGCCCGCGGGAAATATCGCGCGCGCTTCCACAACCCGACGTTCTCGAACACCGCGCCCCTGGCGGCGGCCCATTCATGCGTCGGCGTCGTGCGCACCGGATCGAACAGGTCGCCGCGCGAGATGCCCGCAAAGCTGCCGAACGTCACGGGTGTGTAGGGCATCCGGAACGTGGTGTGTCCCACCCGCGGGATGGGCACCTCGAGCTTCTGCGCGACGATCGCCATCGCATTGAGATTGGAGGTCTTGCCCTGGTCGGTGGCCATGCCCGTGGTGGTGTAGCGCTTGACGTGCTCGATGGACTGGAAACCTTCGCGGGTGGCGAGGGCGAGATCCTTCGCGGTCACATCGTGCTGCCAGTCCACGAAGGCCTTGTCCTTGGGGTTGGAGTCGCCCGCGGGCAGGGCGCCCAGATGCGAGTCGTTGGCACGAGGCGGCGCGGCGACCGTGAAGCGGCGAACCGCGGGGCTGGGTTCGGGAGCCGCCGCCGCACCGGCCGCAGCCCCATCCGCCAGCGCCTCCGCCAGCCCATACACGCCCCGGCAACCGCCCGCGGAGCGCTCGTTCTCCGCCGATTGTCCGGGCACGAAGGCCTGCAGCGCGTCGCTCCATTCGAGCCTGCCGCGCGACTGCGAAAAGAGGTGCACGCTCGGCGTGAGTCCGCCCGACATCAGCACGGCATCGCAGTCGACGCCGCGCTGCGCCTGCAGGCGCCCCTGCAGCACCCTTCCAAGCGTGATGCGGCTGACGCGCAAATCGCCGGTCGTGCCGAGCACGGTGGCCGAGGGGATGATCTCGATGCCCGCACTGCGGGCCGCCTCGGGCAGCATGCCGGCGGGGCGCTCCCGCACGTCGGCGATGGCGGCGACGACCACGCCGGCGGCCTGCAGATCGAGCGCGGCCTGGTATGCCGCGTCCGCCGCGGTGACGATCACGACGCGATTGCCGACCCGCACTCCGTAACGGTTGAGGTAGGTCTGCGCCGCGCCCGCCAGCAGGATCCCCGGCCGGTCGTTGCCCGGAAACACGAGCGGCCGCTCGATCGCCCCGGTGGCCAGGACGACCGCGCGCGCGCGCACCTGCCAGAGCCGCTCGCGCGGCCGACCAGGCTCCGGGCTCGCCTCGTGGTCGGTAAGACGTTCGTTCAGGCCTAGAAAATTATGGGGAAAATAGCCGAATGCGGTGGTACGGGCGAGCAGTGTGACCCGCGGATTTTGCGCGAGGGCGTCGAGCGCAGTGCGCACCCAGTCGAGTGCCGCGGCGCCGTCGATGCGCGCCGCGCCGTCGCCCAGCAGGCTGCCGCCGAACTCGGGCTGTTCGTCGCACAGGATCACTCGCGCCCCGGCATCGGCCGCCGCCAACGCGGCCGCAATCCCGGTCGGACCCGCGCCGACGATCAGCACGTCGCAATGCGCATAGCGTTGCGCGTAGCGATCCGGATCGGGCATCGACGGCGCCTCGCCGAGACCGGCGGCGCGGCGGATGACGGGTTCGTAGAGCGACTTCCATGCCCGGCGCGGCCACATGAAGGTCTTGTAGTAGAAGCCTGCCGGGAAGAAGCGCGACAGCCAGTCGTTCACCCTGCCCAGATCGCGACGCAGACTCGGCCAGCGGTTCTGGCTCGTCGCGCACAGCCCGTCATAGAGTTCCACCTGGGTGGCGCGTAAGTTGGGCGTATACCGGGCGCCGTCGCGGCTCACGGCCACCAAGGCGTTGGGTTCCTCCGATCCGGCGGTGAGTATTCCACGCGGCCGGTGGTACTTGAACGAGCGGCCTACCAGGTGGACGCCGTTGGCCAGCAGCGCCGACGCCAGCGTGTCTCCGGCGAATCCGGAATAGGCCGCGCCGTCGAAGGTGAATCGCAGCGGCCGCTGCCGGTCGATCCGCCCGCCGGTGGGGACGCGCAGGCTCACGGGGCGTCCTCCGGAGACCCCGCCGGCAGCGGACGGGGCGCACCGGTCTCGTAGGTTGCCAGGAAGTGGTCCGTCGTCGTGTCCCGCAGCGCATTGAAAAAGCGGCCGCAGCCGCGGGCGTGGCGCCAGCGTTCGGCGTAGATGCCCTTGAGGTTGGTGCGCATATAGAGAAAATCGGTCCATTGTTGGTCGTCGAGATCGCCGGGTTTCGGCGGCCGCGCCAGGTGCGCCTGGCCGCCGTGGGTGAACTCGATTTCGGGGCGCTTTCCGCAGTAAGGGCAGGCGATGAGCAGCATGGCGGCGCTTCAGTGAGCCACGGCGGCCGCCGCGGCCTCGTCGATCAGATAGCCGTCGCGGAACCGTTCGATCGTGAACGGCGCGTTGATCGGATGGGGTTCATCGCGGGCGATCGTCCAGGCAAACACGTGGGCCGACCCGGGCGTCGCCTTGAAGCCGCCCGTGCCCCAGCCGCAATTGACGTACAGTCCCGGCACGGGGGTTTTCGCGATGATCGGCGAGCGGTCCGGCGTGACGTCGACGATGCCGCCCCAATTCCGCATCATGCGCATGCGCCGGAAGGTCGGAAACAGTTCGCAGATCGCATCCAGCGTGTGGGTGTTGATGTGCAGCGCCCCGCGTTGGGTGTAGGAGGTGTAGGCATCGGTGCCCGCCCCGATGACGAGTTCGCCCTTGTCCGATTGGCTGATGTAGGCGTGGATGGTGTTCGACATCACGACGCAGGGAAAGATCGGCTTGATAGGCTCCGAGACCAGCGCCTGCAGCGGATAGCTCTCGAGCGGCAGCGTGACCCCGGCGAGCGCCAGAACCACGCTGGTGTTGCCGGCCGCGGAGACGCCCACTTTGCGCGTGCGTATCAGGCCGCGCGAGGTTTCCAGTCCTTCGACGGCGCCGCCGGCGTCCCGTTTGATGCCCGTCACCTCGCAGTTCTCGATGATGTCCACACCGAGCGCATCGGCGGCGCGCGCATAGCCCCAGGCCACCGCATCGTGCCGGGCGGTGCCCCCGCGACGCTGCAGGGCGGCGCCCAGGACCGGATACCGGATATCGTCGCCGATGTTGAGCGGCGGACAGAATTCCTTGGCCTCGCCGGGCTCCAGCCACTCGTTGTCCACGCCGTTGCAGCGGTTCGCGTGCACGTGCCGCTTGAACACCTGGATGTCGTGGACGGTGTGCGCCAGCATCATGACGCCGCGGGGCGAGAACATCACGTTGTAGTTCAGTTCCTGCGAGAGGGTTTCCCACAGCTTCACCGAGTGATCGTAGAGGGCCGCACTTTCGTTGAAGAGGTAATTGGAGCGGATGATGGTCGTGTTGCGGCCCGTGTTGCCGCCGCCTATCCAGCCCTTCTCGAGCACGGCAATGTTGGTGATGCCATGTTCCTTTGCCAGATAGTAGGCGGCTCCCAAACCGTGGCCGCCGCCGCCCACGATGACGGCGTCATAGGACGGCTTGGGTTCGGCCTTGCGCCATTGCTTTTGCCAGCCCAAGTGGCCCGACAAGCCGCGCTTGAACAACGCCAGCGCCGAAAAAGTTTGCCTGGTCATGGAGGTTGGGGCGGGTCAGGCCCGCAGTTCCTTGTTTTCCGGATCGTACGGCGAGTCTACGAGAATCGTGATGCGCTTGCGCTCCCCGAGGATCTCGATCTGCAGTTCGCCGCCCACCGCGGCGAACTGCGGCTTCACGTAGCCCAGTCCCAGACTCTTGCCCAGGGCGTGGCCGTAGTAGCCGGCGGTCGCACGTCCGATGAGGGTGCCCTTGGCGTCGAACAAGGGCTCGTTGCCGAGGGCGTCGGCGTCCTTGACGTCGTGAACCTCGAAGGTGACGAATTTGTGGGGCACGCCGCTTTCGAGTTGGCGCTCGAGCGCATCCTTGCCGATGAACGGCCCCTTGTTCAGGCGGACGAAGCGTTCCAGTCCGGCCTCGTAGGGGGTGTAGTCCGGACTCAGGTCCGTGCCCCACATGCGGTAGGATTTTTCGAGACGCAGGGATTCCATGGCGCGCATGCCGACCATACCGATCTGGTGCGGGGCTCCCGCGGCGAAGATGGCGTCGAACAGGTGATGCGCATACTCGATGGGAAAGTGCAGCTCCCAACCCAGCGCGCCGACGAAATTCACGCGCAGCAGATAGACGTCGGTCGCCAGGCCGACCTCGCACACCTGTCCGGTGAGCCACGGGAACGCCGCGCTGTCCAACGGGCTGTCCGTGAGCTTCGCCAGAACCTCACGGGACCGGGGTCCCGCAACGACGAAGACCCCGCGGCTCGTGGTGATGTTTTTCAGGGACACGCCGGCGGCCGCGCCGCCGGCGGGCAGCAACTGCTGCAGATAGTCGCTGTCGTAGCGTTCGGCAGCGCCGGCGCTGACGACGTAATAGTGCTCGTCGGCGATTTTGGTGATGGTGAATTCCGAGCGCACGCCGCCGCGCCGCGTGAGGGCGTGACACAGCGCGATGCGCCCGATCTTGGTGGGTACCTTGTTCGCCACCAGACCGTCCAGCCAGGCCTCCGCACCGGGACCGGTGACCTCGTGCTTGGTGAAGGGCGTGAGGTCGATGACGCCCACGTGCCGGCGCAGGCGCTGCGCTTCGGCGCCGACGTGCTTGAAATAGTTGGAGCGGCGGAAGCTCCACTGATCCTTGGGTTCGACGCCGGGCGGGGCGAACCAGTTCGCACGCTCCCAGCCATAGCGCTGCCCGAAGACGGCTCCCATCCGGGCGAGCTTGTCGTACACCGGGCTGGTCTTGGCGGGGCGGCCATCGGCACGCTCTTCGTCCGGATAGTGGATGACGAACACGTTGCGGTAGGTTTCCTCGTTCTTCTGCACGACATAGCGCTTGCTGGTGTAGGGCCCGTAGCGGCGCGGATCGACCGCCATCATGTCGATGCCGGGTTCCCCCTCGACGATCCACTCCGCGAGCTGCCAGCCCGAACCGCCGGCGGCGGTGATGCCGAAGCTATGGCCCTCGTTGAGCCAGAGATTCTTCGCGCCCCAGGCGGGTCCCACCAGCGGGCTGCCGTCGGGCGTGTACGCGATCGGACCGTTGACGATGTCCTTGATCCCGCAGGTGGCGAGCGATGGAACGCGCCGCTGCGCGGCCTCGACGTGCGGCAGCAGCCGTTCCAGATCACCCTCGAACAGGCTCTTGCCGAACCACTCGGGAACGCCGTCCGCGAAGCGGGCCGGCGCGCCGGCCTCGTAGGGACCCAGGATCCAGCCCATGCGCTCCTCGCGAAGATAGTATGACTGGTCCGACTCGCGCAGCACGGCGAGCTCCCGGCCGCCCTTCTGGCGATAGGCCTTCAACTCGGGCGATTCGTCGTACACGATGTACTGATGCTCCACGGGAATGGAGGGGACGTTCAGACCGAACAGGCGGCCCGTCTGACGCGCATAGTTGCCGGTGGCGCAGACCACGTGCTCGGCGACGATGTCGCCCTTGTTGGTCGTCAGATGCCACTCGCCCGACGGCGCGCGCTTCACCGCGGTGACCTCGGTCTGCTCGTAGATTTCGGCGCCGCGATTGCGTGCGCCCTTGCGCAGCGCCATGGTCAGGTCCGCCGGGGCGATGTGGCCGTCGTCCGGGTGGTACAGCGCGCCGACGATGTTCGGAGTGTCGCCGCCGTTGCCGAGTTCCGCGAGCGGCCAGAGTTCATGGACCTCCTTCGGGCCGATTACCTGGAACGGCACGCCGATGGTGTTCGCCGTGCCGCAATATTTTTGGTACTCGTCCATGCGGTCGCGATTGGTGGCGAGCCGCAGGTTGCCGGTGACGTGGAAGCTGACGTCCTGGCCGGTCTCCGCGGGCAGGCGCTTGTACAGGTCCACGGAGTACTTGTGAAGCTGTCCGACCGTGTAACTCATGTTGAAGAGCGGCAGCAGGCCCGCCGCATGCCAGGTCGAGCCGGCGGTCAGTTCGGCCCGCTCGAGCAGAACGACGTCCGACCATCCCTTCAAGGCCAGGTGATAGAGCGTGCTGACGCCCACCACGCCGCCGCCAATTACGACCACGCGGGCATGAGTTTTCATGAGTTCGGTTCTCCCAACGCAAATGCGCCAGGCAGTGTAACCAGCAATGGGGAGCGCACGACGCTAATAGCGACGAGCCCTTGCTGAAACGCGCCATGCCGGTGGCTTCGGGCTCCGGTCGTTCGGCGGCGCCGAATTCGAAGTATCCATAAACGACATATTCTTGTCGAAATGAGGCATTGCAGGTCACCGGATGGCATAATGCGCGATCGGAATATCCGAGGCCTCCTGGGATGCCCCTTGGTACTGCGCAAGTGCAAGTACGCCTTTCTGACGCTTCAGAATTATTCGCTGATCGCGGTCGCGAACGCCATCGAACCGCTGCGCATGGCGAACCGCCTGGTCGGCAAGGACGTCTACGAGTGGTCCGTCATCAGCATGGATGGCCACCCCGCCGATTCCAGCAGCGGCCTCGCCCTCACTCCCGCCCGGGCGCTCGACAAGCTGGGGATGGTCGACATCCTTTTCGTGTGCGGCGGCATCAACGTGCGTGACGCGGTCTCGCCGGCGCTGCTTGCCGCGCTTCGCCGGCTGGCGGATCGCCGTGTGCCCCTCGGTGCATTGTGCACCGGCGGCTACGCGCTCGCCCGTGCCGGGCTGCTCGACAACTTTCACGCGACGATCCATTGGGAGAATCTCTCCGCGTTGCGCGAGGAGTTTCCGCGGGTGCGCATCAGCGATCAGCTCTTCACGATCGACCGCGAGCGCTACACCTGCTCCGGCGGCACGGCGCCGCTGGACCTCATGTTGAACCTCATCCAGATGAAGCTCGGGCCGCGCATCTCCCAGCTGGTCTCCGAACAGTTCATCGTCGAGCGGGTGCGCAAGGACACGGATCGCCAGTACGTGCCGCTGCGCGCGCAGATCGGCATCTCTCATCGCGGTTTGATCCGGGTCGCGCAGCTCATGGAGGAGAACATCGAGAAGCCGCTGTCGCTCGACAAGATCGCGAAGGCCACGGGTCTGTCCAGGCGCCAGATCGAGCGCCTGTTCAAGCGCGACCTGAACTGCGTGCCCAAACGCTACTACCTGGAAATGCGCCTGCGCCGGGCGCGTGAACTGCTGCTGCAGACCGGCATGCCGATCATGGACATCACCGCCGCCTGCGGATTCCAGTCGCCCCCGCATTTTTCGAAATGTTACCGCAATCAATTCGGGCATCCGCCGAGCGCGGAGCGCAAGCAGGGCGGCCCCGGCGGGGCGCTACTTGAAGACGACGGTCTTGTGGTCGTCGAGAAAGACGCGGCGCTCGAGCAGCAGGCGCACGGCCGTTGACAGGGCCCGGCGTTCCGAGTCGCGGCCGGCCTCGGTCAGCATCTCCGGCGTGTAGCTATGGTCCACGCGCTCGACGATCTGTTCGATGATCGGACCTTCGTCCAGATCTCCCGTGACGAAATGCGCCGTGGCCCCGATCAGCTTGACGCCACGGGTGTGCGCCTGATGATAGGGCTTGGCGCCCTTGAACCCGGGCAGGAACGAGTGATGGATGTTGACCACGCGACCATGCAGCCGCCTGCAGGTCTCGTCCGATAAAATCTGCATGTAGCGTGCGAGAATCACGTACTCCGTGCCGGTCGACTCGATGAGTTCCTGGAGACGCGCCTCCTGCGCGCCCTTGGTGGCGGCGGTCACCGGCATCAGGAAATACGGAATGCCGTGCCGTTCGGCGACCTGCTGCATGTCCGGGTGGTTCGACACGATGCCCGCCAGATCCATCTTCAATTCGCCGGTGCGGTGCCGGTACAACAGATCCTCCAGGCAGTGGTCCAGCCTCGAGACCATGATGATGACCCGGCTGCGGTGCGCGCCGTCGTGAATGGACCACTGCATCTGCTCGGCCGTCGCCACGGCGAGGAATTCGGTGCGAAGGAGCGCCAGATCGAGGGATTCGCCGGCGACCGCGCAAAACGTCACTCTCACGAAGAAGCGCCTGGTCAACACGTCGTCGAACTGTTGCATCTCCATGATGTAGAGGCGCTTGGAGGCCAGAAATCCGGTGATGGCGGCGGTGGTTCCCATGCGGCTGGCGCAGGTCGCCGTCAATATGAAACTATGCGAGGTGTTGAATTCCATGGTGGCATCATAATCACTTCGGTCGGGCGCGCGGGAGTCTGGAAGCGACGGGGCCGTGCGCGGACGCGACGTTGCACGCCCGAAACGGGTCCGCGGGCATGAGAGGCGGGCCGTCGTGCCTCATCGGGGTGGAGGTCTCAAATGGCTGACTCGGGCTCGGAATGACAAGAATGAACGCGCGAAATCTGGCCGCCGCCGGCCTCCTTCTCATCCAGGCCGCGGGGGCAATCGCCCAGGCCGGCGCGCCGGCGCGCCGCCCCATTGCCGTGGCGGACTTCGACCGTGTGCAGCACCTGAGCGATCCGAGGGTGGCGCCTGACGGAGCGTGGGTCGCCTACGTCGTGACCCAGAACGATATCGAGGCCGACGAGGAGCGCAGCGCGGTTTGGATGGTCAGCTGGGACGGCACGCAGCGCGTTGCGCTCACGCATCCCGCCAACGGCACCGAGAAGCCGCGGTGGAGCCCCGACGGTCGATTCATATCGTATCTCGCCGCCCCGGCGGGTTCCGCCAAGGTGCAGGTCATGCTGCTCGATCGCCGGGGCGGCGATGCCCGCCAACTCACGCACGTCGACGGCGAGATCAGCGACTATGCGTGGTCGCCGGACGGCAAGCGTCTCGCGATGATCATCGAACAGCGTGACGAACCCGCGAAGGGGGGATCCGATGATGCGGCGCCGGACGCGACGGCGGCGCCGGGCGACAAATCCCCGAAGCCGATCGTCATCGAGGCGGTGCACTTCAAGCAGGACGAGGACGGGTATCTCGCGGCCGGGCGCGCACGGCATGTTTACCTGCTAGACGTCGGCACCCGGCGGCTCGAAGCGCTTACCTTGGATCCACGATTCAACGAGTCCGCGCCCGCCTGGTCCCCGGACGGCCGGCAGATCGCGTTCATCCGCAGCCATGAGAAGGGTGCGGATGAGGATGGCCGGACGGACATAGATGCCGTCGACGCGCGCCCCGGCGCCCTGGTGCGGACCTTGGTGCGGGTGTACGCGCCCAACCAGCAAAGTCTCGCGTGGAGTCCCGACGGATCCATGATCGCCTACCTGGAGGGTGCGGAGCCCCGGTTCAATGCCTACATGCAGGATCATCTGTTCGTCGTCCCGGCGGTCGGCGGCATGCCGCGGCCTCTCACGGCCGCACTCGATCGCGCCGTGATGTCCTATGTCTTTGCCGAGGACTCGAAGGCGGTGACGATCGCCGTGGAGGATGACCGGACGATCTATCCGGCCCGAATCGATATGCCCGGCGGCGCGATCAGCCGCGCGGCCGCGGCGGGACCCTATGTGGTCAGCGATCTGTCCGCCGCGGCGGGTCATACCGCGGTGCTGAAGGCCGACGACGGCGCATTTGCCGAGGTGTACGCGCTCGAATCCGGGGGGTTGCGCAAGCTCACCGGACACAACGATCAGCTGCTGGAGGGCCTCGCGCTCGGCGTCGTCGAGGACGTCAGCTTCAAGAGCTCGAACGGCGTGGAGGTGCATGGTCTGCTGGTGAAGCCGCCTGCCTTCGTTGCGGGCCGCGCCTATCCGATGCTCCTGTGGATCCACGGCGGCCCCAATGGGGAGGACGAGCATGCGCTCGTCATCGACGGGTACCAGTTCGAGCCGCAGTATTTCGCAGCCCGGGGTTTCGTCGTCCTGCGCGTCAATTACCGCGGCGGCAGCGGGCGCGGCGGGGCGTTTGCGCGGTCCATCGCGGCGGACTGGGGCCACAAGGAGGTCGAAGACCTTCTGGCCGGGGTCGACTACGCGGTCAAGCGGGGAATCGCGGATCCGCAACGGCTCCACGTCGGCGGCTGGAGCTACGGAGGCATACTGACGGACTACACCATCGCCTCCGACCGGCGTTTCAAGGCGGCGATCAGCGGCGCGGGCAGCGCCAATCAGCTCGCCTTCTACGGCGCCGACCAGTACATCCTGCAGTACAACAACGAACTCGGGCCCCCTTGGCGCAATACGGCGCTGTGGCTCAAGGTTTCCTATCCGTTCCTGCATGCGGACCGCATTCATACGCCCACCCTGTTCCTGGGCGGAGACCGTGATTTCAACGTCCCGGTCATCGGGGGCGAGCAGATGTACGAGGCGCTGCGGACGCTGGGGGTGCCGGCACAGCTCGCCGTGTATCCCGATCAGCACCACGTATTCACGCGCCCCAGTTTCGTGCGGGATCTGGCCGCACGCATGTCCGCCTGGCTGGACCGTTGGGACAATCCCCGGTAACCCGCGACGGCGCCGGACGCGCTCGCAGCGCGGATGATGGCGCCCCGGGACAAGCCGGTGACGCAAATCGATCAGCCCTGCCGAGCGGCAGCGGCCATACTGGGAACGGCTGCAGAAGGGCGTGCCGCCCACCACCACCCGGGAGAGCGACGATGGACGAACCACAAGCGCAGACAGGTCATGCACGGCGGCCGAGCGGCCGCGATGCCAAGCGCGCCTCGCGTGCGGCGCGGGCCGCCTCGTCCATCCCCTTCATCACGCGCAAGATCCCTTATTACGAGGTGCTGACGGAGGAGGGTCTCGCGACTCTCGAACACAATGCGGACACCATCCTCGAGGAAGTGGGCATCGACTTCCGCGATGATCCCGAAGCGATCGCGATCTGGAAGGCGGCCGGCGCCGACGTGCAGGGCGAGCGGGTACGGTTCGCGCGCGGCATGTGCCGCGCCCTCGTGCAGCGCACCGCGCCCCGGGAGTTCACCCAGCATGCGCGCAACCCGGCGCGCAGCGTCGTCATCGGCGGCAAGAACACCGTGTTCGCACCCGCCTATGGCTCGCCGTTCGTGCGCAGTCTCGACGAGGGGCGGCGGTATGCCCGGATCGACGATTTTCGCAACTTCGTCAAGCTCGCCTACATGTCGGGGTCCCTGCATCATTCGGGCGGCACCATTTGCGAACCCGTCGACCTGCCGGTGAACAAGCGGCATCTCGACATGGTGTACAGCCATCTCAAGTTCAGCGACAAGGCATTCATGGGGTCGGTCACCGCTCCGGAGCGCGCGGAGGATTCGGTCGCGATGGCGAACATCGTGTTCGGCGGCGAGTTGATCGATCCGCTGACGGGCCGGCCGAAGACGACCATCATCAACCTCATCAACGTCAATTCGCCGATGACCTACGACGCGACGATGCTCGGGGCGGCCAAGGTGTACGCACGGGCCAATCAGGCGACGATCATCACGCCGTTCATTCTGGCCGGGGCAATGTCGCCCGTCACGGTGGCGGGCACGGTCGCCCAAACCCTGGCCGAGGCGCTGGCCGGAATGGCATTCGTACAGCTGGTCAATCCGGGCGCGCCGGTGGTGCTCGGCAGTTTCGCCTCCTCGATCTCGATGCAATCGGGCGCCCCCACCTTCGGCACACCGGAGCCGGCCCTCGTGCTGTACGCGATGGCCGCGCTCGCTCGGCGCGTCGGGGTGCCTTTCCGCTCAGGCGGCAGCCTGTGCGCCTCGAAGATCCCGGACGCCCAGGCGGCCTTCGAATCGGCCAATACGCTGCTGCCGACCTGCCTCGCGGGCGTGAATTTCGTGCTGCACACGGCCGGCTGGCTCGAGGGCGGGCTCGCGATGGGCTACGAAAAATTCGTCATGGACGTCGACCAGGCGGGCATGATGCACACGCTGCTCGCGGGCGTCGACCTCACGGACAACGGCCAGGCCCTCGATGCGGTGCGCGAAGTCGGGCCCGGCAAGCATTTCCTCGGATGCGGTCACACCCAGGCGAATTTCGAGAACGCGTTCTACCGCTCGCCGCTCGCCGACAACAACAGCTACGAGCAGTGGGAGGCGGAAGGGTCGCCCGACATGACGAAGCGAGCCAACGCCCTGTGGAAGAAGATGCTGGCCGAATATGTGCCGCCGCCGATGGATGCGGCGGTCGACGAGGCGCTGCTCGATTACATGGCGAAGCGCAAGGCCGCCGCGCCCGACTCGAACGTCTAGACCACGCGGCGCGGCCGCCGGCCGCGCGTCTCGGTCTGGCTGGCCGACTCCTTCTGTGCCGGCAGATCGACCACCCTTCGCAGGTTCGCGTAGCCGGCCGTCTTGTGCGGAATCGCCATCGCTTCGACGAAGTGGTGCTGGAAGCGCGGTTCGATGGCCGTTTCCACCTTCTCGATGCGCCGCACCAGCCCCTCGATCACGCCGCGCGAGGTTGCATCCAACAGGGCGATGCGTGCTCCTGTGCCCGCGGCGTTCCCCGCCGACCGCACCTGGCCGAGGTCGCAATCGGGGACCATGCCGAGGATCGTCGCGTATTTGACGTCGATGTGGCTGCCGAAGGCACCCGCGAGCCTGATGCGGTCGACCCGGTCGACCCCGAGGCGTTCCATGAGCAGGGCAATGCCGGCGTACAGCGCCGCCTTCGCGAGCTGGATGGCCCGCACGTCGGTCTGGGTGATCTTCATCTCGACGTCGCCCTGATGCAGGAGGTAGGCGAAGGTGCGGCCGTTGGCCACTATCCGGGGCGAGCGCGCGGCGAGGCGCCCGTCGAGGACGCCGTCCTGATTGATGATGCCGGCCAGGTACATCTCGGCGATCACCTCGATGATGCCGGAGCCGCACACTCCGGTGATGCCGGTGGCCGCCGTCGCCGCGCCGAAACCTGGATCGTCCGACCAAAGGTCGGAGCCGATCACCTTGAAGCGGGGCTCCAGGGTCTCGCGGTCGATGCGCACCCGCTCGATGGCTCCGGGCGCGGCGCGCTGACCGCAGCTGATTTGCGCGCCTTCGAAGGCGGGTCCCGTGGGGCTGGAGCAGGCGACCAGGCGCTGGTCGTTGCCCAGCACGATCTCCGCATTCGTGCCGACATCGACCAGGAGGGTCATCGCCGATTCGAGGTCCGGGCGCTCGGCGAGCACCATGCCCGCCGCATCCGCACCGACGTGTCCCGCGATGCAGGGCAGCACGTAGATCCGCGCATTGCGATGCAATTTCAAGTCGATGACGTTCGCCCGCAGCGTGAGCGATTGATCCGTGGCGAGCGCGAACGGGGCGCCGCCGAGTTCCACCGGGTCGATGCCGAGCAGCAGGTGATGCATGATGGGGTTGCCCACGAGCGTCGCTTCGAGGATGTCCTCGTGCGTGATGCCCGCCTGATGCGCCACGTCGGCGGCGAGGGCGCATAGAGCGTCGCGCACGGCCACCGTCATCTGCGCGGCGCCGCCCGGATTCATCATCGAGTAGGACACGCGGCTCATCAGGTCTTCGCCGAACCGTATCTGCGGATTCATGACGCCGGCGGAGGCGACGACGTCGCCGCTCAAAAGGTCGCACAGATGCGCCGCGATCGTCGTGGATCCGATGTCCACGGCCAGCCCGTAGGCGAGTTCGTGCAGTCCCGGCCACACGCCGATGATCTGCTTTTCGGCATGCACCGCGACGGTGACCTGCCATGCGCCCGCCCGGAGGACCGGCTGCAGCGCCTGCAGAACGGACAGGTCGGTGGCGAGATCCGTCAGGCTCCATTCGGCCTCCAGCGCGTCGTAGAGCCGCCGCAGGTCGCCGGACGGATCATGCATGTCCGGCTGCTTGACCTGCACGTAGTGCAGTCGTACCACGGGATACAACTCGATGTCCCGTGCATCGGCCTCCTTGCGCACGACCTGGCGGTGCACCTGGCTGCCGGCGGGCACGTCGATCACGACATCGGCCTCGACCCGCGCCGAACAGGACAGGCGCCGGCCCGGCGCGAGCGTGGCGCGCCTCGCATAGCGAATTTCCGGCTCGCTCAGCGGTGACAGGCTGGCATTGGAGGAGATCACGCCGTGCTTGGCGAACTCGCCCTCCGACACGAGGATCTGGCAGCGTCCGCAGAGTGCACGGCCGCCGCAAACCGAGTCGATGTCCACCCCGAGGCTGCGTGCGGCCTGCAGCAGCGGCGTGCCCACCGGGAAATGGCCGCGCTTGCCGGAAGGAGTGAATACTACGAGGGGATCGCGCGTCGCCATTCGATCGTCCGCTGAATCAGGCGGGGCGGCGGCGATGGCCGCCTTCGCGGCGGCCGCGCGGGGCCTCGCCGGCCGCATTCAGACCCGGGGGAGGCGCTTCGCGAAAGCGCCTTATCCAACGCGCGCAGTCCGGGTCGTGACCCATCATGACGTCGGCGCCCATGACCGCCTTGACCACCTCGACGTGCAGCGGATTCGTGATCGCCGAGGTCATGCCCGCGCCGATGGCCATCGTCAGGAACGCGCTGTTGATCCCGTCCCGGTTGGGCAGGCCGAAGCTCACGTTCGAGGCGCCGCAGGAAGTGTTCACCTTCAGCTCCGTGCGCAACCGGTGGACCAGGCGCATGACCTGCACGCCGGCCTGGTTGATGGCGCCGATCGGCATCACGAGCGGATCCACGACGACGTCGCAGGACGGGATGCCGTAGTCGCTGGCGCGTTCGACGATCTTCTTCGCGACGGCGTAGCGCACGTCCGGATCCTCGGAAATGCCGGTCTCGTCGTTCGAGATGGCGATGACGGCGGCGCCGTACTTCTTGATGAGCGGCAGTACCGACTCCAGCCGCTCGTCCTCGCCCGTCACCGAATTCACGAGCGCCTTGCCCTTGTACACGGCGAGGCCCGCTTCGAGCGCGGCGACGATCGACGAATCGATCGACAGCGGCACGTCGGTGATGGACTGGACCAGCTGCACCGCGCGGGCGAGTATCGCCGGCTCGTCGGCAAGGGGGATGCCGGCGTTGACGTCCAGCATGTGCGCGCCTGCCTCGACCTGCGCGCGCGCGTCGGATTCGACGCGGCTGAAATCGCCCGCCGCCATCTCGGCGGCGAGTATCTTGCGTCCGGTGGGATTGATGCGCTCGCCGATGATGACGAAGGGCCGGTTGAAGCCGATGACGACTTCCTTGGTCGCGGAGCTGATTACGGTGTCGGTCATGAGGCGGTCCTTTGGGAAGATGATGGGTCGTCGCGGCCCGGGTACCACGGTGAGCGGCCCCGCAGGACACCGGAGCGCGAGACGATGTCGGCCACCGATTCTTCCTGTTTGTAGGCCATGATGTGCACGCCGCTGATGCCGTCGATCTCGCGCATCTCCTGGATCAGTTCGACGCAGATGTCGAGTCCCTCGCGGGCCTGATCCTGGGCGCCCTTCAAGCGCGCGATCGTGGCGTCCGGCACGTGCATGCCGGGCACGTTCCTGCGCATCCACTCGGCCGTCTTGGCCGAGCGCAGCGGCCCCACTCCCGCCAGGATGAAGACCTTGCCGAGGAGGCCGAGTTCGCGGACGTGGTTCATGAATTCGCGCAGCAGCGGCATGTCGTAGCAATACTGGGTCTGGATGAATTGGGCGCCGGCAGCGACCTTCTTGGCCAGGCGTTGTGCACGCCACGCATGCGGCAGTCCGGAGGGATTTTCCGCGGCACCGAAGAACACCCGCGGCGCGTAGGTGATCTTGCGGCCGCTCTGAAAGTGATGTTCATCTCGCAGGTTGCGTCCAATTTCGAGCAGCGATACGCAGTCCAGATCGAACACCGGCTTCGCCTGCGGATGGTCGCCGGCCTGCACGCCGTCGCCCGTCAGGCACAGGATGTTGCAGACGCCCATCGCCGCCCCGCCGAGGATGTCCCCCTGAATGGCGATGCGGTTCTTGTCGCGGCATGAGATCTGCATGATGGGGGCGTAGCCGACGCGGGTGAGCAGTGCGCACACGGCCAGGCTCGACATGTGGCAGTTCGCGCCGCTGCCGTCGGTGGCGTTGATCGCATCGACGAAGCCGTCGAAGACCTTCGCACGCTTGTACACGTCCTCGGGGTCCGCGGAGTCGGGCGGCGCCAACTCGGTGGTCACGGCGAAGGTGCCGGCACGCAGCACGCGCTCGAAGCGCCCCGGGGAGGTGTGTCCAGGCAGGATCGGCAGGGGATAACCGGGCACGACCGGTTCGTCGTCGAATTTCACGGTGCGGCCTTGGCAGCATCCGCCGGAGGGGCCGTTCTTTCGCGCATCACCCGCAGCCAGGACGAGCGGCCCTGCTGGCGCTGATCGACGGCGAACTGGGCCCGGCTCATGGCCTCGACACCGCCGGGAATGCGCGTGCTGCCATCGTACGCCTCGACCCAGACGCAGCGCATCTCGGGCTTCACTTCGCAGTTGCCGTTCGCGCGCACCCCGCCGCAGGGGCCGTTGCGCAGGGTCTTGGGACAATTCATGGGACAGGACATCCCGGTGGAACTGAGGATGCACTGGCCGCACATCTTGCAGTCGAACAGCAGTCCCTTGACCGCCTTTTCGACCGCGGCGACGGGGCGCTCCGCGCGTTCGTAGCCGATGGCGCGGAAAAGAGGGTTCATGCGCACCAAAAAGTCCTCGAAGCCGCGATAGAACGCGTTCAAGCCGCGCGCGTGACGCACCGACCATCGTCGTACGGAGTACATCAGGCGTTCCCGGCGGGCGGCGGAGACCCCGCGACCGGCTCTGCGGCTGCGGCCGCCGCGTCGATGCCCTTGGCGCGGATCAGGCGTTCGAGATCCTCGTCGGTGTATCTCGCTTCGAGCCGCGCGGCCTCCGCGGCCGCCTCGGCCTGCAGATCGTCGCCGCAGGGTCGGGGCTCGCTGCGCTTCCAGTCGGCCAGATAGGCATCCGAACTTCCCTTGCCTGCGCGCATGGCGGCGCGGTCCACCGCCTCCTGGAACCGGTGCGAGAGCTGCACCTTCGCGGCATCGCGGCCCCGCTTGACGATGACCTGGGCGGGGATGTCGCGCCAGGAGATGAGGATCAGCGAACTCATGCCGTTCGTCGCATGTCGTGCAGCGGGGTGCCGCTCTTCGTCACCGCCGTCTGAAGCGTCGTACCGAGATCGCCGTAGCCGGTGGCGTGATGTTCGAATTGCAGCCCCATGCGCGCCGCGATCGCCGCGGCCTGCCCGATCGATCCGGGTGACGGTGCCTGCGCCAGATACAGCAGCCGGCGATAGTTGCCGAAATACGCCGGGAAAAGTTCCGGGTGCCGGTCGAGCCCGAGCCCGCGAATCACGAGGCGCTCGAAGTGCCGCAGCAGGAAGTCCGTGAGATAGAAGGTGCCGGGCTCCGCATCCGCCAGCGCGCCGAACACCGGGCCGGTGGCGAAGAATTCATAGCAGTGCGCCCCGGGAATGCGCTCGACCGACTCCTCGCGCAACACCGCATCGAGCAGGCCGCCGGTGCCGCAGTCGCCATAGGCCACGAAGATGGTGCGATAACGCGGCCGGGATTCGCGGATCATGCCCCGCACGGCGGCGGGAATGCCCTCCGGTCGGTTGTGAAGATCCGCGGGCAGGCAGCGCACGTCGAGCCGATCCCAACGATTCGCCCGGCGCAAGGCCATGATCTCATGCGCCAAAGCGCCGCAGGCGATGACCAGCATGCCCTCGCCGTCGGGTTGATCCGCTTGCGCCATGACGCTTCGAACCCGCTCAGTGCGCCGCGGCGCCGGCCCGCCGCGCGGCGATCAGCCCCTTGGCCGTTTCGACCGCCACCGCGGCGTCGCGGCAATAGGCGTCGGCGCCGACGGCCTTGCCGAATTCCTCGTTGAGGGGGGCGCCGCCGACCAGCACGATGTAGTCGTTGCGGATCCCGCGTTCCTTCAACGTGTCGATGACCACCTTCATGTAGGGCATCGTCGTCGTCAGAAGGGCGGACATGCCGAGTATGTCGGGCTTGTGCTTGTCGAGCGCTTCCAGGTATTTCTCGACGGGATTGTTGATGCCGAGATCGATGACTTCGAAACCCGCGCCCTCGAGCATCATCGACACCAGATTCTTGCCGATGTCGTGAATGTCGCCCTTCACCGTACCGATGACGATCTTGCCGATGGGTTCCACGCCCGTTTCGGCGAGGAGAGGCCGCAGGATTTCCATCCCGCCCTTCATGGAATTGGCGGCCAGCAGCACCTCGGGAACGAAAAGGATTCCGTCGCGGAAGTCGATGCCGACGATCCGCATGCCTTCCACCAGGGCATCGTTGAGCACGCGTTCGGCCGACCAGCCCCGCTTCAGGAACAGGCGGGTGGCTTCCTCGACCTCCGCCTTCAGGCCGTTGTACAGATCGTCGTGCACCTGTTCGGTGAGTTCCTCGTCGTTGAGCGAACCCAAGTCGAATTCACCTTCAGTCGGCTGTGCCATCTACTTCTCCACCGGTTATTTTGCGAGCCGCCACCGTACCTTACGTGTCCCGCATTCACTGCATGGTATGTCGCAAACGCATGCAAGACTTGCGGCATTGCGACGGCAGCGTGTCCAGATGCGACACGATCAACTCACGGGCGGCGCGCCACCCTCCGCCGTCCGACGCACCACATACCCATCCAGGGCTTCGATCACTGCCGGATCGCGTGCCGGTGCGACATAGCGCCGGAGGACGTCCTGCCAGATGCCGCTCGCCCGTTCGGTCGCGGTTTTGGCGCCGTCCTCGGCCCAGGCGCCGGAATTGCGCCAATCGGACACGAGCGGCGCATAGAACGCGCTTCGATACCGCTCCATAGTGTGGGCGCAGCCGAAAAAATGGCCTCCCGCACCGACCTCGGCGACGGCCTCGAGGGCCAGGTCCGACGGTGCGGCACCGACCGGCTGGAAAACCTCGGCGAACATCTGCAGCATCTCGATGTCGAGAATGAATTTTTCGTACGACGTCGTGAGCCCGCTCTCCAGCCAGCCCGCCGCGTGCAGGATGAAGTTGCAGCCGCCGAGCAGCGCACCCCAGAGACTCATCTGCGACTCGTACGCCGACTGCGCGTCGGGGATGTTGGAGGCCGTGGCATTCGACGAACGCCAGGGCAGCCCCAAAAAACGCGCCATCTGGCCGGCGCCGAATGCCGCCTTGACATACTCCGGCGTGCCGAAGGCGGGTGAGCCGGATTTCATGTCGACGTTCGACGTGAAGCTGCCGTAAACCACCGGCGCACCCGGTTTGACGATTTGCGCCAGCGTCAACCCGGCGAGCGCCTCGGCATGTGCGAGCGTCAGCGCGCCCGCGATCGTCACCGGGGCCATTGCGCCGGCCAGCGTGAAGGGCGTGATGACGAGGACCTGGCCGGCGGTCGCAAAGTTGATAATGCCGTCGGCCATCGGGATGTCGAGCTGCAGCGGCGAGTTCGTATTGATGATCGTGTAGGTGTAGGGCCGGGAACGGAATTCCTCGGCCGATATGCCGTGCGCGAGACGGATGAGTTCGAAGTTGTCCGCGATCTGGGCGGGACCGCGCGAGAAGATGAAGGGTATCTTGTCGCACAGCGTGAGCTGGGCGCGGGTCACGTGCAGATGCCTGACGTTGACCGGAACATCCTGCGGCTCGGTCGCGCCGCCGAGTATGTGGATGACTTCGAAGCTCTGGCACAGTTTGACGATGTTGCAGAAGTCTTCGAGCGTGCCGGCGCGCCGTCCGCCCGCCGTATCCATGATGTTGGGCGGCCCCGAGGTCGGCGCGAACGCGACCTGCCCGTCCCACAGCGGCACGTGGCGTTGCGGATCGAGCGCGTGCAGGGTGATTTCGCGGGGCGCGCTGGCGATGGACGCGCTCACCAACCCGCGGTCCAGCCGCACGATCTGCGTCGCCTCGTCCACGGTGGCCCCGGCGTCGCGATACCGCCGGCGCGCATCGACCGACAGCACTTTCATGCCCTGCGTCTCGAGCATCACCAGCGCGGCGTCGTGAATGGCGGCGACCTGGTCGTCCGAAAACACCCTGAGCGGTGCGAACGGATTGCGCAGGTGCCGGTAGGCGTGCGTGCGGTCGAACACGGCATGGCTCACGTCGGCGCTCCCGGAGCGGCGTCGGTTGCGCCGGCCGGGCTGCTCGTCGGGTTGTTTCATTCGGTGGATTCCAGGGGTTGCGGCGCCAAGTCGACGCGGGGCCGATCATAAGGGAGAATACTCCGTGCAACCATCGAGATTCGGCATCGGCCGCCGTCAGTCCGGCATGGCGCTCCTGTGGCCGGCCAGAGGTCTGCCCGTGGCGGTCGCCCGCGCCACGGCTTCCGCGAGATAATCACCCCCTGGACCCACGCGGGCGAGTTTTTCGGAAACGGTCGTTTCCACGTGCGGATCGGCCGCCCCGGCACGGCGTGCCGCAGCCAGCGCCAAGTCGCGAGCGATCCGCCGGGCGTGCTCGAGCGCCGGCCCGGCGTCGGAGTAGTCCTGACTGCCTGCCGGATCATGCACCCGGAACACCTTGAACGTGGGCTGGTTGACGAGGATCTCCACGGTCTGCGAAACCACTCCCGCCACGGCGCCCACGGCGTTGCAGACCGCGGCATGCTCGGGGATGTGCAGTTGCGCACCGAGTCTGCGCGCCACCTCGGGATAGTACGCGGCGACCGGCGCTCCGATCGCGACCAACGGCTGAGCGAGACCGAGCGTCGCGCCCACGAGGGTCGAGAACCTCCGGCCAGCGACCGTCTCCTCCACCAGCCGCTCACCGAGCGCGCCCCAGCGCCCACCGGGCGCCTCTATGCCCGGGTCGTGCGCCAGGGCGGCTGCGAGCAGCAGGCGTCCGGTCTGGCACACCACATGTTCGAAGGTGCGCTCGCACATCGCCTCCGGCGAAACCGCCGCGCGTGCGGCGCGGGCATTGCGCTCCTGAGTGGCCAGGATGCGCGCACCATGCTCCGCGGCTTCGCGGCACCACCCCTGCTGCCGGCCGAGCACGTGCATCGCATCGCTCGGGGTGAAGCTGGCCAGAGTGACGAGACCCGCGTCGGCCAGGCGGCGCAGGGCGTCGAGTCCGGAATTGTTGCTGATGAGGTTCGAGAGCGGTTGTGGTTCCAGCGTCGTCGCATCCCACAGCCGGCGCTCGAGAATGGACAGATGCGCCGGAGCGGGGCGGTCCGGATTGCGCAGGGCGAATTGCGCGGGATGATCGGGCAGGCGTTCGAGATCTGCGATCATTCGCAGTTGGGTCAGCACCCCCGGAAAATGCTGCGCCAGCAGGCTGAGGGGCATCGCCTTCCGGGGTCCCACGCTCAGGCGGCATTGCCGATCGAAGCCGACCTCGCTGTCCCCGCCGAGTCCGCTGGTGCGCACATCGACCGCCTCGACCATCGTGCGCCAGGCGCCGACCAGCGCACCTTCGGCGCGGATGGCGGGACGACCCTTCGAGACCACGGCGATGTCGGTCGTCGTGCCCCCCATGTCGGACACGACGAAGTCCGCGAGGCCGGTGAGGAAGCCGGCACCGACCACGCTCGCCGCGGGACCTGAAAGGATCGTCTCCACCGGGTATTCGAGCGCGACGGCGGCCTTCATCAGCGAACCGTCCCCCTTGACAATCATGAGCGGCGCATCGATCGCTTCCTCGACGAGCACGGCCGACAGCGCGTCGATCAAATGCCGGATCTGCGGCGTCAGTCGCGCGTTCAGAGCGGCCGTCAATGCCCGGCGTGGAGCGTCGAGCTTCGAGCTCAGTTCATGCGCGCAGGTGACCGGTTTGGCGGACAGCCCGCGGATGATCCGGCGCGCGCGCACCTCGTGCGATGGATTGCGCACCGAGAAATTGCCGGCGATCGCAAACGCCTCGACCCCGGCTTCATGTTCGGCGACCGCGCGCTCGATCGCAGTTTCGTCAAGCGCGTGGGACTCGTCCCCGGTGGCGCCATGGCCCCCCTGGATGCGCACCACGGCGCCGCCCTGGGCGCGGAGTCCGGACCGCTCGACCATCGCCTCGTCGAATCCGATGAGCAGCGAACACACCGGGCTGAAGCGGCTCTCCACCACCGCATTCGTGGCGAGGGTGGTGGACACCGAGACGAGGTCGACGTCGGCGCGGCGGACCGCCGCCGGCAATTCGGCGAGCACCGCGCGGATGGCGCGGCCGATCCCGACGGCGAGATTCCAGGGCGTCGTCAGCGCCTTGGCGCTGGCGACGATGCGCCGTCCATCGGCGAGCAGCACCGCGTCCGTGAACGTGCCGCCCGTATCGAGGCCGAGCCACAAACCGTGAGCGTCCGACTCGCGGCCGGCCGTGGGTTGCCGGCCGGCATCGGGGTCCGGCGCCGGCCTCACGGCCGCAAGTGCGTCGATCATCGAGAGTCCTCGTTGGGGCGTTGGGTCATTGGCGGCCGTAACATACCGGAGATCGCATGCCGTGGCACGCGCTCGTGGGATGCCGATGCACCTGCGAAGCCGTTCACGGCGGGGGCCCGCGTGCCTGCACCGAGGTGCCCGAGAACCGGCCCGTGACCCGCGCCGCGGGACCGTCCAGACCCGCCGGCCAGCTCAAGGACAGCCGGCCGCCGTCGGTTCCGGGCGCTGCGACCGAGAGGACGGCCTTCACGGCCCCGCTGCGCCGCTGCGGCACGTCGGCCGAGCCGCTCACCTCCAGGTCCTCCGTCCAGCGCACGCGATCGAATTGCACGTGGATTCCGGTCGCGCCGCGCAGCACCCGGAACCTGCCGCCGCGCAGACCGGCGCCGTGACCCGAGGCATTGGCGCCGGCCCGCATCAGCACGTCGAGCGCGGTGCGCACGACGCCCGTGACGGCGCTGAGCTGCACCGCAGTGGCCTCGTTGCCCGGCAGACCGTCCGCGGGGCTCAGGTCGCGGTACGAGATCGCGAACCGCGGCATCAGGTGCAGCGGCGGCACGCTGGCGGCGCAGGACGTATCGCCGGCCGCCAACGTGCTGATGAAGCGACGCACCAGCACGGCGCCGCAGCCGCTGCGGGCGCGCGGCAGGGCATTGACGTGAAAGCTGTTGGCGATCCGCACCTGGGTCGCATGTTTGAAGGCCGTCGCGACGGCCGCCCCGTCGGCGAGGGTCGTCATGTTGTCGAATTCGCCCGAAACGACCAGCGCCGGAACGTCCGGATACACCGCCTCGATGCCGATCTGCGAGGCGGGATTCCACGCCGGTGCGACCGGCCACGCCACGCATACATCGAGGAAACTGTAGTCGAGCGGCATGCCCCTGTATTCGTCGATGGTGAACGGGGCATACGTGTCGGGAAAGCGCTGTCGACGGGCGGCGAGCGCGCGATCGCGGTCCAATGCACGCTCTGCGGGCGGCAGCCGCATGTCGAATATCTGGGGCGGGTCATGGCACATGACGGCGGCCGCCAGACCGGCACTCCACAGGGCAGGTTCGGCCGAGGAATCGCGTGAATCGACGGCGGCGGCGGTTTCGGCCATCAACCGCAACAGCGGCGCCCGATCGCCGGCCACGAAGGCGCGCGAGGCGGCGTCGGTCTCGGTCGCCGTGGCGAGAGCCGGAGCACCGCCGAACATGACGATGGCCAGTTGCGACGCGTCCGCACGGAAATCCCGGAGATGGCCGTCGGCATCCATCGCCCGCGCGGCAAACGGCCGCGCGCGAAGCTCCTCGAGCGCCGGCAGGATGTGGGCGATCGAATCTCCCGGCAGCGCCCTGCACGCCGCGGATCGTTCGCAGGCGAGGTTGAATTTGTCGCGCATCGCGGGCGCATAGTGGGTATACCAAGCGTAATCCGCGGCGACGAGCGGATAGGCGCCGTCCAGCACCAGGGATCGCAGTCTGCGGGGATGCCGCACCGCGAACACCTGTTCGAAATAGGTGCCGTAGGAGTCGCCGTACAGATCGATCCGGGGGATGCCGAGCGCGTCCAGAATCGCCGCCAGATCGTCCGCCGCAAGGGCCGTGCCATAGAGCGGCGCCCGCGCGCCCAGCGACACGCCGCAGGCGGCAACGGCGGCGACGGTCCATCGCTCGCCGGTCTGCAGATCATGACAGTCGACCGCCTCCGAGAGGCCCGTGCCCCGGTTGTCCATGAGCAGCACGTCCCTGTCCGCCATCAACGGCCGGAACAGCGCAAGGTAATCCTCGCGCGACCCGGTCGCGGGATAACCGGGTCCGCCTTCCGTGGCGACCAGCGTGCCCAGCGCGCGGCCGCGACGCGTATGCGGATGCCATTCGAAATGGATGGAGATGTCGCCCCGGACCAGACCGGCCGGATCCAGCGGCCGCCGCAGCCGGCCGCAGTACGCCCGACCGCACCGTGTCAGTTCCATCGAGCCGACCCGAATCCGCGCGGGGGAGCGTCGCAGCACCGCCGCCGCGGGCAACGACCCGGGGACGACGGCAAACGACGCCTGCGCCGCGGCCAGGCAGACGATGAGCAGTGCCGCCGCCCGCCCCCCGAATGCCCGCGAACGCAATCTAAAAATTCGATGGCGGGGCTCGGTCGGCATGCTGCAATGTTAGCCCGCCCGAACCGCACTGTCGTTTATGTTGTCGAAGAAGTCGCTTCGAGCTAACGTCCATGCCACACTCGTTGGTATCTTGATCGGCATGAACACCAAGCTGAATCCCTTGCTCCGCGACGCCATGCTGAAGCGGCTGCGCGGCCGAAAGCCGGCGACCGCGCTTCAGCGCGACTTTTACACCAGTCCCGACTATTTTCAGATCGACCTCGACATGATCTGGTATCGCGACTGGCTGTTCGTGGGCCACGACTGCGAAGTGCCGAAATCCGGCAACTTCCTCACGCTGCAGGTCGGCGAATACCCTGTCGTCGTCGTGAGGGATCGCGACGGCAACGTTCGCGCATTCCACAACTCGTGCCGGCATCGCGGGTCGCGCATCTGTTCGCAGGAACACGGCCACTCGCCGCGGCTGGTCTGTCCCTACCATCAGTGGACCTACAGCCTTGACGGCCGGCTGCTTTCCGCGCGCGACATGGGCGACTCCTTCGACAAGGGCCGGTACGGATTGAAGCCCGTTCATTGCGCCACGGTGGGGGGCTACATCTGGATCTGCCTGGCGGAGGCGGCTCCGGATTTCGAACCCGTCCGCCGGCACCTCGAACCCTATTTCCTGCCTCACCGGCTGCATGACGCCAAGGTCGCGTTCGAGTACACCATCGTCGAGAGCGCGAATTGGAAGCTCGTCTGGGAGAACAACCGCGAGTGCTATCACTGTTCCGCGAATCATCCCGAATTGATCCGTACGTTTCCGGAGGATCCGACCATCACGGGCATGGAGGGCGCCGCCGGCAAACCGCACATCGCCACGAAGTGGCAGCGGTGGGAGTCGATCGGCCTGCCCAGCAAGTTTCACATCTCCGCCGACGGTCAATACCGGACCACGCGCTATCCTCTGATCGAAGGCGCCACCTCCTTCACGATGGACGGCAAGGCCGCGGTGCGCCGGCCACTGTCGGACGGCGTGACGGAACCGGACATCGGTTCGTTGCTGCTGTTCCATTTCCCGACGACCTGGAACCATGTGCTCGCGGATCACGCCACCACCTTCCGCCTGCTGCCCCTGACGCCGACCACCACCCAGTTGACCACCAAGTGGCTGGTCCACAAGGATGCGGTGGAGGGGGTCGACTACGACCTACCGCGCCTCACGGAGGTCTGGAAGGCGACGAATGAATCCGATCGCCGCGTCTGCCAGGAGAATCAGATCGGCGTCAATTCGCCGGCATACGATCCCGCTCCCTATTCGCCGGTGCATGAGGACGGCGTGATGCAGTTCGTCGATTGGTATTGCACGCATCTCGAGGAGCGGCTGCTCGACGATGCGACATAGCAGGGGGACGCCCGCGTGAAATACTCGGCATGGGCGCTGTTGCGCGGCGCGCTCTCCGGCCACCGACATTGGCCGCCCGCATGGCGCGACGCCGAACCGCGCCCGAGCTACGATGCCATCATCGTCGGCGGCGGCGGCCACGGTCTTGCGACGGCGTATTATCTGGCCAAGAACCATGGCCTCACCCACGTGGCGGTGCTCGAGCGCGGCTGGATCGGCGGCGGCAACACGGGGCGCAACACGACCATCGTGCGCTCGAACTATCTGTTCCCCGAAAGCGCCCGGCTCTACGATTTTTCGCTGGGACTTTATGAAGGGCTCTCGCAGGAGCTGAATTTCAACATCATGCTGAGCCAGCGCGGCCTGGTCATGCTGGCGCACAGCCGGCACGATCTCGACTCCATGTCGCGCTGGGCGAATGCCATGCGCATGAACGGTATCGCGGCCGAACTGCTGGGCAGGGACGAGGTGGCCGCGCTGGCCCCCGGCCTCGATCTGTCGCCGCAGGCGCGGATCCCGGTGCTCGGCGGGTTCGCGCAGCGCCGGGCCGGGACCGCGCGGCACGACGCCGTCGCATGGGGTTACGCACGCGCCGCGGCCGCGCTCGGCGTCGACATCGTTCAGAACTGCGAGGTTCAGGGCTTCGTTCAAGAAGGCGGCCGCGTGGTCGGCGTCGACACCGGCCGCGGCCGGATCCGCTCGGACCGCATCGGCATCGCCGCCGCGGGCCACAGTTCGGTGCTCGCCAAGCTGGCGGGATTCAAGCTGCCGGTGACGAGCTATGCGCTGCAGGCGATGGTGAGCGAGCCCATCAAGCCGCTGCTCGACACGGTGGTACTGTCGCCCGGAACGGGCGCCTACGTCAGCCAGTCGGACAAGGGTGAAATGGTCCTCGGCGCCATGCTCGATCTGTTTCCTTCGTACGCCCAACGCGGCAGCTTCGCCGTCAAACAGGCCATCATCGCCGCAACTCTGGCGCTCTTCCCGTCGTTCAGCAGGCTGCAGATGCTGCGCCAATGGGCGGGCATCGTCGACGTCGTGCACGATTCGAGTCCCATCATCGGGCCGACGCCGATTCCGGGCTTGTCCATCAACTGCGGTTGGGGGACGGGCGGCTTCAAAGCCATCCCGGTGGGAGGCTGGACGCTCGCCCACGTGCTGGCCACCGGCAAGAGCCATCCGCTCGCGGAACCCTTTCAACTGGATCGCTTCATCACCGGCCGGCTGGTCGATGAAGCGGCTGCCTCCGGCATCGCCCATTAGACGCCGCAAGGAAGACGACCATGATGCAAATCCCCTGTATCCGCTGTGGACCGCGCGACGAGAACGAATTCGTGTGCGGCGGCACGTCGCATCTGCGGCGTCCCGGGTTGGCGGAGGCCGATCTGGTCTGGGGGGAGTATTTGTTCTTCCGCGACAACCCGAAGGGACTGCATTTGGAGCGATGGCGCCACGTTCAGGGCTGCGGACTCTGGTTCAACCTGGCGCGCGACACCGTCTCCCACGAAGTGCGCTCGGTGTACGGCATCACCGAGTCGCCGCCCGCGTGAGTGCGTACCGGCTGGCCGCGCCGCGCGGCGCACGCATCGACCGGGCGCGGACGGTGTCCTTCGATTTCAACGGACGGCGCCTGCAGGGATTCGAAGGCGACACCCTGGCCTCGGCGCTGCTCGCCAACGGCCTCGGACTGGTGGGCCGCAGCTTCAAGCTGCACAGGCCCCGGGGAATCTTCTCCTGCGGCGTGGAGGAGCCGACGGGCCTGGTCGACATCGGCGCAGGCGCCCTGCGAACCCCCAATCAGCGGGCGACGCTGGTGGAGCTTCGCGAGGGACTCCGCGCCGAGAGCGTGAACTGCTGGCCGTCCGTGGGTTTCGACCTGGGGGCGCTCAATGACAGGGTGTCGGGCCTTCTGCCCGCGGGCTTCTATTACAAGACCTTCAAATGGCCCGATTGGCACCTGTTCGAGCCGACCATACGGCGCATGGCGGGACTCGGCCGCGCTTCGGGGCAGCCGGATCCCGATCGTTACGAAGAGGTGTCGGCCACTGCCGACGTCGTGGTGGTGGGCGGGGGCGTTGCCGGCCTGGGCGCCGCCGTCGCGGCGGCGGAGCACGGTGCGGATACTCTGCTCCTGACCGGCGGCGCGAACCTCGGCGGAGCGCTCGGGTGGCGCGACGATCCGGCGTTGCCGCAGCTCGTCGCGGCCGCCGCACGCGCGGGCGTTCGCGTCCTCACGCGCACCCTGGCGTTCGGAGTCTACGATCATCGCCTCGTGTGCGCCCGCGAGAACCTCCCGGACGATCCGGCGCGCCGCGCATCCGACGGCATCATGCGCGAACGGCTGTGGAAGATCCGCGCGCGTCACATCGTCAGCGCCGCGGGCGCCTTCGAGAGGCCGGTGCTGTTTCCGAACAACGACCGCCCGGGCGTCATGCTGGCCGGCGCCGCCGACAAGTATGCTCATGCCTTCGGTGTGGCCTGCGGACAGCGGGTCGTGATCGCCGCCAACAGCGACTCCGCCTACGCGACGGCAGAATCGCTGCGGATCGCGGGAGTCCGGGTCGTGGCCTTGATCGATCGGCGCCCGCCGTCCGACATCGGTGCTGCGTGCGACAGCACGCGGGTGCTCTGTGCCTCCGGCATCGCGAAGGTCGCCGGCAGGACGGCGGTGCGCGGCTGCACCGTGGTGTCGGCCGACGGCAGCGGCCGGCGTCCGGAATCGATCGAATGCGATGCAATCCTGAGCGCGGGCGGTCATGCGCCGGCCGTGCACCTGCACTCGCAGGCGGGGGGGAAGTTGACCTGGTTCGAGGCGGCTGCGATGTTCGTGCCCGACGGCCATGCGCCCGGACTCGTGAGTGTCGGAGCGTGTGCGGGAGTGTTCGACCGGGACATCGCGCTGAATCACGCGTCCGAGGTGGGCCACGCCCTGGCGGGCGGCCTGCCGGCCCCGTGCGCGAGCCCCCGGGGAGCGGGGCGATCATTGGCGGCGACGCATCTCGCCGGGGTGTCGGGCAAGCAATTCGTCGACCTGCAGAACGACGTGGCACTGAGCGACGTCGGCCTGGCCGCGCAGGAAAATTACCGTTCAGTGGAACATCTGAAGCGCTACACCACGACCGGAATGGGCACGGATCAGGGCAAGACCAGCAACGTGAACGCCCTGGTCCTGATGGGAGAGTTCACCGGCCGTGAACCGGCCGACGTCGGCACCACGAAATTCCGCCCGCCGTTCGCGCCGATCACCCTGGGCTTGTTCGCCGGCCGGCGCGTCGGCGCCCTGTACCGGCCGCTCAAGACCCTGCCGGCCGAGGGATGGCATCGCGCGCGCGGCGCCCTGTTCGAGCAGTTCGGCAATTGGTACCGGCCCGCGGCGTATCCACGCGGCGGCGAGAGCCTGGACGCCGCCGCCCAGCGCGAGGCGCTCGCCGTGCGCACGAGCGTCGGGCTCCTCGACGGCTCGCCGCTCGGCAAGCTCGAAATCTTCGGGCCCGACGCCGCGCAGTTCCTCGATCTCATGTACCTCGGCACGATGTCGACGTTGAGTGTCGGTCAGGCGCGTTATGGCGTGCTGCTGAACGAGAACGGCATCGTCATGGACGATGGCATCGTGGCGCGCCTGGGCGAGCAGCATTACTGGGTCAACACGACGAGCGCCGGCGTCGAACGCACCGCCGCGGCGTTCGAGGAATGGCTGCAGTGTGAATACACGACCCTCGCGGTGGTCGTCACGCCGGTCACGTCCCGGTGGGGCAACGTGACGCTGGCGGGTCCGAAGTCGTGGGAACTGCTCGCGGCCGCCGGATTCGACGCATCGTTCGCGCCGGCGTCGATGCCGCACATGACGCTGCGCAACGGCCACTGGGGTGGCGACGTGCCGCTGCGGGTGCTGCGCGCGAGCTTCAGCGGCGAGTTGGGCTACGAAGTGAACCTGCCGGTGAATCAGGTCGAGGCGCTGCTGGCGGCGCTGTGGGCGCGCGCGGCCGAATTCGATGCGGTGCCGTACGGCATCGAGGCTCTCGAGATCCTGCGCACCGAAAAAGGCTATCTGCACATCGGCACCGACACCGACGGCACCACGCTGCCGGGGGACATCGGCCTCGGGCGGGCCGTGGAGCGCAAGGGCGCCAATTTCGTCGGGCGCAGATCGTTGCTGCGGCCTGCGGCCCGCGACCCGGGGCGGATGCAACTGGTGGCCCTGCGCCCGGGCGATGGATGCTCGCTGCTGCCGGTGGGCGCGCAAATCGCGGCCGCCGCGCCGCCGACACAATCGGAGGGTTACGTGACGTCGAGCTACATGAGCCCCTCGCTGGGCGCGCCCGTGGCGCTCGGCATGCTCACCCGCGGCACTCAACGACTCGGCGAGCGGGTGCGCGTGCACCACCTGGGGAGCGACTTGGAGGCGATCGTGGTCGAGGCGCCCTTCATCGATCCGACGGGAGAGCGCCTGCATGGTTAGCCGGGATGCGACGGGCGCCGATGCGACGGGCGCCGAGAATGGGTCGGCGCTCGAGGCCGGCGGCGTCGCCGTGCGGGTCGATCCGGGCGCGAAGACCGCATCGCTCCGGTATTTTGACGCGGACGGCGGTTTCATCTCCCGCATGGCGGAAGTCCTCGGCGGACCGATTCCCTCGCCCCTCGAGGCGGTGCTGCATCGGTTCGCCGACGAACCGGACGTCTTGATGGCGTGGCGCAGCCCGACGGAGACGCTCGTCATCGGCGGTGGTGACGCGCGCCGCGCGACGATCGAACGCCACGCATCCGGCAGCACCGAGGGCTGCTTCGTGGATCAGACCGGCGGCATCGTGATGCTGACGGTCAGCGGTGAGAGGACCGGGGACTTGTTGTCGAGGTTGGGTTCCAACTCCGTCATTCCGCGGCCTGGCCAGGCGCATACCGCGCGGTTTGCGGAGTTGGCTGTGACCGCCGTGTGCGTACGGCCCGGGGAGATGCATCTGCTCGTGGAGCGGGTCTACGTCCGGCATCTCGTGGCGTGGATCCGCGAGACGCTGGCCGATTTCCGAGGCGCAGTATAGGGCGTGCGCCCCGGCGGCCCGGACAGTGGGGGGATCAAAGGATCGGGTGTATCGGGCTGAAAACCGGCACGAACAGAAACCGCGCCGCCAGTTCGGCGTAGCCGCGGTAGACGAAGTTCCCATTGAGTTCCATCAACTCTGCGCGGTGGGCGCGGTAGTAGCCGGGAATGTCGTACCAGCCCAGGGTCGGTTTCAGGTGATGCACGACATGCAGATTGTTGTAGAGGTACAGCAGACCGAAGATGACGTTCGACTCGACCGCGGCGGTGCGTTGTTGCGAATCCTCGGCCGCGCGGTGTTCGGTAAAGGCGCGCAGGAGCCCGAGGCTCAAACCCGGATAGGCCACCAGAAGGCAGTACTGCCACCAGGGAAAGCCGCAGACGCCCGAAATGAACCAGAACAATGCAGCGACCGCCACGACGTGCACCGCCCAATGGGGGAGATGGCTGAAGTCGCCCTGACGTACACGCCGGGTTTCCTTGGTGACCAGGATCCACAAGCGCAGCGCCGGTCCGATCAACAGCCGCCCGGCCATGGTTTGATTGAAGGTCAACAAGGCGCGCCGGACGCGTCCCATGCGTTCCCAATCGCCGCGCAGCACGTAGTAGGACTCGGTGTCGACGCCGGGCACGGTGAGGTGCACGTCGCGGTGATGGGTGGTGTGGCTCTTGCGGTAGAGTGGAAACGGGAACCACAGGCCGAGAGGCGGGAACACCACTGCGAACCGCAGCCAGGCAGGAACGCCGCGGAAGGCGTGAATCGCCTCGTGCTGCAGGGAAAAATGCCAGGCGATGAGATACGCGCCCACCGGCATTATCACCCACCAGGGCAGCGCTGCGTGGAACCACACGAGCGCCGCCCAGGAGACATATAGCGCCGCGGCGACCACCCAGGTGGGGCCATCGAATCGTCGGAAGGCTTGCGCGGCGGAGGACACCATGGCGCTCACTCTACCGAAAAATCTCCGCGAACGCAGGGTGGGTCGCTTCGGCGAGCCGACGCGACCGCCAGTACGCCCGCGCCGCTTCGTATCCCGATCGCAGGCAGTCATAAGAGGCGGGGTCGGGCCGCGCGAAGCGGTGCAGCATCAGCGGTTCCATCAGGCCGCGCAAGGAGGGGTCGCGATGCGCACCGAGAAGCGCCGCCTGCAGCGAGTCGAGACCGTGTGACGAGGCCACCAGCGGAGGAATCGGCGTGGGCGCGGTATGTCCCACCACGCGCACCCGGGCGGTCTCGGCCGGACGAAATTTTCGCAGCAGTGCGAGGGCATACGCATCGATCGGCGCGACATCGGCGCCGCCCGATATCACCGCCTTCAACGCCCCCGCCGGCGTGATGATCGGCGCGACGATTTCGCTGAACCCCGGATCCCGGGCGCCGGCCTCCGCGGCCATCGACATGAAATGAGTCAACGCGGAAATGCAGCCGGATTGGGATTCCGGAACCGTGAAGGCAATCCGGTGACCGAAGGTGTCCGCCACCGTCTGGAAGCCGCTCTCGACACGCACCACGAAATCGCTCCAGTACTGCGGACGGTCGGCGAATTCCGGTGGGGAGGGGACGGGCGCGGCGAGCAGCGCGGGCTGCGGTTGCGCCCGCGAAAACGGCAGGCCGCACATGAAAACCCCCGCCTGGTCCGGCCGTGACCAGAGCTGCTCCAAGGGCAGCGGGCTCAAGTGATCGATCACCGTCACGGGATGGGCCGTCTTGGCAACGACGGCGGACAACAGGGCGCGCCACAGCGCTCCGGCCTCCGGGCTCACCGAGTACATGCGCGCATTGGCGATCACGATACGGCCGGCCCCCATCCGGACGGGCGGGCGGGAGGCGGCGGTCCGACCGCCGCCTCCCGGGTCACGCTGGACATAGGTCAGTAGGCCAGGGGAGTTTCGCCCCTAGCCTCTCGCAGAACCGTACGTGACA
>JBBIKV010000028.1:0-41895 GCA_037445285.1 Nevskiaceae bacterium | reverse complement strand
AGCCGCGACCAAACCCGAGATGCCCGACCCGACGACCGCAATTCGCATGGCGTGAAATCACCGCTGATACGCCGGTTGATCCGGCTTGTCCCCGTTATTCGCAGCCGCCGGCGGAACGGATGCGGTGCATGGCCCCTCGATGACGGTCGCGGCCGCCGGGGAGCGTCTCAGAACCGCTTGCCGACCCCGTCTCGAACCGCGGCCGGGACGGGCTTCAAATCCCAGATCAGCCCGAAAAACGACATGAGCTTCAGCAGGTAGTAGGTGATGTCGAATTCCCACCAATAAAAGCCCTGGCGCACCGACGCGGGATAATGATGATGGTTGTTGTGCCAGCCCTCACCCAGGGTGATGATCGCGAGCCACACGTTGTTGCGGCTCGCATCGCCGGTCCGGTACCGCTGGCGCCCGAAGACGTGGGAGAGCGAATTGATCGTGTACGTCCCGTGGTAGACCGCGACGGTCGAAATGAAGAAGCCCCAGACCAGCATCTGCCAGCCCGAGGTGCCGAGGCCGGGAGCCGCGTGCTGCAACAGGACGCCGAGCAGGAACACACCGACGCCCAGGACCGTGGGCACCACGACGTCGAAGCGGTCCAGAAACCGCAGCTCCGGATATTTGAGCAGGTCCTTCACGCGCGACAGATCCGCGACGAAGTGCTTGTGCGACATGAACCAGCCCATATGGCTCCAGAAGAAGCCGTGCTGGACGGGCGAATGCACGTCGTCCGGCTTGTCCGAAAACACATGATGATGGCGGTGATGGGCCGCCCACCAGATCGGACCGCGCTGCACGGCCGAGGCACCGAGCAGACCGAAGATGAACTGGCCGACGCGCGAGGTCTTGAAGGTGCGGTGGGAGAAATAGCGGTGATAGAACCCGGTGATGGCGAACATGCGCACGACGTACAGCGTCAGCGTCACGCCCAGGGCCACCCAGCTGAACCCCACCCAGATGACGGCGAGACAGGCGGCATGCATCGCCAAAAACGGCAGCACGCGCGCCCAGTCGACGCGGCGGGCGGCATCCTGCCGCACGGCAACGGGGTCCTGCGCGGCCGGCGCGCGGGAGGCGAGGTCGCTGTTGTCGAACCAGCGTGAGAGTTCCATCCCCACGCGCTCGGCGGTGGGGGGCTGGACGACGAGGTCATTCTCTGGGGTCATTGGGGTTCCTGGCGCAGTGCTGCAATCCGTGCATCCAACGGCGGATGACTCATGAAAAGCCGCATAAAGCCTCCGGCGTCGCCGGTGTTGATTCCGAAAGCCTGCATCTGCGGCGGCATGGACTCTCCCTGGCTGCGCTTCAGCGCCTCCAACGCGCCGATCATGCCGCCCGTGCCCGCAAGGTTAGCACCGCCGCGGTCGGCGCGGAATTCCCTGCGTCGCGAATACCAGCTGACGATCATGCTGGCGAAGATGCCCAGCACGACCTGCGCCACGAGGGTGGCGACGAAAAAGCCGATTCCCGACTCCTCGCGGTCGTTCTTGAACACGGCCCGGTCGACGATGCCGCCGATGATGCGCGCGAGGAATATCACGAACGTGTTCACCACCCCTTGAAGCAGGGCGAGGGTGACCATATCACCGTTCGCCACATGACTGATTTCGTGCCCCAGCACCGCTTCGACCTCGGTGCGGCCCATGTTGCGCAGAAGTCCCGTGCTCACGGCCACCAGCGCGGCGTTGCGGCGCGCCCCGGTCGCGAAGGCGTTCATTTCCTCGGCATCGAAGACGCCCACCTCGGGCATGCCGACGCCGGCCCGCGCCGCGAGGCGTCTGACGGTCTCGACCAGCCAGATCTCCGGTTCCGACCCGGCCTGGACGATGATCCGCACCCCCATCAGCCGCTTGGCGGTCCATTTGGAGAGGGCCAGGGAGATCAGCGAGCCGCCGAAGCCGCACACCGCCGCCATCACCAACAGGCCGCCCAGACCGCCCTGTCCGAGCCGCAAACCGAACACGTTCTCGATGATGAATATGACCACGCTCAGCAGCGCGAGTACGGCCAAGTTGGTCACAATGAACAGAAAAATACGTTTCATGGGCTTTATCTTCGAACCGGCCGACCACAATATGGTAATTCCACGACCCCATGGTCGGGGTGGCGCGGACTGATTTCAAGCGGCTCGGCGCTTGCGGTCTGCGCCGGACTCCGTAGGCTATGCGGCGGCTGACGCCGGGTTCAATCAATCAGGTTCGGGCATGCAATACAAGGATTATTACGAAACGTTGGGCGTGTCGCGCGGTGCGGACGCTGAGGAGGTGAAGCGTGCCTATCGCAAGCAGGCCCGCAAGTTCCATCCGGACGTCAGCAAGGAGAGAAATGCCGAGGCCCGGTTCAAGGAGGTCCAGGAGGCCTACGAGGTTCTGAAGGATCCGGAAAAGCGCGCCTCCTACGACCAGCTCGGGCGGCATTACCGCTCCGGCCAGCAGTTCCGCCCGCCTCCGGATTGGGAGCAGCGGTTCGGACAGGCGGGCGGCCAGCGCTTTTCCGACATCAACGGATTCAGCGACTTTTTCTCGAGCTTGTTCGGGGGGGCGGCGGGCGCCGGCCCCGGGGGGGCCGGGGTCCATGGCGCCGCGGAGTCCGAGGGGGGCCAGATCGAGGTGTCCGTCGAGGAAGCGTATGCGGGCACGCGCCGCCGGGTCACCATCAGCGAGCACGGCCGGGCGCGCCTGGTCGACGTGCAGATACCGGCCGGGGTCACCGACGGTCAGGCGCTGCGGATCGGCGCCGGCGGGCGCGGCACTCTCATCCTCCGGGTCAGGATCCGCCCGCACGCGGTGTTCTCACTGCAGGGCAGGGATGTCCAGGTGGAACTGCCGCTGGCCCCCTGGGAGGCCGCGCTGGGGGCCAAAGTCGCGGTTCCCACGCTGGGAGGAACCGTGGAGGTGACCATCCCGGCCGGGGCGCAGGCCGGGCAGAAGCTGCGTCTGCGCGGGCGGGGATTCCCGGGCGCTCCCGCCGGCGACCAGTTGGTGTCCCTCAAGCTCGTCACGCCCGCCGCCGAAACGCCCGAGGCCAAGGCGGCCTATGAGCGCATGCGCCGAGAATTCGATTTCAATCCCCGGGCCGACTGGCCCTGACGCCGGTCCGGTCCCGCGCCGCGGACCCGACGGGCCGCTTGAAGTCCGGGGCAACGCCCCCATTTCCACCGGCAGCCAGTGTCCGTTAGGTTGATCCACCCATTACGATTGCAAGGCCATGACGACCGAAACCCAGCCACAGACCAAAGAATTCCAATCCGAGACCAAGCAGGTATTGCGGCTGGTCATCCATTCGCTGTATTCCCACAAGGAAATATTCCTCCGGGAATTGATATCGAACGCCTCGGATGCCTGCGAGAAGCTGCGCTTCGAGGCGATCGCCAATCCGGCCCTCATGGGTGCGGATGAACCGGCGGTGACGCTGATCCCCGACGCCGCGGCCGGCACGCTCACGGTGAAGGACAATGGCATCGGCATGAATCAGGAAGAGGTGATCGACAACCTGGGTACGATCGCCCGCTCCGGAACCAAGAAATTCCTGGAGGGTCTGAGCGGAGACAGCGCCAAGGATGCGCAGCTCATCGGACAATTCGGCGTGGGTTTCTATTCGGCCTTCATCGTGGCCGACCGTGTGACGGTGCTCACCAAACGCACGGATGCCGAGGGGGTGCGCTGGACCTCGGACGGCGAGGGATCCTACGAAATCCAGGCCTGCGACAAGGCGGATCGCGGCACGGAAGTGGTGATGCATCTGCGCGACGAGGACAAGGAGTTCCTGGAGCCCGCGAGGCTTCGTTCGCTGGTGCGCAAGTATTCCGATCACCTGAGCATCCCGATCGTGCTCAAGGCCGGCGACACGGAGGAGACCGTCAACCAGGCGAAGGCGTTCTGGACGCGGCCGAAATCGGAGCTGAACGATGAGGACTATCAGGGCTTCTACAAGCACCTGACGCACGACGCGGACGATGCCCGCGCGTGGGCGCACAACAAGGTCGAAGGCAACACCGAGTACACCTCGCTGCTGTACCTGCCGAAGCGTGCGCCGTTCGACCTGTTCGAACGCGATCCGCGCGGCGGCGTCCAGCTCTACGTCAAGCGGGTGTTCATCATGGACAAGGCGGCCGAGCTGCTGCCGCCGTGGCTGCGCTTCATGCGGGGCCTCGTCGACACCGCCGATCTGCCGCTCAACGTCTCGCGGGAGCTCCTGCAGAACAACCGCACCGTCGAGAAGATCAAGTCCGCGCTGGTGAAGCGGTCGCTGGACCTGTTCGAGGAACTCGCCGCCGACAAGCCCGGCGAGTACGCGGAGTTCTGGAATACCTTCGGCGTGGTGTTGAAGGAGGGGGTGATCGACGATGCCGGTCAGAAGGCGAGGATTGCGAAGCTGCTGCGGTTCAACTCCACCGCGTCGGCGGGCGACGCGCCCGACGTGACGCTGGAGGCCTACCTATCGCGCATGAAGGCCGATCAGAAGGCCATCTACTACCTGACGGCGGATTCCCTGGCCGCCGCCCGCAACAGCCCGCACCTGGAAGGGTTCGGCGCCTCGGGGTTCGAGGTGCTGCTGCTCACCGACCGCATCGACGAATGGGTGGCGGGCCACCTGCACGAATTCGAAGGCAAGACCCTGGCGAACGTGGCGAGCGCCGCCGCGGACGTGGCGTCGGCGATCGAGACGCCGGAGAAGGCCGCGGCGGAATCCTCCTTCAAGGAGACCGTGGAGCGGCTCGGCAAGGTCCTGTCCGGCAAGATCGCGAGCGCCCGCGTGTCCGGCCGACTGACGGATTCTCCGGCGGTGCTGGTCGCCGGCGAATTCGGCGTGAGCCTGCGCATGGGCCGCATCTTGAAGCAGGCCGGCCAGAACAACCCGTTCGCGACGCTGCCCGTGCTGGAATTGAACCCGAAACACCCCCTGGTGGAGCGGCTTCGGGAAACCGTCGACGAGGACGCGTTTGCGGAGCTCGCCCACGTCTTGTACGACCAGGCGATGCTCGCCGAGGGCGGCGATCTCGACGATCCGGCGATATTCGTGCGGCGGGTCAACAAGCTCATCGTCGCCGGCCTGGCCTCCGCCCCGAAGATCATCCTCACCTGAGGGTGCCGCGCGGCCGCAGGGTCCGCAGTGTTTGACAATCGAGGAACAGATGCCATGAGCCCATTCCGTGCGATTACCTTGGCGGTTCCCCCCGAGCCCACCGACCATGCCGTGGGCTCCCCGCATGCCCGGGTCACCGTGGTCGAATACGGTGACTTCGAGTGTCCGAGCAGCAAGACGGCCGCGCAGACGCCGACGCTGCTGCTCGAGAGGTTCCCGAGCAACGTGCGCTTCATTTTCCGTCATTTCCCCATCGTGGAGTCGCATCCGCACGCGCTGCTGGCGGCCGAAGCGTCGGAGGCCGCGGCGGCGCAGGGAAAGTTCTGGCCGATGCACGACGTGCTCTTTCAGAGCCAGGCGCACCTGAAGGACAAGGATCTGGCCCGTTGCGCGGCGCAAGTCGGTCTCGACATGGTGCGGTTCAAGGCCGAGATGGACGATCACATCTATCTGCAGAAGGTGCGTGAGCACATCGACGGCGCGCGCCGCAGCCATATCCGGGCCACGCCGGCGTTCTTCGTCAACGGCGTCGTGCAGGACGTGTCGTTCGGCATGAAGGGTCTGCACGACGCGGTTGCCGCCGCCGTGAAATCCGCCGGGTAGCCCGCCCCTCCGCATCGCAACATCGCGTCGATCCCGGCGGCCGCCGCGCCGCGGGCGCGAAAAATCAATTTCTCGACTCCGCTCAAGGATTGCTGCGCATGCGCCGATAACCAGCGGAGTGGACCACCGGTATCGAGGGCGGATTTCATGAGCGGCGAGAACGGCTATTTTTCCCAGTTGTACCGGGACGCGGACCGGCTGCTCCTCATCGTCATCTCGGCGATGGTCCTGATCTCGTTCGCTCTGGCGCCCTGGCATCACACCTGGACCCCCGCCCTCACCATCGGTCTGCCCACCTGGGCGGTGTGCGCCTGGTTGGTGCGTGCGTACGGCGGCGCGCTGGTGACGCGCTGTACGATCGGCGCGGCGCTGATGGTGTTCGCGTCGCTGCAGATCGATCAATCGCACGGCATGATCGAACAGCATTTCTCGATCTTCGTGCTGCTCGCCTTCCTGCTCTTTTACCGGGATTGGGTGCCGCTGGTGGTTGCCGCCGGCGTGATCGCCGTCCTTCACCTCGCCCTCGACATCCTGCAAAACGCCGGTCAGCCGGTGTGGGTTTTCGCCTCGCCGGGCGGGCTGGGCATCGTCCTCCTGCATGCCGTCTACGTCGTCGTCGAGACGGCGCTGCTGGTGTGGATGGCCATTCAAATGCGCGGCGAGATCGAGGCGTTGGGGGGCGATCCGAAGGAGCTGTCGCAGATTTCCCGGACGCTGGCGAACGGCAATCTCGCCGTGGACATCGTGACGACCGGGGCGGGCGCGGCGAGCCTGGCGTGCGCCATGGAGGCGATGCGGGTGCAGCTGAAGAGCAGGAGCGAACACGAGGCCGCCATCACCGCGGAACTGCAGGTCAACATGGAACGCGAACGGGTCACCGGCGAGGAGAACAGCCGGATTCGGGTCGCACTCGACCGCATCGGGGCGGGCGCGCTCGTGGTCGATCTGGGTGATGAGATCATCTATGCCAACGATTTTGCGAAGACGATCTTTCGCGCGCACGCCGTGGAGTTCCGCAGGTTTCTGCCGCAATTCGACGCGGAGCGGGTCGTCGGGAGCCGCTTTGGCATGTTCGAGGGCGTACCGGCCCTGCGGGGCAACGGCTTTGCCGGGTCGAAGAGCGCCAAAACGGCGGACGTCGACGTCGGCGGCGCCAGGCTCAGGATCACGGCCAATCCCGTGGTGGACGGCGGCGGCAAGCATTTGGGAACCGTGATGCAGTGGCTCGATCGGACCCAGGAGGTGCTGGCCGAGGAGGAGGTGAACGGTACGGTGGCCGGGGCGATCGACGGCGACCTGACCCTGCGGCTCGTCGAGGACGGCAAGGAGGGGTTCTTCAAGATCCTCGCCACCGGCATGAACCGGCTGATCGCCAACATGGCGGACGTTGTGCGCACCATGGCGCAGGCGGCCGAGCAGGTTCGAACCGGTTCGGACGAAATTTCACGCGGCAATCTGGACTTGAGCCAGCGCACCGAAGAGCAGGCGTCGAGTCTCGAGGAGACCGCCGCCTCGATGGAGCAGATGACGTCCATCGTCAGGAACAGCGCGGAGAACTCCGAGCAGGCCAATCAACTCGCCATCGTAGCCCGCGAGCATGCCGAGAAGGGCGGACGGGTGGTTCAATCCGCCATCGCCTCGATGGCCCAGATCAACTCATCCAGCAAGAAGATCGCCGACATCATCGGTGTCATCGACGAGATCGCCTTCCAGACGAATCTCCTGGCGCTCAACGCCGCGGTTGAAGCGGCGCGTGCCGGGGAGCAGGGCCGTGGCTTTGCGGTCGTCGCCGCCGAGGTACGCAACCTCGCCTCGCGCAGCGCCGCGGCGGCGAAGGAGATCAAGACGCTCATTCAGGACTCGGTGAGCCAGGTCACCGACGGTGCCAAACTCGTCGACGAGACGGGCAAGGTGCTGGGCGAGATCGTCGCCGAAGTGAAGAAGGTCGCCGATGTCGTGGCCGAAATGGCCATCTCGAGTCGCGAGCAGGCCACGGGCATCGACCAGGTCAACAAGGCCGTCACGTCCATGGACAGCGTGACGCAGCAGAACGCCGCGCTGGTCGAGGAGGCGTCGGCGGCGGCGCAGTCGCTCACCAACCAGGCGACGCGTCTGGCGGAGCTGATCGCGCGCTACCGTGTCGACGGCGCGGGCGCTGCCGCCCCGGCGCCCGCCGTGGCCGATGCGGCTCCGGTGAGGGTCGAGCGGCGCGCGGCAAAGAGGCCCTGGAGCAAGGCGCCGTCGAAGCCGGCCACGGCCGCGCCTCCGGCCGCGGAGCCGGTGGCCGCCGGCGGCAACGACGAGGACTGGCAGACGTTCTAGGGCGCGCTCAGGCGCAGATCGAAGTGAATCACCACGGCGTCGGCGCGCGTCGTGATGTTCACGATGTGAAATTCATCGAGGCGGGTGGGCGCTCCGCCGGCGGGGATCAGATCCCGCTTCACGTACTGCGACACGTCGATGTTCGCGGAACGCGGCAATGCCGCCGGATCCAACTGGAGGGCCAGATTCAGGGCATTGCGGGTGGATTCCTCATCGACGCGATCGATGCGAATGTCCTCCAGCACGAGGACGTGTCCGCTGCCTCGCAGCCTGCCCGACAGGGTGACATTGGAGGCGAAGTCCGCGCCCGCACACGTGCCGCCGAGGCTCTGCCCCAGACGCGACGTCAAATGAGCATGCAGGACCAGTCGATCGCTCGATAATTGAGTGCGGGGCGAATCGAGAAAGGTGCGGCAGGCGCCGTCGTCGATCAGGTACCAGCGGCCGGTGCGGTCGAACAATTGTCCGGCGACGAGGCTCTGCACACCCTGCGGCCCGATGGCGAGGAGGGACTCGGCCGTGGCCGATGCCGCCGCGGTGAGCCCGACAATCGACAGGGCGATACGCAGGAGTCCCGTCACCGGGGTCGCCCGTCGCAATCCGTGGCTCGCTTGCTTCATGGGGAAAGGTCTCCTTCGCCGCCGCCGGCATGGTGCCCGAGACCTGGGTCCGCGGCACGCCGATCTAGCGGAAAGGGGAGCCGTCCTTGCGAACGAATCCGGCCCGGTCCTTCAGAAAGCGCATGTCGATGTCCGGATAGTCCCCCTCGTCCTCGGCGGGCTTGCGCGATCCGATCTCGAGCATCAGGACATCGCGGGGGGAGCGGTTCTGGAAGTGATGTCCATCCTCGACGCCGGCCTTGAAACCCGCACACTCCCCGGCGCGCAGGATCTGCTCCCCGGCATTGGTCACGAGCACCACTTCGCCCTCGAGCACGTAGGCGAACTCGTCCTCCGCCGAATGCCAATGGCGTTGGCTCGACCACACGCCCGGGGGCAGCCGCAATAGATTCACGCCGAAGTCCGTCAGGCCGGCCGCATCGCCCAGGCGCTGACGGATACGCGCCGCGCAGGGCCCGTCGAAGGGGGCCGGATACCGCGACCCCTTGACCGCCGGCACCGCATTCAAATCGATCCGCTTGCTCATGGCGCGCTCCTGACGTGGCCGCGCATTGTACCGGGCACGCCGGTCGCGACAGCGGCCGTGGTGATCGCGTCGGGTTACGACCAATCGTCTCCGCCGCCGCCACCGCCCCCCGAACCGTCGTCCCACGAGCCGGGGTCGTTGACGCCGAAGTCCGAGCCGCCCATGTCGCCGTTGGACGCCTGCCAGTCGTCATTGGTGTCGTTGGCCGGCGGCAACACGGTGCCTTCGCGGCGGCCGCCATCCAGGAAGTGATGCGCGAGCTCTTCGCCGGCGACGACGCCGGCGCCCACGGCGAGGCCCGAGGCCAGGCCGCCGGCGATGCCCGAGCCGATGCCACCGCCGCCCATCGGACCACCGTAGCCGGGGGCGCCATAGCCGGCCGGGCCGCCGTAGGCACCGGGCGCGCCGCCCATGACCGCTCCGCCGGCAGGATTGACGGAGTAGGTGCTGCGGCGGCGGAACAACATCAGCAGCGAGCCGATCGCCAGCACGAAAATCAGAACCATCCCCCAGGGGAAATGCGCCGGGGCGGGGGCGGAGGTCATGCCGATCACCCGGGATCCCTGCGAATGTGCGGTCAGGCCGAGCTGTGACTTCAGCTCCAACACGGAACGCGGATTCTCATGCGTGAGGCCGGGATCGAGCGTCTCGGCCTGCTGGAGTTCGGCCCGCCCCAGGGCTGATTTGCCCTCTTTTGCATAGAGCTCCGCCTGGATGTAGTGGGCCTTGGCGCTCTTCGGGTGATCGCGCAGCACCTGATCCATCATCTGCTGGGCCTGGTCCAAATGACCGGCCCGGGCGGCTTCATAGATTTGATGCACCGTCGGGTCGGCCGCATCGGCCGCGAACACGGCCCCGCTCATGGATACCGCCAACGTCAACGCCGCCGTCGCCACGGTTGCAGCCAGTAATCCTCGCATAGCAGACCCCCACATGGTCGAATTGACCGTTGGGTGATTAGATATGGGCGACTCGGCGAAGTTCAACGCCCGCCGGGCGGGGCCGGACCGCCGGCCGCCGGACCGCGGCGCCGGCGGCGGGTCAGATGACGCCGCGTCGTTTTTGGTCCAATTCGATGGACTCGAACAGCGCCTGAAAATTCCCCTCGCCGAATCCGTCGTTCCCCTTGCGTTGGATGATCTCGAAAAAGATGGGACCGATCGCATTCTTGGTGAATATTTGCAGCAAGATGCCGCTGGATGCGCTGCCGTCGATCAGGATGCCCCGGGATTGCAGGTCGGCCAGGCGCTCCCGATGGCCGGTGACGCGCGCGTCCACGCCCGCGTAATAGGTGGCGGGCGTGTCCTGAAATTCAACGCCGCGCGCGCGCAGCGCATCCACGCATCGACAGATGTCCTCCGTGCCCAGCGCAATGTGTTGAATGCCCTCGCCCCGGTATTCGGTGAGATATTCCTCGATCTGGCTCTTCTCGTCCTGGCTTTCGTTGATGGGGATGCGGATCTTGCCGCAGGGCGAGGTCAGCGCCCGCGAAAACAGACCGGTTTCCTTGCCCTCGATGGCGAAGTAACGGATCTCCCTGAAGTTGAACAGCTTTTCGTAGAAGCCGGCCCAGGTGTTCATGTTGCCGCGGCGCACATTGTGGGTCAGGTGATCGATGCGCAGCAGACCCATGTCGGCACCGGCGGGCGGCCGGCTCACGGGGATGAAATCGACGTCATAAATGGTGCGGTCGCCGTACCGGTCGACGAGGTAGATGAGACTGCCGCCGATCCCTTCGATCGACGGAATATTGAGCTCCATCGGCCCCGCCGTGACCGGTCCGGGTTTGGCCCCGAGTTCGAGTGCGCGCGTATAGGCGAACGCCGCATCGGCCACGCGAAAGGCCATCGCGCAGGCACAGGGTCCGTGGGCGCGGGCGAATCCTTGGGCGAAGCTGTCGTGTTCCGCGTTGACGATGAAATGAACGTCGCCCTGGGCGTGCAGGGTCACGTCCTTGGAGCGGTGCCGGGCGACGACGGGCAGGCCCATATTCTGGAACAGCCGGCGCAAGCTTTCCGGGTCGGGTGCCGCGTACTCGACGAACTCGAAGCCATCGGTGCGCATGGGGTTGGCGCTGTGCATGTTCACCTCCACAGGTTGATGGGCCGTGTCACCGCGGATGAGGGAGAGTGCGCCACTCACGCGAGCTTTTCGAGGCCCTCCAGCAGGCGGTCGATGTCGCCGCTCCGGGTGTACATCGAGATCCCCGTGCGCAGCAGTCCGCCGCGGTCCGCCAGGCCCAGCTTTTCGACCACGCGCGCCGCGTAAAAGTCACCGTCCCAGACGCAGATGCCGTCCTCGCCCAGGCGGGCTGCCGCCTCGGCGGCGGTATGTCCCGCCAACGTCACCGACACCGTCGGCGCACGCGCGCGGGTGCGGAAATCGGGGCCCCAGACACGAATGCCGGGCAGCGCCCGCACCCGGTCGTGATACGACGCCGCCAGATCATGCTCGTAAGCCGAAATGCCGTTCATGGCATCGATCAGCCGGTCGCGCAGGGTCGGGCCGGCGCCCCAGCGCGCGAGATAGTCCACCGCCGCCCGCATGCCCTCGATCGCGGCATGATTGAGCGTGCCGGTCTCGATGCGGTACGGCGCCATGGGGTCTTGAACCCGCAGCCGATCGGTGGGAAGGGGGTCCAGCGCGCCGGGTTTCGAATACAGCACACCGACGTGCGGCCCATAGAATTTGTAGCCCGAGCAAAGCAGAAAGTCGGTGTCCAAGGCCCGCACGTCGATCGGAAAGTGAGGGGCGTAGTGGACGGCGTCGATGATGAGCAGCGCCCCTACCTCATGGGTCAGGCGTCTTGCCAGGGCCAAATCGTTCACCGTGCCCAAGGCATTCGAGGAGGCGCCGATGGCGAACGCCTTGGTGCGGCGGGTGATCTTCGCCGCCATGTCCGCGGTGTCCAGCTCGCCGGACTCCTTCAGGCTCACTTCGCGGATCACCACGCCCCGTTCCTCGAGGCGCAGCCAAGGGCCGCGATTCGCCTCGTGATCGAGTTCCGTGATGAGCACTTCGTCGCCGGGCTCGAGCGTACGCCCGATGGCGGCGCTCAGCGCGAAGTTCAGGGTGGTCATGTTCTGGCCGAAGGAGATGCATTCGGCGCCGGGGGCGCCCAGGAACACGGCCAGCGTTTCGCGCGCGTGCTGCATGCGCCGGTCGACTTCGCGGGAGGGCGGGAAGTTGCCGTGGGTGTTGACGTTGCAGGTGTGGTACACCTCCGTGACGGCCTGGATGACGACGTCGGGCACCTGGACGCCGCCGGGGCCGTCCAGGTAGACGAGTTCCCGGCCGTCGCGGGCGCGAAGCGCCGGGAAGTCCCGGCGACAGCGTTCGCTGTGCGCAGCCGTGAACGCCATTACAACAGGTCGTAGGTGAAGTCGTACCCGGTGGGGGTGGCGTCCCGCGGATGCAGCTTGAGGCTGCCCTTGGCACCCGCATACTTGCCCGTGCCGCCCGTCACGACCAGCAGCGAATCGCCCGAATCGAGGAACGGCCCCTCCACGGTGATCTGGCCCGCCTTCAAGGTCATCGTCCAAAAGCACTCCCAGCTCTTGCCGACGAGGGTGCGCACGCAATAGCCCTGGTCGGAGCCGATCCGGGTCTTGTTCGCGGCATCGAAGATGCCGTTCGCGAACACCAGCATGTCGCCCACCGAATCGCCCTTGGCGCCGAGGTCGACGGTGGTTTCCCCCACGGGCCTTTCGACCACCTTGATCTGTTCCGCCCCGAACGCCGGGAGCGCCGCCATCACGGCGGCGAGTCCCGCCATGCGCCAGCCCAATCGAGCCCCGTTCGAAATCCCTGCTGCCGTCATGCCGATCCCCTTGTGTTCACGCGTCACGCGTCTTGTTCGATAACCTGCGATAATAGCAACATGCGAGGAAATTTCATCGTCGACCTGCGCGGCGGCCGGGCGTGCTGAGCCGCGACCTCCTGCCGCTGATCGACGAGGCCGCGGCGCGTGTGTATTCCGTGGTCAAGGAGACGCCCCTGGTCCGCCTGGCCGGCGCGCTCCCGGCCGGTCCCGCGGGCGACGTGTATGCGAAGCTCGAACAATTGCAGCACACCGGCTCTTTCAAGCTGCGGGGCGCGACCAACAAGCTCATGAGTTTGAGCCCGGCGCAGGCGGCGGCGGGCGTCATCACGTCCTCCACCGGGAATCATGGACTCGGAGTGGCGACGGCGGCGAAGCATCTCGGTATCGACGCCGAGGTGTTCCTGAGCGAGCAGGTCACGGAGTTGAAGCGCGAAAAGATCCGCGAACGCGGCGCCCGGGTGCGCATCGTCGGCAGCGACCCGCTCGCCGCGGAAGTCGCCGCCCGGGCCGCGGCCCGGGCGTCCGGGCGTACCTATGTATCACCGTACAACGATCCCCACGTGGTCGCGGGACAGGGCACGGTCGCCGTCGAGCTGCTGCGCCAGCTGCCGGACCTGGAGGCGATATTCATCGCCACCGGCGGCGGCGGGCTCATCAGCGGCATCGGCAGCCATCTGCGCCATGCCGCGCCGCGTGCGGAGGTCATCGGCTGCTGGCCGGCGAATTCCTCGGTGCTGTACCAGTGCCTCGAGGCGGGCCGGATCTTCGATGCGCCGGAATTGCCGACGTTGAGCGAGAGCACCGCGGGCGGCGTCGAGGAGAACTCCATCACCTTCGACCTGTGCCGCGAGGTCATGCATCGCGGGGTGCTGGTGACCGAGGAGGAAATCCTGGCCGCGATGCGCTGGGGCCACCGCCAGGGCTGGGCCATGGAAGGCGCCGGCGGCGTCGCGTTGGCGGCGTACTTCAAGGAAGCCGGACGCTACGCGGACAAGCGATGCGTGGTGCTCATCTGCGGCGGCAATCCCTCGCCGGCCATCGCGGAATTGCTGCGGGCCTGACGATCGCGCGCGGCGGCGCTCAGGGGCCGATCGCGAACTCCGCGGCGTCGATCTCGATCAGCGTGGGTCCGGGTGCGCCGAGCGCCTCGCGAATGGCCTCGGTGAGCGCCTGGGCGGTGCGGGCGCGCCGGGCGGCGGCGCCGCAGGACTTCGCGAGCGCGACGAAATCGGGGTTGCGCGCGATCACTCCCGTGAGCGGGATGCCGCCCGCCTGCATGTCGTCGCGTATCTGCCCCAGCGCCGAATTGTTCCACACGACGATCGGCAGGCTGACGCGCTCGTCCACCGCGGTCATGAGTTCGTGCAGGCTGAATTGCACGCCGAAATCGCCGGCGAGCGCGAGGACGGCGCGGGCCGGGGTCGAGATCTTCGCACCCAGCGCGGCCGGCATCGCGAACCCCAGCGTGCCGTAACCCGACGGATGGAACCATTGGCCGGGACCGTCCACCGGGAAGGCGTAGTTGCCGAAATAGGCGATCTGGGTCATGTCGCTGAACACGACGCCGTCGCGGGGCAGTGCGGCCCGGATGGCGCCGAGCGCCGCCCGGTGCACACCCGCATTCGCATCGAACGAGGCGTCGATCTCCGCCCGGTAAGCCGCGGCGCCGCCGGTGCGCGTCTTCCAGCCCGGGCGCGGGCCGAGGTGGGCGAGGATCGACTCGAGGGCGGTACGGGCATCGCCCCAGACGGGCACGTCCGCTCCGTACTGGTCGGCGAGTTTCGCGGGGTCGACGTCGATGCGGATCAACAGACCGCTCAGAGGCAGCTTCAGCGCCGTGTAGATGTCCGTTTCCGCGAGTTCCGTACCGACGGCGAGCACCACGTCGGCGTCGGCGATCAAGGTCTGGACGGCGCGGTAGGGCAGGGAGGCGCCGAGATTGGCCGGATGGCCGTCCGGTAGAACGCCCTTGCCGGCGGCCGTGGTCACCAGCGGACAATCGAGCGCATCGATCAGCCGATGCAGGGGCGCGGCGGCGTGGCGCGCGCCGCCGCCGGCGATGACGAGCGGTCGTTCGGCGACCCGCAGCAGCCGGACGGCCGCGTCGATCTGTCCGGCGGCGGCCTGCGGCAGCGGAGGCGGGTCCGCAAAACGGATGGCCGGCAGCGACGTGCGCTCCGCCAGCACGTCGAGCGGTATCTCGAGATAGGCCGGCCGCGGGCGGCCGGTGCGCAGCGACGCCAGGCAGGTGCGCAAGTGGTCGCGCACCTCCGGGGCGCTCGTCGCCGTGCGCGCCACGCCGAACACGCCGTCCGCCAGCGCCCGCTGGTCTTGGAGTTCGTGCAGCACCCCCCATTGCTGGCCGAGCGACGCCCGCACCGGCGTGCTGGCGACGACGAGCAGCGGCACCGAATCCGAGAAGGCCTGGGCCACGGCGGTCAGAATGTTGGTCAGACCCGGTCCGGAGATGGTGAAGGCGGCGGCCGGCCGGCCGCTCAAGCGCGCGTAGCCGTCGGCCGCAAAACCGGCGCCCTGTTCATGGCGCACGAGGACGTGACGCACGTTGGAAGCGGCCAAGCCGCGGTACAATTCGAGATTGTGCACGCCGGGGATGCCGAAGACGGTGTCGATATCGTTGGCGGCCAACAACTCGACTAGGTAACAACCGATGGTCCGCGACATGGTCAAAAGTATGCAAGCCCGACCCCCGATGTGGCAAGGAGCGGTGGTCGCGGGGACCGGTTGCGCGTGAAATATTCGACGTTGACCGAACGCATCTCCGGCGACGGCGCCGATGCCTGGAACGTCCATTATCAGGCGCGCGAGGCGCAGGCGCGCGGCGAGGACGTGATTCTCCTCAGCGTCGGCGACCCCGATCTCGAGACCCCGTCCCCCGTCGTGGAGCGCGCGATCGAATGCCTGCGGGCCGCCGACACGCACTACACGCCCGCGGCGGGGCGGGAACCGCTGCGCGAAGCCATCGCCGCGCAGCATCGGGCGCGCAGCGGTCAGGCGGTGGGTGCGCAGCACGCCATCTTTCTCGCCGGGGTGCAGAATGCGTTGTTTTCCGCGTCGTTGTGCCTGGCCGGGCCCGGCGACGAGGTGATCGCCCTCGAGCCGCTGTATCCGACCTATCCGGCCTCGCTCGAGGTCTCGGGTGCGAGGTTGGTGCGCGCGCCCGCCGTGCCGGGGGGCTTTCGCGTCGATCTGGCGGCGCTCGAGAGGGCGATCACGCCGCGCACGCGCGCGATCTTTTTCGCGACCCCCAACAATCCCAGCGGCGCGATCCTGACCGAGGACGAACTCGAGGTGATCGGCGGCCTCGCCGAGCAGCACGGGCTTTGGCTGGTGGCCGACGAGGTCTACGCGGGACTCGCGCCCCACGGCCGGGTGCCCAGCCTGGCGGCGCGGCTGCCGGAGCAGGTGGTCACGCTCGGCAGCCTGTCGAAATCCCACGCCATGCCCGGATGGCGGGCGGGCTGGCTGGTGGGCCCGCCGGAGCTCGTGCGCTACGTCGAGGCGCTGGCGATGTGCATGCTGTACGGGCTGCCGGGCTTCATCCAGGAGGCCGCGCTGACGGCGCTCGCCGTCGCGCCCGAGGCCGAGGCCCGCATGCGCGAATACTGCGCCGCGCGCCGCGATCTCGTGCTCGCCGCACTCGAGCGGATTCCCGGCATTCGCTGCTGTGTCCCGGATGCCGGCATGTTCCTGCTCGTCGACGTGCGGGGCACGGGGTTGACGGGGGCCGAATTCGTGATGGAGTTGTACCGGACGGAGCGGGTGTCGGTGCTCGACGGCGGCGCGTTCGGCCGCGCGACCGGCGGCTACGTGCGCGTCTGTTTCGCGGCCGAGGAGGCGCAGCTGCGCGAGGCCTGCGCGCGGATCCGGCGCTTCGCCGGCGGGTTGATGACGGGGCGGCAACACACAGGTGAGGTGAGCGATGGCTGACATGGGCATGGTGGTGAGGACGGTGGGCGGCCCCGAGGTGTTGGAGTGGACGCCACTCGACACGCCGGCGCCCGGAGAGGGCGAGGTGCGGCTCCTGCAGCGGGCCGTCGGCGTCAATTTCATCGACATCTATTTTCGCAGCGGCCTGTATCCGTGGCCGTCGGCGCCGTGGATCCCCGGCGCCGAGGCGGCGGGCGTGGTCGAGGACGTGGGCGCCGGCGTCACGGCGTTCAAGCCCGGCGACCGTGTCGCGTACACCCTGCCCGTGGGTGCGTATCGCACCCGCCGCGTGGTGCCCGCGGACCGTCTGGTCAGGATTCCCGACGCGATCTCGTTCGAGAAGGCCGCGTCGATCATGTTGAAGGGCTTGACCGCCCAATTCCTCGTGACCTCGTGCGCCGGCATACGCGCGGGGCAGACCGTGCTCGTGCATGCGGCGGCCGGCGGCGTGGGACTGCTGCTCGGGCAGTGGCTGAAACTGCTCGGCGCCACGGCGATCGGCACCGTCGGCTCGGCGGACAAGGTGGCGATCGCCCAGGCCCACGGCTACGCGCACGTGATTCAAAGCAAGACCGAGGATGTCGCCGCGCGGGTCGGGGAGCTGACGGGCGGCCGGCGCTGCGACGTGGTGTTCGACTCGGTGGGCCACGACACCTGGCGTGCCTCGCTCAAGAGTCTCAAATTGCGCGGCTTGTTCGTGAGCTTCGGCCAGTCGTCGGGTCCGATCGCGGACTTCAAGATCAGCGACCTGTCCGCCGGCGGCTCGTTGTTCGCGACCCGGCCCACCCTGTTCGACTACATCAAGACGCGCGAGGAACTGCAGTCGCGCGCCGACGATCTGTTCGCCCGGCTCGCGGCCGGCGACGTGTCCTCGCACATCGGGCAGCGTCTCGCCCTGCGCGATGCCGCGGATGCGCATCGCGCGCTCGCGGGCCGGGCGACGGTCGGTGCGACGGTGTTGACCACCGCGTGAGGGGGGGGCACCTTCCATGCCGGGCGGTCAAACCCCCAGGGGCAGCGCCGTCGATTCCTTGATGACCGTCACCGCGACCGAGGAGTTCACCGATTGCACGCAGGGAATGCGCGACAGGTAGTCCAGGTAGAAGGCCTCGAAGGCCTTGATGTTCGGCGTCACGATCTTCAACAGAAAATCCCATTCGCCGGTGAGCGTGTAGCACTCGAGCACTTCGGCCCGGTCGCGGATCGCCTCTTCGAATGTCGCGATGGCGTCGCGGCCGGTGGTCGCGAGTTTCACCTGGGCGAACATCGTCACGTCGAGCCCCAGGGCATTGCGGTCGAGCAGGGCGACCCGCGCCTTGATGACGCCGTGCTGTTCGAGTTGTTGAATGCGCCGCCAACAGGTGGTGGTGGAGATCCGCAGCTGCGCGGCGACGTCGGCCACCGACAGCGCCGCGTTCCTTTGTAATATGTCCAGCAGCCGTCGATCGAGCCGATCGAGGGCGGGATAGGTAATATTTTCCATTATCTTCGGGATTTCGGAATGTACATGCCGAATTATCGAAGCCGACCCGAAAGATTGCAACACTGCGGGTGGTCAGGCGGTAGATTGGGACATCGTCAGGCATCGCGGGAGGAATCATGAAGAGCCGATCTCGATTGCATCTGCCGCACGCACCGGCCCGGCCCGGAGAGGCACCCGATTTCAGTTACGTGCATCTCTCGCCCGCCGGCGCGGTGCCCCGGCCCGATGTCAACGCCCGCGCCCTCGACATCGCCTTCCTCTCCACCGAGCTGGTGAGGGTGCTCGACGATGCGGGCACCGCCGTGGGTCCCTGGCATCCGCATCTCGATCCGGGCGACCTGCAGATCGGGCTGCGGCACATGCTGCTCACGCGACTCTTCGACGATCGCATGCAGCGCACGCAGCGCGCGGGCAAGATCTCGTTCTACATCCGGTCGCTCGGCGAAGAGGCGGTGTCCGTCGCCCAGTGCATGGCGCTGCGTCCCGGCGACATGCTGTTTCCGTCCTATCGCAACCAGGGACTGCACATCGCGCGCGGCACCCCGCTGGTGGATCTGATGAACCAGCTGCTGTCTAACACCCAGGACATGTGCAAGGGCCGCCAGCTGCCGGTCATGTACCACTCCAAGGCGGGCAACATCTTCTCGATCTCGGGCAATCTGGCGACGCAGTTCCCGCAGGCCGTGGGCTGGGCGATGGCGGCGGCGATCAAGGGCGAGGACCATCTCGCGGCGAGCTGGATCGGCGAGGGCAGCAGCGCGGAGGCGGACTTTCATCACGCGCTGCTGTTCGCCTCGGTCTACCAGGCCCCGGTGATCCTCAACGTCGTGAACAATCAGTGGGCCATCTCCACGTTTCAAGGGTATGCCGGCGGCGAACAGCGCTCGTTCGCGGCCCGCGGGCCGGGGTACGGCATCGCCGGCATCCGGGTCGACGGCAACGACTTTCTGGCCGTGCATGCGGTCACGCAGTGGGCCGCGGAACGGGCGCGCACCGGCGCCGGTCCGACCTTGATCGAGCTCGTGACCTATCGTGCCGCCGCGCATTCGACCAGCGACGATCCGGCGCGCTATCGCGCCAAGGACGATCAGGAACATTGGCCGCTCGGCGATCCCATCCAACGCCTGAAGCAGCATCTGATCGTTCTCGGCGAATGGTCCGAGGAGCGCCATCAGGCGCTCGTGGCCGAACTCGACGCGATGGTCGCCGCCAGCTGGAAGCAGGCGGTGGCCTACGGCACCATGACCGAGGGCCCGAGGCTCGATGCCGATCTGATGTTCGAGGACGTGTTCAAGGAGATCCCCCCGCATCTCGAGCGCCAGCGGGCGCTGATGCGCGCGGAGCGAGGGTGAGGCCATGGCGAACATGAACATGATCCAGGCCTTGAACTCCGCCATGGACATCCTGCTGGGGCGCGACCCGTCCGTGGTGCTGATGGGCGAGGACATCGGGTATTTCGGCGGCGTGTTCCGCGCCACCGAGGGCCTGCAGCGCAAGTACGGCGAGCATCGCGTGATCGACACGCCGATCGCCGAAGGCGGCATCGTGGCCGCGGCCATCGGCATGAGCGTCAACGGCCTGCGGCCGGTGGCGGAAATACAATTCGCGGACTACATCTATCCGGGGTTCGACCAGATCGTGAGCGAGCTGGCGCGCCTGCGCTACCGCAGCGCCGGCGAGTTCTTCGCGCCGGTGACGATTCGCACGCCGTGCGGCGGCGGCATCCGCGGCGGCCAGACCCATTCGCAGAGCCCGGAGGGCATCTTCACGCACGTCAGCGGCATCAAGGTCGTGATGCCGTCGAACCCCCATGATGCCAAGGGATTGCTGATCGCCTCGGTCGAGGACGACGATCCGGTGGTGTTTTTCGAACCCAAGCGGCTGTACAACGGGCCCTTCGACGGCGATCCGAACAAGCCCGCCGTGCCGTGGAGCGCGCACCCCAAGGGCCAGGTTCCGGAGGGCCACTACACCGTGCCGCTGGGCAAGGCGGACATCGTGCGCAGCGGCGCCGACGTGACCGTCGTCACCTACGGAACGATGGTGTTCGTCGCGCTTGCCGCCGCCGCGAGCCTCGGCGTCGATGCGGAGATCATCGATCTGCGCTCGCTGGTGCCGCTCGACGTGGATGCGATCTGCAGCTCCGTGAGGAAGACCGGACGCTGCGTGGTCGCCCACGAGGCGACGCGGTTCTCCGGCTTCGGCGCCGAATTGTCGTCGATCGTCCAGGAGGAATGCTTCTGGGACCTGGAGGCGCCGATTCAGCGCGTCGCCGGTTGGGATACCCCGTATCCCCATGCCTTTGAATGGGAGTATTTTCCCGGCCAGGCGCGCGTCGCCAACGCCCTCAAGACCGTGATGGAGGCGGCATGACCCAGTTCATCTTCAAGATGCCCGACCTGGGCGAAGGCACGGTGGAGGCGGAGATCGTCGCCTGGCACACGAAGCCCGGCGATACGGTCACCGAGGACCAGGTTATCGTGGAAGTGATGACGGACAAGGCCGCCGTGGAGGTGCCCGCTCCGGTCGGCGGCCGCGTGGTGTCGATCACGGGTGAGCCCGGCGACAAGGTGCCGGTGGGTTCGCCGCTGATCGTCTTCGAACTGGCCGGTTCGGTCCCTGTGCCGGTGCCGGCTTCGGCCGGAGCCCCGGCCCAGGCCCCGATCGAGGCCCTCGCGCGCACGGCCGTCGCCGCCTTGCGGGACCGCGCGCCCGGTGCGTCGCCGCGCCCCGGCCGGGTGATGGCTTCCCCCGCCAACCGCCGTCGGGCCCGCGAAGCGGGGATCGACCTCGCCACCGTCGCGGGGTCCGGCCCCGGAGGGCGCATCCTGCGGGGCGACCTCGTGGCGCCCCCGCCCGCGGCGCGGCCGGCGCCCGACACCGCGGACCTGCCCGACACCACGGAGATCAAGGTGATCGGTGTGCGGCGCCTGATCGCGGAACGCATGAGCGAGGCGAAGCGCAACATCCCGCATTTCGCGTATGTGGAGGAGGTCGACGTCACGGCCTTGGAGTCGCTGCGGCAGCATTTGAACGCCAAGCTGTCGAAGGGCGATCCCGGTCTGACCTATCTGCCGTTCGTGGTGCTGGCGCTGGCCCGGGCGCTCGAGACGTTTCCGCAATGCAACGTCCGCTACGATGCGGCGCGCGGCGTGCTCGTGCGGCATCGCGCGGTGCACGTGGGCATTGCCACGCAAACGCCGGATGGACTCAAGGTGCCCGTGGTGCGCAATGCCCAGGCACTGGCGCTCTGGGACCTCGCCGCGGAGATTCGCCGGGTGTCGGAACGGGCGCGTTCCCACAAGGCGACGCGCGAGGAGTTGAACGGCTCGACGATCACGGTCACCAGCCTGGGCAAACTGGGCGGCATCGCCTCCACGCCGGTCATCAATGCCCCGGAAGTGGCCATCGTGGGGCTCAACAAGGCGGTCGACCGGCCCGTCGTGGTCGCGGGTTCGGTGGCGGTGCGCAGAATCATGAACTTATCGTCGTCATTCGATCATCGGTTCGTGGACGGTTATGATGCGGCGGCCCTGATCCAGGCGTTGAAAGACCTGCTCGAACACCCGGCGACGATATTCATACCCAAGGCGAAGACTCCATGACCGCACAACCTCAACGACCCCCATTCGGTTCCGTATTGACCTCGCACATGGCCGTCGCGTCCTACCAGTCGGGCCGCTGGAGCGTCGCGGAGATCCAGCCGGTCGGGCCGATCGCGCTGAGTCCCGCCGCGCACGTGCTGCATTACGCCAGCACCTGTTTCGAGGGGTTCAAGGCCTTTCGCCGCGCCGACGGTTCGATCCACATCTTTCGCATGGACCGGCACATCGAACGCATGCGCCAGAGCGCCCGGCAGCTGGTGTTGCCGGAGCCCGATCCGACGCAGCTGGCACAGATGGTGCGCGCGGTCATCGACCGCTGCCGGGAGGCCGTGCCGGAAGCCCCCGGAGCGCTCTACCTGCGACCCCTCCTGTTCGGCACGACGGCCAACATCGGGGCGGCGGCGACTCCGTCCGCCGACGCGTCGCTGCTGGTGCTCGCCAGTCCGGTGTGGGATTACTTCGCCGGCGGCATGAAGCCTTTGCGCATTCTCGTCGATGACGAACATACCCGCTCCGCGGCCCAGATGGGCATGGTCAAGACCGGCGGCAATTACGCGGCGGCGATGGGCCCCACGCTGGCCGCGCGCGCGAAGTATCGGGCGGATCAGGTGTTGTTCTGTCCCGCCGGTGAAGTCCAGGAGACCGGCGCCGCGAATTTTCTGCTGCTGCGCGGACGGGAGCTGCTGACCCGGGGTCTGGACAGTTCGTTCCTGCACGGCGTCACCCGCGACTCCCTGCTGACGCTGGCGCGTGACAACGGCTTTGCGGTGACCGAACGGGTGTTCGACGTCGCGGAGATGCTGGAATGGGTGAAGAGCGGCGAGGCTGCCCTGTCGGGGACGGCCGCCGTTCTGGCCGGCGTCGGCACGCTGATCCACCGCGGCAGCGAGTACCGGGTGGGCAACGGCGACGTCGGGCCCGTCACCCGGGCCCTGCGGTCACAGCTGGTCGCGATTCAGCAGGGGGAAGCACCGGATCGGCACGGCTGGCTGCAGGCGGTGTGATTCTGCACGCCGCGGGGTCGGAGCCCCGCGGCCGGTCAATCAATATTCTTCGTGGTCCTCGTCGTCGTCCTCGTCGAGGTCGTCGTCATCGTCATCGTCTTCGTCGTCATCCCAGTCCTCGTCCTCGTCGTCGTCCTCGTCATCATCCTTTTCGGCCTTCGAGCCCGACCAGCCCTCCGGCTCCTCGGTCATTTCGAGGTCCAATTCCGCCCAGCCGTCCACGTCCAGTTCTTCGACATCGCCGTCGAGATGCTGAATTTCAACGGTTTCCTTGTCCTCGTCCACCTTGAGCACCTGAAACACTTCCTCGTTTTCCAAGTCCTCGTACCACTGCCCGACGGTCGGTTCGTACTCTCTGCCCACTTCAGGTCGCCTCTTTGATCGGTTGCGCTAGTTATGAATATGGATATTAGGGGAGGCCGCTTGCCCAAGTAAATGGCAATATTGGCGTCCCATGACCGTCGCCGACCGCAAGACCGCCGCCCGCCGCTTGACCGATGCCAAACGCGTCGTGGTCAAGGTCGGCTCGTCGCTGCTGGTGGATGCCGACAAGGGCCGCCTCAACCGCAGCTGGTTGGAGAGTTTCGCGGCCGACGTGGCGCGCCTGCGCAAGCGGGGCCAGGAGGTCATCCTGGTGTCCTCGGGGGCCATTGCGCTCGGTCGGCGCCATCTCAATCTGAGCCCGGGCAAACTGCGCCTCGAGGAGAGCCAGGCGGCGGCGGCCGTCGGTCAAATCCGGCTTGCACACGCCTACAAGGAGCTGTTGGACGTGCACGAGATCACGGTGGCACAGATCCTGTTGACCCTGGGCGATACCGAACAGCGCCGCCGCTACCTCAATGCCCGCGGAACGCTGAACACCCTGTTGTCGCTCGGCGCGGTTCCCGTCATCAACGAGAACGACACCGTCGCGACCGCCGAGATCCGCTATGGCGACAACGACAGGCTGGCGGCGCGCGTCGCCCAGATGCTGGGCGCGGATTGCCTGGTCCTGCTCTCGGACATCGACGGACTCTACACCGAGAATCCACACGTCAACCCCGACGCCGAATTCGTGCCGCGGGTGCTGGAGATTTCGGCGCAGATCGAGGCCATGGCCGGCGGTGTGACCAGTGCGGTGGGCTCCGGCGGCATGCAGACGAAAATCGCGGCGGCCAAGATCGCCGTCGGAGCGGGCTGTCATCTGTGCATTGCGAAGGGCGCCTTCCAGCAGCCGTTGAAGCGCATCGAGGACGGCGCGCGCTCGACCTGGTTCGTGCCGTCGTCCACCCCGGTCGCCACCCGCAAGCAGTGGATCGCCGGCACGCTCAGGCCCGCCGGTGCGATCACCGTCGATGCAGGTGCGGTGCGCGCGCTCCTCGGCGGCAAGAGCCTGCTGCCGGCGGGCGTCACCCGCGCGGTCGGCCGCTTCGAGCGCGGCGATACAGTGAGCATCGTGGGGCCGGACGGCACCGAGGTGGCGCGCGGCATCTGCGCCTACTCCGACGGCGACGCGGCGAGGATCATCGGCCGCAAGTCCGCCGAGATCGAGAAAGTACTGGGGTTTCGCGGTCGCGACGAGATCGTGCACCGCGACGATATGGTCCTGCTGTGAATCACGATACGCCATGAATCACGATATGCCGCTGCCATCCTCGTCGGGCGCACCGCAGACGGTGCCGCAGATCATGCAGGCCATCGGCCGTGCGGCGCGGGTTGCGGCGCAGGCGTTGAGCCTGGCCTCCACGGATCAGAAGAACCGCGCACTGCGGGCGGCCGCCGATTCGCTGCGCGCGCGGCGGCACAAGATCATCGCGGCCAACGGCCGGGACATGGACGATGCCCGGGCGAAGGCGCTGCCGCCCGCGATGCTGGACCGGCTGGCGCTCGACGAGGCGCGCGTCGAGTCGATGGCGCGGGGGCTCGAGGACATCGAGCGCCTCGCCGATCCGATCGGCACGGTGCTGGCCGAGTGGACGCGTCCCAACGGGCTCGTCATCCAGCGGCTGCGCGTGCCGCTCGGCGTCATCGGGATCATCTACGAGAGCCGACCGAACGTCACCGCCGATGCGGGTGCGTTGTGCTTGAAATCTAGCAACGCCGTGATCCTTCGCGGCGGCTCGGAGAGCGCGCGCTCCAGCGCCGCGATTCACGCGTGCCTCGAGGAGGGGTTGAAAGTCGCGGGGCTGCCCGGCGGCTGCATCCAACGGGTGCCGACCACGGATCGCGCGGCCGTCGGCTACATGCTCGGCGACATGGTGGACGACATCGACGTGATCGTGCCGCGCGGCGGCAAAAATTTGATCGCGCGCGTGCAGAAGGAGGCCCGGGTGCCGGTGATCGGACATCTCGAGGGCGTGTGCCACGTCTATGTCGACCGCGCCGCCGACCTCGCCATGGCGAGGGACATCGTGTTGAACGCCAAGATGCGCCGCACCGGCATCTGTGGGTCGGCGGAGACCCTGTTGGTCGATCAGGGATGCGTGGCCACGCATCTGCCGGCACTGGTGCGCCTGCTGCTCGACGCCGGCTGCGAGGTGCGCGGCGACGAGGCGACGCTGCGGGTCGACGACCGGGTCAAGCGCGCCATCGAGCAGGATTGGTACGCGGAATATCTCGACGCCATCATCGCGGTGCGGGTGGTCGATGGCGTGGACGCGGCGATCGCGCACATCGCGCAGTACGGGTCGCAGCACACCGACTGCATCGTCACCGGCGATGCCGCCGCCGCCGCGAGGTTTCTCGCGCGGGTCGACAGCGCCATCGTGCTGCACAACGCCTCCACGCAATTCGCCGACGGCGGGGAGTTCGGGATGGGCGCGGAGATCGGCATCAGCACCGACAAATTCCATGCCCGGGGCCCGGTGGGCGTGGAACAGTTGACGACCTACAAATATCTGGTGCGCGGCACCGGTCAAATCCGCGCCTAGACCAGGCCGTTGAGCCAGCGCCGCACGGCGGCGGGATCCTCGAGGCGGTATTCACCGCGGATGCGGTCGCCCACTGCGATCGACATGCCGCCGCGGGCTTCGACCGCCCTGAAGCCGTCGAGATCGGTGAGATCGTCGCCGACGTACACCGGGGTGCGGCCGGCGAAGGGCGGCTCGTCCAGGAACGCCTGCACCGCCGCCCCCTTGTCGAATCCGCGCGGTTTGATCTCCAGCATCATGCTGCCGCCCTGGGTTTGATAGCGCGCGCCCATCGCGGCCGCGATCGCGGTCACGGAGTCGCGCAGGGCGGCCTCGAATTGCGGCACCAGACGCCAGTGAACCGCGATGGTCCGGCCCTTGTCCTCGAGCAGGGCGCCCGGGTGCGCTCGTACGAGGTCGCGGAGCGGAGCCCGCACCGGATCGAGCCGTGAATCCTCAATGGCCGCGCTCTGCATCGCACCGGACGCCTGACGCCGCTCCAGGCCATGCAGGCCCGCCGCGGGCAGGCGGGCCGGAGCGAGCAGCGCATCCATGAAATCGATGCTGCGCCCGCTCACCAGCGCGACGGCGCCCTCCAGACGCCCGCAGACCGCGTTCAACAGTTCCTTCAACCCGTCGCCGGCGTGGGTGCCGGCGGGCGTGTCGGTCAGTTCGATCAGGGTGCCGTCGATATCCAGAAACAGGCACCAGTCGGCCGACGGCGGGGGAGGGAGGGTGTTCGTCATGAAAAAACAAAATAGCGCACGCGCCGGCCACTGCCTAGCCGGGCAGGATCCAGCCGCCTGTCCGTGTAATTCTTACACGATATCGAGGGGTGAAAAGCAACATCCGCCCGGCGAATTTCGGTATTTTGACGACTCGCATGCGCCCGCATGCCACGGACCACACGGGGGCGGGATGTTTCGTTCCATCATGTTGCGCTTCGTGCTGCCCGTGGCGTTCGCCTCCTGCGTCGTCGCTTTTTTCGGATTGCCCTACATCGAACGCCTGTTGGCGCAGTGGTTCCGTTCCGATGTGGAGCTGCGCGCGCAGCTGGTCATGCATTCGACGGAGGAGCCGATCGGCGAGCTGATCGGCGGCGCCAACGAGCCCCGCCTGCGCGGCTACCTCGCCAAGGTGACCACGGACGAGCGGCTGCTGGCGATCCTCATCTGCCGTCCGGACGGCGGCACGCTCGCCAAGACCGAACGGACCCCGGCCGCGATTTCCTGCGAGGCGGACGCGACGGGCGCGCCGCTGGAGACCCGGGTGGTGCAGCTGCCGTCCGGATCGGTGCAGGTGTCGAGATTCGATTTCGACGCCGCGCAGCCGGTGCCGTTTCGCGTGCTGATGCTGCACGATTTGAGCTTCGTCGACCGGCGCCAGCGCACCGCGCGCGACTTCGTCCTGGTGTTCATCGGCATATCGATGCTGCTGCTGGCGCTGCTCGTGGTGCTGGTGGCGTGGCTGCAGCTGCGCCGCTGGGTCAACGTGCTGATCGGCGACATTCGCGGCAACCGCTTCCAGGACGATGCCCGATCGCCGCGCTCCTCGCAGCCGATTCTCTCGCAGGTGCGCCGGGTGCTTGCCGAGGCGGAACAGAAACAGCGCTTGGAAATCGATTTCCGCGAGAACTGGACGCCGCAGGCCCTGAAGCAGGTGGTGCACGATCACCTCAAATCGGCGCAGGTCATCATCGTCTCGAACCGCGAACCGTACATCCACAACCACGATGCGGACCATCGCCCGGTGGTGCAGGTGCCCGCGAGCGGCATGGTGACCGCGCTCGAGCCCGTCATGCGGGCGTGCGCGGGCGTATGGATCGCGCACGGCGCGGGCGCCGCGGACCGCGAGACGGTGGACCGCTTCGACCATATCCGGGTGCCGCCCGATGATCCCGCCTATACGCTGCGCCGGGTATGGCTGACGGCCGAACAGGAGCAGGGCTACTACTTTGGCTTCTCGAACGAAGGCTTGTGGCCGCTCTGCCATCTGGCGTACGTGCGTCCCGCCTTTCGACCCACCGACTGGCGCTCCTACGAGGAGGTGAACGCCCGGTTCGCGGAGGTGGTGGCGGCGGAGGCGAACACCGACAGTCCCGTGGTGATGATCCAGGATTTTCATTTCGCGCTGCTGCCGAAGCTCGTGCGCGCGAAGATTCCCAAGGCCACCATCGTGCTGTTCTGGCATATTCCCTGGCCGAATGCGGAGACCTTCGGCGTCTGTCCGTGGAAGCGGGAGATTCTGCTGCACATGCTGTCGGCCGACATCCTGGGGTTTCACACCCGCTACCATTGCCGCAATTTTCTCGAGACGGTGGACCGCTTCGTCGAGTGTCAAATCGATCACGAACAGATGACGGTGACGCTGCAGGGCCGCATCTGCCGGGTCGCCCCCTATCCCATCTCGATCGAATGGCCCCCGCGCTGGCTGCGGTCCCTGCCCGACGTGGCCACCTGCCGCGCGGCGGTGCGCGAGCGGTACGGCCTCGCCGCCGACGCCGTGGTGGGGCTGGGGGTGGAGCGCTGGGATTTCACCAAGGGGATCATCGAGCGCTTCCACGCCCTCGAAGCGCTGCTCGACAAGAACCCCCGGCACCGCGGGCGCATCTGTCTGCTGCAGGTGGCGGCGCCGTCGCGCAGCACGCTGCCCGCCTATCAGAAGCTGCAGGAGCAGACCTACGGTGAAGTGGAGCGGATCAACGCCCGGTTCGGCGAAGGCGGCTGGCGGCCGATCGTGCTGATCGATTCCCATCAGGAGCCGGCGAGCGTGTTCGAGTTGTACCGGGCCGCGGACTTCTGCCTGGTCAACAGCCTGCACGACGGCATGAATCTCGTGGCGAAGGAGTTCGTGGCGTCGCGCGACGACGAGGACGGCGTGTTGATCCTCAGCACCTTTGCCGGCGCCTCGCGCGAACTCGCCGAAGCGGTGCTCATCAACCCCTTCGACGTCAACGAGACCGCCGACGCCATGGAAGTCGCGATGCGCATGGGCCGCGAGGAACGGCGCGACCGCATGAGTTTGATGCGCCGGACCGTCAAGGAGAACAACGTCTACCGCTGGGCGGGCCGCATGCTCATGGATGCCTCGCGGATACGCCAGCGTCAGAGCCTGCCGTCGGTCCGGCAGCGCTTCGGGACCTGAGAGCCGGCCGGGCGATGGGCGTCACGCGGCCCCCGCGCACCCGCGGACGTGCCGCGCGAACCCGGTCAGCCGGGCGGCGGCAGCCTCCAGGGTGTCGTCCCGCTTGGCGATGCAGAGCCGCAGCAGCGTCATCGGCGGCGGCGCCGCATAGAAGGGCGACAGGGGGATGGTCGCGACCTTGGCCTCGCGGATCAGCCGGTCGGCGAACTCGGTGTCCGCGGCGCCGCTCAGCCGGCCATAGTCCACCAGTTGAAAGTAGGTGCCCGCCGCGGGTACGGGCTCGAATCCCGAGCCGCGCAGCAGTCCTGCGAGCAGATCGCGTTTCGCCTGGAAGAACGCGGCGACGCCGGCCCACGCATCGGGGCAGCGCGACAGATAGCGCGCGATGGCGTATTGCAGCGGCGAGGCGATGCTGAAGGCGTTGAACTGATGCACCTTGCGCAGTTCGCGGGTGAGCGCCGCGGGCGCGATGCAATAGCCCACGCGCCAGCCCGTGGCGTGCAGCGTCTTGCCGAACGAGAACACCGCGAAGCTGCGTCCGCGCAATTCCTCATGGGCGAGCACCGACGCGTGGCGCCGGCCGTCGTAGAGCACGTGCTCGTAAACCTCGTCCGCGAGGATGCTGATGGGCCGATCGCGCACCAGCCGGGCGAGCGCGTCCAGGTCGTCCGGGCCGGCCACCGAGCAGCTGGGGTTTTGCGGGCTGTTGATGATGATGAGACGCGTGCGCCCGCTCAGGGCGGCGCGCACGCGGTCCCAGTCGAAGCGGAAGTCCGGCGGCTGCAGCGGGATGCGCACGCAGCGGCCGCCCGCCAGCCGCACGGCCGGCTCGTAGGCATCGTACGCGGGATCGAAGAGGATGACCTCGTCGCCGGCGTGCACCACGGCCTGGATCGCATCGAACAGGGCCTCCGTGCCACCGCAGGTGACGGTGACCTCGTCCTGCGGGTCGACGCCGAGGCCGTAGCTCGTCCGCACCTTGCCGGCGATGCGTTCACGCAATTCCACCACCCCCTCCATGGGCGCGTATTGGTTGCGGCCTTCCTCGACGACCTCCACCAGGGATTGCGACAGGCGCGGATCGATCGGGTAGTCGGGGAACCCCTGGCCGATGTTGAGTGCATTTTCCTCGAGCGCACGCCGCGACATCACCGAGAAGATGGTGGTGCCGACATCGGGAAGTTTGCTGTCGAAGCGCATGGTTCAGGCGTGCAAGGCGTGCAGTCCGCCGGCGAGCGAACAGACCTCGAGGCCCCGCTTGCGCAGCTCCCGGGCCGCCGCCAGGCTGCGCGCGCCGGACGCGCACAGCAGCACGTAGCGCCCGTCGCGCGACAGGACCTCGGGATGCGCCAGCAGGTCCGGCATGGCGATGTGACGCGCCGCCGCCGGCCGCGCCGCGACCTCCGCGTCGGTCCGGATGTCGATCACTTCGAACCGCTGCCGGGCCTCGTCCAGCGAGGCCAGGGTGACTTCCAAGCCGGGGGGGTCGCGCGGCAGCGCCTGGATGAGAGCGCAGTCCGGGGCGCCGCACGCGGCGCGGCGTCTCGCCCGCAGCTTCGTGCTCGAGAAGTTCGTGAAATCGAGGAGCAGCAGCTCGCCGCCGAGCTGGCCGGGCAGGCCGAGCAGGATCTTCAGCGTGAGGAGTGCCTGCAGGCTGCCGAGGGTACCCGGGACGGGGCCCAACACGCCGGCTTCGGCACAGTTGCCCACCACCCCGTCCGCCGTCGCATCCGGCCACAGACAGCGCAGGCAGGCATGGCCGGCCTCCGGCTTGTAGACCTGCAACTGGCCCTCGTATTGATACACGCTCGCGAACACCGCCGGCCGCCGCGCCAGCACCGCCGCGTCGTTGATGCAGAATTTGGTGTGGAAATTGTCGGTGCAGTCGACCACCGCGTCGTGGGCCCCGACCAGGGCGAGCGCGTTGTCCGCGGTGAAGCGGCTGGCGTGCGTTTCGACGGTCACGCCGGGGTTCTGCGCGCGGAGCGCGGCCGCGGCCAGGTCCGCCTTGGGCTTGCCGACGTCCGCCAGGGCATACAGGGGTTGGCGATGCAGATTGCTGGCGTCCAGGGTGTCCGCTTCGACGAGGCCGAGATGTCCGACGCCGGCGCCCGCGAGATATTGCAGCACCGGACTGCCGAGTCCTCCCGCGCCGACGATCAGCACGCGGCTGCGGGCGAGCCGCGCCTGGCCCGCCGCGCCGATCTCCTTCAGCAGGACCTGGCGCGAGTAATCAGGCTGCATCGTGCCCAGGGAGCGGGTGATGCGCATGCGGCGCCGCCGCGCAGCGCTCGCAATTGACCCAGCCGGAATCGCCGCTGCGATAGTGTTCCTTCTTCCAGATCGGCAGGCGGTGTTTGATCTCATCGATGATGTAGCGGCAGGCATCGAACGCCTCGCCGCGATGGACCGCGCTCACGCCCACCCACACCGCCAGGTCGCTCAGTTCGAGGGAACCCACCCGGTGTATGCAGGCGGCGCGCTGGATGGGATGGCGCCTGAGGGCCTCGGCCAGGATGCGCTCACCCTCTTTCACGGCGAGCGCCTGAAACGCCTCGTACTCCAGCCGCGTGACCTCCCGACCCTCGTTGAAGTCGCGAACCCAGCCCTCGAAGCTCACATAGCCGCCGGCGCCGCGATCGAGCAGCGTCCGGCGCGCCGCCCCGGTGTCGATGGCCGATTCGGTGAACGAGAAGCTCATCACCCGCCCGCCACCGGTGGAATGAACACCACCGCATCGCCCGCCGCGAGGCGTTGCGACCAATCGGCGAACTCGCCGTTCACGGCCACCTTGAGCTGTTCGCGCGAGAGCGTGAAGCCGTATCGGGATTTCAATTCCGTGAACAGATCGGCGGGCGTGGCGGCGGTCGTTGCCAGCCTCTCCTCGGAGCGGCCGGCCTGTTCCCGCAGCAGGGCAAAATACTGGATCGTGAGTTCAATGGGACGGACCTCGGCGTGCGCGGCGCGGTGCAAGGCGTCCTCGGCCGCCGCGTATTCTTCCGGGGTGTTGACGTTGTCCAGCGCCCGCCGGTCGCGCGGCTCGAGGAGCTTCACGGCGTGACGCATCAGAAATTTTCGCGGACAACGGCCGCCGCCGGCCGCGTACGCCGACAGGGCCGCCGCCGCCGCGGGCTCCCACACGGCGCACAACGGCTCAGGCAGGTCGTCGTGAGCGCTGCGGAACGCGGTGGCCAGCTGCGCCGGATCGCGTTCGGTCAGCATTTGTGCGAGCGCGACGTCGGAGAGGAACGGCAGATCGCAGGCGATCACCAGCCACGCGGCCTCGGGGTGCGCGGCCAGGGCGGAGCGGATGCCGACGAGCGGCCCTTCGCCCTCCACGGAGTCGACGATCAGCGGTCGGCGCGCCCGGGCGGGCTCGGCCGCTTGAGCGGCGCGCACGGAGATGAATACTTCGGCGGCATGCCGCTCCGCGAGGTCGACGGCGCGGTCGAGCTGGATTCGTCCCTGGTACGTGAGAGCCGCCTTGTCGCGCTGCATGCGGGAACTCGAGCCGCCGGCGAGAATCAGCGCGTGGACCGGAGGCGCCGCCCGCGGACTCATGGGGACCTCTCGAGCCGGTACGCGCTCCGGCCGCCATCCTTCGCGATCAGGCGCGTCTCGCTGATGACGATGTCGTGCGACAACGCCTTGCACATGTCATAGATGGTGAGCGCGGCGACGCTCGCGCCGGTGAGGGCCTCCATCTCGACGCCGGTCTTGTGATGCACGCTCACCGTGCAACGCACCACCGCCGAATCGCCGTCCATGTCGATGGTGATGGCGCATTTCTCGAGTCCGAGGGGATGACAAAACGGAATCAGTTCGTGGGTCTTCTTGGCACCCATGACGCCCGCGACGATCGCGGTGTCGAACACCGGGCCCTTCGCCGAGCGCAGACCGTTCGCCTGCAGCGCGGCGGCGACGGCGGCCGGAAAGCGCACGCGGGCTTCGGCGATCGCCGTGCGCCGGGTGACCGGTTTGTCGCTCACGTCGACCATCGTGGGCCGCCGTTCATCGTCCAAGTGGGTGAAAGTCATGAGGGTCAGCCGCCGATGTAGTACATCTCGATCTTTTTCAACGGAGTGCCGCTGCGGCGCAGTTCGTCGCGCACCTCGCTGTAGCGATCGGTGCGGCCATGCCATTTGCCGCGGATCACGTTGAGCAGTTCGGAGTCGCTGGCGCCGTGTCGCAGCGCCGCCCTCAGGTCCAGTCCCTGGGTGGCGAACAGGCAGGTATAGAACCTGCCCTCGGAGGAGAGCCGCGCGCGGCTGCAGGCGCCGCAGAAGGGCTGCGACACGGAGGAAATGAAGCCCACTTCGCCGGCGCCGTCGTCGAAGCGCCAGCGCTGCGCCACTTCGCCGCGGTAATTGCCGGGCACGGGATGCATCGGCCAGCGCGCGGCGATGCGCGCCGCGAGTTCGCGCGACGGCACCACCGAGTCGGGGCGCCATTCGTTGCGGTTGCCCACGTCCATGAATTCGATGAAGCGCACGATGACCGGTCGGCCGCGGAAATGGTCGACCAGATCCAACGCCGTATGATCGTTCACGCCCCGCTCGATCACCGCATTGATCTTGATCTGTTCGAGGCCCGCCGCGATGGCGGCATCGATGCCGTGCAGCACCTGGTCCAATGCCGCGAAGCCGCCGCTCATGCGGGTGAAGATATCGCGGTCGAGACTGTCCAGGCTGACGGTGACGCGCCGCAGGCCGTTGGCATGCAGATCGACCGCATGCTGGCCGAGCAGCACGCCGTTGGTGGTCAGCGCGATGTCATCGATGCCGGGGATCGCCGTCAGATCGCCGACGAGGTCCGGCAGGTTGGCGCGCAGCAGCGGTTCGCCGCCGGTCAGCCTGAGCTTGCGCACGCCGAGCACCGCGAACAGGCGCGACAGGCGCACGATTTCCTCGAACGACAGGCGTTCCTGGGATTTCAAGAAGCGGTAGTGGTCGTGGAACTGATCCTTCGGCATGCAATAGGGACAGCGGAAGTTGCAGCGGTCCATGACCGAGATGCGCAGGTCGTGCAGCGGCCGCCCGAGCCGGTCGAGCGGGTGGTCGGCGCCGCGGATGTCGTGGATGGTGGAGTCCATGCCGGTCGAGATTACCAGCGATAGACGCTGGTGACGAAACCCCGGGGGTAGGTATTCGGTCCGGGCGGCAATTCGACGAACCCGTCGGTGCCGGCCAGGCTCAGGAAATCGCCGGAACCATTGGGTGGCCGCGGAGCCGCCCAGGGGCGGCCCCAATCGTCGTGTTCGATGGCGACCGGAAGGAAATATGTCAGCGCCGGCTGGAACGCCACCGGCGCGGCGAGGGCCAGGCGCTCCGGCGGGATGCGGCGGGTTCCCATCGCTTCGGCGATGGCGGGGATCACGTAGCGGATGAGGCAGACCAGCGTGGAGACGGGATTGCCGGGCAGACCGAACACGGCCTGGCCCCGCGGACCGATACCGAACCACATCGGCTTGCCGGGCCGCTGCGCGACGTGGTGGAAGACCTCGTCGACGCCCAACTGCATCAGCACCTTGGGCACCAGGTCGAACTTCCCCATGGACACGCCGCCGCTCAATATCACCACCTCGTGGGTGGTCAGATGCAGCGTCAAGCGGTCGCGCAGCATGGCTTCGTCGTCCAGCACATGATCATCGCCCACCCGCCCGAAGCCGCGCTGCCGCAGGGTCGCGGCCACCGCGTAAGCGTTCGAACGGCGGACTTGATAATCGGCGATGGGCTCCCCGGGCTCGATCAGCTCGTCGCCGGTCGAGACGATCATGATGGCCGGATGGCTGCTGACGCGCACACGGGCCATGCCCGCCGATGCCGCCACCGCGAGTTCCGGCGCCCGCAGCAAGGTGCCCGATTCCAGCAACAGGGCCCCCTGGCGGCCGTCGCTGCCGCGTCGGTGGACGTTGTGGTAGGGAGCCGGTGCGACCGCGGCGTGCAGGGAAACGACGCCGCCGGCCACCTCGTACTGTTCGAGCGGGATGACGCAGTCGGCCGCGACGGGCAGGATCGCGCCGGTCATCACCTCGATGGCGCTTTCACCCAGCGCCAGGCGCATCGGCGGCGATCCCGCCGCCTGGGTGCCCTGGATTTGAAAGCGGCGCACGCCGCGGCGCAGCTGTTCGCTGTCCACCGCGATACCGTCCATGGTGACCCGGTCGAACGGCGGCGCATCGCGTTCCGCATAAATGTTCTCGCGCAGCGTAGCCCCGACACACTGCGTCAGTGGCAGTGATTCGATCGGCAAGCACGTCAGCCGAGAGTTGATCGCCTCTTCGGCCAGACGCGGGGTGATGAGCGTTCCAGCCTGCATGATTTCCAGGGAAGAAGCGCGGCGACCGGGCCGCCGCGCGAATTCACTTGGCCGCCTGCGCCGCCTTGTAAGCCTTCAGTTGGTCGTTGAACTTGCCGACATTGGCCTGAAGTTCGTCCACCGCGGCGTTGTTCTTCTGCACCAGCATCTTTTGCTGCTCCTCGGCCTTCTTCTTCTCGTCCGCGGTCAGCTTCTTCGGGTCCTTCGGCGTCGCCGAATCCATCTCGAGCTTCAGACAGTCGAGGTAGGCGTTCATCTCCGAGTTGTAATGATCGAAGTTGTGCTTTGCAGCGATCATTTGATCCTTGGTCGCGGTTGCGCCGTCCGGCGGCGCATCGGGCGCGGCAGGATAGGTGCAGCTTGCCTGCGAGTGAGCGGCCGAGCCGAGTGCGAAAACCAGCGTGAGCGGTATCCAAGCCTTCATCGGGAATCCTCTAGTGATCGATACGAACGTTGATTGGGCGACGACGATCTTACGGCCAAGGCGATGAGGCCGCCAGCGTTCCCGGGCCTTGTGGTAAGTATCTGATTTGATTGATCGGCAAAGCCGGGCGAGACGGGGTCCCCACACCGCTCCGGGCGGCAGGCGCCCGGAGCGGTGGGTTTTTCTGGCTATTTCGCCTTCTGTTTGGACAGATCGTAGGTGCCGACGCCGGGCTTGAAGCTCTTTTCATCGATGAACTGCCGGATGCCCTCCTTGCGCCCGTCGTTGTCGAAGAAATTCGCCGCCTCCTGGGCGCGGATCAGGTAGTCCTCCGCGTTCTCGTAGGTCATTTCGCCCACGCGGCGCACTGCATCCTTCGTGGCCTTCAGGGCGACCGGGTTCTTCTGGAGCAGGATCTCGGCCACTTCGACCACGCGGGCTCGCAGGGCGGCCGCCGGCCGGGACTCGTTGACCAGCTTCCACGCCGCCGCCGTCTTGCCGTCGATGGGCTCGCCGGTCATGGCGTGGTACATGGCATCGCGCAGGCTCATCAACTCGACGGCAACCTTGGTCGCGCCGCCGCCGGGCAGTATCCCCCAGTTGATCTCCGACAGACCGAACTTGGCCTCGTCGGCCGCGAAGGCGAGGTCGCACGCGAACAGGGGGCCGTAGCCGCCGCCGAAGCACCAGCCGTTCACCATGGCGATCGTCGGCTTCTGGTACCAGCGCAGACGCTTCCACCAGGAATACGCCTCACGCTGGGCCTTGCGCGTGCCGACCAGCCCCAGCGCTTCCGTTTCCCGAAAATATTCCTTCAGGTCCATGCCGGCGGACCAGGCGGTCCCCTCGCCGGTGAGGACGAGGACGCCGACCTTGGGGTCGAACTCGAGCTCGTCCAGCACCGCCAGCATGCGGCGGTTCAACTTCGGACTCATGCAGTTGCGTTTATCCGGGCGGTTGAACTTCACCCAGGCGATGCGGTTCTCGACGGTGAAGGACACCGTGTCCATTTCGGTTTGTGTGGTCATGTGCGTGCTCCAATGTTCGATCAAATGGGGAAGTGGCCGGGCTGCGTTTCGATGGTGATCCAGCGCAGCTCGGTGAAGGAGTCGATGCCCGCCTTGCCGCCGAAGCGGCCGTAGCCCGACGCCTTGACCCCGCCGAAGGGCATCTGGGCTTCGTCGTGCACGGTGGGGCCGTTGACGTGACAGATCCCCGACTTGATCTGCCGCGCCACGCGCAGGCCGCGCGCCGTGTCCTTGGTGAACACGGACGCCGACAGGCCGTATTCGGTGTCGTTCGCCAGTTCGACGGCATGGGCCTCGTCGCGCGCCCGGATGACCGCGACCACGGGCCCGAAGCTCTCCTCGCGGAACAGCTTCATCGCCGGCGTCACCTTGTCGACGACGGTCGCCGGCATGAGCACGCCGTCGCTGGTGCCGCCGTTCACCTTCACCGCGCCGGCCTTCAGGGCGTCCGCGACGAGGGCATCGACGTGTGCGACCGTCTTCAGGTCCACCACGGCGCCGAGCGGAGTCTTGCCCTCGCGCGGATTGCCCGTGGCGAGGGTGGCGACCTTGGCCTTGAACTTCTCCACGAACGCCTCGGCGATGCGGGCATCGACGATGATCCGCTCGGTGGACATGCAAATCTGACCCTGATTCATGAAGGCCCCGAACGCGGCGGCCTTCACGGCCTCGTCGAGATCGGCATCGTCCAGCACCAGGAGCGGCGCCTTGCCGCCCAACTCGAGCAGCACCGGCTTGAGGTTCTGCGCGGCCCGCACGGCGACGATGCGCCCGACCGCGGTGGAGCCGGTGAAATTGATGCGCTTGACGGCCTTGTGGTCGATGAGGGCGCCGACGATCTCGCCGGCATCCTTGGGGGCGTTGGTGATGAGATTGACGACCCCAACGCCGAACCCGGCCTCGATGAAGGCCTCGATGATTAGCCCGTGCGTGCGCGGACACAGTTCGGATGCCTTCAGGATCACGGTGTTGCCGCAGGCGAGCGGCGTGGCGATGGCGCGCACTCCGAGGATGATGGGCGCGTTCCACGGCGCGATGCCGAGGACGACGCCCGCGGGCTCACGAAGCGCCATCGCGATGCATCCGGGCTTGTCGGAGGGGATCACCTCGCCGGAGATCTGGGTCGTGAGCGAGGCCGCCTCGCGGATCATCGAGGCGGCCAGCATGAGATTGAAGCGCGCCCAGCCCTCGGTCGCGCCGATTTCGCCCATCATCGCGTCGACGAACGCGCCGGCCTTGCCCTCCAGCGCCGCCGCCGCCTTGTACAAGAGGGTCCGCCGCTCGTTCGGACCCTTCGCACTCCAGGCCGGCAGCGCCGCGGCTGCGGCATCCGCGGCGGCAACCGCATCGGCCACCGTGGCCGCCGCCGCCTGCGTCGCCAGCTTGCCGGTCACCGGATCGTGGCGGTCGAACACCGCGGACCCCTTGCGTGACTCCCCACCGATCAACAGCGCGATTGAAGATGACATATGGCCCCCCCGAGGATGAATTTCATGCTATGTAGTACAGAGATCAATTGCTATAAGATATAGCGATTATGGCCGACCGTCAAAAGCGCGCTGCAACACCCTCGGACCCGCTGGAATCGCTCTTCGGCTACAACCTGCGCCGGCTTTCCGTGTCGACCATGGCGGATCTCGCGGCATCGCTCGAGCCCTTGGGGTTGAAGCCCGCGGCCGCCTCGCTGCTGTTCGTCGTCGGGGCCAACCCCGGCATCACCCAAAGCGATGCCGGCAAGCTGTTGGGCATCCTGCGCGCCAACATGGCGCCGCTGGTCGCGGGGCTTGCGAAGCGCGGCCTGCTCGAGCGCGTGCGGCGCGATGGCCGGTCGCACGGCCTGGAACTGTCGGCCTCCGGACGGGCGTTGCAACGCCGAGCCTGGAAGGCGACGATGGCCCACGAGGAACGCTTCTTCGGTCTGCTGCGTGCCGCGGTGCGATCCCGGACGCTCGCGCAATTGCGGCGCATCTGGAAGAGCCGCCAGGGCGACGAGGCGGAGGCAGGCGACGACGGCGAAGGAGGAGCGGCCGATGAGTCGCCGAGGCGGATGATGAACGGCCGAGCGGAGGATACTGCCTGATGTGGAGCTACACGCCGCCGTTGCGCGACATGCGATTCGTCATGGAGGAGATGCTCGGTGTACGGCGCGAGTGGGCGCTGATACCGCGCTTCGCCGCCCTGGACGAGGACACGGGTCCGCAGATTCTCGAGGAGGCCGGGAAGTTCGCCGTCGACGTCCTCGCGCCGACCAATGCCGTGGGTGACCTGACAGGCTGCCGTTACGAGGACGGCAGGGTCGAAACGCCGGCAGGCTTCGCCGAAGCGTACCGCCGGTATTGCGAGGCGGGCTGGCCGGCGCTTGCCTGCGATGCCGACTGCGGCGGACAGGAACTGCCCCAGGTCCTGAATGCGGCGCTGTACGAGATGTTGATTGCCGCGAATCATGCCTGGACGATGTATCCGGGCCTCGCCCATGGCGCTTATGAGTGCCTGCGGGGCCACGCACCCGAGTTCATCCAGCGGGAGTACCTGCCGAAGATCGTCAGCGGCGAATGGCTGAGCACGATGTGCCTGACCGAGCCGCAGGCCGGATCGGACGTCGGGTTGATCCGCACGCGCGCCGAGCCGCGGTCCGACGGCAGTCATGCGATCAGCGGCTCGAAGATCTTCATCTCCGGCGGCGAGCATGACTTGACCGACAACATCGTGCACCTGGTGTTGGCGCGGCTGCCGGATGCGCCGGCGGGCACGCGCGGCATCTCGCTGTTCCTCGTGCCCAAACACCGGACGAATGGCGCCCGGGGTCCCAATGGCGTGCGCTGCGACGGCATCGAAAAGAAGATGGGAATTCGCGGCAGCGCCACCTGCGTGATGAGCTTCACCGAGGCCCGGGGCTGGCTCATCGGCGAGCCGAACCGCGGACTCGCGGTCATGTTCGTCATGATGAACGCCGCGCGTCTGCATGTCGGCCTGCAGGGCCTCGGCCATGCCGAGATGGCGTACCAGAACGCCCTACGATACGCGGCGCAGAGGATCCAGTCGCGCGCCGTCGGCCGGCCGCAGAACACCGGCGCGCGGCATCCGAGCGGTGCGGATTCCATCATTCTGCAGCCCGCGGTGCGGCGCACGCTGCTGACCTTGCGCGCCTTCGTCGAAGGCGAGCGTGCGCTCGCGTACTGGAGCGCCCACCTCCTCGACATCGCGGAATTTCATCCCGACGCCGCGCGGCGCGCCGAAGCGCACGATCTCGTCTCGCTGTTGACGCCGGTGGTGAAGGCGTTTTGCACGGACAACGGATTCACCCTGTCGAGCGCTGCGCTGCAGCTCTGGGGAGGCTACGGTTACATTCACGACTACGGCATCGAACAGACGGTGCGCGACAGCCGCATCGCGATGATCTACGAGGGCACCAACGAGATCCAGGCCGTCGATCTATTGGTGCGCAAGGTGATCGGCGACGGCGGAGTAAAATTCGCCCACCTCATGCGCAGCGTGGCCGAGGAAGCGGCGTCGTGTGCGGCCTCACCCGGCTGCGAGCGCTTCGCCGAGGCGCTCGGAGCGGTCCTGTCGACGTTGATGCGGATCACGGACGAACTCCTCGCCGAGGCCAAGGACTCGACGGAAGGGGCCGTGCGAATCGCCCCGGATTACCTGCGGCTGGTCGGGCTGGTCCTTCTTGGAAGCCTGTGGGCGCGCGCCGCGCGGCTTGCAACCCCCCGGGTCGCGGACGCTTTTTACGCCGCAAAGCGGGAAACGGCACATTTCTATTTCGATCACCTGATGCCGGAGAGCGCCTGGCGCGTGGAAATGGTGCAGCGGCGGCGGTGCGAGCTGCCCTGGGTCGGCGTTCCGGGGTAGCGCGCCCGGAGTTTGCGAATCCGCCAACCCCAGCTACACTGCCGGCGCGCGCCCGTAGCTCAGCTGGATAGAGCACATGGCTTCGAACGTCAAGATCCGAAGTTCGGATGGTCGAAATCGGCAAGGCAATTAGAAACTCACGGCCGGGCGCAAAACGGTGGAATTTCGGAGTGACCAAAAAGTGACCACGGTAGCTGACCGGGCATTTGCAGGTATCATTCGATTTTGGATCTGACGATTTCGGTAGCAATTTGCGCCCGTAGCTCAGCTGGATAGAGTAATCGGCTTCGAACCGATTGGTCGGGGGTTCGAATCCCTCCGGGCGCACCAACTATATAATTGATAAGGTATTTTCGCGATTTTCGGCCGGCAATTTCTTCGCGAAATTGCGCGGTCTTTCGCGAGCCTAGAGTCGGCGGATTGAACCCGATCGGGCGCACCAACAACAGGTAGTGTCAGTGGCAGCAGCCTCCCGTCTCGGCAGACAGCTCGAAGAAGTCATCGCCAGCTTGAGCAAGGTGGATGCGCGGTTTGCGTTGATTGGCGGGCTCGCCTTGGCGTCTCACAAAGTGATTCGCGCCACGCAGGACATCGACCTGCTCACCGACTCTGAAAAAGCCGAGGACATCGACCGCGAGTTAGTTGCGATCGGCTATCGGTGTCTTCATCGCAGCCCCGATGCTGGCAACTACCTGCGCGGTGACGAACGCGTGGACTTCATCTATGCCAGTCGCCCGGTGGCGCGGCGCTTGCTCAGCGATGCCACAGCGATCCAAACTGCATTCGGCGAAGTGCGTGTCGTCAGCACCGAGGGGTTGATTGGGTTGAAGATCCAGGCCTTCGTCAACAATCCGCGCCGCACGCAGGACTTGGAGGATATCAAGGCACTAGTCGCCGCGAATCGGCAAGCGCTGAACATGGAAGAGGTACGCGAGTATTTCCGGCTCTTCAATCGTGAAGCGTTGCTCGAGGAAATTACAAAATGAGCGTACCTGCCGATAGCGGCCAACCATTTGCCGCCGATGGCGGCATCACTCACGTGTCGACGGTGACTAGCCGTGATCCATTTGAAGCCTTAGATGACTTGATGACGGTCATCGAGGCGTTGTGTCCCGTTTGGCCGAGCCGCGAAATATTCTCATCGACGGACCAATTCTTGATCTAAGGCTCTGTAAATAAATAAAGGTATCAAGTCGGTTTCGCGTGTGGCCGAATCTTG
>JBBIKV010000027.1:15044-43297 GCA_037445285.1 Nevskiaceae bacterium | reverse complement strand
GGCGTCGCGCTGCACGGCGGCAAGGGAAACGGTGCGCTCACGCTGAAGCCCGTGTTCGACGCGTCGGCATTCGACGCGGCGAGGATATTCAGTGCGACCTCCATCTGCATCATGTCGTTCCTCGGGTTCGACGCCGTCTCGACGCTGGCCGAGGAGGTGGTGGGCGGTGACCGGAGGGTCGTGGGACGCGCGATCATCGCGGTGTTGGTGCTCTCCGCGGTGTTCTTCGTGGGCATCACCTGGGTGTTCGGCAACCTGCTGCCGGGCATCGCGATCAAGGATTCGTCGGCCGCGGTCTACGAACTGGCGGCGTGGGCCACCGGCCCCTGGACCGCGGTCGTTCTCGCCTGGACCTACGCCGTCATCGTCGGGCTGTCGAATGCGCTGCCCATGCAGGTCGGTGTCGCCCGCGTGGTCTACGCCATGGGCAGGGACCGCCAGCTGCCGCACGCCCTCGCACGACTACATCCCCGATACCATACGCCGTATGTCGGCATGCTGGTCACGGCCGCGATCTCGCTCGCGGTGGCGCTGTTCATGAAGAACCGGCTCGACGACCTCGCTTCCATAGTGAACTTCGGCGCGCTCGGCGGATTCCTGTTCCTTCACGTGTCGGTGATCGCGCATTTCGGGGTGCGGCAGCGGTCCCGCGGCTGGGTGGCGCACTGGCTCGTTCCGGTGTGCGGCATGGCGGTCGTCCTGGCGGTGTTCTCCGGCATGAGCGCAATGGCCGTCCGCGTGGGATCGGCATGGCTCGCGGTGGGATTGATCTACGGGCTGGTGCTGCGCGCCAAGCATCGCGAGGAACTGCGCGTCCCCCTCTAGGCTATCAGGACGCGCCCCGCGGAATGTTCCGCACGAGCGCGGCGGCCGCATCGATCACCGCGGATTGATGCGGCATCAGTGCCTGACCGCCCATCTGCATCAATTCGTCCAGGTAGGGGTCGACGACCTCGGTGCGCCGCCCGGCGAATTCCTCGATGATCGGCAACCCGCAAAACGGCACGTAAGCGTTCGAGTAGCCGCCCTCGTGGGTGGCGACGAGACGTCCGGCGCACACGTTTCCGGCCATGGCGACGATGCGACCCGCCATTGCGCGGTAGGTCTCGCTGGTGCAAAGCATCCGGCCGAGCGGGTCCATCGCGCTCGCGTCGAGTCCGGATGCGACCACGATCAGGTCGGGCCGGAACCGTTCAAGGGCGGGCAGGATCACGCGATCGAAGGCCGCGACATAGGCGCCGTGACCGGCGCCCGGGGGCAGCGGCACGTTCAGGTTCGTGCCCGCCGCGGCGCCGTTTCCAGTCACGTTCATCCCTCCCGAGTCGATCGGGTAGCAACGATCCTGATGGATCGAGACGGTGAGGACCGACGGATCGTCGATGAAGGCGCTCTCGGTGCCGTTGCCGTGATGCACGTCCCAATCCACGACGGCGACGCGTGCCAGGCGATGGCGTCGTTGTGCATGGCGGACCAGCAGCACCGCATTGCCGAAGATGCAGTAGCCGCGGCCGGCGTCCGCCTCGGCGTGGTGGCCCGGCGGCCTGACCAGCGCGTAGGCGTTCCCGACCAGGCCGGCCAGCACCGCGTCGACCGCTTCGATGCACCCGCCGGCCGCGAGCGCCGCGATCTCGTAACTGCCCTGACCGATGTTCACGCTGTCGCCGAGCACGCCGCCCTGGTTCGCGGACAGGGTGCGGACCGCTTCGATGTAGCGGGACGTGTGGAAATATTCCAGTTCGGCGCGTTCGGCCGCCCGTGGCTTGATGCGCACCAGTTCCTCGGCCAGGCCGCTGACTTCCAGCAGGCCGAGGAGCCGGCGCTTCGTGTCCGGCGCTTCCGGATGCCGATCCGGTTGCATGTAGGAGTTGGTGTTCGAGAAGCCGGCGCCGCTGCCCGTGTCGTGCCAGAAGTAACGCTCGCCGGCGATGAGGCCGGTGCGCGGCTGCGCGGACGGGGAGCGGATCAATTCGCGGCCTTGGGTGCCGGGAGCGGCGCACGCCGCCGCGAATCGCGGCCGTAATAGTCGGGATAGTCGGCCGCCAGACCCTTGAAGCGGCGGTGCATCCAGAGATATTGTTCGGGGACCTTGAGGATCTGCGCCTGCAGGAGCGCATTGAAGCGCTCTACGTCTCCCACCGGGCACTCACCCGGGAAGTTCTCGAAGGCCGGCCCGATGACCAGGCGATAGCCGGCGAGTCCCGGCAGCCGCTCCGGAAAGTAGGTCAGCACGGCCGCACCGGAAATGCGGGCGAGCCGCGAGGTGGCGGTGGTGGTGGCGGCGGGAATGCCGAAGAAATCCACCATCGCCGCACCCTTGTTGCGATAGCTCTGATCCGGCGCATACCAGACGGCTTCATTCTTTTTCAGCGCGCGAATCATGCTGCGAATGTCATCGTGGGGGATCGGCCTGCCGTGGCGGCAGAAGCTGGTGTGCATGATGTGCGAGAGCAGGGCGTTCTTGGTGGGCCGGTACACGACGTTCATCGGCACGATGGTGCCGAGTATGCGGGTGGCGATCTCGATCGTGGTGAAGTGACCGCCGATCAGGATGGCTCCGCGGCCCCGCTCGAAAGCGGCCCGCAGATGCTCCAGGCCGCGCACCTCGGCGAGACGGTTCACGCGAGCATCGCCGCTCCACCAAGTCGTCGCCGTCTCGCAGACGGCCAGCCCCAGGCTCTGGCAGTGCCGATCGAGCAGCGATTCCCGGTCAGCCGCCGAGAGTTGCGGCAGGCACAATTCGATATTGCGGCGCGCGATGCGCACATAGGCGAGCGGCAGGCTGCGGATGAGCCAGCCCAGACTCAGACCCACCCGCCGCTGCGCGGCGAACGGCAGCAGTTCGATGAGGCGCATTGCGCCCAACCCGACCCATGTCAACCAGTACTTCGGCTGAAGGAACCCTAACCGCATCGACGACGCCGGCAGGCTCTCGACGATACCGTCCGTCCCGCATAGCATTTGCACTGTGTATTCACTTTTTCAACGACTGCGCTCCATGCGCCACCGCTTTTGGTACGGTGTTTCGGAGCGCATCCGCTGGTCGCGCGGTGTGCATCGTGAAACCCCCGCTCGCGGCCTGCCGGCAATGCCCGTCGAGCAAACCGAGAGAATAGCCGCGTTGCGCGGCGCTTACCAGGTGCAGTTCGAACTACAGATGAACGCTGCCACGAGCCGCAACAACTATGAGTACCTGGACATCCTGGACCGCGCCTGGACCGAGTCCGGCATGCCGCGGATGGAAGCGGGCACCCTTTGCGATGTCGGCAGCGCGAGCTTTTGGTATGCGGCGACGCTGCAGGCGTTCTTCCGCCCCCGGTGCCTGGTCGGCGTCGAGGTGGAGGGCCATCGACTGTACCGGGACGGCCACACCCGGATCGACTATGCCGCGGGCTACCTCGCCGCGTTGCCGAACGCCCGCTTTCTCGTGGCGGACTATGTGACCTGCGAACTGCCGGCCGATCTCGTCACGGCGTGGTTTCCGTTTCTGACGCCCGCCGCCATCCTGGCATGGCGTTTGCCGTTGTCGCTGCTGGCTCCCGAGCGCCTGTTCGAGCGCATTTACCATAATTTGACCCCGGGCGGGCACTTGGTCATGGTCAATCACGGCCTGGAGGAGGCGGATGCCGCCCGGAAATTGTGCGTTGCAGCGGGATTGCATCTGCTGCATCGAACTGCCCGGGTGGGACTGCTGAGCACCCATCGCGGGAGGCCTGCGGTGATGTCCTGCTGGACCCGCCCCTAGCACATTCGCCGGCGGGTGGGGCGTCTAAAGAACAATATTCGTGTTATTCAGGGAATTGCTGTAACATCCCGTTCGGCTCGTGAATTTCTACTTGGTCCGTTTCTGGTCACCGCGCCGCTCCGGCGTCACCTTGACCACAACCCACAAAGCAGGTTTCTTCGATCCAGGTGGCTGGCATTTTCGCTTCAATACGGATTGGGCACACGTGACCGGCCGATAGCTTCTTTTGCAGTAGGTATTCTTCACATGACGAAAATGTATGTTGGCAATCTCCCGTTCTCAATGGACGAGTCCGCGGTCCGCGCCCTGTTCGAAAAGCACGGCGCAGTCCAGTCGGTTGCGCTGATCAATGATCGCGACACCGGTCGGCCCCGTGGCTTCGGCTTCGTTGAAATGGCAAGCGCGGATGCCGCGCGTGCCATGCAGGCCTTGAACGGCCACGACGTAGACGGGCGTGCGCTGAAGGTGAACGAGGCCCAGGAGCGCACCGGCGGCGGCGGCGGTGGTGGTGGCGGCGGTGGGTCGCGCGGTCCGAAGCGCTGGTAACAGCTGTTTGGATTGAGTGATGACCGGGGCCGCAGCGATGCGGCCCCGGTCGTTTCCGGATCGGACGAAATCGAGCGATCAGGGTTTACGCCCAAGGCTCCTTTGCCTATAATCGCGGCCCGCGACTTGGGGTCACGGGTTCGAAGTCGATATGCAGGGGGCCGATGGTCCCCTTTTTTGTTTTTGGGCCGGCGTGTTCGCTCGGGGGTTTTGTACGATGCGTGACGCGTTGATGAGCTTGTTGGAGCCGCCGATCGAGGCGCTGGATTACGAGTTGGTCGACGTCGAGTTTGCGCGGGAAGGGCGGGGCGGAGTTTTGCGGATCTACATCGATCGCCGGGCGGACGATCCGCTCGGCAACATCACGGTAGACGATTGCGCACGCGTGAGTCACGCGGTCAGTCAAGTGCTCGAGATCGAAGATCCGATCAAGGGTCATTACACGCTGGAAGTTTCTTCACCGGGTTTCGATCGGATCTTGCGCAGGCGCGAGCATTTCGAACGCTTCGTCGGGGAGCGGATTTTCGCCGAAATGAAGCTGCCCATCGAGGGGCGGCGGCGCTTCGTCGGAGTGTTGAAGGCGATCGCGCCTGACTCGATCGTGGTGGAGGTCGACGGGCAGGTTCACAGCCTGCCGCTCGAGCGGATTCAGAAGGCGAGATTACGGCCGGAGTGACCAGGAGTCTTAAGGGCAATGAACAAAGAAATCTTGATGGCGGTTGATGCGGTGTCCAACGAGAAGGGCGTCGACAAGGAGATCATCTTCGATGCGCTCGAGGCTGCGCTCGCGTCCGCCACCCGGAAGAAGCACGGTGAAGAGCTGGACGTGCGGGTCTCCATCAGCCGTAAAACGGGCGGCTACGACACCTTCCGCCGCTGGAAGGTCTTCGCCGACGACTCCACCGAACTCGAGGTTCCCGAGCGCGAGCTGCGCCTGGACGACGCCCGCGATATCGACAAGGACGTGGAGCCGGGCGGGTTCGTGGAGGAGCCCATGGAGTCCGTGCCGTTCGGCCGGATCCTCGCCCAGACCGCGAAGCAGGTGATCGTGCAGAAGGTGCGCGAGGCGGAGCGCGCCCAGGTCGTCGATGCCTACAAGGACCGCGCCGGCACGCTCGTCAGCGGCATCGTGAAGCGGGTCGACCGCAACGGCGTGTACGTCGATCTCGGGGCCAACGCCGAGGGCTTCATCGCGCGGGAGGAAATGATTCCCCGCGAGCCGGTCCGGTCCCAGGACCGCATCAAGGCGTTCCTTAAGGAGGTGCGCACCGAACCCCGCGGTCCGCAGTTGTTCCTGTCGCGCACCGCGCCGGAATTCCTGATCGAACTGTTCAAACTCGAAGTGCCGGAAGTGGGTCAGGGACTCATCAACATCCTCGCCGCCGCGCGCGATGCGGGGGTCCGCGCCAAGATCGCGGTGCGCAGCAACGATCCGCGGGTGGATCCGGTGGGCGCCTGCGTGGGCATGCGCGGCTCGCGCGTCCAGGCCGTGTCGAACGAGATTGCGGGCGAGCGGGTCGACATCATTCCGTTCGACGACAACAACGCCCAGTTCGTCATCAACGCGATGGCGCCCGCCGAGGTCACTTCCATCGTCGTCGATGAGGACTCGCATTCGATGGACATTGCGGTTTCGGAGGACAAGCTGTCACAGGCGATCGGCCGCGGCGGCCAGAACATCCGCCTCGCCAGCGAGCTGACGGGTTGGGAGTTGAACGTGATGAGCGAGTCCCAGGCGGAGGCGAAGAGTGAAACGGAATCGCTGGCGCTGCGCGAGACGTTCATGAAGCAGCTCGACGTCGATGCGGACGTGGCGAGCATCCTGGTCCAGGAGGGGTTTTCGACCATCGAGGAAATCGCGTACGTGCCCGCCAGCGAGTTGAACGGCATCGAGGAATTCGACGAGGAAATCGTCAAGGAGTTGCGCACGCGGGCCCGCGACGTCCTCCTGACCCAGGCGATCGCGAGCGAGGAGTCGATGGACGGCGCGGAGCCGTCGGCCGATCTCGTGGAGCTGACGGGCGCGGCGCTCGGCAAGACGCTGGCGCGCAAGGGCGTCAAGACGCGCGAGGATCTGGCCGACCTCGCGGTCGACGAGTTGGTCGAAATGGGCGAGATCGACGAGAAGAAGGCCGCCGAATTGATCATGGATGCCCGCAAACACTGGTTCGCGGAAGAAGCTAAGGTTTAGGAGCAGCAGTATGGCAGATGTAACCGTCGCGCAATTCGCCGAGGTGCTGAAGGTGCCCGTCGACCGGCTGCTCCAGCAGCTCGACCAGGCCGGCATTCGGGTTGACAGTGCGGAAGACATGATCAGCGAGGACGCGAAGCACGAGTTGTTGACGCATCTGCGCCGGAGTCACGGCCGTGACGACGTGCAGGCCGATGCCGCGCCGCGGAAGATCACGTTGCGCCGGAAGTCCCAGTCCGAACTGAAGCTCGCCAGCCCGCAGGGCCGGGCCCGCACCGTCAACGTCGAGGTGCGCAGCAAGCGGACCTACATCAAGCGCGAGGTGCTCGAGGATCAGGCCCGGCTGCAACAGGAGGAGATCGACAAGCAGCGTGAGACCGAGGAGCAGGCGAAGGCGGCGCTCGAGCGCGCCGAGAACGAACGGTTGGAGAAGGAGCGGGCCGACCGCGAACGTCTCGAGGAAGAGAGCCGCCGCCGCAGCGACGAGGAGAACCGCAAGCGCACCGCCGAGGAGGAGGCGCGCCGCGTCGCAGAAGTGCAGGCGCGCGAGATCGCCGAGCGCGAACGCAAGGCGGCGGCCGCCAAGCCGGGCAAGGTGGTCCGCGAGGTGGTGGACGACAAGGCGACGCGGTACGGCCGCCAGGAGTTGCACATCGTCGGCGACGTGAGCTCGCGGCACAAGAAGAAGAAGTCCCGTGACGGGCGGCGAAGATCCATGGGCGGCGACAGCGGCACCCAGCACGGTTTCGAGATGCCGACCGCACGCGTGGTGCGCGAAGTCGCCATCCCCGAGGCCATGACGGTCGGCGAGCTCGCGCAGAAGATGGCGGTCAAGGCCACCGAGGTCATCAAGGTCATGATGAACATGGGGGTGATGGCCACGATCAACCAAATGATCGAGCAGGACACCGCGGTGCTGGTGGTCGAGGAGATGGGCCATACGGCGGTGTTGCGCAAGGAAAACGTCATCGAGGACGACCTGCAGGGCGAGACGGACACGTCGCTCGAAGTGCTGCCGCGCCCTCCCGTGGTGACGGTCATGGGCCACGTCGATCACGGGAAGACCTCGCTGCTCGACTACATCCGGCGGACCAAGGTGGCGGCGGGCGAGGCCGGCGGCATCACGCAGCACATCGGCGCGTACCATGTCGAAACGGCCAAGGGCATGGTGACGTTCCTCGACACGCCCGGCCACGCCGCGTTCAGTTCGATGCGGGCGCGCGGCGCCCAGGTGACCGACATCGTGATCCTGGTGGTCGGTGCGGATGACGGCGTGATGCCGCAGACCGTCGAGGCGATCCAGCACGCGCAGGCGGCCAAGGTGCCGATCGTGGTGGCGCTCAACAAGATGGACAAGCCGGAGGCGGATGCCGAGAAGGTCAAGCAGGAACTCACCAAGTACGGCGTCATCCCGGAAGAGTGGGGCGGCGAGAACATTTTCGTGCCCGTTTCGGCGCGCACCGGCCAGGGCGTCGATCAACTGCTCGACAGCATCCTGCTGCAGGCCGAGGTGCTCGAACTGAAGGCTCCCACCACCGGGCTCGCCGCCGGGTACGTCATCGAATCCAGTCTCGAGAAGGGTCGCGGCGCGGTCGCCACCGTGCTCGTGCTGCGCGGTACGCTGAAGCTCGGCGACCCGCTGCTGATCGGTCAGGAGTTCGGCCGGGTGCGCGCACTGTTCGACGAGGCCGGCAAGCCGGTCGACTCCGCCGGGCCGTCGATACCCGTGGTGGTGCTGGGCCTGTCCGGCGCCCCCAATGCGGGCGATGAACTGTTGGTGGTCGAGAGCGAACGCAAGGCGCGGGAAGTCGCGATGCACCGCCAGTCGAAGTCGCGCGACGTGAAGCTGGCGCTGAAGAGCGCCAACATGCAGGACGTGTTCTCGACCATGGGCGAGACCAAGGCCGATCTCGTCCAGCTGCTGGTCAAGGCGGACGTGCAGGGCAGCGTCGAGGCGCTGCGCGATGCGCTGAATGCGTTGTCGACCAGCGAGGTGGCCGTCAATATCGTCTCCTCCGGGGTCGGTGGCCTGACGGAGTCCGACATCACGCTGGCGGCGGCCTCCAAGGCCAGGATCATCGCGTTCAACGTGCGCGGCGACGCGGCCGCGCGCACCGCGATCAAGGATCACGGCGTGGACGTGCGCTATTACAGCATCATCTACGAGGCGATCGACGACATCCGCGCGGTGCTCACCGGCATGCTCTCGCCGGAGGTAAAGGAGTCGATCGTGGGCCTCGCCACAGTGCGCAGCGTGTTCCGCTCCAGCAAGTTCGGCACGGTTGCCGGCTGCATGGTGATCGACGGGTATGTGCGGCGCAATTTCCCGATCCGGGTGCTGCGCAACAACGTCGTGATCTTCGAGGGTGCGTTGGAGTCGCTGAAGCGCTTCAAGGATGACGTCAACGAGGTGCGGGCCGGAACCGAGTGCGGCATCGGTGTGAAGAACTACAGCGACGTTCAGGAAGGCGACCAGATCGAATGCTACTCACGGGTGGAGGTGGCGCGCACGCTGTAGGCGGGCGCTCCTCGTTCCCTCCCCGATGGCCAAGGACAATCCGCGGGCTCGACGCCTGGGCGAGCAGATCCAGCGCGAACTGACGGAGCTGCTTCGCCGCGAAATCAAGGACGAGCGCATCGGCAACGTGACGATCACGGCCGTTTCCGTCACCGGCGATCTGCGGACGGCCCGGGTGTACTACCTGGTGTTCGGCAAACAGGGTCCCGACCCGAAGGTGCAGCGCGGGCTCGAAAGCGCCGCCGGCTTTCTGCGCAATGCGCTCTCGAAGTCCCTGATGATCCGGTACACGCCGACGTTGAGTTTCGAACTCGACACCTCCATCGAGCGCGGCGTGCGGCTGACGCAGTTGATCGATTCCGTCAACAAGCCGGCGGCCGCGGGACCCGAGGACGGTCACGTGATCGATGCGGGGGATTATGTCGCGGACTCCGGGGGGGAGTGATGGCGGCGGACATCCACGGAATCCTGTTGCTGGACAAGCCGCTCGGCGTGAGTTCGGCCGGGGCTGTTGCGCGGGCCAAACATCTCTTCGGCGCCCGCAAGGCGGGGCATACCGGGTCGCTCGATCCGCTGGCGTCCGGGCTGTTGCCCATTTGTTTCGGCGAAGCGACCAAATTCGGCACGCAGCTGCTCGATGCCGACAAGACGTATCGCGTGACGGCGCGGCTGGGCGAACGGACCGCGACCGCCGACCGGGAGTCCGAAGTCGTCGAAAGACGCGAGTTGCCGGATCTTTCCCGGGAGCACATGGCGGCTGCGCTGGCGGATTTTCCGCGCGATTACCGGCAGGTGCCTCCGATGCATTCTGCGATCAAGCAGGATGGCCGGCCCCTGTATGAGTATGCGCGCGCGGGCCTGGTCAGGGAGCGGGCCGCGCGCTCCATCGTGATCCATGAGTTGACGCTGCTCGACTGGCGGTCTCCCGACCTGAGTTTCGAGGTGCGGTGCACTAAGGGCGCCTATATCCGCGTTTTGGCGGAGGATTTGGCGGTCCGCCTCGACACGGTCGCGCATCTGGCCGCTCTGCGGCGCATCGGCGTCGCCCCGTTTCTGACCGAGCCACAGTGGACCTTCGAGGCGTTGGAGGCCATGACCCCGCCGGAGCGGCTGCGCACGCTCCTGCCGGTCGATGCCGCGCTGGCCGATTGGCGGCGTCTGGACCTTCCGGCCGGAGGGGTCGGCGCGTTCCGCCAGGGTCAGACGGTGGCCATTCCCGCCCTGGATCCCGGCAATGTCCGGATCTATGCGGCGGGTCTCGGCTTTCTGGGCCTCGGGGCCATCGAGCCGGCCGGCCGCCTGGTGCCCCTGCGCCTGGTCGCGGCGCCGGATGACGGCGGCGCTGCGAATCGTGCTTGAGGGCGCGTCCCGCGACGCGTACAATGCGCGCCTTCTTAAAAGGTCTAAGTTATTGATTGAGGTTTGATTTCAATGCCACTTACTCGCGAAGAAAAGACGGACGTAGTCGGAAAATTCCAGCGCAGCGCGCAGGACACCGGTTCGCCCGAAGTTCAGATTGCCTTGTTGTCCGAGCGCATCAACGGCTTGAGCCAGCATTTCACCACGCACAAAGCCGACCATGCATCGCGTCGCGGACTGCTCAAGATGGTCAATCAGCGGCGCAAGCTGCTCGACTACTTGAAGGGCAAGACGCCCGACGCGTACGCGAAACTGGTCGAACGCCTAGGCTTACGCCGCTAACGGATGCGGCCTGCCCGTTGGGCTGGCTCGTCTCTTTGCTTCCGATCAATCATTCCGACATAAGGGGCTCTACGTGAGCGCTACCAAGAAGAGTTTTCGATATGGGGACCACACCGTAACCATCGAGACGGGCGAACTCGCGCGTCAGGCCGATGGTGCGGTGTTGGTGACGATGAGCGACACGGTGGTGCTCGTGACCGCGGTCGGGCTCAAGAAGGCGACCCCGGGCCGTGATTTTTTCCCGCTGACCGTCAACTACCAAGAGAAGACCTACGCCGCCGGGCGTATACCGGGTGGATTCTTCAAGCGTGAGGGGCGGCCCACCGAGAAGGAAACCCTGACTTCGCGGCTCATCGACCGCCCGATTCGCCCGTTGTTCCCCGAGGGGTTCATCAACGACGTGCAGGTCGTCGCCTCGGTGCTCTCGGTCAATGCGGAAGTAGATCCCGACATCGCGTCCTTGATCGGCGCCTCCGCCGCGCTCGCGATTTCCGGCATGCCGTTCATGGGGCCCATCGGCGCGGCGCGCGTCGGTTATGTCGGCGGCAAGTACGTGCTCAATCCGACCGCGACGCAACTCGCCGAATCGAAGCTCGACCTCGTGGTCGCCGGCACCGCCGAGGGCGTGCTGATGGTCGAGTCGGAGGCGGACGGCCTGGATGAGGACGTGATGCTCGGCGCCGTCACCTTCGGCCACGAACAGATGCAGGTGGCGATCAAGGCCATCAACGAGCTGACGGCGGAGGCCGGAAAGCCGAAGTGGTCGTGGGTTGCGCCCCCGGCGCATACGGACCTCAAGGACGCCGTGGCCGCCATCGCGGAGAAGAATCTGGTCGCGGCCTATGCGATCACCGAGAAGCAGCAGCGCTACGCCAAAATCGGCGAGATCAAGGCCGCCACGGTGGAGGCGCTCGCCAAGGGAGAGGCACCGAAATTCACCGCCGATCAGGTCGGCACCGAATTTTTCAACCTCGAATACCGGCTGGTCCGCGAACGAATCCTCGATGGGCATCCGCGCATCGACGGCCGCGACACGAGGACGGTCCGTCCAATTCAGATCCGCACCGGCGTGCTGGCCCGTACTCACGGCTCGGCGCTGTTCACGCGCGGTGAAACGCAGGCCCTCGTGGTCACCACCCTCGGAACGGGGCGCGATGCGCAGATCATCGACGGACTGACGGGCGAGCGCAAAGAGCCGTTCATGCTGCACTACAACTTCCCTCCGTTCAGCGTCGGCGAGACCGGCATGATGGGGTCGCCCAAGCGGCGCGAAATCGGTCACGGCAATCTCGCCAAGCGCGGCGTCAAGGCCGTCATGCCGGGCGTCGAGAAATTTCCGTACGTGATCCGCGTCGTGTCGGAGATTCTGGAGTCGAACGGTTCGAGCTCCATGGCATCGGTGTGCGGCAGCAGTCTCGCGTTGATGGATGCGGGCGTGCCGATCAAGGCGCCGGTGGCCGGCGTCGCCATGGGTCTGGTGAAGGAAGGCCAGCGCTTCCAGGTGTTGACCGACATCCTCGGCGATGAAGATCACCTGGGTGACATGGATTTCAAGGTGGCCGGAACCAAGGACGGCATCACCGCCCTGCAAATGGACATCAAGATCACCAGCATCACCCGCGAGATCATGAAGGTGGCGCTGGATCAGGCCAAGAGCGGCCGCCTGCACATCCTGGGCGAGATGAACAAGGTGCTCTCCAAGCCTCGCGAGAACATGTCCGAATGGGCGCCGACGATCATCACCCTGAAGATCGATCCGGAGAAGATCCGCGACGTGATCGGCAAGGGCGGGGCCGTGATCCGACAGATCACCGAGGAGACGGGCACGTCGATCGACATCGAGAACGACGGCACGGTCAAGATCGCCTCGGTGCAGGGTGCGGCGGGCCGGGAAGCGCAGCGGCGCATCGAGCTCATCACTGCGGACATCGAGGTGGGCCGCATCTACGAAGGCAAGGTCGCGCGGTTGATGGATTTCGGCGCGTTCGTGACGATTCTGCCGGGCCGCGACGGCCTGGTTCACATATCGCAGATCTCCGAAGAGCGTGTCGAGCGGGTCGGCGACAAGCTCAAGGAAGGCGACGTCGTGCGGGTCAAGGTCCTGGAAGTCGACCGGCAGGGGCGGGTGCGCCTCTCCATGCGCAACATCGACGCAGCGTAGGGACGGAATGAGCGGAGCCTCTCGCGAGGCTCCGCCGCATCACTTGCCGAAGAGGGGCGATTCGCGTGCGGGGCTCAGCGACTTGTAGCCGTCGTCGGCCGGGCGCACCGTGGCAAACGGCTTCAATCGTTCCCGCACCGGCTGGGGGTGCTGAGCGACGAACTGGCGCAACGCCTGGTCGAGATGACCGGAGACCAACGCCTGCGCGTTGCCTCCATAACATCGAATCACGTTGATCATGAAGTCCTGACTCAGGATCGGTTCGGGGAGGTGTTCCTGTTCCGCGATGACCTGAAGCAGGATGGTGCGGGTGATGTCCGAGTTGTTCTTCTTGTCCACCACCACGAAATCGATCCTCTCGACGACCAGGCGCCGGACATCCGCCAATGTGATGTAGCGGCTTTCGACGGTGTCGTAGAGGCGACGATTTGGATATTTCTTTATCACTCGCGGTTCGCTCATACGGAGGCTCCTCGCTCGTGTCTGGCCGGCGCGCCATCGAATTATGCCGATTCGTGCCTGGTAGAAATGACCAAACCTTGGGGTCACGCGCCGAATATAGCGCAATGCACTACGAAGGCAAACCTGCATTTTACCCGCAAATTATGGGCCCGAAAACCGCGGATTCGTGCGATTTACCCGCTGACAGGATGCGACAGCCGGCGCGGCACGCGGTGAATCTGCCAGTGGGCCATGGCCCAGCACCAAACGTCCCGTACGGGGCCGGCCGCGAGTTCGGGCGGCGGGGAGAGGTTCAGGAGTTCGAGTATGGCGCTGACTTGTTGCGCCGCAATATCCCCCCTCAAGCGCACGCTGCGAGCGGACTTGGCGAGCTTGCGCCCGTCCGGTTCCGTCAATACCGGCACGTGGGCGTAATCCGGCGATCGAATTGCCAGCAGGCGCTGCAAATGGAGTTGACGGGGCGTGTTGTCCAGCAGGTCGGCCCCGCGCACGACCTGCGTCACGCCCTGGGCCGCGTCGTCGATCACCACCGCCAGGACATAGGCAAATAACCCGTCGCGACGCCGCAATGCAATGTCTCCCACGGCGGCGGCCACATCTTGACGGAAGCGGCCCTGAATGCGGTCGGTGAATTCGACGAGCGCGGAGTCCACGCGGAGGCGGGTGGCGGTGGGCGACCCGGGTGACCGGACTCCCTCGCGGCACAGCCCGGGGTAGCGGGCCTCGTCCGCGAGTTGGGAGCGCGAACAGGAGCATTCGAAGGTCAGACCGCGCGCCCGCAGCGACTCGAGCGCAGCCGCATAACGGTCGAGGTGGGCGGCTTGGTATTCCACCGACCCGTCCCATTCGAAGCCGAAGGCCTCCAGTGTGCCGAGTATGCCGTCGGCGGAGCCGGGCAGGACCCGGGGAGCGTCCAAGTCCTCGATGCGCACCAGCCAGCGGCCGCCATGGGCGCGGGCATCGAGGTAACTGGCGGCCGCGGCGTACAGCGAACCCAGGTGCAGGTCGCCGGTCGGGGAGGGCGCAAACCGTCCGACGTAGGCCTGGTGGGCGTCCGCCGGCGGCCCGGCGCCGGCGTGGCCTTCAGCGGTAGCGGTGGTCGCGGCGTTCCCGCCGCTCCTGGGCTTCCACTGACAGCGTCGCGACCGGCCGCGCTTCGAGCCGCTTGATGCCGATTTCCTCCCCGGTTTCGAGGCAGTAGCCGTAGGATCCGTCTTCGATACGCTTCAGTGCGTCGTCGATCTTGCGAATCAACTTGCGCTCGCGATCCCGGGTGCGCAGTTCGAGGCTGAACTCCTCCTCCTGGGTCGCGCGGTCGTTCGGATCGGGGAAATTCGCCGCCTCGTCCTTCATGTGAAGCACGGTGCGGTCGACTTCGACCATCAGGTCCCGCTTCCAATTCTGCAGTATGCGAGCGAAGTGCTCCAACTGCTCCTTGTTCATGTATTCCTCGCCGCGCCGCGCGATGTACGGCTTGACGTTGCGAGGTCCCGCCAACAGGCTGGCGGACACGGACGGATCGACGTCGCCGTCGTCGTCGTTTTGAGCGGGACGGGTCGGCATCACGAGGGGACGCGTATCGAACTTGATCGGCGCCAGCTTTTCGGCGGCTTCATGCGCCGCACCCGCCTTGGAATGGGAGGGGGTGGACCCGGACTTCGGCCGGGCCGCCTTGACGGCCGAGGGTTTCACGGCAATCGGCTTGGGGACTGGTTTGCTCGGTTTCACTGGTACCTTCGATGTGGCGGTCGGGGGAGTGGCCTTCGGCTGCGGTCGCGCCGGCTTCTTCGCGGCACCGGCCTTGTGACTCGCCTTCCCTGGGATCGCCTTACCTGGCTTTTTGGCCACTTTATTCGGTTTTTTCGAGGGCATTTACCGTCTCCGCCTCTTTATGAAAGAGCGCGCGATTATACCGACGCGGGCAGGCCTGTACAGGCTGACGTTACAACATATTGCAGATATCTAACTCCATGATTGAAAAGACAAACACAGAAGCGCACGCGCGCCCCGCCAAGGGTCCCGGGTCGCGCCGCACCGGGGACGCTACGGCAGGGCGGTCTGGGGAGCGGCCAACCAACCCGTTTTGCGGTGTTCAGCGACCACCGTCGTGTAGATGCCGCCGCGAACGTTGAATTCGGCGCTCAGGCGCAGGAACCGGGGGTCGGTCGCGGCGACCAAATCCTGCAGAATCTCGTTGGTCACGGCCTCGTGATAGGTGCCGCGGTCGCGGAACGACCAAATGTAGAGTTTCAGGGCCTTCAGCTCCACGCACCGCTCATCGGGAACGTATTCCAGCTTCATCGTGGCGAAATCCGGTTGTCCGGTTTTCGGGCACAGACAGCTGAACTCCGGAATCGTCATGCGGATCGTATAGTCGCGTGACGGTGCTGGGTTGGGAAAGGTCTCCAAGGAGCGGCTGGGTGCTGTCATGAGGGATGGCGTTCGACCGGGGGTTTACGAAAGTGACGTTTACTTTACACTACGCGCCACGCTGGCGGCCATGGGCTTGACGGTCTCCCGCGTCGATAGCCCAGGGCCCGCCCGATCTCAAGGTTGAAACGAACTCATGCGCTTAACGAAACTCAAGATCGCCGGCTTCAAGTCCTTCGTCGATCCGACCACGATCACGTTTCCCAGCAGTTTGACGGGCGTCGTCGGCCCCAACGGATGCGGCAAGTCGAACATCATCGACGCCGTACGGTGGGTGATGGGGGAGATTTCGGCGAAGCACCTGCGCGGCGAATCGATGGCGGACGTCATTTTCAACGGCTCCTCGGCGCGCAAACCGCTGGGAGCGGCCTCGGTGGAAATGGTTTTCGACAACTCCGAGGGCAAGATCGGCGGCGCCTATGCGAATTACAACGAGGTCGCATTGCGCCGCGCCGTGAGCCGTGACGGCACGTCGGATTATTTCATCAACGGCATGAAAGTGCGCCGCAAGGACATCACCCAGTTGTTCCTCGGCACCGGTCTCGGAACCCGCAGTTACGCGATCATCGAGCAGGGAATGATTTCCCGCGTCATCGACGCGCGCCCGGATGACCTGCGCGCGTTCCTGGAGGAGGCGGCGGGAATATCCCGCTACAAGGAGCGGCGCCGCGAGACCGAAAACCGCATCGGACAAACGCGCGAAAATCTGGACCGGCTGAACGACCTGCGCGAGGAGGTAGACAAGCAGATCCGCCATTTGCAGCGTCAGGCAGGCACCGCGCGGCGCTACCAGACCCTCAAGGAAGAGGAGCGCAAGCTGCAAGCCGAACTGTTGGCGTTGAAGCTGCAAAGCCTGGACGCCGAGGCGGGTGGGCGGGATGCGGCGACGCAATCCTGCGAAACCGCGCTGCATGCCGTGCTGGCGGACCTGCGAGAGGCCGAGGCGCAGATCGAGCAGATTCGCGCCGATCAAGCATCCAAGGCCGACGTGCTCGGAGCCATCCAGGCACGCTTCTACGGTGCGGGATCCGACGTGACGCGCCTCGAGCAGAGCATCCTCCATGCCCGGGAACTGCGCCAGCGGCAGGGCGCCGATCTCGAACAGTCGCAGCGCCAGGTTCAGGAACTCGTCGGCGTGATCCAACGCGACCGCGGGCATCTCGAGGCGCTGGCGGCGGAGCTTTCGACTATGGTGCCGGGCCTCGACCTCGCGCATGGCAGGGAGCGCGACGCGTCGGATCTGCTGACGCGCTGCGAACAGGCGATTGCGGCGTGGCAGCTCACCTGGGACGAGCATTCCCAGGCGGTGGGGCAGCGTCAGCGCGAAACCCAGGTCGAACGAGCCCGCATCGAGCAGCTCGAAAACCAGCAGCGGCGGCTTCTGCAGCAGAGGGAACGCCATGAGTCGGATCTGGCGGCGCTCGCGCGGCTGCAGCCGGCCGTGGCCCTCGAGACCTTGGCGGAACAGGCGGCGGCCTCGAAGGACGCCGGTCAGCAGGCCGCCGCCGCGCTGCAGGAACTCCTGGCCGAACTGTCCGATGCGCGCGACAAGGAACGCGAGCAGGCCCAGGCGCTCAACGCGTTGCGCGCCAGATGGCAGCAGGCGCTCGGCACGCAGGTCTCGACCGAGGCGCTGCAACAGGCTGCGCTCGGCAAGGTGTCGGGCAAGGTGTCCCAGTGGTTGAAGGCCCAGTCGCTCGACCAACAGCCCCGCGCCGCGCAGCAGCTGCGTGTCGATCGCGGCTGGGAGCGCGCCGTGGAGACCGTCCTGGGGTCCTATCTCGAGGCGGTGTGCGTCGATGGTTTGGACGCCGTCGCCGATTTGCTCGGCAGCTTCGAGGGGGGGCATCTCGCGGTCGTGAGCATCGGCGAGCATGCGGGCGCGGCGGCCGACGCGGCGTCGCTGCAGGCGAAGGTGCAGGGTGCGGCCGTATTGGGATCGGTCCTGACGTCGGTGTTCACGGCGGACACCCTGGGCGAAGCGCTCGGACGCCGCCGCCGCCTCACGGCCGGACAATCCGTGGTCACCCGCGACGGGGTATGGCTGGGTCCGGACTGGCTGCGGCTCTCGCGCGATCAGGATCCACACACGGGCGTCATCGAGCGGGAGGAAGCGCTGCGCGACATCCGTGCGCAGGTGACGCAGCTCGCCGACGAGGTGAAGGAATCCGAGCATCGGCTGGAACTCATCCGCGAGCGGGTTCGCGACCACGAGGACCGGCGCGACCGGTTCCAGGCTGACGTCAACCGGCTGCACCGCGAGCACGTCGACCGGCGCGGCGCATTCGACGCGGCGCAGGCGCGCACGGCGGACGCCGCACGCCGCCTGAGCCAGCTGGAGTCGGGACTCGAGGACGTGCGCGGCGAACTCGAGCGCACCGAGGCGGATCTGCGCGCCGCTCGCGGCCGCATGGAGACCGCCATCGAGGCGCTCGCCGCCCTCAAGCCGAAGCGCGTCGATCTGGAGGAGGAGCGCGAACGGCAGCGCGCAGAGCAGGGTGCGGCGCGCTCCGCGGCGCAGGCCGCACAACAGGCCGCGCGGGAACTCGCGGTTCAGGTCGAATCGCGCCGGTCGTCGCATGCTTCCTTGACCACGACGCTGTCGCGGGTGGAGAAACAGCTGGAGGGCCTGGAATTGCGCCGCGACGAACTGGCGTCCCAGCTCGCCGCCGGCGAGGCGCCGCTGGCCGCGCTGCAGGAGCAGATCGAAATCGCCCTGCAGCTGCGCGCCCAGATCGAGGGTGAATTGCATGCTGCAAAAATCGCCTCGGACGACCTCGATGCGGTTCTGCGGGACCGTGAGACGCAGCATGCCGGGATCGCCGGGCGGGTCGAGACGGCGCGGGCCTCGATGGATGAGGCACGCCTGGCCGCGCAGCAGATCCGCATCCGGAGGGAAAACGTCGCCGAACAGCTGGCCGCGACCGGTTTCGAGCCGGCGGAACTGCTCGCGGCGCTGTCCGCGGACGCCACCGTGGAGACCTGGGAGACGCAGCTCGAGGAGACGAGGGGCAGGATCGAGCGCCTCGGCCAGGTGAATCTGGCGGCGATCGACGAATTCAAGGAGCAGTCGGAGCGCAAGGAGTATCTGGACCGGCAATGCAAGGATTTGACCGACGCGTTGGAGACACTGGAGTCCGCGATGCGCAAGATCGATCGCGAGACCCGCACCCGGTTTCAGGACACCTTCGACAAGGTGAACGCGGGGTTGAAGGAGAAGTTTCCGCGGCTGTTCGGCGGCGGTCACGCGTATTTGGAGCTGACCGGCGAGGAATCGGAAGTGGCGGGCGTGTCGGTGATGGCGCGGCCCCCGGGCAAGCGCAACAGCACGATCAGCCAGCTCTCCGGCGGCGAAAAGGCACTCACGGCCGTGGCGCTGGTGTTCGCCATCTTCGATCTGAACCCGGCGCCGTTTTGCCTGCTCGACGAGGTCGATGCGCCGCTCGACGAGAACAACGTGGGACGCTTCTGCGACATCGTGCGCGAGATGTCGAACAGCGTGCAATTCATATTCATCACCCACAACAAGAGCACGATGGAACTGGCGTCGCAGCTGGTGGGCGTCACGATGAACGAGCCCGGCGTGTCGCGCCTCGTGGCGGTGGACGTCGACGAGGCCGTGCGCATGGCGGCGATGTAGGGCGGTCGTCTTGGCGGACCAACTGCGTTGGATTCTGGCGGCACTGAGTGCCCTGCTGTTGGCCGGCATCTGGTGGTGGGGCGTCCGCCGTTCGCGGCAGGCACCGGGGGACGCGCAATTGCGGGAGTCCGCCGCCGGCGGCGCGGCGGCGGGTTCCACGACCTATCCGAAGGACGCGGAGCCGATGCCGGCGCCGCGGATGCAGGAGGGTGTACGCAACTGGGGAGTCCCTCCGCTGGAGCCGCTCGACATTCGGACGGCCGATTTCGAGCCGGCGCCGCTCGAGGACCTGCCGATGACCTCGCAGGCGGATCCGCTCGAGGTGACCGTCGAACTGGGTGTCGCCGAGCGGCCGGCAGAGGCGGATGGGAGCGTGCGGGTGCCGACGCTGCGGATGAACGATGCCATTGCCGTGGCCGACATGGAACCGGAGCCCGCTTCGCGGGCGATGCGCATCCCGGCGGAGCCGCCGGCATCTCCGCCGCCGCACGCATCGTCGGCCGAATCGTCCCCGCAGGGCACGAATGGCTGCGAGAAACAGCGCATCATCAGCGTCCGCGTGTGCGCGCCGGCCGAGACGCACTGGGCCGGAACCGCCCTGCTGGAGGCGCTCGAGGCGCACGGCCTGGCCATCGGCCGGTACCAGGTATTCCATCGCCGTCACAGCGATGGCCGGACGTTGTTCTGCGCGGCGAGCCTGGTCGAACCGGGCGTCTTCGACGTCGCCCGAATGGCGGAACAAGAGTTTCGCGGGCTGGCCCTCTTCGCCGTGCTGCCGGGTCCGGTTGGGCCGGTCGAGACCCTCGAAGCGATGATCTCGACCGCCGCGGGGCTGGCGCAGACGCTGCCCGGCATCGTCCAGGATTCCAACGGTGCGACGCTGTCGCAGCAGCGCGCCCTGGCGCTGCGCGACGAGGTGGCGCAGTTTCAATCCCAATTGACCATGGATTGACGCGTGGCGGACTCCGAGCGCAAGGCGGCCAGGCGGGCGGCGGAACTGCGCGAACTGTTGCATCGCTACAATTATCGCTATCACGCCCTCGACGATCCGGAGGTGCCGGACGCCGAATACGACCGGCTCATGGCCGAACTGCGGACCCTCGAGGCGCAGCACCCCGGACTCGTCACGCAGGACTCGCCGACCCAGCGCGTCGGCGCCGCCCCCGTGGCCGCCTTCGGTACCGTGCATCACCGGGTCGCCATGCTGTCGCTCGACAATGCGTTCAGCGAAACGGAGGTGCGCGACTTCGACCGCCGTATTCGCGAGCGTCTCGAGAGCGATCGCCCGCTGCGCTACTCGGCAGAGCCCAAGCTCGACGGTCTAGCGGTCAGCGCGCTGTATGAGGACGGCATATTCGTCCTGGGAGCGACGCGCGGCGACGGCGAAACCGGCGAGGACGTGACGCTCAACCTGCGGACCATCGCGGCGCTGCCGCTCAAACTTCGCGCCGGTGAGGCGCCGCGGAGGCTCGAGGTGCGCGGTGAAGTGTTCATGCCGCTGCGGGGCTTCGAGCGCTTCAACGCGGAGTCCACGGCGCGCGGCGAGAAGACCTACGTCAATCCGCGCAATGCGGCCGCCGGCAGCCTCCGGCAGCTGGATCCGCGCATGACGGCCGCGCGTCCCCTGGATCTGTTCATGTATGGCGTGGGCTTCGTGGAGGGCGCAGATCTGCCGTCGCACCAGGGGGAGTTGCTGAAGCTGCTGCAGGCCTGGGGCTTCAAGATCTGCCCGCAGGTCCGCATCGTCGACTCGATCGAGGGCTGCCTCGCCTACTACGAGGAGATGGGCGCGATGCGCTCGAAACTGCCGTATCAGATCGATGGAGTCGTCTACAAGGTCGATGACATGGACCTGCAGCGGGAACTCGGTTTCGTCTCGCGTGCGCCGCGTTGGGCGATCGCGCACAAGTTTCCGGCCGAGGAGGCGCTGACGACGGTCAAGGGGATCGAGTTTCAAGTCGGCCGCACCGGAGCGTTGACACCGGTTGCCCGCCTGGCTCCGGTGTTCGTGGGCGGGGTGACGGTGAGCAACGCCACCCTGCACAACATGGATGAGCTGGGACGCAAGGATGTGCGGGTGGGCGATACCGTGGTCATCCGTCGTGCCGGCGACGTGATACCCGAAGTGGTGCGGATACTGCCCGAGCGGCGAGTCGACGGCGCGGCGCCGGTCGAATTGCCCCAGGTTTGCCCGGTCTGCGGGTCGCCGGTCGCGCGCGAGGGCGACCAGGCGGTGGCGCGCTGCACCGGCGGACGGGCATGTTCCGCCCAGCGGCGCGAGGAGATCAAGCATTTCGCGTCCCGGCGCGCGTTGGACATTCAAGGCCTCGGCGACAAGCTCATCGATCAGTTGGTGGAGCGGGACTGGGTCAGAACGCCGGCCGACATCTTCGCCCTGGACACCGCACGGTTGGCCGAACTCGATCGGATGGGCGAGAAGTCGGCGCTGAAATTGCAGTCCGCCATCGCCGCGGCGAAGCGGACCAGCCTGCCGCGGTTCCTATATGGGCTGGGAATACGCGACGTGGGGGAAGCCACTGCGCTCGCGCTTGCCCGCCATTTCGGCGATCTGGACGCAATGCGCAGCGCGGGGCTGGAGGACATTCAGAAGGTGCCGGACGTGGGTCCGGTCGTGGCCCGCCATGTGGAGACTTATTTTCGCGATGCCGACAACCGGGACCTCGTCGATCGGTTGCTCGCGCAGGGAATCGAATGGCCCGCCATGACTCGACGGGGTTCGGGAGACGCCCTGGCGGGCAAGACGTTTGTATTGACCGGCACGCTGTCGACAATGACGCGGGACGCCGCCCAGGAGGCCATTGCCGCGCTCGGCGGCAAGGTCAGCGGCAGCGTTTCGAAGAAGACCCATTATGTCGTGGCCGGGAGCGACGCCGGCTTGAAGCTGCGGAAAGCCGAGGAACTGGGGGTGCCCGTGCTCGACGAGGCGGCGTCCCTCGAGTTGTTGAAAAAGTAGCGGGCCCGTGAGGGCCCGCTACAGACCAGGCTGTTTCTACAGCTTCTTCTCGATCTTGGCGTTCTTCTTCAAATCGTCGACGTAGGCGATGAGCTTCTTCTGCATCACGCCCTTCATGACCTGCGCCTTGACCTGATCGAAGGGGGGCGGCGTGACGTCGCGGGTGTCCTCGAGCTTGATGATGTGCCACCCGTACTGGGTCTGCACGGGTTCGGGGGTGATCTCGCCCTTCTTCAGGGCCTTCACCGCGTCGCCGAACGGCTTGACCATGCGCGAGGTCGTGAACCAGCCCAGGTCGCCGCCGCTGGTCTTCGAGTTGTCGCTGGACTCGGCCTTGGCAACGTCCTCGAATTTGGCGCCGGATTTCAGCTTCTTGATCAGCTGTTCGGCCTTCTCCTTGGTCGCAACCAGGATGTGCCGCGCGTGGAACTCCGTCTTGTCCATCGACGCGATGGCGGTGTCGTATTCCGCATGCAACTCAGCGTCGGTCGGCTCCTTGCCCTTCAAAATCTTCTGGGATTCGGCGTCGGATAGAATGCGCATGCGGACGACGTCCAGATTGGCGGCGACGTCCGGATCCTTGTCCAGGCCGTCCTTGTCGGCCTGCGCCGAGACGAGCTTCATCGTTATCAACTCGTCGAGCACCTGGTTCTTCTGCTCGGCGGTCAGGTCGGTCGCAGGCTTGCCCTGCAGCAGGTTCTTCAGGAAGGCATCGTAATCGGCCCGGGGAATCGGCGACCCGTTGACGGTCGCCACGGGCGCCGCCGCAGGAGCATCCGTCGCGGGCGCGGGCGTCGCGGCTTGCTGGCCTTTGCCGCATGCCGTCAGCAGGACGGCCGTGGCCGCAACGGTGGACACCATGTGCCACGGTGTACGAAGAAATTGGGTCATTTGGATCCTCTACGAACGTAAAGGCGACTATGGCCGATATGGCCCGCGCGCCCGGGGGCGGCAGTTTAGCCTTTACCGCGCCATCTCTCCAACTATCGATGCGGAGGGGCGGAACGGCCGCCCGGGTCAGGGCGGCGGCAGGGCTTCGATGGCGAGTGCATGAATGTCGCTCTCGAGCATGTCGCCCACCGCCGCGTACACCAGGCGGTGGCGGCCGACGGCGGGAATCCCCCGAAAAGCCTCGGCGACGATGCGGACCCGGTAATGACCGTGGCCGCCGGCGGCGCCCGCATGCCCCTCGTGAAAGCGGCTCTCGTCCTCAATGGTCAACTCGACGGGGGAGAAGCGTTCCACCAGCCTCTGCCGCAGCCGCTGATCCCGGGTTGCGATCGTCACCTCAGTGTCGCTCCGGCTGCGCGGCGGCGGTCCTGCCGTTCAGCCAAATCACCTGGGGAATCATGAACACCATCATGGCCAGGCTGATTCCGAAGACCTTGAAGTTGACCCAAACCCCTTCGGGAAAGTTTCTCGCGACGTAGATGTTGGCCATCGCCAGCAGCGCAAACCACGCCGCCCAGGCTGTGTTGACGAGCATCCACTGATGGGCTCGCAAGTCGAGCGGTTCGCTGAATACGCCTTCCAGCAGGCGGCGCGCCAGTGGCTTTTGGCCGATCACCGCGCTACCCAGGAAGGCCGCGGCGGCGAGACCCAGAAGGACGGTGGGCTTCCATTGGATGAAGCGGGTGTCGTGCAGCAGGAAGGTCGCGCTGCCCAGCGCCAGCACGACCCCGGCGGTGACGACGTGCATGATTTTGAAGCGGCCCGTGGTCGCGCGGTGGACCAGCATCAGGGCGATGGAGGTGACCATGAGCGAGCCGGTGGCCCAATACATGCCCGCGACCTTGAATACGACGAAGAAGACGACGAGCGGAGACCATTCGAGTAGCTGGTTCATGCGGGTATCATAGCGGACGCACATGGCCATTTACCTGCAACTGCATCCGGTCTCCCCCCAACTGCGTTTCATCCGGCAAGCGGTCGAGGTGCTGCGCGGGGGCGGGGTGATCGTCTACCCGACGGATTCCTGCTACGCGCTCGGCTGCCACATCGGCGACAAGGCGGCATTGGAGCGCATTCGGGAGATCCGGCAGACCGACCGGCATCATCACTTCACCCTGGTCTGCCGTGACCTCGCCGACGTGGGCAAGTATGCGGTCGTCGACAACTCCCAGTATCGTCTGCTGCGCGCCCATACCCCCGGGCCCTATACATTTTTGCTCAAGGCCTCCCGCGAGACCCCGCGCCGCCTGAAGCACGAGCGCCGGGGCACCATCGGGTTGCGCGTTCCCGATCATCCGGTGACGGCCATGCTGCTCACGGAACTCGCGGAACCGGTCATGAGTTCGACGCTGCTGCTGCCCGGAGAGGATTTGCCGCGCACCGATGCCAGGGAGATCTACGAGCACCTGGGGCGCAGCGTCGATTTGGTGCTCGACGGCGGCAATTGTGGATTGATCCCCACGTCGGTGATCGACCTGTCCGGTGATCGTGCCGCCGTGGTGCGTGTCGGCCGGGGCGACGTCAGCCCCTTTGCAGGCCCGGCAACCGTATAATGCGCCGAGATGCGGGCGGGCGAGTTCGTATGTATTTTAAATAACGAGTGTAATCATTGGATTTATCTGGGTTTCTTAAGAACGTTGCCATTTGGACCATTCCCGCTCTCTTTGCGATCACCCTGCACGAGGTCGCGCATGGCCGGATGGCCCGGCTCTTCGGTGATCGGACCGCAGAGATGCTGGGGCGCCTCAGTCTGAATCCGTTGCGCCACATCGACCCGGTCGGCACGGTGCTGGTCCCCGCCGTCCTGCTCGCGGTCGGCGGGCCCGTGTTCGGCTGGGCCAAGCCGGTACCGGTGGCCACCAGCAAGCTGCGCCATCCGCGGCGGGCCATGGTGCTCGTGGCGCTGGCGGGACCGGTGGCCAACATGCTCATGGCGGTCGTTTGGTGCGGCGTGTTGGGTGCGATCGCCCGCGTCAACGGCAACGAGACCTTGATCAGTTGGATCGCGCTGATGGCCCAGGCGGGAATCGTGATCAACGTCGTGTTGGCGGTGCTCAATTTGTTGCCCGTTCCTCCCCTCGACGGGGGACGGGTATTGGCTGGTTTGCTGCCGGCACGGTGGGGAGGACGCATGGAGAAAGTCGAACCGATCGGATTGTTCCTGGTGCTGGGGCTTTCCGTCATGCGGTGGCTGGATTGGCTGTTCGAGCCGGCGTTCCGCATGATCGGGCGCATCATCACCGTCATTTTGGCGCCTTCGGCATGAGCGGACCCGTACAGAACCGCCGGGTGCTCTCCGGCATGCGGCCGACCGGCATGCTGCACCTGGGCAATTTTCACGGCGCCCTGAAGAACTGGATCGAGCTGCAGTACCAATACGAATGCTATTTTTTCATCGCCGACTGGCACGCCCTCACCACGGGCTACGAGGACACGTCGAAGCTCGAGGATCATGTGTGGACGATGGCCATCGACTGGCTGGCGGCGGGCCTCAATCCCGGGGTCGCCACGCTGTTCATCCAGTCGAAGGTGCCGGAACATGCGGAACTGCACCTGCTGCTCTCCATGATTACGCCCCTGGGCTGGCTTGAGCGCGTGCCGTCCTACAAGGACCAACAAACCCAGCTGGCCGACCGGGACCTCGGCACCTATGGATTTCTGGGCTATCCGCTGCTGCAGACCGCGGACATCCTGTTGTACCGCGCCCAGTACGTCCCGGTCGGCGAGGACCAGGTGGCGCACGTGGAAATCACGCGCGAGGTGGCGCGACGCTTCAATCACATCTACGGCCGTGAACCGGAGTTCGAACAGAAGGTCGAGAAGGCGATCAAGAGCCTGGGTTCGCGCAATTCCGCCATGTACCGCACCTTGCGCAGGGAGTTTCAGGAAAAAGGCAACGGCGATGCGCTCGCGCGGGCAAGGTCGCTCGTCGAGTCCAACGCCCGGCTGACGGTCGCCGATCGCGACCGGTTGTTCGGTTACCTCGAGGGCACCGGGATCTCCATTCTGCCGGAGCCCGAGGTGCTGCTCACGGCGACGCCGAAGGTGCCGGGGCTCGACGGCCGCAAGATGTCCAAGTCCTACGGGAATACAATCGGACTGCGCGAGGAACCGGACTCCGTCGTCAAGAAGCTCAGGGCCATGCAGACCGATCCGGCCCGTGTGCGGCGCACCGATCCTGGCGACCCGGACAAGTGTCCGGTGTGGGACTTGCACAAGGTGTATTCGAACGCCGACACCAAGGCCTGGGTGCAGCAGGGCTGCCGCAGCGCGGGCATCGGATGCCTGGATTGCAAGGGCCCGCTGATCGAGAAGATCGTCGAGGAAGTCTCGGAGATATCGAAGCGCGCGCAGGAGTTCGAGGAGAATCCTGAGTTGGTACGGGGTATCATCGCGGAAGGGTGTGAGCGGGCCCGCGCTGCGGCGCGGGAAACGCTCGATGCGGTTCGTCAGGCCATGGCGATGAATTACCGATGAAACCACAGCTCACGATCGTGCAGAACACCGCGGCAAGATCCGCGCCCAAGCCCGCCGCGCCGGCGCAGGGCGAGATGCCGTTCGCGATGGTGGAGGGGCAGCCCATCACCGAAATGCCGCGCGACCTGTATATCCCGCCGCAGGCCCTCGAAGTGTTCCTCGAGGCCTTCGAGGGGCCGCTCGACATGCTCCTCTATCTCATACGGCGCCAGAATCTCGACATTCTCGACATTCCGATCGCCGAGATCACCCGGCAGTACATGCGCTACATCGAATTGATGCAGGTGCTGCAGCTGGAACTGGCCGGTGAGTACCTGCTGATGGCGGCGACGCTCGCCGAGGTCAAGTCGCGCATGCTGCTGCCCCGGCTGCACAGCGAAGACGCGAGCGAGGATGCGGATCCGCGCGCGGAGCTGGTGCGCCGGCTGCAGGAATACGAGCGCTTCAAGCGCGCCGCCGAAGGCATCGATCAGATGCCGCGGCTCGAACGCGACACCTGGGTCGCGACCGCCGAACTGGTGGACCGGAAGGTGGTGCGCATCGCGCCGCAGGTGACCCTGCAGGAAATGCTGCTCGCCTTCCAGGAGGTGTTGTCGCGCAACGACATGTTCGCCCATCACCACGTCCAGCGTGAGCCGCTGTCCGTGCGTCAGCGCATGACCGACGTGTTGTCGGGGCTCACCACCACGGCATTCGTGGATTTCGTCACGCTGTTTCGTCCTGACGAGGGGCGCCGCGGCGTGACCGTCACCTTCGTCGCGATCCTGGAATTGCTGCGCGAAGGGTTGATCGAAATCGTGCAGTCCGAAGCCTATGCGCCGCTGCACGTGCGCCTCGGCAATCCCTCCCGACACTTGAAGGCCGTGCCCGACGACGGAGGCGCCGCCGAGACCAACGCGAGAAATCAATGAACGACCAATACGTACGCAATGTGATCGAGGCCGCGCTGCTGGCGGCCGGCCGTCCCCTGGCCGCCGACGAACTCGTGACGCTGTTCGACGAGCGCGACGGCTCCAACACGGTCGAGGTCCAGGCCGCGCTCGAGGCGCTGCGCACCGACTATGAGAGCCGCGGACTCGAATTGGTGGAAGTAGCCAGCGGGTACCGGATACAGATCCGGGCGGCGGTGGCGCAGCCGGTGTCGCGCCTGTGGCAGGAGCGACCCACGAAATATTCGCGCGCGCTGCTCGAGACGCTGGCGCTCGTCGCCTATCGACAGCCGATCACCCGCGGCGAAATCGAACAGATCCGCGGCGTCGCCGTGAATCCGAACATCATCAAGACCCTTCACGAACGCAACTGGATCCGCGTCGTCGGTCATCGCGACGTGCCCGGCAAGCCGGAATTGCTCGGCACCACCCGCGACTTCCTGGACTATTTCAGCCTGCAGAAGCTGGACGACCTGCCGACCCTTGCACAGCTGAAGGAATTGGAGGATTTGCGGGTCCAATTGAGCCTGC
>JBBIKV010000027.1:0-14944 GCA_037445285.1 Nevskiaceae bacterium | reverse complement strand
GGTCGCTGCGGATGCCGAGCCGCCAGCCGGCGCCGATGCACCGGCCGCCGCCGCGGTGGGCGAACCGATGCCCGACGATCCGGCGGCCGCCGGGGCCGGCGTGGAGTCAACCACCTATGCCGATGCCGATGCCGATGACGAAGTCGATGCCGATGACGAAGTCGAGGCGGAAGATGAGGACGGCACGCATCGCATTCACGGTCTGGTCGCACGCGGTGCCGCAGATGACGCACACTGATGGCGACGCGTCGTCCCCCGCGAAAACCGCCCCAATCGCATGACGCGAGAGCGTCGCAACACGAAACGGCGCCCACTGAGCGCATTCAAAAGCTGCTCTCCGCCGCCGGCGTCGGATCGCGCCGCGAGGTCGAGCGTTGGATCAAGGAAGGACGGCTGCAGATCAACGGCGCGGTGCCCGAACTCGGCGTGAAGCTCGCGCCGCGCGACCGGATCACGCTGGATGGCCGGCCGGTGCGCCTGCATGCAGCCAAGGACATGGAACTGCGTGTGCTGCTGTACCACCGCTCACCGGGGGAGGCGCTGGACTTGAAGGCGGCGACGTCGCGGGCGGCCGAACACCTCAACCTGCCGCGCTCCGGCGGCCGCTGGCTCGCGATCCAGCCGATGCCGCCCGTGGACGGCGGTCTCGAGATCCTGACCGACGACGGCTCGTGGGCCCACCGCATTTCGCAGGGGGCGCACGCGTTGACCATCGATTATGTCCTGCGCATGCGGGGCCCGCTCAACGAAGGGTTGATGGAGGAGTTCCGCGGTGCCACGGACTGCGAGGGCGATCCCATGTCCATATTGAACGCCGATGCGCAGCTCGGCGAAGGTTTCAATCATTGGCTCAGCGTGACCGTGCGCGCCACCCGATCCGCCTTGATACGCCATTGGTGGGCCGCCAGGGGAATCATCGTCAGCCGCCTCATGCGTGTCCGCTTCGGTCCGGTGCACCTGTCGCGCGAGCTGCCCCGGGGGCATTCGCGTGCCATGCTCGCAAGCGAGCGCAATGCGCTGGTCAACGAGATCGACGCGGCCAAGGCCGCCTATCAAGCCGAACACTCACCGGCATCCGAGGGGCCGATCCGTGACCAACCTGACTGAGGGGCCGCTCACGGCGGCGCAGTCGCCAGCAGTTGACCTAGGTACTGCTGCCATACGGCCGCCCACGTGTGAGTCCCATGCCCGTGGGTTCGATCGGAGGCAGGGATCAGGATGTAACGGGCACCCTTGATCCGCGTGACCTCCCGCTCGGCGATGCCGAGTTCCGGCGGGTTGATGAAATCATCCGCGGAATTGACCCACATGACGGGCGCCCGAATCCTTTCGAGGTCCGCGGACGGATCGTAGTCCCGCGAGGCTTCGATCTGGTACAGGAGATCGTTCGCATCCAAGTCCGCGACCTCGCGCGTCAGGTATTTTTGCACGAACTCATCGGCGTCGGCCGCCTTGGGGAGGGCGAGTTGCATCGGCAGCGGGGCGCTGCCGGCGATGAGCAGCGTGCCGGCGGCGTTGCGCAGGGCGTCGGCCGGCTCGCTCCTGTACTCACCCTGCTGCCATGCGGGATCGGAGCGGATCGCATCGACGATGAGATCCCGCCACACGCGGTTGCGTCCGGCGATGGCCACCGGCAGGCACGCAAGGGGCATCAGGGCATCGACGAAGTCCGCATGGCTCTCACCCCACATCCACGTGTGCATGCAACCCATCGAGGTTCCCATGACCAGCCGCAAGTGATCGACCTTGAGCTCCTGGGTGACCAGGTCGAATTGCGCCCTTACCATGTCCTGGTAGTCGTAGCGGGGAAAGCGCATGTGCAGGCCGTCGCTCGGCCGGCTGGATTTCCCGTGCCCTATGCCGTCCGGCAGGATGACGTAGTACCGGCCGGTGTCGAGCAGTTGTCCCTTGCCGAACAGCACCCCGGAAAATCTTTCCGTGATGAAGCCGCGACCCGATCCGCCGGTGCCATGCAGAATGAGCACCGCGTTGTCGACTCGCCCCTGGGCGTTCCGGTGGGGCTTCCCTAGCACGGTGTAGTGCAGCCGCAGCTCCGGCAGCGTTTCGCCGGAGGCGAACCGGAAGTTCTCGGCGACGTAGTCGCCCTCGACCGGCCGCGCGGCGTCGACCGTCGGTGTGCCCTGTAACGGACCGGCCGACAGGATCGTGCCGAGGACGGCGGTACGGACGATCAGGGTCGATGCTTTCCACATGGGGGTACGCTCCCGGGAATCACTGCGCGTCGAAATAGCCGCCGGAGGTGCCGCGTCCCTGTCCGCTCAACAGATACACGAATGGCCCGGTGACCGCCGCCGGCGCCGGCAGGGTGTTCGGATCCTCCGCCGGGTAGGCGGCCGCCCGCATGGGCGTGCGCATGCGGCCGGGGTTCACGCTGTTGACCCGCAGGTTCGGCTCGCCCTCGAGCTCTTGCGACCACATGCTGCGCACCGACTCGAGACCCGTTTTGGCAACGGCATACGCACCCCAGAACGGCCGCGGGTTGTGGACCACGCCGCTGCTCACGAACACCACCGAGGCGTCCGTCGACCGGCGCAGATGCGGCAGCAGGACCTGCGTGAGGATGAAGGGCGCGGTCAGATTCACGTGCAGCACGCGGCACCAGGTAGGGACGTCGTATTGTTCCAGCATCATCCGGTCTCCGAGCAGGCCGGCGCAGTGCACCAGTCCGTCGAGCCTGCCGAACTCGCCGCCGATGGTGTTTGCCAGCCCGTCGTATTCGGCGGCGGTGGCATTCGCCAGATCCAGCGTCGCGATGGCGGGTTGCGGTGCCCCGAGGGCCTCGATCTCATCGTAAACGCGTTCGAGTTTGGCCGGGTTGCGTCCGCAGAGGATGACGCTGGCGCCGACACGAGCGCATTCGAGTGCGAGTGCCCGGCCCAGGCCGCTGGTCGCGCCGGTGATGAGCACCACCCGGTCGGCCAGCAGATCGGGGGTGGGGGCGAAGCTTTTCGGTATCGTCATGATTGCTCCAGCATCGGTTCAGCGGGCATGGGCGCGCCGCGCGGTGCTCCACGCGTTATACAGGTCCGCCAACCGAAAGTCCGCGTTCGCAGGATTGCGGCGGCGTCTCACGTGTTCCCTGCCGAGTGCCGCGAGCACCAGCAGGTGCCGCAGGCGCGGACGCTCCGCGGCGGCGAGCGCGCCGGCCGCCGTCACGAAATGCCCGATGGCACGCCGTCTCAGGTCGTCCAGATAGGAGCGCAGCGGGGCGGCCGGTTCCGGCGCCAGGAGTTCGTCGTTGTCGATCCCGGCGGCCAGCAGTTCATCCACGGCAAACGGGATGCGCCCGACGCGCGCCTCGCGCCCGTAGTCCGCGACCGCCCGGTTCAGGTATTGCCCGGCCGCCAGCGCGGCGATGCAGCGCTGCAGCCGCTGCGGATCGCACGGCGCATCTCCCAGCGAAGCGGCGAAGATCAGCGGGGAGCCGTACAGGGCGGCGGCATGCGCCGGCAGCTCATCGGCGCGTTCCAGGGGCGCGCCGGCGACCTGGGCGCCCGCGGCGTCGAGGCAGGTGCCGAGCGGTGCAGCCTCCATCCCGCCGGGGCGCGGCAGCGCGGCGAGGTACTGCGTGATCGGATGCGCCGGCGAACCCGCGGCCAGGCGGCCGATTTCCTCCCGCCACCACGCGAGCTTCATGTACGCGACGCCCGGTTCGGTTCCAGGGTCCAGCAAGGCGCGCCACTCGGCCATGAGGGCGTACGTGCCGAGCAGCGGATCGCGGGCGTCGCGGCTGGCGAACAACCAACTCCAATACTGGGCGGTTCCCGGCGGCACCGAACGGCCCCGGTAGGGTTCTTCAAGGGGCTTCAGGGCGCGCCTCGTCCGCAGCCGGATCGGCCTGCGCGCCGTCGGCCGGCCGGGGGGTGCGGGCGAGGCCGGCGACGGGTTCGAGCGGCTCCAGTTCCCGAGCCACGCGCAGGCCCAACTCCGGGAAGCGCCGGGCCGCAGGCAGGACCTGCTGTTCCAGGGAGCCGACCGCCTTGTTGAAGGCATCGACGCTGCCGCCGAGGGATTTTCCCAGCCTTCCCAGATGATCGCCGAACACGGCGAGCCGCTTGTACACGTCCTCGCCCAACCGGCGGATCTCCGCCGCATTCTGCGCCAGTGCCGATTGCTTCCAGCCATAGGCCACCGCCTTCAGCAGGGCGACCAGGCTGGTCGGGGTCGCGAGCATCACGTTCTGTCGCAGCGCCTCGTCGATCAAGCCGGGATTCTCCTGCAGCGCCGCCGCCAGAAATTGGTCGCCCGGCAGGAACAGCACGACGAAGTCAGGGCTGTGGTCGAACTGCGTCCAGTATTGCTTCGACGACAGTTCGCGCACCCGGGTGCCGACGATTTGTGCGTGGCGCCGCAGCTGTGTCGCGCGTTCCGCGTCGGTTCCGGCCTCGACCGCCGCCAGATACGCCTCGAGCGGGGTCTTCACGTCGACGACGATGTCGCGCCGCTCGGGCATGTGCACGACCAGGTCCGGCCGGATCGCGCCGGACTCGGTCGCATGGTGCTGCTGTTCGGTGAAATCGACGTGCGCGGTCATGCCGGACAGCTCGACCAGGCGCTTCAGCGTGATCTCGCCCCACTGACCCCGCACGTCCGGACGCCGCAAGGCCGTCACGAGGTTGCGCGTCTCGCGCGACAGCAGGGTTTGTCCGCTCGCGAGGATTTCCATTTGCGATTTGAGGGTCGCGAAGGCATCGATGCGATCCCGCTCGATGTTCTGGATCTGCGTCTCCGTCCTGGCGAGCGCCTCGCGGATCGGTTGCACCATCGATTCGATGGCCGTTTCCCGCTCCTTCAGCGCCAGCGAGGCGTCGAGTTGCTGGCGCGTCAGGCGTTCCCGCGCCAGCTGCAGGAACAGTTCGCTGTTGCTTTGCAGGGTGTCGCGCGCGAGTTCACCGAATACGCCCTGCAGTTGTTCGCGGGTGCGAGCCGCGGCCTGATCCCGTTCGGCGCCCGCGTCCTCGTCGGATTTCAGGCGCGAGCGCAGCACCTCCAACTCGATGCGCAACCCCTGTTCGCGCCTGGCTCGCAGCCACAGCACGCCGAGAGCGCCGAGAAGGGCGCCGGCGCACAGGCCGGCCGCGGCACCGATCAGGGCGGTCCAAAGGACCTCGTCGCCGCCCATGCCGGTCAGGCGCCACCCGGATTGCGGCCGGCCGCCGCCCTGCGGAAATGCGCCAGATAATTCACCCGGGTGTCGGTCGACAGACTGAAGGAGCGCGTCAGTGGATTGTAGCCGATGCCCGTCAGGTCCTTGAGTTCCAGCCCCGCATCCCGGCCCCAGCGCGCGAGTTCCGACGGGCGTATGAATTTGAGGTAGTCATGCGTGCCGCGCGGCAGCACGCGCGCGAGGTATTCCGCTCCGAGGATGGCCACCGCAAAGGACCGGGGTCCGCGATTCAGCGTGGAGACGATGACATCGCCGTCCGGTCTCACCAGTGCGGCGAGCGCGGTCAGGACGGCGGCGGGATCGGGCACGTGTTCGAGCAATTCCATGCAGGTCACGACGTCGAATGCGCCGGGGCGTTCCGCGGCGAGCGCTTCCGCGGAAACGGCCCGATACTCGACCGCGACGCCGCCTTCCAGCGCATGCAGTTCGGCGACGTCCAGCACCGCCCGGGCCAGATCGATGCCGAGCACGCGAGCGCCGGCGCGCGCCATCGATTCGGACAGAATCCCCCCGCCGCAGCCCACGTCGAGCACATGCTTGCCCTCGAGCGGGGAAATTCTCCCGACATAGTCGAGCCGCAGGGGGTTCAGTTCGTGCAGGGGTCCGGAGGGCCCCTTGGGATCCCACCAGTTCTGTGCGAGGGATGCGAATTTCGCGAGTTCCGTCGGATCGGCGTTGTCAGCGGATGTCTGCATGGTTCTCTCCTGTGATCGATTCCCGCGCCGGCGTGCGCAGGCGGTCGGCGAGGCGCGGCCAGTCGAGCCGGGCGAAGTCTCCACCGTTCAGCAGGTGGCGGCCGGCCACCCAGACGTCGCTGACGACGTCACGGCCCGCGTTCAGCACCCACTGGGTCAATGACTCGCGCGGTGAGGCGGGCGCCGGCCAGTGCATCACGGGACCGCGTGGGTCGATGCAACAGAGGTCGGCCCATTTGCCGCGTTCCAGCGTCCCGATCTGCGTCTCCAGTCCGAGCGCCGCGGCGCCGCCCCGGGTGGCCATGGCCAGTGCATGCCAGGCATCGAAGTCGGATGCCGATCCGTCCGCAGGTGCCTTGCCGGTCGGTGGAGTTGCGAACAGCGCCATCAGCCGCAGTTCGTTCCAGAGGTTCGGGCTGATCGCAGGCCCGGCCGTGCCGCTTCCCAGGCTCTGCCGCAGACCGGCCGCCGCCCAACTCGATAGGGGCGGCAGTCCTTCGCCCGCCCGTAAACTGGACTCCGGACACAGGGTGATGGCAATGCCGCTGCGGACGGCGAGGGCGATGTCCGCGGCCCCGACGTGCACCATCTGCGCGGCCGTGAGCGCCGGAGTGAGCAGGCCCAGGGCGTGCATGCGCTCGATCGGCCGCAGGCCGTACCGCCCGAGGGACTCGTCGACCTCCGCCCGGGATGCGTGGAGCGTCATGAGGATTCCGGCGTCGAGTTCATCGGCCAGGGTGGCGATCCGGCCAAAGGTGGCATCGGGAATCGCGGCGGCGGCCTCGAGCGCGAACGCCGTCGCGATGGAAGGATGTCCGCGGAATTCGTCGTGAAAGCTCAAGGCCCGCGTCAAATACTCGGCGGGGCTCGCGGCCCAGGGACTGGCGCTTGCGGCGATCGGCATGCCGATGACCGCGCGCATGCCCAGTTCCGACGCGGCGCGCGCCGACTCTTCGGGGTGGTATCCGACGCCGCAGAAGCAGGTCGTGCCGCCCGACAGCATTTGGGCGATGCGCAGCCGCGCTTCGCCGCCCAGGTCGGCGCGTCCCGCGGATCGGCCGGGCAGCGGGCAGATCCGGGTGTGGGCGTCCACGAGACCGGGCAGCACGAGATGCGCCGAGCGATCGAAGTGCACGGTCGCCGCATAGCGTCCGGCCGCGTGGGCGTTCGGCAGCAGGTCGAGGATCCGACCGTCCCGCACCACCAGTGTGTGATTTTCGAGGACCGCGTCCCGCGCGGTCATCGGCAAAATCCAGCGGCAGCTGATCGTCAAATCGGCGGGAACGAGGGACATCTCCCCAGTATATCGGCTATTCGGCATCGAAGGCTTAAGACCCCGGGGGATGTGTGCTAGAATTGCCGGATGTTGAGACCATGTCTCGCCTTATATAAACCCGCTTAAATAGAGCCTCGAAGGCTTATCCGGACTCTCGCAGATGGCCGAGATCGCACGCGAAATATTGCCCGTAAATCTCGAAGACGAGATGCGGAAGTCTTATCTGGATTACGCGATGAGCGTGATCGTCGGGCGCGCCTTGCCCGACGTGCGCGACGGGCTGAAGCCGGTTCATCGCCGGGTCCTGTTCGCGATGCGGGAACTCGGCAACGACTACAACAAGGCCTACAAGAAGTCGGCCCGCGTGGTCGGCGACGTCATCGGCAAATACCATCCGCACGGCGACGCGTCGGTGTACGACGCCATCGTGCGCATGGCGCAGCCCTTCTCGATGCGCTACCTGCTGGTCGACGGCCAGGGCAACTTCGGGTCGGTCGACGGGGATCCGCCGGCGGCCATGCGCTACACCGAAGTACGCATGACGAAGCTCGCCGGCGAGCTGCTCGCGGACATCGACAAGGAAACCGTCGACTTCAACCCGAACTACGACGAGTCCGAAAGCGAGCCGGCGGTGCTGCCCGCGCGCATTCCGAATCTGCTCATCAACGGCTCCTCCGGCATCGCGGTCGGCATGGCAACGAACATCCCGCCGCACAACCTGACGGAAGTCGTCGGTGCGTGCATCGCGCTGATCGAGAATCCCGACATCACGCTGGCCGAATTGATGCAGATCGTTCCCGGTCCCGATTTTCCGACGGCGGGTTTCATCAACGGCGCCCAGGAGATCGTCGCCGCATACAAGACCGGCCGCGGCCGCGTGCATGTGCGCGCGCGCACCCATTTCGAGGACGTCGGCAAGGGCGATCGCCAGGCCATCATCATCACCGAACTGCCGTACCAGGTGAACAAGGCGAAGCTGATCGAGCGGATTGCCGATCTCGTGCGCGACAAGCTCATCGACGGCATCGCCTCCGACGGCCTGCGCGACGAATCCGACAAGGACGGCATGCGCGTCGTGATCGAGCTGAAGCGCGGTGAGAACCCCGAGATCCTGCTCAACAACCTGTTCGCCCAGACGACCATGGAGACCGTCTTCGGCATCAACATGGTGGCCCTGGTCGACGGTCAGCCGCGCCTGCTCTCCCTCAAGGAGATGCTCGACGCCTTTCTGCGCCACCGGCGCGAAGTGGTCACGCGCCGCACCGTTTTCGAGCTGCGCAAGGCGCGCGAACGCGGCCACATCCTGGAGGGGCTGGCCATCGCGCTGGCCAACATCGACGAGATCATTGCCGCGATCAAGGCCTCGCCGTCGCCTGCGGAGGCGAAAGTGGCGCTGACGTCGCGGCCGTGGGCTTCGGGTGCGGTTCCCGAGATGCTGGCGCGCGCCGGCGCGATCAGCACGCGCCCCGAGGGCGAGACCGCGCAGCTGGGCATCGTCGAGGGCGGTTATCTTCTGACCGAGACCCAGGCCCAGGCGATCCTGGAAATGCGCCTGAACCGCCTGACCGGGCTCGAGCAGGACAAGATCATCGGCGAGTTCCAGGAGCTGCTGGCGGCGATACGGGACCTCTCTGACATCCTCGCGCGTCCCGCGAGGCTGCTCGACGTGATTCGCAAGGAACTCGAGTACGTACTCGAAACCTTCGGCGACAAGCGGCGCACCGAAATCCTCACCAATCACGAGGATCTCAGCATCGAGGATCTGATCACGCCGGAGGATGTCGTGGTGACGCTGTCCCACGGGGGCTACGCCAAGGCGCAGCCGGTGTCCGATTACCAGGCGCAGCGCCGCGGCGGGCGCGGCAAGGCGGCCACCAGCGTCAAGGACGAGGATTTCGTCGACAAGCTGTTCGTCGCCAACACCCACGACACGCTGCTGTGTTTTTCGGATCACGGCAAGCTGTACTGGCTGAAGGTGTATCAAGTGCCGCAGGCCAGCCGCGGCTCGCGCGGCAAGCCCATCGTGAATCTCCTTCCTCTCCAGGATGGCGAGCGCATCAGCGCCATGCTGTCCATCAAGGAGTTCGAGGAGGGCAAGTTCGTCTTCATGGCGACCAGTCTTGGCACCGTGAAGAAGACCCCGCTCGCGCTGTTCTCCCGTCCACGGGCGAACGGCATCATTGCGGTCGCGCTCGAGGAGGGCGACAAACTGGTGGGCGTGGCGATCACCGACGGCACCAAGGACATTCTGTTGTTCACCACCGGCGGCAAGGCCATCCGGTTCGTCGAGGACGAGGTGCGGGCCATGGGGCGCGAGGCGGCCGGCGTGCGCGGCGTCAAGTTGAACGACGACCAGCGGGTCAATGCACTGATCGTGGCGGACCAGGGATACATTCTGACGGCATCCGAGAACGGCTATGGCAAGCTCACGCCGCTCGAGGATTTTCCGAAACACGGCCGCGGCGGCCAGGGCGTGATCGCACTGCAGGTCACCGACCGCAACGGCCGGATGATCGGGGCCCTACAGGTCAACGGCGACGACGAGATCATGCTAATGAGCCAGGCGGGCGTGTTGGTGCGGACCCCGGTGAAGGACATCTCGGTGGTCGGGCGCAACACGCAGGGCGTCCGCCTGATCCGGTTGGAGGATGGGGACCAGCTGTCCGGTTTGGAGCGCATCGACGGCCTGCCGGACGGTGCCGATGCGCCGGGCGCCGATGCGCCGGGTGCCGGCCTGCCGGACGCCGCCGTGCCGGATTCCGACGGCCCGTCCGACACCTGAACGGCCGGGTATTCCAGGATGCGTGCATACAACTTCTCTCCGGGTCCGGCGGCGCTGCCGCTCGAGGTCCTGGAGCAGGCGCGCGATGAGTTGCTCGACTGGAACCATTGCGGCATGTCCGTCATGGAGGTGAGCCATCGCGGCAAGGAGTTCACGAGGATGGCCGCCGAGGCCGAAGCGGATCTGCGCGAGCTGATGTCGATACCGCATAACTACCGGGTGCTGTTTCAGCAGGGCGGCGCCTCGGCACAGTTCGCCCTCGTGCCCATGAATCTCGCCACCGCCGAATCGACGGTCGACTATGTGAACACGGGGCATTGGTCGCAGAAGGCCATCGCCGAGGCGCGGCGTTATTGCCGGGTGCATGTCGCTGCCGATGCGGGCGGTCAATACTTGGGCGTTCCGCCGCAGAGCGACCTCAGGCTGAGCGGCGACGCCGCCTACGTGCATTACACGCCCAACGAGACGATCGGCGGGGTCGAATTCGGCTACATCCCGCAAACCCGCGGAATTCCCCTGGTTGCCGACATGTCGTCCAGCATCCTGTCGCGGCCGATGGACGTGTCGATGTTCGGGCTCATCTACGCGGGTGCGCAGAAGAACATCGGTCCCGCCGGATTGGTCGTCGTGATCGTCCGCGAGGACCTCATCGGACATGCGCGCTCGGAGACTCCCTTGGTGTTCGACTACAAGGCGGCGGCCGACGATCATTCGATGTTGAACACGCCGCCCACCTTTGCCTGGTACCTGGCAGGCCTCGTGTTCAAATGGCTGAAGAGGAACGGTGGCGTGGCCGCGATGGGGGAGCGCAACCGGATCAAGGCCGAACGGCTCTATGGCGCAATCGACGGATCGTCCTTCTACAGGAACCCGGTGGCGCGGGACTCCCGTTCGTGGATGAACGTGACCTTTACGTTGGCGAGGCCGGAATTGGACGCGCTGTTCATCGAGCTGGCGGCGGCCGCCGATCTCAAGAACCTCAAGGGCCATCGTGTGCTCGGCGGCATGCGGGCCAGTCTGTACAACGCGATGCCGCTCGCCGGCGTCGATGCGCTGGTCGCGTTCATGCGCGACTTCGAGCGCAGGCACGGCTGAGGGGGGTGCATGGCGCAGCGTAAAGGGACGGCGTCGAGGCGGGCGAAGGCGAAGGCGGCGCCGCACGCTGCGGCGGACGGCGCGGTCGCGGCGGACGGAGGCCGACGGGGCGGCCCGCCGCTCGATCTCGGGGACATCCGGGAGCGGATCGATTCCGTCGATGCGCGGATCCAGGAACTGCTCAACGAACGGGCCCGTTTCGCGCAGCTCGTGGGCATCTCGAAGACCGCCTCGGGCAAGGCCGTCGATTTCTACCGGCCGGAGCGCGAGGCCGACGTGCTGCGCAAGGCGCTCAAACGCAATCGCGGGCCGCTGCGCGACGAGGAAATCGCGCGGCTGTTCCGTGAAATCATGTCCGCCTGCCTTGCCCAGCAGGAGCCTCTGAAGGTCGCATTCCTCGGACCCGAGGGCACGTTCACCCAAGCGGCCGTGCTCAAGCATTTCGGCTCGTCCGTGCGCGCCCTGCCGCTGGCGGCGATTGACGAAGTGTTTCATGAGGTGGAAGGGGGCATCGCCGACTTCGGCGTCGTGCCCATCGAAAATTCGAGCGAAGGCACGGTCAACCACACGCTGGACATGTTCCTGAGTTCGCCGCTGAAGATTTGCGGCGAGGTGGAACTGCGCATTCATCATTGCCTCATGGGCAGGATGAGCCGCATTGCCGACATCAAGCGCGTATGCGCGCATCCGCAGGCGCTGGCGCAATGCCGCGGGTGGCTGGACGAACATCTCCCAGACATCGAGAGGGTGACGTCCTCGAGCAACGCGGAGGGCGCCCGGCGCGCGCGCGATGAGCGCGGCACCGCCGCCATCGCGAGCCGTGCCGCCGCCGAGATCTACGGACTCACGATGCTGGCGAACGAGATCGAGGACCGGGCGGACAACACCACCCGGTTTCTGGTGATCGGCCGCAAGCTGTTCAGCGCGAGCGGCGTGGATCGGACCACGCTGCTGGTTTCGGCCGGCGCCACCGACGACGCCGGGGCGTTGTTCAGGCTTCTGCAGCCGCTCGCCGAACACCGCGTCAACATGACGCGAATCGAATCGCGGCCATCCCGCAAGCGCAAGTGGGACTATGTGTTCTTCATCGACATCGAGGGTCACGTGGGCGATCCGTCCGTGTCGAAGGCGCTGTCGGCCCTCGAGGAAGCGGCCTCTTTGTTCAAGATCCTCGGCTCGTATCCCCGGGCCGTGCTGTGAGGCGCCGGGCGTGGTGATGCGCGACTTCGAGGCCCGACCGGCGGCGCAGGTCTGCGGCACCATGGACGTTCCCGGCGACAAGTCCATCTCTCACCGTGCGCTCATGTTGTCGGGTCTCGCGGAGGGCACCAGCGAAGTCACGGGGTTCCTAGCGGGCGAGGACTGTCTCGCCACCCTGCACGCGATGCGGGCCCTGGGCGTGCGGATCGAACGCCCCGGCCCGACGGAAGTGGTCGTGGAGGGCGTCGGTCTCCATGGCCTGAAGGGCGTGACGCATCCGCTCGACATGGGCAACGCGGGTACCGCCATGCGCTTGTTCACCGGACTGCTGGCGGCCCAGGCGTTTTCCTCGACTCTGGTCGGCGATGCGTCGTTGATGAATCGCCCCATGGAGCGGGTGGCGAAGCCGTTGCGCGAGATGGGCGCGGACGTGCGCACCCGCGCGGGTACGCCGCCCGTGGAAATCGCCGGCGGCCGCCGTCTGCACGGCATCGACTACGAAATGCCCGTGGCCAGCGCCCAGGTCAAATCGGCGGTGTTGTTCGCCGGAATGTACGCGGTGGGACCGACGATCGTCACCTCGCCGGCGGTGTGCCGCGATCACAGCGAGCGAATGCTGCTGAGCTGCGGCGTCGACGTGCGGACCGACGGGTTGCGCACGACGCTCCATCCTCCGCGGCGCCTGACCCCTCAGAGCATGAACGTTCCGGGCGACTTCTCGTCCGCGGCCTTCTTCATCGTTGCGGGCCTGCTCGGCGCTGCCCCGGACGGCCTGCTGATCCGCAACGTGGGCCTGAATCCGACGCGGACGGGCCTGCTCGACATCCTGCGCACCATGGGAGGCCGCATCGAGATCCTGCGGGCACGGGAGAGCGGCGCGGAGCCGGTGGCCGACCTTCTCGTGCATGCCTCGGCCTTGACCGGGATCGACGTGCCGGTCTCGCTGGTCCCGCTCGCCATCGACGAATTTCCGGTGCTGTTCATCGCCGCGGCCTGCGCCCGGGGTGAAACCGTCGTCACCGGTGCGGAGGAACTGCGGGTCAAGGAGAGCGATCGCATCGCCGCGATGAGCGGTGGCCTGGCCGCGCTCGGCGTCGACCACCGGGTGTTGCCCGACGGGATGCGCATCCAAGGACGTGCCCAGGGACCGGCCTTCGGCGGCGGGGAGGTGGACAGCCATGGGGATCATCGGGTGGCCATGTCCTTCAGCCTCGCCAGCCTGCGCGCCGCGAAGCCGATCCGGATTCGCGACGTCGCCAATGTCGCCACGTCGTTTCCCGGGTTCGTGGAACTCGCCTGTTCGGTTGGGTTGGACGTCTCCGAGTCGGACAGCCGGCGTCCCGCATGAAGGACGTACCGGTCATCACCATCGACGGCCCTTCCGGCTCCGGCAAGGGCACGGTGAGCCGCGCCGCAGCAAAAAAGCTGGGCTGGGCACTGCTCGACAGCGGGGCGTTGTACAGGTTGGTGGCCCTGGCGGGACGTTCGGCGGGCATCGATTTGGGCGACGGCCCCCGCTTGAGCGCCCTGACCCAAGGACTGGACATCCGTTTCGGTTCGACCCCGTCGGGCGACGAGTCCGTCTGGCTGGACGGCCGGGAGGTCACGGCCGCCATCCGCACCGAGGCGGCCGGCAATGATGCCTCCAAGGTTGCGGCGCTGCCCGCGGTCCGGGCGGCGCTTTTGGACCGCCAGCGGCGGTTTGCCGTTGCCCCGGGGCTGGTCGCCGACGGCCGGGACATGGGCACGGTGGTGTTCCCCGACGCCCGGGTGAAGATTTTCCTCACCGCCAGCGCCGTCGAGCGGGCGGCCAGGCGCCATAAGCAGTTGAAAGAAAAGGGGGTTGCTGCTACCCTTGCCGCCCTTTCGAAAGAGATCGCGGAGCGTGACGAGCGGGACATCAACCGCTCCGCTTCGCCTCTTGTCGCAAGCCGAGACGCCGTCTTGCTCGACACAACCGGCATGTCCGTCGAAGCAGTGGTCGACCGCGTACTCGAGATAGTTCGTGCAGGCCTGTCGAATTGAGTTTTTGGAGTTGAAGGTTGCGGCACAGGGATCGATCGCCGCGGTTTTTCAGGTAACCCCATCTGCACACGGGACCCGTGCTTGGGAATAGTAAGTTAAGAGAAAACATGACAGAAAGTTTTGCGGAACTGTTCGAACAGAGCATCGCGAGCCAGCGCATTCGTCCTGGCACCATCCTCAACGGATTGATCGTCGAAGTAGGCCAGGACTACGTCATTGTCAACGTCGGATTGAAATCCGAGGCCGTGATTCCGGCGGATCAATTTAAGAACGAAAAGGGTGAGATCGAGGTCGTCGTCGGTGAGACGGTCGAGGTGGCATTGGACAGTGTGGAGGACGGCTCGGGCGAAACCCGGCTCTCCCGCGAAAAAGCCAAGCGTGCCCGGACCTGGACTCGTCTCGAGACAGCTTTCGAGAAACAAGAGATCGTCATCGGCATCATCACGGGCCGGGTCAAGGGCGGTTTCACCGTCGAGATCGACAACGTGCGCGCCTTTCTGCCCGGTTCGCTGGTCGACGTGCGCCCGGTGAGGGACCCCTCCTACCTCGAGAACAAACCGCTCGAATTCAAGGTCATCAAGCTCGATCAGAAGCGCAACAACGTCGTGGTTTCGCGGCGCGCGGTCGTCGAGCAGGAGTACAGCGCCGAGCGCTCCGCGCTGCTCGACAATCTGCAGGAGGGC
>JBBIKV010000026.1:1617-43857 GCA_037445285.1 Nevskiaceae bacterium | reverse complement strand
GTGAGTGACGGTGATACGTTTTTCGTCGGATTGTTGTGCGCAAGCCTGGCCTGCGTGCTGGTCATACTGGTCGACGGCTGGTTCCTGAGGCCGCGGCGCGATCCCGGCGCCACCAGCGTCGACGAGCCGCTGCTGCCGAAGATGGCCGGGTATGTCCTGGTCGCCCTGGCCGTCGGGATGTTGTGGCGGCTGTTCCGCTACGAGGCCGTGGACTTCAGCCTCATGTTGGTGGTGGTGGGCGCCGTCTCGGGCCTGATCTGGGGGCTGGACCGGATGTTCTTTTCGGGGCGGCGCGCCCGCACCGCCGCCGCGGCCGGAACGCCCGCCGACCGCGTGCGGGAGCCTCTCGCGGTCGAGTATGCCCGGTCGTTCTTTCCGGTCATCCTGCTGGTGCTGGTGATCCGGTCGTTCCTCTTCGAGCCCTTCCGTATACCCTCCGATTCGATGATGCCAACGCTCTTCGACGGCGACTTCATCTTCGTCAGCAAGTTTTCCTACGGCCTGCGGCTGCCCGTCTCCAACACGCTGGTGATCGCGACCGGCTCCCCGCAGCGCGGCGACGTGATCGTGTTCCGGCTGCCGCCGAACCCCAAGATCAACTACATCAAGAGGCTGGTGGGCCTGCCGGGCGACCGCATCCGGGTGGATGCGAACAATCAGCTGTACGTGAACGGCATCCCGCAGCCGCAGGTGCCCGGGGCGGCCTATGCGGGTCCCAAACAGGACCAGTGGAACTACGCGGGGGCGGCGACGGCGACCGAGACGCTCGGGATCAAGCCACACCTCATCATGTTCGCCCACGGCGGCGTCAAGGAGGGTGAGTGGGTGGTTCCGGCCAAGCACTATTTTTTCATGGGCGACAACCGCAACAACAGCAAGGACAGCCGGTGGACCGACGAGCCGGACGCTCCGGGGTACGTTCCCGAGGAAAATTTGGTGGGTAAGGCGGTGCGAATCTGGCTTAATCTCGATACCCGTGACGGACCTCTCTGGAGGCGGATCGGAAGTGCGATTCAATAGGCCCATTAGGGAGGAACTATGCGCCTGAACCCGTTCCATGGCCGGCAGCAGCGCCCGCGGTCCCGGCAACCGTCCGGCCGGAGGCACCAGGGCGGCATGACCTTCATCGGCATGCTCTTCATCCTCGGACTGGTCGGGCTCATCGGTTACGCCGGGCTGCGGCTGGTGCCCCTGTACCTGAACTACATGAAGGTCGCCCGCAGCATGGATGCGACCGCGAGCGAGTTCAAGAGCGAGAACGCCGACCCGGGGGCCGTCCGGCATACCTTGGACAAGCACTGGCAGATCGAGGACATCTCCGGCGTCGAGGCCAAGGAGGTGGAAATCCTCAAGGACGACGGCGGAGTGTCGATGCATGTGGCGTACGACGATGCCGCGCCGTATATTGCGAACGTGTCGCTGTCGGTGCACTTCGACAAGACCGTGAAGGTGCAGTGATTCCGCACCGCAAAGCGGACGAGATCCTCGGCTGGGTCGAGCGCTCCTTCGGCTATGTGTTCGTCCAGCCCGCCTTGTGCCATGCGGCGCTCACGCATCGCAGCGCCGGCGCGAATCACAACGAACGGCTCGAATTCCTGGGTGACTCCGTGCTCAACTGCAGTGTGGCGCGGATGCTGTACGACGCGCATCCCGAGGCCGACGAGGGCGCCCTGTCGCGCCTGCGTGCGACCCTGGTGAGCGGCGAGACGTTGGCGCAGGTCGCGCAACTGCTGGGACTCGGCGAGCACCTGCGGCTCGGTCCCGGTGAACTGAAATCCGGCGGCTTTCGACGGGCTTCGATTTTGGCGGATACGTTGGAGGCCATCTTGGGTGCAATATACTTGGATTCCGGGTTCGAAGCGGCGGCCGCGGCGGCCGCCCGCATCCTCGCCCCGCGCCTCTCCACGTTGCCGGCGGCGGATCTGTTGAAGGATCCGAAGACCCGGCTGCAGGAGGCCTTGCAGGCGCGCGGGCTCGCACTGCCCGTGTATACCCTCACCGCGGTCACGGGTGACGCGCATGCGCAGTCGTTCACGGTCAGTTGCGAGGTGCCGACCTTCGAACTGGCGGCGGTGGGGGAGGGTGTCAGCCGGCGCCGCGCCGAACAGTTGGCGGCAACGAAAGTGCTCGATCTGCTGCCGGCGGAAATTCGGCCGCCGGACGGCCGGCCCGCCGGTGCACGGAAGCCCTCATGAGCGGCAATGCCGTGACGGGCGCCGGTTTTCGCGCGGGACACGTGGCCATCGTCGGACGGCCCAACGTCGGCAAGTCCACCTTGGTGAATGCCCTGGTGGGCCGCAAGATCACGATCGTGACGGCGAAGCCGCAGACCACCCGACACCGCATTTTGGGCGTGGTGACCCGTCCGGACGCTCAACTGGTGCTGGTCGACACGCCCGGGCTGCACGAATCCACGCGCCGCGTGATGAACCAATACATGAACCGGGTGGCCATCTCGTCCTCCCAGGATGCGGACGTCATCCTGTTCGTCATCGAGGCGATGCAGTTCACGGAGGAGGACCGGTGGGTATGGGAACGGGTGCGCGGGCTCAAGCAACCCCTGTTCCTGGTGATCAACAAGGTGGATCGGGTCTTCCCCAAGGAAAAGCTGCTGCCCTTCCTCGAGGAGATGACGGAGCGGATTCCCGCCTCCGGGATCGTGCCGATATCGGCGCTCGAGTCCGACAATCTGGACCGGCTGGTGAGCCTCGTGGGGTCGCGGCTGCCGTTGTCCCCGCCGCTGTTCGCCGCGGACGTGATCACCGATCGCGACGAGCCGTTTCACGCGGCGGAAGTGGTGCGCGAGAAACTGACCTTGAAATTGCGCGAGGAGCTGCCGTACGGCATCAACGTGCAGATCGAGCGCTTCGCGGACGAGGACAACCGCATCATGATCAATGCGGTGATCTGGGTCGAGCGGGCCGGACAGAAGGCCATCGTCATCGGTCAGGGCGGCGAGCGGCTGAAGGAGATCGGCCGGCTGGCGCGCATCGAGCTCAACGATCTGTGGCAGCGCTCCGTGCACCTCGAGCTGTGGGTGAAGGTCAAGGAAAACTGGGCCGACAGCGAAATGGCGCTGCGCCAGTTCGGCTACGATTCGCTCTGACCGGTCATACCCGCTCGAAAATCGCGGCGATTCCCTGACCGCCGCCGATGCACATCGTGGCGAGCGCGTAGCGCTTGCCGGTGCGGTGCAGTTCGTGGATGGCCTTCGTCGTGATGATGGCGCCGGTGGCGCCCACCGGATGGCCCAGTGAGATTCCGGAGCCGTTGGGATTGACCTTGGCCGGGTCCAGGTCCAGTTCGCGCGCCACGGCGCAGGCCTGGGCTGCGAACGCCTCGTTGGACTCGATGACGTCGAGATCCGCGGCCTCGAGGCCGGCGCGCTGCAGCGCCACGCGCGTCGCGGGCACCGGTCCCATGCCCATGTAGGCGGGATCGACGCCCGCGTGTCCGTAGGACACCAGCCGCGCCAGCGGCTTCAGGTTCAACGACCTGACCCTCCCGGCGGATGCGAGGACCACGGCGGCGGCGCCGTCGTTGATCCCGGATGCATTGCCGGCCGTCACCACACCGTCCTTCTTGAACGCCGGCTTGAGTTTCGCCAGCGCCTCGAGGGTGGTGTCGCCGCGCACGTGCTCATCCGTCTCGAACCAGGTGCTGCCCTTGCGCGTCTTGATCTCGACGGGGACGATCTGGCTCTTGAAGCGTCCCTCCTCGATGGCGTGCTTCGCCCGCAGCTGACTCTCGACGGCGAGCCGGTCCTGCATGTCCCGGGTGATGGCGTAGCGTTCGGCGATGTTTTCGGCGGTCACGCCCATGTGGACGCCATGGAACGGGTCATGCAGGATGGTGAACATGTAATCCAGCACTTCGGCGTTGCCCATGCGCGAGCCCCAGCGCTGCGAGGGCGACAGATAGGCCCCCCGGCTCATCGATTCCGCCCCTGCGCCGAGCGCGGTTTCCGCATCGCCGAGCAGCACGCTCTGCGCCGCGGACAGGATCGCCTGGAGTCCGGAGCCGCACAGGCGGTTGACGTTGAACGCCGGAGTCTCCTGGGGGATGCCGGCGCGAATGGCGGCGACACGGCCCAGATAGGCGTCGCGCGGCTCGGTCGGCACGACGTTGCCCATCACCACGTGGCCGATGTCGGCCGCCGGCACTCCCGAGCGCTCGAGCGCGGCCTGCACGGCGGTGGCCGCGAGGTCCGCGAGGGGCAGGTCCTTCAGCGAACCGCCGAAGGTGCCGATGGCCGTCCGGGCGGCGCCGACGATGAAAACTTCCCGTTGGGACATGCGCTCTCTCGCTGTGGGATGGTGGTTGCCGGCCCATTCTGCAGCAAAACGGGGTCGCAATGAAATGCTCCCGTGGAAGTTCTATAATCGAGCCTGGCAGATCCAAGGCAGCACCATCAAAGACCCCGTCAATAACAGCGCCCGGCGCGTGTGGCTGGCACCGGCCTACGTGCTGCACCAATACGCTTATCGGGATACGAGCCGGATCGTCGAGGTGTTCACCGGCGAGTACGGGCGGATCACGCTGTTCGCGCGCGGCGCCAACGGACCCAAGTCCTCCCTGCGGGGGCTGCTGCGGCCCTTCCAGAGACTTCTGGTGTCCTGGTCCGGCCGCGCCGAAGCCTGCGCGCTGCTGACGGCCGAGGTGGACGGCGCCCTGACGACCATGCCCAACGAGCGGCTCATGAGCGGGTTTTATCTGAACGAGCTCCTGCTCAAGCTCACCCACCGCTGGGACGCGCATGCGGAGGTTTTTTTCTCCTACGCCTCCTGCGTTCAGGCGCTGTGCTCGGGCGCGGGCGAGGAGGCGACGCTGCGTCTTTTCGAGAAGCGCCTGCTGGCGCATCTGGGCTACGGATTGGAGCTCGGACGCACCGCCGACGGGCTGCCGGTGGCGGGTGATCGGTATTACCGGTATGCGCCGGAACGTGGACCGCAGCCCTGCGTGGCCGAGGCGCCGGGGGCGGTTTACGGCCGGTCGTTGAGCGATCTCGAGGCGGAGAATCTGCAGGATGCGCGTTCGCTGCGCGACGCCAAGCGCGTGCTGCGCGCGGCGCTCGATGCCTGCCTCGACGGACGCGTGTTGCAGTCGCGCGCGGTGATGCGCGCGCTGCACCAGCGGAATCGCCGTTTCGAGCCGGCACCGGCCGCGCAGCCTTGCGCCGCGCACCAGGAGGATTCATGAACGAATTCACACCGGCACGCCCGGACATCGCGCTCGGCGTGAACATCGACCACGTGGCGACCCTGCGCCAGGCGCGCCGCGGCCGCCAGCCCGATCCGCTGCACGCGGCGCTGCTCGCCGAACAGGCGGGCGCCGACAGCATCACATTGCATCTGCGCGAGGACCGGCGGCACATCCAGGATCGCGACGTGGCCGCGATGCGCGAGGCGCTGCAGACCCGCATGAATCTGGAAATGGCGGTGACGGGCGAGATGATCGGCATCGCGCGGCGCGTGTTGCCGCAGGACTGCTGCCTCGTCCCGGAGTCGCGGCAGGAGATCACCACCGAGGGAGGACTCGAGGTGGCCGGGCAGATCGCGCGTTTGACCGACGCCTGCGGCGAACTCGGCGCCTCCGGGATCCGCGTGTCGCTGTTCATCGATCCCGATCCGGCACAGATCGAGGCGGCGCGGCGCGTCGGCGCACCCGTGATCGAACTGCATACCGGAGCCTACGCGGAGGCCCGCGGCGCCGCGCAGGCGCGGGAGTTCGTACGGCTCGGATCGGCCGCGAAACTGGCCGCTTCGCTCGGCCTGACGGTCAATGCTGGCCATGGACTCACCTACCACAACGTCGGCCCCGTGGCGGCGATTCCCGAGATCGTCGAGCTGAACATCGGTCACGCCATCGTCGCGCGGGCCGTGTTCGACGGCCTGGCGCGGGCGGTGCGCGACATGAAGGATCTGATGCGCGCGGCGCGGCGTTGATCCGGTGATCTTCGGAATCGGAATCGACGTGCTGAAGGTGGACCGCATCGAACGGGTGTTCGAGATATACGGCGAGCGCTTCGTCGACCATCTGTTGATGCCCGAGGAGCGCGCCCAACTCGCCCGCACGGCGCGTCCCGCACGCTTCCTCGCCATGCGATTTGCGGCGAAGGAGGCGATCGTGAAGGGCATGGGGACCGGCTTCGCCCATGGGGTGTGGATTCGCGACGTGGGGGTCGTGCAGAATGCGTGGGGTCGGCCGGAGGTGGTTTACTCCGAGCGCGGCGCCAGGGTTCGCGACGGGCTCGGCATCGGTGAAGGTCACGTGACCCTCACCGACGAGGCGGGGCTGGTGGTGGCGGTCGCCGTGCTGCTGCGTGCGTCATGACCACCCTGGTCTTCGACATCGAGACCGTGCCCGACACGGCGCTCGGGCGGCGGCTGTACGGTCTGCACGACCTGTCCGATGCGCAGGTCGCGCAGATCATGTTCACCAAACGCCGCCAGGAAACCGGGAGCGAGTTCCTGTCGCACGAGCAGCATCGGGTGGTTGCGATTTCCGTGGTGATGCGTTCGCGCGAGTCGCTGAAGGTATGGAGCCTGGGCGATGCCGGTTCGTCCGAGAAGGATCTGATCGAGCGATTCTTCGACGGTCTGGACAAGTACACACCGGATCTCGTGTCATGGAACGGAGCGGGCTTCGACCTGCCGGTGCTGCACTACCGCAGCCTGTTGCACAGCGTGACGGCGGCCCGCTACTGGGAGACCGGCGACGGCGACTCGAGCTTCCGTTTCAGCAACTACCTGAGCCGCTTCCACTGGCGCCACATCGATCTGATGGATGTGCTGTCGGGATTCCAGGGACGCGGCCGCGCGAGTCTGGACGACGTCGCCACGCTGCTCGGCTTCCCGGGCAAGGCCGGAATGCACGGTTCCGAGGTCTGGGACGTGTACCTGCAGGGGGGCATCGGACGCATTCGCGATTACTGCGAGACCGACGTGCTCAACACGTATCTGGTGTTCCTGCGCTTCCAACTGCTGCGGGGGCACTTGAACCCGGCGGAACATGCCGGGGAGGTGGCCCGGGTGCGCAGGTTGCTGACGGAGTCGTCCGCGCCCCATTTCCATGAGTTCCTGGCGGCATGGCCCGAGGCGTGAAACTCGGGGACGTGCAGGAGGCCGACGTCGTCGATCTGGCGCACGATGGCCGGGGCGTCGCCCGCGTCGACGGCAAGGCGGTGTTCATCGAGGGCGCTTTGCCGGGGGAGCGCGTGCGTTTCCGGGTGTTCAAGCGGCGCCGCCAATTCGACGAGGCGGGATTGGTCGACGTGCTGACGGCATCGCCGGACCGGGTCATCCCGAGGTGCGCGCATTACGGTGTTTGCGGCGGATGTTCCCTGCAGCACCTGTCGCCGGCCGCGCAGCTGGCGGCGAAGGAACGTCAATTGCTCGAGAACCTGCAGCGCATTGGCCAGGTCACCCCGCAGCGCGTCTTCGATCCCCTGCGCGGCCCCGAGTGGGGCTACCGACGCCGCGCACGCCTCGGCGTCAAGTACGTCCACAAGAAGGGCCGGGTGCTTGCGGGGTTTCGCGAACGGGAAAAGCCCTACATCGCGGACCTCCGGCGCTGCGAGGTGCTGCTGGAACGCTTCGCCACGTTGCCGGAGGAACTCGCCGCCCTCGTGGAAACCCTGTCGCAGCGCGACGCCGTTCCCCAGGTGGAAGTGGCCGCCGCAGATGCGCCGGACGATGCGGCGTTGGTGTTCAGGGTGATGCAGCCGCCGTCGGCCGAGGACCTGGTCAAGCTCGAGGCCTTCGGTGCCCGGCACGCGGTGCAGATCCATCTGCAAAGCGGCGGGCTCGACACCGTGCGGCCGTTGCGCGAGGGCTATGCGCCGCTCGCCTATGCGGTCGATGAGGGGCGGGTCAGGCTCGAGTTCGGGCCGGTGGATTTCATCCAGGTGAACCGCGAGGTCAATCGTTCCATGGTGGCGGCCGCCCTGGAATACCTGGCGCCCACCGCGGCCGACACGGTGCTCGATCTGTTCTGCGGACTCGGGAATTTCACCCTGAGCCTGGGGCTGCGAGCCCGGCGGGCGGTCGGCGTGGAGGGGGATGCCTCCCTGGTGGCGAAGGCCCGGGCGAACGCCTCGCGCAACGGGATCGGCAATACGGAATTCCACGTGGAGAACCTGTTCGAACCGGCGCGCTTGGGACCCTGGGCCCGGGATCCCTATGACCTGGTGCTTTTGGACCCTCCGCGCGCCGGCGCGTCTGAAATCTTGGAACGTATGGCACAGTGGCGGCCGCGGCGGGTCGTGTATATTTCCTGCCATCCAGGGAGTTTGGCGCGGGATGCGGGGATTTTGGCAGGTGCCCAAGGTTACCGGTTGCTCGGCGCAGGGGTGATGGACATGTTTCCACATACGACGCACGTCGAATCGATCGCAGTATTCGAGCGGGGCGCATGAGCCTGGGACCGCTCATGGTCGACGTCGCGGGGACGGAGTTGAACTCCGAGGACCGCGCGGTGCTCCGGCACCCCCTGGTCGGCAGCGTCCTGTTGTTTTCTCGAAATTACCGCTGCGCAGAACAAGTGAAGTCCCTGACGGACGCCATCCGCGCCGTCCGCAGTCCGCAGCTGTTGATCGCGGTGGACCACGAGGGCGGCCGCGTCCAGCGATTCCGGGACGGATTCACCCGGTTGCCGTCCGCCCGCTCCCTGGGACGCCGCTTCGGCGAGGACCGCCACGATGCGCTCAATCTGACGCGCTCGATCAGCTGGCTGATGGCGAGCGAGCTGCGCGCGGTGGGTGTCGACTTCAGTTTTGCACCCTGCGTGGACCTCGACCACGGCGTCAGCGAGATCATCGGCGATCGATCCTTCGGCCGGAACCCCGATGCGGTGGCCGCGCTCGCCTCGGCCGTGGTGCTCGGCATGCGCGATGCCGGCATGGCGGCCATCGCCAAGCACTTTCCCGGGCATGGCGCGGTCGTCGCGGATTCGCATGTGGCGCTGCCGGTGGACCGGCGCGGCTTCGTCGACATGGAAGAGGACATCCGCCCGTATCCGCTGCTGATCGGCGACAACCTCGCGGGCATCATGGTGGCGCACGTCGTGTATCCCTCCGTCGACGAGCTGCCGGCCAGTCTCTCGCGCCGCTGGATCACCGATGTGCTGCGCGGCGAGATGGGATTTCACGGATGCGTCTTCGCCGACGACCTTTCCATGGCCGGCGCGGCCGCGTTCGGCGACGTGGTCGAGCGGGCGCGGCTCGCGCACGCGGCCGGCTGCGATGTCCTGCCCCTGTGCAACGATCGGGCGGCGGTGCTGCGGGTCCTCGAGCGGTTCACGCCCACCGTGGCCGACGCGGCCTCGCAGGCACGGCTCGTGCGCATGCGGGCACGGGGCGAGCCGCCGCCGCGGCTCACCGCCACTGCCCGCTGGCAGGAAACGGTGCGGCGCATCGAGCAGTTGGCCGCCGCGCCGCCGCTGGTCCTCACAGAGGGCGAGTCATGACGGGGATCGATCTGGAACTGTACCGGCGCCTGCTCAACAGCTCTCCCGAAGGCGTGGTGTTGGTGGATGCCCAGAATCCGGAACATCCCGTGTTGTACGCCAACCCGGGCTTCGAAACCCTGACGGGCTACCCGGCCGCGGAACTGATCGGCCAGAACCTGCGACGGCTCCAAGCCGACGACCGCGACCAGGATGCGCGCCATCGGCTGCGGGAGGCGCTGGCCCGCGGCGAGCCGTGCCGCGTGTTGCTGCGCAACTATCGCAAGGACGGACGGGTGTTCTGGAATGAAATGAGCATCGTGCCGCTCCGCGATGCCGAGGGCCGGGTGACGCATTTCGCGGGGCACCACCGCGATGCCGGCGAGCGGCTGCGGATCGATCCGAAGATGGCGCGGGATTCGTTGAGCGGCGCGCATCAGCCCACCGCGGTAGCCATCCGCGACGACCGCCTGACCGGCCTGTACACCCTGCCGTATCTCGAGGAACTGTTGAAGCGCGACTGGGCGGTGGCGCGGCGCGAGAGCCGCAGCATCGCGGTGTTCGCCATCGACATCGACTCGCTCGACCTGTACAACACCACGTTCGGCCGGGCCGCCGGGGACTCGGCGATCCGGCGGGTCTCGCACTGCGTCTCCGGCTGCCTGCGCCGGGCGAGCGACGTCGTGGCCCGCATCGACGGCGGCAGCCTGACGGCCTTTGCACCGGGCATCTCGAATGAACAGGCCATGCAACTCGGCCAGACCATGGCCGAGCGGGTGCGCGAACTGCGGATCCACAATCCCCGCTCGGCGGTGCTGCGCTACATCAGCATCAGCGTCGGGGTGAGTGCCGCGGTGCCCGGCGCCGACGACGATCCCGCGGCGCTGCTCGAGAAGGCTCAGCGCCACCTGAAGCTGGCGAAGCAGTCGGGCCGCAACCAGGCCGCCTGAACCGGTCATGAATTTCGCGCGCGCCATCGTCCGCCCGCCGGGCCCCAATTTTGCCGATGGATTGACAAGCGCCGGCGACGGGGCGCCGGACTTCGCCCTCGCCCTTGGGCAGCACCGGGACTATTGTGCGGCCCTTGAGGGGTGCGGACTCGCGCTCACGCGCCTCGATCCGGATCCGGCATTCCCCGACGGCACCTTCGTCGAGGACACCGCCATCGTGACCCCGCGGGGCGCCATCCTCACCCGGCCCGGGGCCCCGACGCGGTCCGGCGAGATCGTGAGCGTGGGGCGCGTGCTGCCGGCGCTGTTCACGCGGGTGCTGTCCATCGACGCGCCCGGCACGGTCGACGGCGGCGACGTGTGCGAGGCCGACGGGCACTACTTCATCGGCGTGTCGGCCCGCACCAATCCCTCAGGCGCGGCCCAGTTGCGGGTCCATCTGCAGACCCTGGGGTACACCGCGAGTCTGGTCGATATCCGCGCCAGCCGCGCCTTGCTGCACCTGAAGACCGGTGTGGCCTACCTCGGCGACGGGGTCTGGGTGGTCGCGGCCGCGGTCGAGGACGAACTAGGATCCATGGGACTCGATGCGCGGCACGACGTGATCCGGGTGCCCCCGCAGGAAGGGTATGCGGCGAACTGCGTGCGCGTGAACGACCGTGTGCTCGTGCCGGCGGGCCACCCGGGCATCGCGGCCGCGATCACGGACCGGGGGCTCGAGCCGCTGCCCCTGGAAATGTCAGAGTTCAGAAAAATGGACGGCGGCCTGTCGTGCCTGTCGCTGCGCTTTGCCTGAAGAGTACCGCCCGAAGATGAGAACCCGTTCTCGATCCGGCCGTCGAGGCGGGTGATGCTCGTCTGATTTCCGAAGCCCGCGGCCGGCGGTTCGCCGGAAATCGGACGGGGGCACGGCCGGGCGTTGCGCAAAGCTGCTATGACGGCACGATGAAGGTTCGCACGAAGATGATTTCGTCGCTGGCGCTGCTGTTTGCGCTTCTCATCGCGCTCGAGATCGGCATCCAGGAGTGGGTGTTGATGCCGAGTTTTGCCGAACTCGAACGGGACGATGCCGTCACGTCGATGAAGCGGGCCGGGAATGCGCTCGACGCCTCGCTCGACGGCCTGGCCTTGACCGCGGCCGACTGGGGCAACTGGGCGGATGCCTACGAATTCGCGCAGACGCGGTCCGCGGGGTTCATCCAGGCCAACATCACGCCGGTCGCGATGAAACAAGTGCAGCTCGACGCCTTGGTCATCGTCGACACCGCAGGCGATGTGATCCTGTCCCATGCCCGTGACCTGGAGACGGGCGCCGGCCTCGATATCGGCTTCCCACCGGGGACGGCGCTGCCGCGGAATTTCCCCTGGCGCTGCCATCGGGCGGCCGGTCCGTGCGGCGAGGGGCTGCTGCAAACCCCGCGGGGCATCCTGATGGCCGCCGCGGCGCCCATACTCGACGGCAGCGGCAAGGGGCTTCCGCGGGGCATGGTGATCGTGGGCAGGCTCATGACGCCGCACCGGATCCGCCAGCTCGGCGCCCAGGCACAGGTCGATCTGACGATGACCTCCCATCGCAGTCCGACGGCCGGCGACCGCCTGGTCGAGAGCGGGGCCGTCACGCGGGTGGTCCGGCCGTTCTTCGACATCTACGGCAGGCCGTTGATGAGCCTGCGCGTGGAGGTGCCGCGCAGGATCACGGGGCGCGGCCGCAGCGCGGTGGTGTATGCGTCCGCGCTGCTGGTCATGGCCGGAATCTCGGCGCTGATCCTGCTCGTCGTCGTGCTCAACCGCATCGTGCTGGCACCGCTCGCCCGCGTGACCCGCCATGCCGTGTCGATCGGCGGGGGCGCCGACCTCACCGCGCGGTTGGATCTGCCGATTCACGACGAGGTCGGCGTCCTCGCGCGTGAGTTCGACCGCATGGTCGAACGCCTCGCCGAGTCCCGCCGGCAATTGGTGGATCAGTCGTTTCACGCCGGCTTTGCGGAACTGGCGAAGGGTGTCCTGCACAATCTGGGCAACGCCATGACGCCGCTGGGCGTCCGGCTGGCGAAGCTCGGCGAACGTCTGCGTGAGGCACCGGTGGCGGACGTCGAGTTCGCGGTCACGGAGCTCGCGCAGGAATCGCCGGGTTCGCCGCGGCACGCGGATCTCGAGCAATTCCTGCAGCTCGGCTGCCGGCAGCTGGCCGCCGTCATGAAGGAGGCGCAGTCGGACGTGGTCGTGATCCAGCGCCAGTCCACGGTCGTGCAGACGGCGCTCGTCGAACTGATGCGCTCCACGCGCAACGAACCCGTCGTCGAAGCGGTGCGTCTGCCCGAGCTCGTGTCCCAGACCCTCGAGATCGTCCCCGACGCCGCCCGTCGGCGGCTGGTGGTCGAATCCGACGAGTCGCTGCGACTCGTGGGGGTCGTACAGGTGGCGCGCACCGTGCTGCGGCTCGTTTTGCAGAACCTCATCATCAATGCGGCGGATGCGGTGCGGGAGGCGGGACGCGACAAGGGCGTGCTGAGGGTGGCCGCGGAAATCGTGCGCGGCGCCGACCGGGACGAACTGCACCTGCGCTGCGTGGACAACGGCGTGGGCATCTCCAAGGACGATCTCGAGCGCGTGTTCGAACACGGCTTTTCCACCAAATCGCGGGATACCAACTACGGCATCGGCCTGCACTGGTGCGCGAACGCCATCGCCTCGCTGGGCGGCCGGATCTGGGCCGCCAGCGACGGTCCCGGCCACGGTGCCTCCCTGCATCTGCGGGTGCCGCTGACGATGCCCAACCCTCAATCGATCGGCTGATCCACCGTCGAGGCAAATTCCGTGACAGCACAAAAACGCTCTGCGATCCGGGTTCTCGTGGCCGACGACGACGCGGACATTCGCGCCGCTTACCGCGAAATTTTGGTCGAGGCCGACATGAGCGGGGAAACGGCGGTGTTCCGCAATCTGCGCGAGCGGCTGTTCACGAAGAGCGCCTCGGATCAGGTGGTCCGGCAACTGGCGGGCCGCAATACGGTGTTCGCGCCCGTGTTCTGCGGCGACGCGCAGGCGGCCGTCGAGGCGGTGCGGGAGGCGATTGCAGCCGACGATCCCTTCGCCGTGGCGTTCCTCGACATGCGCATGCCGCCGGGGCCCGACGGCGTGTGGGCCGCGGCCCGCATCCGGGAGCTGGACCCGGCGATCGAGATCGTGATGTGCACGGCCTTTTCCGACGTCGATCCGGCCGAGATCGGCGGGCTGGTGCCGCCGGAGGAGAAGCTCTCCTATCTACAAAAGCCGTTTCATCCGCATGAAATCCGTCAAATGACCATTTCGTTGGCGAGCAAATGGCGCGCGGAACATCGCATCGTGAAGCTCGCCTATTTCGATCCGTTGACCGGGCTGCCGAACCGCGAGCAGGCGCGCAGCCGGCTCAACAGCGCCATCGCGGGCGCCAACGTGCACCACCGGAACATGGCGCTGCTCTATCTCGATCTCGACAACTTCAAGCGCGTCAACGACACCCTGGGACACGCGGTCGGCGACGAACTGCTGAGCGTGGTCGCCTCCCGTCTGCGTCATTCGGTGCGGGCGGACTCGAGTTCGGCGATGAACCACATCGGCCGGCTGGGAGGCGACGAATTCGTGGTCATTCTGCCGCAGATCGCATCGCCCCTCGATGCCGCGGGGTTTGCCGAACGCCTGATCGCCGAACTGCGGGCGCCGATACGCCTCGCAAAGCACACGTTGGTCGTGACGCCCAGCATCGGGATCGCCGTCTATCCGGCGGACGGCGCGGACGTCGACACGCTGCTGCGCAATGCGGACCTCGCCATGTACTTCGCGAAGCGCAAGGGGCCGGGAACGCAGGCCTTCTTCGATGCCTCCATGAACGCTGCGGCGCTGCGGCGCTTCACGATGGAGGCGAAGCTGCGCGGTGCGCAGGAGCGGGGCGAATTGACGCTGCACTACCAGCCCCAATTCGACGTGAGCACGGGAGCGGTTTCCGGGATGGAGGCGCTGCTGCGCTGGACCAACGACGAACTCGGCGCCGTCGGGCCGGCCGAATTCATCCCGGTGGCCGAAGAGTCCGGGCTCATCCTCCCGATCGGCGAATGGGTGCTGCGCACCGCCTGCCGGCAGGCCAGGGAATGGCTGGACGAGGGGCTGCCCGTGGCGAGAATGGCCGTCAACGTCTCGGGCCAGCAATTCGTGCTCAAGGATTTTCCGGCGGCGGTGGCAGCCATCCTCGCGCAGACCGGCCTGCCGCCGTCCATGCTGGAGCTCGAGATCACCGAGTCGGTGGTGATGAACGACGAGGCCTGGGCCGAGATCGCATTGCGCCAGCTCAAGGATCTCGGCGTGCTGATCGCGATCGATGACTTTGGAACGGGTTATTCGAGCTTCGGCCGGCTGCGCCATTTCGCGGTCGACCGCCTGAAGATAGATCGGTCGTTCATGACCAGCCTGATCGACTGCAGCGACGATCGGGCCATCGCCGCGGCCATCATCGCCATGTCGCGCAGCCTGCGCATGAAGGTCACGGCCGAGGGTGTCGAGAGTTTTCCGCAGCTGCTGTTCCTGCAGGAGCACGAATGTCAGGAGGCGCAGGGCTTTCTCTTCAGCCGGGCGCTGCCGGCCGCCGAGGCGCTCGGCCTGCTGCGCCGCGCCGTGGCGGCCGAGAACGAGAGCCGCACCCAGCGGCTGAAGTCCATCATCAATTGAACGCGGACACCCGCCGTTGGCGCCGGCGGTCCGCGACGCCGCACGGCCCGCCTGTCAGCGGGCCGGGTGACCCCACTGCCGCAGGAACTCGGTGACCGCGCCCGACTGCATGCCGCGCATGGCCTCGAACTCGCCGGTCTTCTGGCTGTAGAGCAGCCGACCGCCGGAGTCGAGCACCGCGAGCGCGGGAACGCCCCTCTTCAGGGGTATTTCGTAGCGTTCGGCGATGTCGAGGTTTTGATCCAGACGTCCGACGTTCACATGCACCAGGACAAAGTGCGCGTCGAGCAGCGCCCGGTTCGCCGGGTCGTGAAAGTAGCCGTCCAGCACGTGACAATCCGTGCACCAGTTGCCGCCGAAGTCCAGAATCACGCGCCGTTGGGTGGCCGCGGCGCTGCGCAGTGCCGCCTTGAGATCGGGCTTCGCCCGGCCCGGTTCAGGATAGATGTCGGGCAGGGCGGCCAGCCCCGGCGACCCCCGGCCGAGCCACGGCACGGCCAGCAGCAGCGAAACGAACAGACGTCGCGACGGTCCCATGACGCCTACTATCACCGAAAATCGGCGCGACTGCCATAGGCGGCCGGCCGCAATCGGCAGGCGCGCCGTCGGCGCGCGCCGACGGACGATCGAGCCCATCCGCCGCTTGCGAAAGGGCGCAGGGCGGCTACAGTCGTCGGTCCAAGACGAACTCGCTGGAGATCATCATGCCCGCTCGAGCCCCCGTCGATCCCCCGCAAGGTGCCGCGGGGAACAGACCCGCCGCGCCGCCTGCGCCGCCGCCCCGGGCGCCCTCGGAAGGCACCTCGGTGGTCGGAGGACGGAGGAATTCGCGGGTGCGGCGCCTGGAGCCGCGCGGCCGCGCGGCGCTTCCGGTCGGTCCGCGCTCCGGATCGGACCGCATGGATTAGTCAATCCCTTAACCTGTATCATCACCCATCCGGCGGCGCGCCCCTTCGGGCGCCCTGCGGATCAAGAACACAAGGAGTCTCAATGATTACACTGCCATCGCTTCCCTGGGCCGACAACGCTCTCGATCCGGTCATTTCCGCCAATACGATCAGCTTCCATTATGGGAAGCACCACAAGACCTACGTCGACAATCTGAATAAGCTGATTGCGGGCACCGAATTCGCCGACATGCCGCTCGAAAAGATCGTGAGCGCCACGGCGGGCAAGGCCGACAAGGCGGGCATCTTCAACAATGCCGCGCAGATCTGGAACCACACGTTCTATTGGAACGGCCTTCGTCCCCATGGCGGCGGTGAACCGCCGGCGGCCTTGAAGCAGAAGATCGATGCGGCCTTCGGCAGCGTGGAGTCCCTGAAGAAGGATCTGTCCGCCGCCGCGGTGTCCCAGTTCGGCAGCGGCTGGGGCTGGCTCGTCAGCGACGGCGGCACCCTGAAGATCGTGAAGACCGCGAACGCGGAGACCCCGCTCACCCAGGGCCTGAAGCCCTTGATCACGATCGACGTGTGGGAGCATGCCTACTACCTCGATTACCAGAACAAGCGCGCGGATCACGTCAACGCGGTTCTGGACAAGCTCATCAATTGGGAGTTCGCGGCCAAGAATCTCGACTGACCGCAGGCGGTCACCCGCGACTCGAGGGGCCCGCGTGCGCGGTTCGCACGCGGGCCTGTCGGATTCGGCGCCGCGATCTCGGCGCAACCTCCTACAGACCGCCGACGCCGCACGGTCTATCTTCCGGTCTCCTATCAATCAGGGGCCAGAATCATGAAATTGTCTACTCGTGTTTGGGCGATCTGCGCCGTGCTCTCGTTGTCCGTCGGCGCTGCCAATGCCGCGCGTGCGAAGCATGCGTCGGAGAGCCGCTACCACGACACCATCACGCTGTTCAAGCATGCCGGCAAGAGTGCGAAATTTTTCGAGCACAGCTACGCCTACGCCGTCTTTCCGACCGTGGGTGAGGGCGCGTTCGTGGTCGGCGGGGCCAGGGGCAAGGGACATGTCTACGTGCACGGCAAATGGTCCGGCGACGTGACGATGAACGAGGTGAGCGTGGGCCTTCAGGCGGGCGGCAAGGCCTACAGCCAGATCATCTTCTTCAAGGATCAGAGGGCTCTCGATGAGTTCGAGTCCGGCTCGTTCGAGTTCGGAGCCGACGCCGGCGCCGTCGCCATCACGGCGAGCGCGGAGGCGAGCGCCGCCACCGACGGCCAGGGCTCCGGCATGAGCGGCGGCATGAAGGATGCGGTGACGCACGGAGACTTTTACAAGGGCATGGCGGTGTTCACGATTGCGAAGGGCGGGCTGATGGTGCAGGCCTCGGTGGCCGGCCAGAAGTTCACCTTCACCCCGCGCGACGCCGCCTGACGCATCAATGACAACGAGGAACGAACCATGAAAAAACTGATGTTGACTTCTTTTGTCGCCCTGAGCGCGGCGTACCTGCCGATGGCCATGGCGCAGGATCACACGATGGGCTCGGAAGCCGCGAAGGCCGGCACCTTCGTGAAGGACTCCGTAATCACCACCAAGGTGAAGGCGAAGCTTGCCGCCAAGCACATGTCCACGCTGGCGAACATCTCGGTGGATACCGACAGCCACGGCGTCGTCTGGTTGAGCGGCAAGGCGCCGACGAAGGATGCCAGCGACCTGGCGGCGATGATCGCCAAGGGCACGGAAGGCGTGACCTCCGTTCACAACAAGATCGTCGTCCCCGAATAGTCCAATCCGTGTCGCGGCCGGCGCGTCGCCCGCGCCTAGCGATTCGCGACGACCGGCTCCTTCAAGAATACGAGCAGACGGTTGTGGGCGGGCATTTCGTGGTCCTCCGCCAGCGCCATCCCGATGCCCGACGCCAGGGCCGTGACGGCCTCCAGGTCACGCACCCCCGAGGCGGGGCCGCGCTCCCTCAGCATGCGGTCGAAGGCCTGATTGCTCGGCGACGTGTGCCGTCCGCCGCGGCGGAACGGGCCGTAGACGCAGAACACCCCGCCGGGCGTGAGGGTTGCGCCGATGCCGCGGAACAGGGCCTCCACCTCCGGCCACGCCATGATGTGCAGGGTGTTCGCCGTGAACATGGCATCGGCGCTGCGCAAGGGCCAGACCGGCTGCCGGACGTCGAGCACGGTCGCCGGCATGAGATTGCGGCTTCCCTCGGCCTGAATCCGCGCCGTCAGACCGGCCAGGGTTTCGAGGCGCTCCGTGGGATGCCAGGTGAGGTGCGGCAGTTGCGCGGCGAAGTGCACCGCGTGCTGTCCGGTACCGCTGCCGATTTCGAGCACCTGGGCGGTGTCGGCGAAACTGCCGCGCAGCACCTCGAGGATGGGACCTTTGTTGCGTTCACAGGCTTCGGAAAAGGGCAGCATGATGATTCCTCCCGGCGTTCCGGGGTGCATTGTACCCAAGGGCTCGGGGGCGGGTTCGTTGCTCCGTCGGGGGGTGGGTTTTCGGCGTCGGTTTCGCTACAGTGACGCCCCGACTTGGGGTGGGTGATTCGAAGGAGAGCTCGAGATGACGATTTCCGTTTATGACATTTCCATTCCTGCGTTGAGCCGGGGTTTGGCCAACCTGTCCGCGATACTCGACAAGGCGGCCGCGCACGCCGCCGCCAAGAAATACGACTCCGCGGTGCTGACGCAGCTGCGCCTCTTCCCGGACATGCATCCGCTGGTCCGTCAGGTGCAGATCGCGTGCGATACCGCCAAGGGCGCGGCGGCCCGGCTCGCGGGAGTGGACATTCCGAAGCACGAGGACACCGAGGGCACCCTCGACGAATTGAAGCAGCGCATTGCGAAAACGATGGATTTCCTGAAAACCGTCGCTGCGGATCAGATCAATGCCGCGCAGACGCGCACCATCGAGATCAAGTTTCCGAACGGCGCCTGGAAATTCACGGCCCTCGCGTACGTGACCGACTTCGTGCTGCCGAACTTCTACTTCCACGAAAGCATGGTGTATGCCCTGTTGCGCAAGAGCGGCGTGGAGATCGGCAAGGGTGATTTTCTGGGGGCGATCCAATAACACCGGACGGCGGATATGCGGCGGCGCCCCAGGGGGCGCCGCCGCGGGCCATCAGGCGAGGAGTTCGACCAGCATTTCGATGCGCGTGAAGAGATTCTCCTCGGTGCGCGCATCGTGCGTGAAACGCAGCCTGAGCGGTCCGTCCAGGCGGTAGTCCTTGGGTTTGCCCTGCACCAGCTTCAGCACCCGCTTCGCGTCGACCTTGTTCTCTTCCTCGAACACGATGTAGCCGCTGGTGGCACCGGCGTCGATCTTGCGGATGCCGAGTTCCCCGGCGCGCAGCTTGATCCGTGCGGTCCGGAACAACGACTGGGCGTACTGCGGCATGGGGCCGAAGCGGTCGATCATTTCGGCCTTCAGTTCGTCGAGTTCCTCCCGCGTCCGGGTGCTCGCGATGCGCTTGTACAACACCAGACGCAGGTGCACGTCCGGAACGTAGTCCTCCGGGATCAGGGCCGGCAGGTGCAGCTCCACCTCCGGTCCTGCGTCCACCGGCCTCTCGAGATCGGCCTGCGTGCCGGACTTGAGCGCCGCCACCGCGCGCTCCAGCAGCTCCATGTACAGGTTGTAGCCGATCTCCTGGATCTGGCCGCTCTGCTCGTCGCCGAGCAGTTCGCCGGCACCGCGGATCTCCAGGTCGTGCGTCGCGAGCGTGAATCCGGCGCCCAGTTCCTCGAGCGACTCGAGGGCCTCCAGCCGTTTGACGGCATCCGCCGTCATGGCCTTGCGCGGCGGAGTGATCAAATAGGCATAGGCCCGGTGGTGGGAGCGTCCCACGCGGCCGCGCAGCTGATGGATCTGGGCGAGCCCGAAGCGGTCGGCGCGGTCGATGATGATGGTGTTGGCGGTCGGCACGTCGATGCCGCTCTCGATGATGGTGGTGCACACCAGCACGTTGAAGCGGCGATGGTAGAAGTCGAGCATGAGCTGCTCGAGTTCGCGCTCGCGCATCTGACCATGCCCGACGGCGACGTTCGCCTCGGGAACCAGCTCGCGGATGGCCTGCGCGGTCTTCTCGATGGTCTCGATCGTGTTGTGGACGAAGTAGATCTGGCCGCCGCGGCGGATTTCGCGCATCGCCGCCTCGCGCACGACGGTTTCGTTCCACTCGAGCACGAAGGTTTTCACGGCGAGCCGCTCGGCCGGCGGCGTGGTGATGAGCGACAGGTCGCGCAGTCCGCCCATGGCCATGTTCAAGGTCCGCGGGATCGGGGTCGCCGTCAGGGTGAGCACGTCGACCTCGGTTCGCAGCGCCTTGAGCTTCTCCTTGTCGCGGACCCCGAAACGGTGTTCCTCGTCGATCACGACCAGGCCGAGATCCTTGAATTTGATCTTGCCCTGGAGTAGGCGCTGGGTCGCGATGACGATGTCGACCGACCCTGCCGCCACGCCGGCGATGACGCCCGCGGCTTCCTTGTGGGTGCGAAACCGGGACAGGCTTTCGACGCGGACCGGCCAGTCCGCGAAGCGATCGGTGAAGGTCGTGAAATGCTGCTGGGCGAGCAGGGTGGTGGGCACCAGCACGGCGACCTGCTTGCCGGCCTGGACCGCGACGAAGGCGGCCCGCAGCGCGACCTCCGTCTTGCCGAAGCCGACGTCGCCGCAGATCACCCGATCCATAGGCTTGTCCGATTTCAGATCGGTGATCACCTGGTCGATGGCCGCGGCCTGGTCCGAGGTCTCCTCGAAGCGAAATCCGGACTGGAATGCGCGGTACTCGGCCTCCCCGGAGGCCATGCGGGTCCCTTCGCGCGCCGCCCGCCGCGAGTACAGGTCCAGCAGTTCGGCGGCGACGTCGCGGATGCGCTGCGCCGCCTTGCGGCGGGCCTTTTGCCACTGTTCGCCGCCGAGCTTGTGCAGCGGCGCGGTTTCCGCCGGTGCGCCGGTGTAGCGCGACACCAGATGCAGTGCCTGCACGGGCACGTACAGCTTGTCGCCATCGGCATATTCGAGCACGAGGAACTCTCCCGTGTAGCCGGCGACGTCCATGGTCTGCAGCCCGACGTAGCGGCCGACTCCATAGGACTCGTGGACCACCGGCGCTCCGATGCGCAGGTCGGAGAGTTCCTTGAGTATCTTGGCGGGGTCGCGCTCCGCCCGGCGGCGGCGGCGTTCCTGCCGCGCGCGATCGCCGAACAACTGAGCCTCGGTCAGGATCTCGAGCGCCGGCGAATCCAGGCGCAGTCCCGACACGGCGGGCGACACGGTGATGCCGAGCTTCTGGTCGCCGGCAACGAACCCGGCAAAATTCTCGAACACCTTCGCCTGGATGCCGCGGCCGCGCAGCAGATCGAGCAGCAGTTCCCGCCGGCCGGCGGATTCGGCGGCCAGGAGCACCCGGGCCGGGCTCGCGTCGAGGTGCGCCATGAGCTCCGCCGCCGGCTGTTCGGCGCGTGCATCGATGCGCACGGTGGCGGGTGCGCTGCTCGCGAAGTTCTGCACCGGCCCGGGGGTCTCGGGCGGCCACTCGAACGTCCGCAGGTCGATCTGCCGCCAGTTCTGCTGCTCGGCGCGGAATTCATCGGGAGAGAGGAACAGCTCGGCGGGATCCAGGATCGGCCGGTGCCGGTCATGGCGCAGCTGTTCATGGCGCAGGCCGATGTCGCTCCACAGGCCGTCGACCGAGGCGGTGGCGTCGTTCATGTCGACGAGCATGCTGCCGGGCGGCAGGTATTCGAACAGATGCGAGGTGCGTTCGAAAAACAACGGGAGGAAGAATTCCAGACCGCCCGGCGCCTGACCCGCACTCACGTCGCGATAGACGATCTGCTCCGACAGATCGCCCGTGAAGCGCAGGCGGTAGCGGCGCCGAAACTCGCGCACCGCATCGGGGTTGAGCGGGGTCTCGCGCGCAGGCAGAAGCTGGATGCGCTCCAGTTTCTCGCCCGAGCGCTGGGTATCCGGGTCGAAATGCCGGATGGTTTCGACGTCCCGGTCCAGCATGTCGATCCGATAGGGGCTGTCCGAGCCCATCGGGAACACGTCGAGCAGCGAGCCGCGAACCGCAAATTCGCCATGGGCGACCACCTGCGTCACGGCGGCATAGCCGGCGAGCGTCAATTGCGCGCGCAACGCCTCCAGGTCGAGAGTCTCGCCGACGTGGACCTTGAGGGAATACGCCTCGACGTAGCTGCGCGGGGCGAGACGCTGCAGCAGGGTGTCGACGGCGACCAGCCAAACCCCCTTGCGCGCGCGCGGCAGCTCCGCCAGGGTGGCGAGACGCGCGGAGGTGATGTCCGGATGGGCTGAAAAGCTGTCGTAGGGCAGGGTCTCCAAGTCGGGGAATATGCGGATCGGCGTGCCGGCGCCGGCGAAGAAGCCGATTTCGTCGCCGAGCGACTCGGCGACGCGCGAGTTCTGCGCAATGACGATCAGCGGCCCCGGGGCCTTCGCGGCTGCGTCCGCCAATGTCAGGGCGGCGGCGGCCCCGTACAGTTTCCCCCATTTGACGCGGGGGTGGACGGCCGTGGGCAGGACAGGATCGGTTAGGGGCATTTCTTCGCGGGGTGAGCAACGACGGGATGAGCGACAAAAAGCGCCCGCCGCGAGCGGGTCGCGGTGGGCACCGATTCAACAGGGGAGAATGTTACGCGATTCGACTCAGGAATTCGCAACCACGCTGTGGATCACGTGGGTGTGTTCGAAGTAGACGATGAACCCCGGGTACTCCCAGCGCGAGATCGGCGGGTTGCCGACCGCCGGTTCCTTGGCCTTGGGGGCGCCGAATTTGGCCGCCACTTGGTCCATGGTCATGCCCCGCGTCGGGGTGGCCACGTCGGAGGGTTTGACGGCGATGCCGTTGTCCACCGCGATGGTCTCCGCCCGGGCGGAGTCCGCAATGCCGGCAATCCCCGTCGCGAGGACCGTGGCGACCAGCAGCCTTCGATAGTCCATGGCACACCTCGTGTATGACGTCGTCGAGCGAAACCTCGGGGCAGGATGATAACACCGTCGACGGGCGCCGCGGGTTGACCGACTTAACATTATGATTATCAAGTAGTTTATCGGTTCCCCCCAAGGACCGGCCACCGCAGCCCGGGCGCCTGTGGTTTAATCGCCGCGCATGTTTCAGCCTGTTTCCATCTTCGTGGGCTTGCGCTACTCGCTGGCCCGCGAGCACAGTTTCTTCGTCTCGTTCATCACCTGGGTGTCGCTGCTCGGCGTGGCGCTGGGCGTTGCGATCCTGATCGTGGTGCTGTCGGTCATGAACGGCCTAGGCTCGGAATTGCGGGATCGGCTGCTCAGCCTGACGGCGCATGCGACCTTGAGCGCCGGCGGACAGGCGATTCCGGACTGGCGCGAGCGCATCGCGCGCTTGCAATGGGCCCCGGAACTGGTCGGCGCGGCCCCCTTCCTCGACATCGACGCGATGTTGAGCCGCCAACCCGCCATGAGCGGGGCCGTCGTCCGGGGTATCGATCCGCGGCTCGAACCGCAGGTGTCGACGATCGCCGATTCCATGCGCGAGGGTCAGTTGAGCGATCTCACCCCGGGGTCGAATCGCATCGTGCTCGGCCGCATGCTCGCCTATCAATTGGAGGTCGGGGTGGGGGACACGTTGACCGTGATGACCGCCGGGCGCGAGGATGCCGGTGCCGGTCCCGCCGACATCCTGCCCACGCTGCGGCAATTCCAGGTGGTGGGAATCTTCGAAGTGGGGTTGCAGGAGCACGACAGCGCCCTGGCGCTCGTCAATCTGCAGGACGCGCAGGCGCTTCGCGGACTGTCAGGGCCGACCGCGATCCGCCTTAAATTCGACGATGTGCTGAAGGCGCCGGCACTGGCCCGCGGCGCGGCGGCGCGTCTGGCTCCCGGGCTGCGGCTGCGCGACTGGACCCAGGACAACGAGGCCTACTTTCGCGCCATCCGCATCGAGAAGACCATGATGACCCTGATCCTGATGCTGATCGTGGCCGTCGCCGTGTTCAACATTGCCGCCACGCTGGTGATGGTCGTGGCGGACAAGCGCACGGACATCGCCATCCTGCGCACCCTCGGCATGAGCCCGCGCGGGGTGCTGGCGGTGTTCATGACGCAGGGCGTGCTGATCGGCTGGGTCGGCACGGCGATCGGTGTGGCGCTCGGCCTCGCCGTGGCCCTGCATGTGCCGTTCCTGGAACAGGCGCTCGACCTGCACATCATGGATCCGGACGTCTACTATATTTCGACGATCCCGAGTGAAATCCACCCCGGTGACGTCGTCGGCATCGTCCTGGCCTCGCTGCTCCTCACCTTCATCGCCACGATCCATCCTGCGCTGCAGGCATCCAGGACCCAACCCGCCGAGGCGTTGCGCTACGAATGACGCGTTACTGGTACGAGGGTTTCGTCGGGCTGAGATATCTGCGCGCGTCGCCGCGGGGCGGCTCGGTCTCGTTGATCGCCGGCATCGCGACGATCGGGCTCTCCCTCGGCGTCGCGGTGTTGATCGTCGTGCTGTCCGTGATGAACGGCTTCGAGGAGGAGTTGCGCACGAGGATATTGAGCCTCACGGCGCATGCCACCATTGCCGGGCTCGAGGGCCGGATCCCCGACTGGCGCCCCAAGGTGAAGAAACTCGACACGTTTCCCGGTGTCGCGGCCGCGGCGCCGTACATCGAGGAGCAGGGCATGGTGACGCACGCGGGCAAGTCCTCGGGAATTCTGCTGCGCGGCGTCGTGCCCTCATCGGAACGCAGGGTCGCGGACCTGGCTCCGCACCTGCGCAGCGGCCATCTCGCCGATCTGGTGCCAGGCGCCTACCGGGTCATCCTCGGCCGGGACCTCGCCGAGGCGATCGGTGCGAAGGTGGGCGACCGGGTCGTGGTGATCGTGCCGCAGGGCGACGTCACGCCGATCGGCGTCATGCCGCGCATGCGGGCCTTCCAGGTGGTCGGCATCATCGCCGTCGGCATGTACGAGTATGACCGGCGCATCGCGCTGTTCGACATGCAGGACGTCGGGAAGCTGCTGCGCATGGGCCAGGACATCACCGGGATCCGCCTGAACGTCACCGACATGTACGCCGCGCCGCGGGTGGTGCGCGATTCGGCGATGGCGCTCGGCGGCAGCTACCTGGTCGAGGATTGGACCGCGCAGCACGAAAATTTCTTCCGCTCCATCGAGATCACCAAGCGGATCCTGTTCATCATGCTGTCCGCCGTGGTCGCCGTCGCGGCGTTCAACATCGTGTCGACGATGGTCATGGTCGTGAAGAGCAAACGGCGGGACATTGCGATCCTGAGGACCTTCGGCTCCTCGCCGCAGAGCGTGCTGTCCATCTTCGTGATCCAGGGCAGCCTCATCGGGATGCTCGGCATCGTCCTCGGGGTGATCCTGGGCGTGCTCATCGCCCTCAACCTGCAGAGCCTGGTGCATGGGCTCGAGAGCCTGGTTGGATTCAAGTTCCTGGACGCACGCGTCTATTTCATGAGCGACCTGCCCGCGCACGTACGGGTCTCGGACGTGGTGAAGATCTGCGGGTTCGCGTTCGTGCTCGCCTGTCTGTCGACGCTGTATCCCGCATGGCGCGCCGCGCGCCTGCTCCCCGCCGAATCCCTGCGCAATGATTGAGGAACGTACCGAAATGGCCGGATCGAACGATGTGGTGCTCGAGGGCGAGGGACTCGTCAAGGAATTCACCCAGGGCGGGGTGACGCTCGAGGTGCTCGCCGGCGCCGCCATCACGGTCCGCGCGGGGGAGCGCATCGCCATCGTGGGCGCTTCCGGTTCGGGAAAGACCACGCTGCTGCAATTGCTCGGCGGCCTGGATCTGCCGACCCGCGGCACGGTGAAGATCGCCGGCGCGGCGATGAACCAATTGAACGACCGGGAGCGCGGCCTGCTGCGCAACCGGACCGTCGGCTTCGTCTACCAGTTCCACCATCTGCTGCCGGAATTCACGGCGCTCGAGAACGTGGCGATGCCGCTGCTGGTGAGACGCTCGAACCCCGAGGCGGCCAAGGCCGCCGCCGCGGCGATCCTCACCCGGGTGGGCCTGGCGGCGCGGCTCGAGCATCGACCGTCGCAGCTCTCGGGCGGAGAGCGGCAGCGTGCCGCGGTGGCCCGGGCGCTGGTCACCCGGCCGGCGCTGGTGCTCGCGGACGAACCGACGGGAAATCTGGACGGCGGCAACGCGTCCCAGGTGTTCGAGCTGATGTTGGAGCTCAACCGGGAATTGCAGACCAGCCTGGTCATCGTCACCCACGATGAGAGGCTCGCCGCGCGTCTCGACCGGATCCTCAGGCTGGTCGACGGGGTTCTAGTCGAAGGCGGCGCTGCGCGCGGCTGAGCGGGAGCGCCGCCGCAGGCGATACAGCGCCCGCGCACGCCACAGGCCCTGGCCGAGGAGGTAACCGCACGCCGCGGCGGAAACGCCGAGGACGAAGGCGCCCAGCAGCAGCGGTTCCCAGAGCTGGCCCAACTGGGACGGGAAGTTTCGGTGGCTCATCTGGTGCAGCACGGGCATCAGATTCAATCCCATGAGCTTCGCACCCACCCAGACCGACGCGGCGATCTGCGGAAACCAGGTGAAGGGGTTGCTGATGAAGACGGTCGCGAACAGCACCGGCATGTTCAGCCTGAATACCATCCCCAGCACGGTGCACAACGTCAGATGCAGCGGCAGCAGCGGCGTCGGCGGCACGAAGGCGATCGCGAGGCCCAGGGAAAAGGCGCGGATGACGCTGTTGCGTTTGAACGACCAACAGCCGCGATCGACCACCAGGGATGCGAAGGGTCTCAAGCACCAATGCTGCTCGAGCTTCCGGCGGTCCGGTGTGATGCTTTTCAGCCAGCGTTGCATGGTCTTCGGTTCACTCCCACGCGGTCATTATGCCGTTTCCGCGCCTTCCGGGCGCGGCCCTGCGGCCCACTGCTCAAAACTGAGAATTGGGTCCGTGCGGCGGTATCTCCGGCCCACGCCCTCAAGTATCATGCCGGTACATCAATGACTTAACGACGAGGACGCAATGTGGGAGATCATCCGCGCCGGCGGCGGCTTCATGTGGCCGATCATATTATGCTCGATCGCGGCGGTCGCCATCATCCTGGAGCGCCTGTGGACCCTGCAGAGCAGCCGGGTCATTCCGCGTGACCTCTCGCAGAAGGTCTGGAACTGGATCGAAGCGGACCAGTTGAGCGACAAGCTCATCATGGCGCTGGAGCAGAACTCGCCCCTCGGGAAGCTGCTGGCCATCGGGCTCGCGAATCGCAACCGGCCGCGTGCCCTGATGGTGGAGCGGCTCGAGGACGGCGGCCGCCACGTCATTCACGAGCTGGAGCGGTTTCTCAACACCCTCGGCACGATCGCGTCGGTCGCGCCGCTGCTCGGTCTGCTCGGCACCGTCGCGGGCATCATCCACGCCTTCAATGCCATCACCGCCAACGGTCTCGGCGATCCGCGCACCCTGTCGGGCGGCATCGGCGAGGCGCTCATCACCACAGCCGCCGGTCTCACGGTGGCCATTCCGTCGCTGATCGCCTATCGCTTCCTGCGCGGCAAGGTCGAACGCCTGGTCGTGCAGATGGAGAAGGAGGCGATGAAGCTCGTGGATGCGCTCGACGAGCGCGGCAATGCGGCCGTCCCGGCCGTCGGCTCGTGAATCTGCGGCCGCGTCACCGCGAGGATCCCGAGATCAATCTGATCTCGCTGATCGACGTGCTGTTGGTGCTGTTGATCTTCTTCATGGTCTCCACGACCTTCCAGCAGGAGGGCCGTGTCAAGGTGCAGCTGCCCCAGGCGAGCCAATTGCCCGTGCCGCGCGGCGCGCAGGAACCGCTGGTCATCACGGTCACCGCGGAAGGCGCCTACCGGGTGAACGAACGCACGCTCATCAATTCGAGCCCGGACACGCTGCGGGCCGCGCTGCTGAAGGAGGCGGGCACGGCGCGGGGTCCGATCACGATCCGCGCGGATGCCCGCACGACGCATCAGGCCGTCGTCACGGCCATGGACGTCGCCGGCAAGCTCGGATTCTCGCAATTGAACATCGCGACGGTGCACGAGGGCGGCACCCCTTGAGCCCGACCCCCGCCGCGAGCGATGCACTCCCGGGATCCCGGGGCGGCTCCTGGTCGATATACCGCCGCCTGCTGCGCTACGCGCGACCCCATATCGGGGTGTTCCTGATTGGCGTGCTCGGCATGATCCTCTTCGCGGCCTCGCAATGGGCGCTCGCCTATCTGGTCAAGACATTCATGAGCGGCGCCTTCGTCAAGCGCGACCCGGCGATCCAGTGGGAAATTCCCGTCGGCGTGGTGGCGCTGTTCGTGCTGCGCGGCGTCGGCGATTTCGTGGCCAATTACTATCCCAGCTGGGTGGGACGCCAGGTCATCAAGGGTCTGCGCCGCGACGTGTTCGCCCACTATCTGCGGCTGCCGACGGCCTACCTCGACCGCCAGCAGTCGGGTCACCTCCTCTCCAAGCTGACCTACAACATCGAGATGGTGGCCGATGCGGCGACCGGCGCCTCCATCTCCCTGATCGGCGACAGCATCACCATCGTCGGCCTGATCGGCTACCTGTTCTATCTGAACTGGCGGCTCGCGACGTTCTGCATCGTCGCCGCGCCGCTGATCGGCTGGTTGATGAAGATCGCCAACCGCAGCTTTCGCCGTTACAGCGAGCGCATCCAGAATTCCATGGGCGACATCACGCGGGTCGCCAAGGAGGCCATCGACGCGCATCGCCTCATCAAGATCTTCAATGCGGAGGACCATCAAAGCCGGCGTTTCGAGGAGGTCAACGAGCACAACCGGGCGTCGCAGATGAAGCTCGCGCGGGCCAAGTCCATCAGCAATCCCGTCGTGCAGAGCATTGCCGCGATGGCCCTGGCGGGGGTGCTGTACGTGGCGATCCGTCAGATCTTCTCGCACAACATGCGGGTGGACGAGCTGTTCGGATTCCTGACCGCGCTGATGCTGGTGCCGGGGCCGTTGCGCAGCCTGGTCAACGTGAGCGGTCCCCTGCAGCAGGGCGTCGCCGCCGGCCAGAGCGTGTTCGAACTGCTGGACCATCCGACCGAAGGCGGCGGCGGACCGCGCGCCCTCGCGCGCGCGCGCGGCGAGATCGAGTTCCGCAACGTGTCGTTCACGTACGGCGGCGACAAGGGTTCCGTGCTGCACAACGTGAGCTTTCACGTCAAGCCCGGCGAGACGGTGGCGATCGTAGGCCGCTCGGGCAGCGGCAAGACCACCCTGGTGGGCCTGGTGCCCCGTTTCTACGACGTGCAGGAGGGCATGGTGCTGCTGGACGGCGTCGACGTCAGGGAATACCGGCTCGCCGACCTGCGCTCGCAGGTGAGCCTGGTGAGCCAGGACGTCGTGCTCTTCAACGACACCATCCGCAACAACATCGCCTTCAACGCGGTCGGCAAAACGCAGGCCGACGTCGAGGCGGCGGCCCGCGCGGCCAACGTCATGGAATTCGTGGCGCAGCAGCCGCGGGGGTTCGACACGCCGCTCAACGATCGCGGTCAGAATCTCTCGGGGGGGCAGCGCCAGCGCATCTCGATCGCGCGCGCGCTGCTCAAGGATTCCCCGGTGTTGATCCTCGACGAGGCGACGGCGGCGCTCGACAACGAATCGGAACGCCGCGTTCAACAGGAACTGTCCCTGCTCATGGAGGGCAGGACCACGCTCGTGATCGCGCACCGGCTGTCGACGGTGGAGGGCGCCGATCGCATCATCGTGCTCGATGGGGGGCGCATCGTGGAATCGGGCGACCACAAGGCGCTGTTGGCGCTGGGCGGGTTGTATGCGGCGCTGCACGGGATGCAGTTCAACGCGTAATCCCCGTCCATAACGCGCCATCGTCATGTCGGTCCAATCCTGGCTCAATCGCACCTGGTACGAGCGCGCCGCGCCGCCGTGGTGGTTGCTGCCGTTCTCGCTGCTCTACGGCGCGATCGCGGGGATCCGCCGGACCCTTTACACCCATCACGTGCGCCGCGCATCGCGCCTGCCGTGTCCGGTCGTGGTGGTCGGCAACCTGTCGGTCGGCGGCACCGGCAAGACGCCGCTGGTGTGCTGGCTGGTCGCGCACCTCGCTGAACTCGGGCTGAAGCCGGGTGTCGTGACGCGGGGCCATGGCGGCTCATCGACGCAGGTGCGCCGGATCTCGGCCGAGGACGATCCCCGCCTCGTGGGCGACGAACCCATCCTCCTGGCGCGCCGCACGGGCGTCCCCGTGGCCGTCGGGAGGGACCGGCCGGCCGCGGCCCAGTTGTTGGTGAGCGCCGGGTGCGACGTCATCGTGAGCGACGACGGACTGCAGCATTATGCGCTGGCACGGGATTGCGAGATCGTCGTGATCGACGGCGACCGGCGCTTCGGCAATGGGTGGCTGCTGCCGGCGGGGCCCCTGCGGGAGACGCCGGGCCGGCTGAAGGGCGTCGACGCCGTCGTCGTAAACGGCGGCCGGCCGCTGCTCGACGGGGCGTTCAGCATGCGGCTCGAGGCGAAGAGCGCCGTATCCCTGCGCGACGGCACGGTGCGGCCGCTCGCGACGATGGCCGGCACCTCGATCCACGCGATCGCCGGCATCGGCAACCCCGAGCGGTTCTTCAACATGCTGCGCGCCGGCGGCATCGAGGTCAGCGGACGGCCGCTGGCCGATCACGCGGATCTGACGGCCGAGGACATCGACTTCGGCGATGGCAAGTCGGTGCTCATGACGGAGAAGGATGCCGTAAAATGTGCCGCGTTCGCCGGTCCCCAGCACTGGTACGTGCCCGTGACCGCGACTTTCGACGCCGCCGGGGCGGCCGCGCTGCTTGGCGTCGTCTCGACAAGAATTGCGCGATCAGTACAACCGCCGCGAGGACCGATCGATGGATAAACGCCTGCTCGAATTGTTGGTCTGTCCCCTCTGCAAGGGCCCGCTGCGCAGTGTCGGCGGCGGCAACTCCCAGGAACTGGTCTGCCGGGCCGATCGCCTGGCGTACGCCGTGCGCGAGGGCATCCCGGTGATGCTGCCCGAAGAGGCGCGGGTCCTCGGGCCCGAAGATCCGCTGCTGGCCCGCTGAAATTACGCAATGCGCCCGCCGCCCATTTTTCACGTCGTCATCCCCGCGCGATATGCCGCGTCCCGCCTGCCGGGCAAGCCGCTGCTCGCCATCGCGGGCCGGCCGATGATTCAGTGGGTGTGGGAGTGCGCGCGCTCGAGCGGCGCGGCGTCGGTGACCGTGGCGACGGACGACGAGCGTGTCCGGGACGCGGCGCTCGGCTTCGGCGCCGACTGCATCATGACCCGGGTGGAGCATGCATCCGGGACCGATCGCATCGCCGAGGTCGTACGCGCGCGGGGCCTGGCGGGCGGCGATGTCGTCGTCAACCTGCAGGGCGACGAACCCTTGATGCCGCCGGCGGTGGTCGCGGAGGTTGCGGCGGCGCTCGCGGCGCGGCCGGAGGTCGACATCGCGACGGCCGTGGCGCCGGTCGCGAGCCTGGCCGAATTCCTCGACCCGAACTGCGTCAAGGCCCTGCGGGCGCTCGACGGCAGGGCGCTGTACTTCAGCCGTGCACCCGTGCCCTGGCCGCGCGACGGCGTCGTCCACGGCCGTCCGACGGTGTTTCAGGGCGCCTGGCGGCACATCGGACTCTATGCCTATCGCGTGGCCAGCCTGCTCGCCTTCGCCGCATGGCCCCCGACCGCATTGGAGTCGTCGGAACGGCTCGAGCAGCTGCGTGCGCTGGAACATGGGATGACTCTGCACCTCGTCACGCTGACGCAGGCGCCGCCCGGCGGCGTCGACACCCCGGAGGACCTTGAACGGGTGCGTACGGAACTCCCGGCGCCGGTGAACGCCTGACCGGCCTCATTCGGCATCCGGCTGAACCCCGGGTGCGGCGCGCCGAAACGCATCCAACCGCTCGCAATGGGAGTGTATTCGCAACACCGTGGGGTAGTCGTCCAGGGGACAGTTGAAACGCCTGGCGTTGTACACCTGCGGCACTAGGCAACAGTCCGCGAAGGTCGGGGTGTTGCCATGGCAGAAGTCGCCCGAGAGCGCATCCTGAGTGAGTTGCCGCTCCAGCGCGGTGAACCCCGTTCTCACCCAGTGACCATACCACTCGTCGCGCCGCCCGTCGTCGAGACCGAGCGTTCCCGTCAGATATCGCAGCACCCGGAGGTTGTTGAGCGGGTGAATTTCGCAGGCAATGGTGAGCGACAGGGCCCGTACCCGGGCCCGCTCCGACGGACCGCGCGGCAACAGGGCGGGGTCCGGGTACGCTTCCTCCAGGTACTCGAGTATCGCAAGCGACTGCGTGACCGTGTGCGCGTCGTCCTGAAGCGTCGGGATCAACTCGGCGGGATTGAGGGCGGCATAGGCCGGCCGGTGTTGATGACCGCCATCGCGCAACAAGTGGATCGCGACGGACGTGTATGCGAGGCCTTTGAGATTCAGGGCGATGCGCACCCGGTAGGCCGCCGAACTGCGAAAATAGGTGTAGAGCGTCAGCATGGGGGACGCGGCGAACCGCGCCCGGTCGGATCGCGGGGCGGCGTCGAGGCGGGCAGCACCTGCGCCGTCGCTTCCCCGAAGCCTATGCGCCGCGCGCCCGCCCGTTCACACCAGCCGCGCATGATCGCCACGTCCCCGTCGTCGAAGAAGGTGCGGCTCTCGCCCACGCCGACGGCGATGGGATTCCTGCCCCCGGCCGTGAGTTCCAACAACGAGCCGGCTTCCTCCGGCGTCGGCCCCGACTGCGTGCCGGTGCCGAGCAGATCCCCTGCCTGCAGGTTGCAGCCGCTGACGGTGTGGTGGGCGACCAGCTGTGCGGCGGTCCAGAAGGCATGGCGATAGCTCGTGCGCGACAGGATCTGAGGGGCGAGGCGCCTGTCGCGCATGGCACTCGTTTGAATACCGAGGGCGAGCTGGATGTCGATGGCGCCGCCGCCGCGGTTGGCGGGCGAGTCCAGGTACGGCAGCGGAGCCGGCGCGTCGGCGGGCCTGACGAAGGGCGACCTAAACGGCGCGAGCGCTTCGAGCGTCACGATCCACGGCGAGACGGTGGTGGCGAAATTCTTCGACAAGAAGGGGCCCAACGGCTGATATTCCCAGGCCTGCAGATCCCTGGCCGACCAGTCATTGAGCAGGCAAAGGCCGAAGATATGCTCCTCGGCGGACTCCATGCGAATCGCAGTGCCGATCGCATTGCCGACTCCCACGTAGATGCCGAGTTCGAGTTCGCAGTCCAGGCGCCGGCTGGGACCCACGGTCGGAGTGACCGCGCCGAGGGCCAGCGTTTGGCCGCAGGGGCGCGGAAACGAGTGCCCCGAGATGCTGATCGAGGAGCTGCGCCCGTGATAGCCGATGGGGACCCAGGGGTAGTTGGGAAGCAATGGATTGTCCGGCCGGAACAGCTTGCCGACGGCGGTCGCGTGATGGATCGAGGAATAGAAATCCGTGTAGTCCCCGATCCGGGCAGGCAGCGCGTGTTCCGCCGCGGACTGGGTGACCAGGCATTCCTTCAATCCCGGGGGCGCGTCGGACCCGACCCTCAGCAGGTCGGACAGCGCGCCTCGCAGCGCGGACCACGCCGGCAAGCCGAGCCCCATGAAGGCATTCAACGTGGATTCGGTGGCTTTGGCCAGGGGTTCTGCGGCGGGCCCGCCAATGACCCCGAGGTCCCGGACACGGGCGAGATCGAGGATCTCATCCCCGATGGCAACTCCGCCGCGGAACGACTCCGTCGTTCCCCGCCGCCGGAACACCGAGAAGGGCAGATTCTGGATCGGAAAGTCGCACAGCGGCCGGTTGGCCGACTCCACCCGGGAGCGCAGCGAGGGATCGTGAGTGGCATTCGGCGGGATCATGAGGGTCTCGTAGGATTGACGATTCTACAATCAAAACTCCGCGGCCGGAACCTGCGCGGCATCGTCCGCCGGCGGCGCGGAAAAACGGCCGCAGTCACCGGCATGCTGAAGTGCGGACGTCGATTGCGGTATCGTACCGCACAGGGGAGATCGCACTCCCCCTGAGGGAGAAGAGTTCAGTGTCCGACACCTACCGCCGAATCGTGCTCGCCTCGCGCCCCCGCGGATGGGCCACCGTCGATGATTTTCGCCTCGAGGTGGTGGACATGCCGCCGCTCGAGGACGGTCACGTGCGGGTGCGCAATCACTTCCTGTCCCTGGACCCCTACATGCGCGGGCGCATGAACGACGCCAAATCCTATGCGGCCCCTCAAGCGCTCGGTGAAACCATGATCGGCGCTACCGTCGGTGAGGTGGTTGAATCCCGAGACCCCGGGTTCGCGGTGGGTGACCGGGTGGCGGGCTATCTGGGCTGGGCAGAATACGGTGTGAGCGCCGCAGGCGGACTGACCAAGGTCGGCACGCACCCGCTGTCGGCCTATCTGGGCGTGCTCGGGATGCCCGGGATGACGGCATGGTACGGTGTCAACAAGATTCTGGAGCCGAAGCCCGGCGACACCCTGGTCGTGAGCGCAGCGGCCGGCGCAGTGGGCGGCGTCGTCGGTCAGTTGGCGCGCCGCGCCGGCGCGCGCGTGGTCGGCATCGCCGGCGGTGCGGAGAAATGTCGTTACGTCACGCAGGAGCTGGGCTTCGATGCCTGCGTCGATTACAAGACGGCAGCCGACGTCAAGGCTCTGGCCGGTTCGATTCGTACCGCGGCACCGGCCGGTGTCGATGCACATTTCGAAAACGTCGGCGGCGACGTCCTGAATGCCGTCATGAGCCTGCTGAATCCGTTCTCCCGGGTGGCGATCTGCGGACTCATCAGCGACTACAACATGATCCCCGGGGACATTCCCAAGAGCGCCATCAGGAATCCCGGGCTGTTCCTGACGGCCCGCTGCAGGATGCAGGGGTTCATCGTCACCGACCATCTGGAGCTGTGGTCCGAGGGATTGCGCGCCTTGACGGCCGAGGTGGCGTCGGGGCGGATGAAATATCGGGAAAGCATCGCCAACGGAGTGGAGTCGGCGCCCGCGGCCTTCATCGGCTTGCTCAAGGGGGAAAACCTGGGCAAGCAGCTGGTGCGCCTGAAGGATGATGGCTGAGGACGCGTGCACCCCCGGCGTGCGGGTGGCATGAATCGAGGTGATGTGAATTGGGTGTGCGGGAATCATTCGAACTCGGCGGAAAGGTGGCGCTCATCACCGGCGGTTCGCGCGGCTTGGGGCTGCAGATCGCTGCGGGCCTCGGCGAGATGGGCGCGAAGATCGCGATCAGTGCGCGAAAAACGCGTGAACTGGAGGAAGCCAGGGAGACGCTCGCCCGGCAGGGCATAGAGGCCCTGACCGTGGTCAACGATCTGGCGCTGACGGAGCAGATTCCGGCGCTGGTCGAGGCGGTCATCGGCCGGTATGGCGCCATCGACATCCTGGTCAACAACGCCGGCACGAGTTGGGGCGCTCCGGCCGAGAAGCACCCTCTGGAAGCGTGGAACAAAGTCATGGCGCTGAATTCCACCGGCGTCTTCGCGCTCAGCCAGGCGGTGGCCAATCGCTGCTTCATACCGCAGCGCTCGGGCAACATCATCGTCGTCGCGTCCTCCGCCGCGCTCCACACCTCCATGCACATGAAGGCGGCGGCGTATTACGCCTCGAAGGCGGCGGCCCTGCATCTGACGCGCGCCCTCGCGGGCGAGTGGGGACCGTACGGCATCCGCGTCAACGCGATTTGTCCCGGCTTCTTTCCGTCCAGGCTGGCGAGCGGATTGCTCGACACGATCGGCCCGGCGGTGATCGCGGCCACGCCGCTCGGCCGGCTCGGCGGCGACACCGATCTGCAGGGTGCGGCGGTGTATCTCGCCTCCGACGCGTCGCGTCATGTGACCGGACAATACATCGCCGTCGATGGCGGCGCGTCCTGTGGGTGAGCGCCGCTGCGGCTGATCCGTTCAACAACGCCGACCTCTCGGTGCGGCGTGCGCGAGCAGCCGGCCCGGGCGGGCCGGCTACTTGCTCAGGTAGTCGATTTTTTTCAGGCCGGCTGCCGCACAGAGCTCATCCTGATGTCCGATGGGCGAGCCGCCGGCGCCGCTGACGCCGATCGCGCCGATGGTCTCGTGAGCGACGACGATGGGCAACGCACCGCCCTCGACGAACATGGCCGGGGTCACCCGCGCCAGCATCGCGGGGTCCTTCGGAACGAGTTCGATGGCTTTGGAGCTCGCCATGTTGAACGCGAGCGCGGTCAGTGCCTTGCGCATGGCCACGAACACATGGCTGCCGTCCGAGCCGTCGGCGGTGAGCATGGCGCGGGCTTCTCCCGCCGAATCGATGACCGTGACGCCGACGCGAAAGCCGAGCAGATGACAGGCTTTTACGGCGGCCTCGGCCGCTTCCACGGCCAGGAACAACGTGGGACCCCGCGCCGCGGATTCGGGCGGTGAACCGGGTCCGCGATGCAGTCCGCCGGCCGGAATAGGGGGTGCCGGCACCAGCTTGCCCGTGTCGTCCAGCATGCCGAAGGGCGGCAGATTGTCGGCGGGAAGACTCCGGGGAGAGTCCGGTTTGTCGTGGAACACGGCATCGGCGGCGAGGGCTGAACCCGCGGCGCCCGCGGCCAGGCAGGCCGCGCACAAGGCCCACATTGATCGCTTCATCGCATCGCTCTCCCCCGCAGTCCGAACGGATGTCGTGTTGTACCGCCTGCGCAGGAAAAATGCGACCCATCCCGCCGGCGGATCCACACAAGGCTTGCGTCGGCCGTGCCCGCGATCGTGCGAGAATGCCGCGGTGAAGTTCGATCCCCCTTCGACCCGCGCGCGGCCGGCAGCCGGTCCATCGCCCTTTGCGGCGCTCGCGGCCGACCTCGAGCATCTCTCGGCCCTGGGTCGGCGCCGCAGTCTCGGCGGCCATGGAGGATTCGATTTTTCCTCCAACGACTACCTCGGGTTGGCGCATGGCCCGGAACTGCGGTCGGCGGCCGCGGACGCGTTGGCGCGCGGCGTCCCCGTGGGCGCCGGCGGCTCCCGGCTCCTGCGCGGCAATCACCCCGAACATGAAGCGCTGGAAGCGGCCGCCGCGGAGTTCTTCGGGGCCCGGTCGGCGTTGTATTTCGGCAGCGGCTACGCCGCCAATCTGACCTTGTTTGCGACCGCACCGCAGCGGTCCGACCTCGTGGTTCACGACGAGTGGATCCACGCGAGCGTGCACGATGGAATTCGCCGGGGCCGGTCGGCATCCGCAGCCGCCCGCCACAACGACCTGCAGTCGATCGACGAGGCGATCGGCCGCTGGCGCCGCGCCGGCGGCACCGGCCAGACCTGGATCGCCGTCGAGAGTCTCTACAGCATGGACGGCGATGGACCGGATCTCGGGCAGCTGGCCGCACTGGCGGACCACCGCGAGGCCGTGCTGGTGATCGATGAGGCACATGCCACCGGCGTTCTGGGTCCACGGGGCAGGGGGCGAGCCGCGTTCCTCGAGGGGCGCGACAACGTGATTACCGTGCATACCTGCGGCAAGGCTTTGGGCACGGCCGGCGCCTTCGTCTGCGCACCCAGCGTGCTCAACGACTTTCTGGTCAACCGCGGCCGACCGTTCATCTTCGGCACCGCACCCCCGCCGCTGCTCGCGGCGGTGACCCGGGCCGCACTCGTCCTCTCAGCGAACAGTGACGACCGGCGTGAGAGATTGGATCGGCTGGTCGACTGTGCGTCGCGTGAATTGGCGCGGCACTGCGGCCTCACCGGCCCGGGCTCGCACATCCTGCCCCTCATCGTCGGCGAGGACCGGGCCGCCGTGGAGCTCGCGGCAACACTCCGTTCGGCCGGATTCGACGTGCGTGCGATTCGTCCGCCGACGGTTCCCGCCGGGACCGCGCGGCTCAGGATTGCCTTGACGCTGAACGTGGACGAGACGGCCATCGAAGGGCTGTTCGAGGCGCTCTCGGCGCACTGGCCATGAGGGCCGCCAAATCCGCCGCGGCGCGCCGCCGAGTGCCGTCACGTCCCCGGGGATCGAAACTCCCCGCGGCTCGTCTCACGTCGGAAAAGCAGGTCGTCCGACTCGGTTTTCTGTGCAAGCAGTCCGCGCAGCCGCACCCAGTGCCTCATTGCAGTGTCCGGATCCGTTGCCCGGTAGATGGCCTGGTGGCAATCCGCGATGTCGGATTCGATGCTTCTGCTGTCGGTCAATGCACCCATAACTCCTCCCAAGCGTCCCGAGTTCGAGCGATGGTCCTGGAGTCACCGTAGGGCGCAAGTGGACCCTGGGCAATGCAAAAGTCCGGGAATCGCGATGAGCGTCATGGATGGCGGAGCGTTACGTCAAACGAAGGCCGGTACATTCCTCGTTGTCGGACCCCGCCAGATCGGCCGCCGTTCCGCCGCGGCGGCTCTTCGCTGTGCTACAAGGGAACCCGTGATGAGGGTGGGTAAACGCCCCGGTATGCCATGGTTCTGTAATATGACGGCCAGATGATCAGTTGGGTATTTGATGCCATTCACCATTTCTCACGTGGCGGCGGTTTTGCCGTTTACCCGTCCCCTGGCGCGCTGGCGTGTGTTGTCGGCGACGATCATCGGCAGCATGGTCCCGGATTTCGGCTTCTTGTCGCCCTGGCGGCCGGCACGAGTCGACACCCATGGCGCCATGGCGTTGCTGACGTTCTGTCTGCCGGTGGGACTGCTGACGTTCTGGATGTTCCAGCGATTCATCAAGCAGGCGTTGATGGAGGTGATTTCGGATGCGGCGTATTTGCGGTGGCGGCCCTTTGGCGCCCCGGCGGATCTCGGCAGTCTCCTGCAATGGGCGGTGGCGGCGTGCGGGATTCTGCTGGGTGCCCTCAGTCACCTGATCTGGGACGCCTTCACGCACGAAGGCACCAGAGGAGTGCGGATGATTCCGGCGCTGGATGAGCCTTACGTCGACTTTGCGGGCCACCACCTGTTCGGCACGCGGTTGCTGCAGGACGTCAGTTCGCTCGTCGGCCTCGGCGTCGTTTTTTTGATCGTGCTGTACGGGTTGCGCTCGGGGCATGCCGGCGAGCCGGTTCCGGTGCGCAGGTTGCGGGCTGCCGAGCGCCACGGATGGATACTGGGCTATGCGGCGACGGCCGCCGTGCTTGCAGCCCTGTCGTTTTACAAGACCTGGCACGGTTCCGTCGGCGTGCATTCGCTGGCGATGACCCTGGCGTTCTACGCCATCGCCGCGCTGCGCGGCGTGGCCGCCTCCGTGGTCCTGGTCAGTCTCGCTCTCGCAGCCCGGCTGCGCGCGAACCGGTAAGGTCCGCGCGCACCGACATCAGCGCTCGTCGGGACCGGTCCGCGGCGCCTCGCTCGGGGCGGACGACCACACCACGTATTTGTCGCCTCCTGCGGCCGGTTCGGCCGCGCGCGGAGGCGCGGGTTGCGGTTGGGGCGCGGCACTCGGCGGCGCCACAGACGCCGCTGCCGGGTCCGGCCCTGCGGCGGGCGGCGCCGAAGTCTCCGTCCGGGGGACAGACTCCCGGGCGGGCAGGTCCGAGCGTGGTGCGGATTCAGGACGGCCGGTGTTGCCGTCGATGTCGCCGCCCGGCTCGTTCCCGCCTCCCGCCGGGTTGCCGTTGTTGCCGCCGCCATTTCCCTGACCGTTGACGGCGTTTTCGCCACCATCGCGCCGGCCGCGCCCACGGCGACGCCGGCTGCGTCCCGTGCGCTCACCGGCCGGACGCTGTTCACCGCTCGGGTCGCGCTCGTTGGTCCGCGGCTGATCGGCGTTGCGGGGGGCATTCTCGTTGCGCGATGCCTGCTCTGTGCGCGGACCCTCCTGACGCGGGGGTGCCTCGTTGCGCGGCAGGTCGCGCCCTGCGGACTCGGTGCGCGGCGCACCCGCCGGACGCTCCGCCTGGGCTCCGGCATCCGGGCGCCGTGGGATGTCGCGTCCACCGCGGTCTCGTCCGGCGTCGCGAGGCGCACCGTCCCGCCCCGGCCGGTCTCGCCCCGGACTCTCGCGTCGCGGGTTGCGGTCACGATCGCGATGCCGATCGCGCTCACCGCCGCCGCCGCCGCTGCGGTAGCGGTCACCGCGCGCGTCACGCTGCGGCGGGCGGTCCTTGGGGGCTGGCGCCGACGACGCTTCGGCGGGGGCCTGCGAGGGCGCATTACCGGTTCCGAACAGCCAGCGCCACAGCCGTACCAAGGCGCCCTGCTGTACCACCTCGATCGGCGGCGGAGTCGGTGCCGCCGGCGGCGCCTCGGGCACGGGCATCGGGATGATGGGGGCGGTGGAGGAGGCCAGGAGACTCGGCACCAGCGGCGCTTCGCCCTGCGGCTTCTTGTCGCGGCTGCCGATGTTCGAATCATCGATGCTCGGCTGATCCGCCAATTGGTAGCTGACGGTCGTGTTCTCCGGCAGCTCCTTCTCGTCGTCGCGAATCCGGCGCAGCGTGTAACCCGGCGTTTGCAGGTGCGGATTCGGCACGATCACGAGGGAGACCTTGTCGCGCGACTCGATCTGATTGAGCCAATCGCGCTTCTCGTTCATGAGATAGGTTGCGACGTCGACCGGGACCTGGGCGATCACCCGCCCGGTGCGTTCCTTGCGGGCCTCCTCGCCGATCAGGCGCAACAACGCCAGCGACATGGATTCCACGCCGCGGATGGTGCCCATGCCGCTGCATCGCGGGCAATTGATGTGCGTGGTTTCGCTGAGTGCCGGACGCAGGCGCTGGCGCGAGAGTTCGAGCAGGCCGAAGCGTGAGAGCCGACCCAGTTGGATGCGGGCGCGATCCATCTTGACCGCATCGCGCAGCATGTCTTCGACGGCCCGCTGGTTCGCCGTGGACTCCATGTCGATGAAATCGATCACGATCAGTCCACCGATGTCGCGCAGGCGCAGCTGCCTGGCGATTTCCTCGGCCGCCTCCAGATTCGTGTTGCGGGCCGTCGCCTCGATGTCCCCGCCGCGCGTGCTGCGCGCCGAGTTGATGTCGATCGAGACCAGCGCCTCGGTGTGATCGATCACGAGGCTGCCGCCCGAGGGCAGGGTGACCTTGTGCGAATACGCCGACTCGATCTGGCTCTCGATCTGGTAGCGCGTGAACAACGGCACCGGATCCTGGTACAGCTTGAGTTTGCGCTGGGCATCCGGCGGCATGAACCGCTGCATGTATTCCTGCGCCTTCTGGAAGGCTTCCGGCTGGTCGATCAGGCACTCGCCGACGTCGTCGGAGAAGTAATCGCGCAGGCCGCGGGTCACCGCATCGCTTTCCTGGAAGATCAGGAACGGCGCGGGGCGACCGTCGTTCGCGGCCACGATCGCGTCCCAGGCGGTCTTCAGGTTGTTCAGATCCCACTGCAGTTCCTCCGGGGTCCGCCCGACTCCGGCGGTGCGCACGATGGCTCCCATGCCATCGGGAATCTGCAGCGCGTTCATGGCCTCGCGCATTTGATCGCGATCCTCGCCCTCGATCCGGCGGGACACGCCTCCGGCGCGCGGATTGTTCGGCATGAGCACGAGAAACCGGCCCGCGAGGCTGATGAACGTGGTGAGCGCCGCGCCCTTGTTGCCGCGCTCCTCCTTCTCGACCTGGACGATGAGCTCCTGGCCTTCCTGGAGCAGTTCCTTGATGTTCAGCCGGCCGCCGGCCGCCGGTTGCGAGCGGAAGTATTCCTTCGACACTTCCTTCAGCGGCAGGAAGCCGTGGCGCTGTGCGCCGTATTCGACGAACGCCGCCTCGAGACTGGGTTCGACGCGGGTTATCCGGCCTTTATAGATGTTGGATTTTTTCTGTTCTCGAGACGGGATCTCAATGGATAAGTCGTAGAGTTTCTGACCGTCGACCAGTGCGACTCGCAGTTCTTCTTCTTGAACTGCGTTGACGAGCATTCTTTTCATTTGCCCCAACTAAGGTGGTAGGGGCCGAGGAGGAGAGCTTGAGAATAAAAGCCGGAGCCGCGGCGTAGGGCGCGACGATCATGGGCAGCACACCGAGCGCGAGCCACGCGATCGGCATCGATTCAACCCAATTCTGCCAGAACCCAATGCGGAGAAAAATCATACGGCAAGCCCGGGGCCTTGTTCTCGGTTAACCGCTTGTCAGACGCTGAAGCTCTGCGGGGCTCTCTAGCGCCTGTCTCATCGGCCGAGCGATGGTCTGGAAATCCAGAACCAACTAATATGCGGCTCCCCATCGGATGGGGCGCCGCCGAAACCGGTGTCAACCTGCCTTACCCACGTAAGAGCCAGGAATCACGCGGTCCCAAAATGGTTCAGCGCT